>CAVZSO010000003.1:0-447260 GCA_963777975.1 uncultured Chloroflexia bacterium | reverse complement strand
CGCCGAACACGGCCACGATCACGACCGCCGTTGCCACGTTGAGCGGGGTCGGGTCGGCGACCAATGGCGCCGGCCGAAGGATGATGTAGCCCGGGATGGCGAGTGCGGCGCCGAACAGGACGACCCGTGCCTGGGGCTGCCAGCGCGTGAGTCGCAGGCCGATCTCGTTCGGTCGGAGATGGAGCCGATAGGAGGCCATGACCAAGAGCAGGTAGGTCGGCACCCCGATCATCACGAACCACTGCAACGTCGGAACGAGTCGGGTCGGGAGCGCAAGGCTCAGAAGCTGGACCAACGGCAACACCGCCAGCGCCAGCATGAGGTCCCTCTCTGGCTCCTTCCGCCAGGCGAGGTAGGCCGTTGCCAGGAAGACGAAGACCGCGATCTGCGCGAGTTCGGCGACCGCCACCTCGCCGAAGACGACCAACAGCTGGGCGACGATCAAGATGGTGGCCGTCAGCGCGTAGACGCTCGCCGCTCGGCGGCTCACGTGAGCTCCTTGGTCCTGCCCTTCGAGCGCGATAGGTGTCGATGGGAGTGCCATCTCTATCCCAGGGTTTCGGTGCGCCGTGACCTTGATCGTGGCATCCGTGTCAGCCAATCGGCAGGATCTCCAACATTCGGCCGAGCAGGAGCAGCGCGGCGGCCGCCAGCATCGGTGTGATGGCCAGGTCGACGACGGCGCGCACGGCGCGACCGCGGTCGGTGTCGGCCACGACCAGGAGGAGCCGTACGGTGATCAGGGCGAGCAGGAACGCGATGAGGATCCCGCCGGCGGCGCTGGCGAGTGCCTGACCCGGCGTGGCGGCCAGGTTGTCGACGGCGATCTGGGTGATGGTCGCGGTCATGGCTCGTTCGCGAGGGCGAGACGTCCGCGGCGGATCGATACGGCGCCCACGATGAACCCGACCGTGGTCACGGCGAGCCCGAAGGCGATCGCTGCCGCGCGCTCGACGGCCGCCAGCTGCCGGCCTCCGACGGCCGTCCGGAGCTCGCGGATCACTCCGCCACCAAGCACGCGGACAGCGTACCCTCGCTCCGTCGAGAGTGCATCCTCGCTGCCCACGAGCCGCGCGACCATGGCCTTCGAGAGGCCCTCCGCGTAACACCGCGAGCGGAAGTAGCTGACGGTCGTGCGCGCCGCGGGCACGCGGTGATGGACGATGGCAGAAGGCTCGAAGGCGATCACCCTGTCCGGCCAACGCTGCCGTGCTCGGATGCAGATCTCGGTCTCTTCTCCGCCCAGCGGCCGTGTCCCGAGGCGCCCGACGCTGTGGGCGAAGCCGCCGATCTCATCGAAGACCGACATCCGAAACGACATGTTGCAGCCGATGAGATTGCGCACGGTGGCGCGTGCGCGCGGCATCCCGAGGTAGGTGCAACCAACGACCCAGTCGAATTCGAGCGGGAACCATGCTGGTCGGCCGCGTTCCCAAACGGGATCGATCGTGCCGCCACAGGCCATGACCGTCGGATCGTCGTAGCCGGATGCGAGCGCCTCGAGCCAATGTGGGTCAGCGAAGGCGTCGTCGTCGATGAAGGCCACGACGTCTCCGGTGGCCATTCGCAGGCCGCTGTTTCGAGCGCCGGACAAGCCCCGCTGCTCGATGTTCTCCGTCAGGACGATGCCGCTCAGCTCACGCGCGACCCGCTCGAGAAGGGCTGGGTTGTGATCGATGACGACGACGACCTCATGCGCAGGCCGAAGCTGCGTCTGGCACGAGGCGATGGCCGCTACGAGGTCGTCCCAGCGCGCCTCGGTGTATGCGCAGATGACGACGGAGATGGTCGGAATGGTCGGGATGGGTACGGTATGCACGGGCGAGAACTGTACATGCCCGCCCCGCAACCGCCCCGATACGGGGCCAGATAGTGATGCCTTGGCGCACCACCCACAGGCGTCGTCGTCAGGGCTCGGTCGGCCCCTGCTCATCCTCCCCGGATGCGTGTCCGTGATCTCGGAGGAGACGCTGGGCCGCGTAGCCGAAGCCCTCGCGCCGAGCTGTCTGGTAGAGCTGCTTCGCCTCCACCTGGCCCAGGCCGTACCGTGCCCGGAGCCGCGACTCGTTCCTTGCGTCGTCGGCGTGACGAAGCGCCAGCCTGGCCGAAGCGGCCAATCCGGCGAGCGCGGTGAAGAAGGCGATCGATCGCTTCATGGGGGCGGGCAGCATGTCCCGGGCTGGCGGCGCCGTCCACTAGGCCGTCTTGCGTAGGCGAACGCGCGACCGCGCCGATGGTCAGGGTGCGTACTCGAACCGGCCCAGGTCTGGCGCGACGCCCACATAGGCAGCCCCCGTCACGTCGACGCCGACGTCGATCGCCGGCGAGGTCGAAGTGAGTCGGTAGTCACGTCCATCCGCATCGAGGAATCGAGGGTCGGCCTGGATGCCGTGGATGTCAAGACCCGTCCAGCTCGTGAATTCGGCGAGGCTGTCGGTGTTGCCGTGTCCAGCGACGTAGGCAACGTGGGTCGCATACGTCGCCGAGCTGCCACCCGGTCGGACCAGCTGGTGGTCGATGACCAGGCTGCTTGGCAGCCCGGAGGTCAGGCTGTACGCGCGGCCCCGATAGACGATGTTGTCCTCGATCCGCAGGCCGGCGATGGAGCCCGCGTATGCGCCGCCTGAAGCGACGTAGAACGCGTAGTCGTCCAGACCATCGAGCGTGTTGTGGGCGAACAGGCTGTCCGATGCGCAGCGCAGGATGAGCCCGGTCGTCTCGCCCGCGACGGTGCCCGCGCCGTAAGCGACGTTTCGGATGAAGGTCAGACGGGCGCAGGGAGCCGTGCCATCCGTACCGGTCTCCATGACGTTGTTGTTGTCCCAGACGACGTTGTCCTCGATGCGCAGGTCGGAGGCCCCGTAGACCTCGAATGCGCCGCCGTCGTACCCGCTGTCGGAAAGGTGCGGCGCTCGATTGCCCCAGATCCGATTCCCGACCACGGTGATGGCGCCGGTCGTCGTGGTGAAGACGATCCCGTTACCGCCGCGGCTGCTGGTCACCATGCGATCGTTGTCATGGATGCGATTGCCGCTCACGACCGCGCCTGCGACGGCCCCACTGAGCTCGATGCCCGTGTCGTTCTTGGTGATCTCGTTGTCGTCGATGATGACCGCGGTCGCATCCTTGACCTTGATGCCGAAGCTGTGGTTGTCGCGGATGAGGTTGGACTCGATCCGTACCCGCACGCTCGTCTCGACTCGTACGCCGGAGCCCCACAGGTCAGGCGCATCCTTGACGACCAGGCCCCTGATGGTCACGTCGCTCGTGCCGCGCACGAGGACCACGTACGTGCCACCGGCCACGACCACCTGCTGATCAGGGGCGGCCTCGACCGTCAGGCCGGGCCGAGTGACGCTGAAGCCAGGGTAGGTCCCCGCGCCGACCACGATGGTCGTTCCGGTCGGGGCGACGTCGACGCCATGCTGGATCGTCCGCCACGGAGCGTTCGCCGAGCCATCCGCCCCATCGGAGCCCGTGGTCGAGACGAACCGCGAAGGGCCCGCGGCCGGAGCCGCAGGCGTCGGCAGGGGGGATGCCGAGGCCGTAGCTGATGGAGTGGGGGACGGCGTCGGCGGAGCGACCATCGTCGGTGTCGACGCAGGGACGGTCGTGCTCTTGGGTGTCGGGCTCGGTCGAGGATGCTTGCCGGCGCCGGGGCTCTTGGCCGCCGCACGGTGCGGGTCCCGCAGCCTGGTCTGACCCGAAGCCCGTCCGGCCGCGGTCGTCGAGTCGGCCGCCTGGATGCCGATGGGCGCCAAGGCGATGACCAGGATGACGCCGACGACGAGTCCCAGGGATGCCCGACGGACGAGGCGCTCGGGTGTCGGACGGTCGGCGGACTTTCGACCAAGGCGTGGCTGATCGTCCATGGGTCGTTACCTCGCTCGGTGGCCCGCATCCGAGGCATGCCTGCGACGGATCCTCCGTGAGCCGCGGAACCCGACCTTGACAGCCGAGCGCGGCCGATACGAGGGGCGAAGTCGTCCGGTCCGGGGCGCCGTACGCCATCCGTCCGGGGTGGTTCGGTGTGCATGGGTCTGGTGACCGGAGCGACGGTCGGTGCCCGGACCGTCGGGTTCGCCGGGTACCAGGACGGGGTCCTGGCCAGGGACTGGTACCGATGGGGCTGACGTGCGATGATTGCGGACCCGCAGGCTCAGGAGTCTCGTCGACCTTGACGGCATCTTCCGCCGACGGCCCACGCCGTCGGTCCAGGTCAACGGGATCGGTCGAGAGCGTCGAGCGCCTCGCCAGATCCTCCCCGGTGCGGTCCCAGGCTCAGAGCGGTGCATCCACGCAACGGCGCGTTTCGGAGCATACGCGCGAGCGCTTTCGAGACGGTGTCGATGGCGCCCGGCGACGGCTGCGCCGGACGGCGCCACGCGTCTTCGCGGTGTTGGTCTTCGCTGCCATCCTCGCAGCCCTGGCGCTGCCTTCGATGCTGCCGGCTCAACAGGCGACTCGCGCCGTCACCAAAGTCGTGGGTTCCCTCGACTTCTCCTACCAGGCCAACGGCGTCAAGGCGCCGACCGGTCGCAAGCCCGAGGCCGCCAAGCTCTGGGTGACGGATGGCTCGTGGTGGGGCGTGCTCTTCGACCGTAGCCGCGATGCCTACATGATCTACCGCTTCGATTGGGAGGCCGACCAGTGGGTCTCGACCGGCCAGATGGTCGATGACCGGAACGCCTCGCGCGCCGACGTGGTCTGGGATGGGAGCCACCTGTACACCGTCAGCGGTGGCACGGATCCGACGTCATCGAAGCACCGCGCGCTCCTTTCCAGGTTCAGCTATGACACGGCGCGACGCGAGTTCCACCTCGACCGTGGCTTCCCCTTTGCGATCACCGATGGCGGCGCCGAAACCTTCGTGACCGACAAGGGCGCCGATGGCCAGCTGTGGGTGACCTACACACGCGGACAGCAGGTCTACGTGACCCATTCGCTGGGGACCGATTTCGACTGGACGAAGCCGTTCCCGCTGCCCATCGCGCAGTCGGCCGACCTCACGCCGGACGACATCTCCGCGGTCGTGGCCTATGACGGTGCGATGGGCGTCATGTGGAGCGATCAGACGGATGGCGCGATGTACTTCGCGTCACACCGCAACGGCGACGATGATCAGACGTGGCAGTTCTCGACCGCCATCCAGGGGCCCGGACTGGCCGACGACCACATGAATCTCAAGGCGCTCCACGACGATCCCGCCGGCAAGGTCATGGCCGTCATCAAGACCTCCCTCAACGACACGCCTGACGCGAAACCGGATCGGCCGCTGGTGATGCTGCTCGTGCTCAAGGCCGACGGCACGTGGGACCAGCATGTCGTCAGCCGAGTCGGCGACGACCAGACGCGGCCGCTGCTGATGATCGACCAGGAGCACCGACAGGCCCTGGTCTTCACCAGCGGCCCGTGCTGCTCGGGTGGTCGGATCTACTTCAAGTCGTCGAGCCTCGATGACCTCACGTTCACCTCCGGTGCCGGTCTGCCCTTCATGGACGCCGGTCCCAACGGGAAGATCAACAACCCGACGTCCACGCGCCAGAACCTCGGCTCGGGTACCGACCTGTTGGTCATCGCCTCGGACGACGAGTCGAACAGATACCTGCACAACAGCCTCTACCTGCGCGGTCCGAAGGTCGCACCACCGGCGGCGGTCGCTGGCGCGGTGCCGGCACCATCGTCCGTGCCGGGAGCGTCGGCGGCGATCACGCGGGTCATCTTCGAGGACGGCTTCGAGAGCGGCAGCATGGACGGCTGGACGAGCGTCAAGACATCGGCTGACGCGATCGCCCGGGCCGAGCTCGGCGAGGGGCGCTCGGACGCGTGGGGCGGTCACCTGGCTGCGACGGCGGCCAAGGGTTCGTCGGCGACGGCCAACCTCCACCTCGCGGAACCGGTACCAACGCTGGCCGTCGGCTTGGATGTGCGATTCGCAGCCGAGGGAGCTGCGGGTGGCAACGCGCCCATCCTCCGGTTCTTCGATGCCAAGGGCGAGCGGCTGGTCACGATCTACCGCCAGAACCAGCGCTCCGATCGCGTCTGGGTGGGCCATGGCGACGTCCACGCTGCGACCGATGGCAAGATCGACCTGCAGACCTGGGCGCGCGTCGAAGCCACCCTCGTGCCCAGCCTCGGCGGCTCGACGCTGCAGCTACGGGTCGATGGCCAGCTGGTCTACCAGGACACCGTGCCCTTCGAGGTCGGTGCCGTCCGCGACATCCAGATCGGGAACGATTCGACAGGTCAGGAGTTCGATCTTTTCGTCGACAATGTGAGGGTCCAGGGATGAACGACGATGCGAAGGCCGCGGAGGCACCGAGGCCACGATAGAGAGCGGCTTGGAGGCGGGTCATGCACTGGGGGATGACTGGGGTGTCGATGCGCCGGCGGGCGGTCACCACGGCTGCCGCGCTCGGCTTCGTGCTGGCCGCGTCCGGAGTGCTGCCGGCGACGACCGCCGCGGCGCCCGTGACGGCCGGCTACCGCGACTTCTCGTACACGGGCGCCTCCGCGCCGACCGGCGAAAAGCCGCAGAGCAAGCTCTGGTTCAACGACGGCATCTGGTGGGGCAACCTCTTCAACAGCGCCTCCAAGACGTACCACATCTACCGCCTCGATTGGGCGACGCAGACGTGGTCCGACACGGGCACGCGTGGTCGACACGCGGCCGAAGGCATGGAGCGACGCCAAGTGGGACGGCGAGCACCTCTACGTGGCCAGCGCCGTGTACGCGACGACCGCCGCGTCGAGCGTCAAGGTCTGGCGCTTCTCGTACAACAGCTCGACCAAGACCTACTCGCTCGACTCCGGCTTCCCGGTCACCGTCTCCACCGGCGGGGTGGAGGCGGTCGTCCTCGAGACGGATACGACGGGAGTCGCCTGGGTCACCTTCACGCAGGACAACAAGGTCTGGGTCACCACAGCGTCGGGTGCCGCGCAGACGACCTGGATCGCACCCTACGTCATCCCCTTGCCCGGGGCCGACAACCTGATCTCCGACGACATCTCCTCGATCGTCGCCTTCGACGGCAAGATCGGCGTCATGTGGAGCAACCAGAACCCGACCGACTGGGCGATGTACTGGGGCACCCACGTCGATGGTGCCGGCGATGGCGCTTCGGACTGGGTCGCCAACACGGCGGTCCAGGCAGCCCGAGTACGCCGACGACCATCTCAATCTCAAGCAGCTCACGGCAGACCCGACCGGCCGGGTCTACGCGGTCACCAAGACCTCGCTCAACGCCGGCAGCGCCCCTCTCCAGCTGTTGCTCGTGCTCAAGCCGAACGGCAACTGGGAACGGCATACCGTCTGGACGGTCGCGGACAACGAGACGCGCGCCATCCTCCTGATCGACACCGACAACCGGATGCTCCATGTCTTCGCCGCGGCGCCATGCTGTTCCGGCGGGATCGTCTACACGAAGACGTCGAGCATCGACAACATCAACTTCCCGTCCGGCAAGGGCACGCCGTTCATCCAGAGCTCGAGCGACACGACGATCAACAACCCGAGCTCGACGAAGCAGAACGTCAACGGAGCGAGCGGCCTCGTCGTCATCGCGGGCGATGACCACAGCAAGTTCTACCTGCACAACAAGATCGACCTCGGGCCGCCCGACACGACGCCGCCCGACACGATCATCGACTCCGGCCCGAGCGGGACCGTGCTGACGCTCGACGGCGACCTTCACCTTCCATTCGACCGAGACGCCGGCCACGTTCGAATGCAAGCTGGCACCGGCGGCTGGTCGCCCTGTGCAGCTCACCGAAGACCTACAGCGGGCTGGCTGACGGCTCATACACATTCCAGCGTCCGTGCCACGGACGCGTCCAACAACACGGACGGCATCGCCGGCCGCCCAGACCTGGACCGTCGACAGCTCGGCGCCGGACACGACACCGCCGACCGTCACGCTGACCGCCCCGGCCAACGGCGCCTTCGTGGGCGGCCAGGTCTCGATGACAGCGACCGCCAGCGACGACGTGGCCGTCGACCACGTCGACTTCCTGGTCGGCGGCCAGGTCGTCGGCAGCGACCCGACCTCGCCCTACGCGGCAACCTGGGATACGCCTCTGCTGCCGCCGACGGCTCGGTGACGGTCACCGCGCATGCCGTCGACACGTCGACCAACTCCGCCGACGACTCGACATGGCGTGACGGTCGACAACACCGCGCCGGACACGATCATCGACACCGGCCCGAACGGCACCGTGGGCAGCTCGAGCGCCACGTTCACCTTCCATGCCTCGCAGGCTGGCTCGACGTTCGCCTGTCGGCTGGATGGGGGCAGCTTCTCGAGCTGCTCCTCGCCGGCGACGTACACGGCGCTGGTCAACGGGTCCCACACGTTCGACGTCAAGGCGACCGACCCGGCCGGCAACACCGATGGCAGCCCGGCCAGCCGGACCTGGACGGTCGACGTCAGCTCGTCCTCGGTCTTCAGCGATGGCTTCGAGAGCGGCAACTTCGCGCCGGCGGCGGGATGGGCACCGACAGTCGGCGGCGACGGATCGGCGACCGTCCAGAGTGCGACCGTCAAGACGGGTGCCTACGCTGCACGTCTTTCCGAGACCGCCAACACATCGTCTGCGGCCTACGCGCGCAAGAACCTTGGCGCCAGCTATAGCGACCTGA
Source organism: uncultured Chloroflexia bacterium (assembly GCA_963777975.1). GTDB lineage: Bacteria > Chloroflexota > Limnocylindria > Limnocylindrales > CSP1-4 > CSP1-4. The sequence continues at coordinate 438,622 of CAVZSO010000003.1, read as the reverse complement.
GCGTGGCCGCTGATTTCCAGGTCCAGCAAGAAGGAGCGAGCGGCGGCAACGTGCCCCTGTTCCGCCTGTATGACGCGTCGAGCGTCAGGCTGCTGACGGTCTATCGCCAGAATTTGACGAACGGCCAGCTGTGGGCGACCGACGGGACGAACCGCTACCAGTCGAGTGCGCTGCTGGCGCTCAACAGCTGGGGCAGGCTCAAGGTCCACGTCATCAGCGCGGGCACCGGGTCGAGCACGGTCGAACTGTGGCTGGGCGCCACCAAGATCCTGACGGCGACGAACGCCAATCTCGGTTCGTCGGGGGTTCGGACGATCCAGATCGGCAACGACACATCGAGGCAGACGTTCACCTTGGTCGCAGACGACGTCCTGGTGACCCAGGGGCCGTGACAGACTCGGCAGCAGGTGGCTTCGCCGCCCGCTGCCGTCGGAGGACCAGGGACCTGACCGCACGCTACGACGCCGCCGCCGCGGCTGACGAGACCCTGCCGCTCGCGCGTTGGCGTCAGGCCCTGCCCGACGACGGCCTGCTCTGGCTCGGGCTCGTTGGCATCGCCGCTGCCGGCTCCCTGGTCTGGTTCGGCTTCATGACGCGTGTCGACCTCGGCCCGGTCAACGATCTTGGCCTCGTCTCGGTCCTGCCGCCGGCCATGTACCTCGGGCTGGCCTTGGTCGCCGTCGCCTTCGCTGCCATGATCGGGCGGGGTACGTTCCCGACGTGGCTCGCCATCGGGCTGGTGGTCCTGACCATCGTGATGCTCGATGGGGTCGCTCCGGCCATCGAGGGCGGGCTCCGGTTCTCGCCCGCGTGGCGCCATCTCGGGCTGGTCGAGTTCATGGGCCGCGTCGGCACCGTCCAGCCCAACCTCGACGCCTATCACAACTGGCCAGGCCTCTTCGGGCTGGTCGCCTTCCTGGCCGCCGTGACCGGCGTGACCGACCTCGTCGGCCTCGCCACCTGGGCACCGGTCTGGCTCAACCTGCTCTATCTGCTGCCGCTCCTCCTCGTCATCTCCGCGCTGACCGATGACCGGCGCATCATCTGGCTCTCGATCTGGCTGTTCTACCTGGCCGACTGGATCGGACAGGACTACTTCGCGCCACAGGCCGTCGGCTTCTTCCTGTTCCTGGCCGTGATCGCCGTGCTTCTCCGCTGGCTCGGCCACGGCGTGCTCGCGGTACCGTCGGGCGACGTGGAGGAAGGTCGGCTCTACCACGCGCGCCAGCTCCTCGCACGCATCCTCGACGTCGGCCCGATGCCGGCTGCCACGCTCAGTCCGGTCCGACGCTCAGCGCTGATGGCCGTGCTCCTCGTCGTCTTTGCCTTCGTCGTCGCTTCTCACCAGCTGACGCCATTCTTCATCGTCGCCGGCACCGCGGCCCTGGTCATCCTCAGGCGGGTGCCCTGGGCGACACTGCCCGTGTTGATGATCATGGCCATCACCGCCTGGGTGACCTTCCTGGCGGTCGCCTTCCTGATCGGCCACTTCCAGAATGTCGCCGGCTACGTCGGTGCCCTGGCAGAATCGCTGGCCGCCAACCTGACGAGTCGCCTGCAGGGCAGCCCCGACCACGTCATGGTCATCTACATCCGGATCGGGGCGACCTTCTTCGTCTGGGCGCTGGCCGCCGTCGGTGTCCTGCGGCGACTGTTCCAAGGTCGCTGGGATGTGACCGCGGCCGCCCTGGCCGTGGCGCCATTCCCGCTCTTCCTGGTCCAGGCGTATGGCGGCGAGATGCTGCTCCGCATCTACTTCTTCGCGCTGCCGTTCGTGGCCTTCTTCATCGCCTGCGCCGTTCTCCCGAAGAGCCGTCCAGCGGGCGGGACCTCGGTCTACACCGTCGCGGTCGTCAGCGTCCTCGGGTTCGCGCTCATGAGCGGGCTGATGCTGACGCGCTATGGCAACGAGCGGCTCGAATACTTCACAGCCGGTGAGGTGGCAGCCGTGAGCGAGCTCTACCGGATCGCTCCCGAGGGCTCCTTGTTCTACGCCCTGACACCGAACCTGCCGTGGAAGAACACGCGGTATGAGCAGTATCACTACAAGCCATCCGGCGACGACACCTCCTTCGGCGATCTCCAACGGACCATCGGCGACATGAGCCTCTTCGAGGGCAACGTCTACCTCATCCTGACGCGCAGTCAGCAGGCCTACGCGGAGATGATCCTGGGCGCCAAGCCGGGGGCATGGGCGGCCTTTCGCCAAGACTTGTTGGGGACCGGCAAGTTCAGCGTCGTCTTCCAGAATGACGACGCGATGATCGCCCGCTTCACCGATCGATGACCACGGATCCGATGGCCGACATGCATCCCAGCGCCGCGCGTGGCCTCGACCGCGACCGGCACGTCTTGTTGCCGACCATCACGGTCGTCGTGCCCGTGCGCAACGCCCAGGAGATCCTGGACGCCTGCCTCGACTCCGTGGCGCGCCAGGGCCCAGCGGCGATCATCGTCGTCGACGGGCTCTCGACCGACGGCACGCTCGAGATCGCCAGGCGCTACACAGACCGGATCCTGAGCGACGAGGGCCGGGGCCTGCCGGTCGCCCGGTCGATCGGCGCTCAGGCGGCGACGACGCCGTTCGTCGCCCTCGTCGATGCCGACGTCATCCTGCCCGATGGCTCATTGGCTGCTCTGCTGGCGGAGTTCGAGCGCGGAGGCTACACGGCCCTGCAGGCCGGGCTCGACTCCGAGGCCGGGCCTGGTTACTGGGGCCAGGCCCTGACCGAGCATCATCGGACAGGGCGAAGTCGGTACTGGTTCGGGCTGGTGGCGACCATCTTCGACCGCCAGGCACTGCTCGAGCACGGCTTCGACGACGCATTCGAGTCGGGCGAGGACATCGAGCTCCGATGGCGCCTCGCGCAAGCTGGCGACCTCGCCGGCGTCTCGCGCGACGTTGTCGTGCGACATCGCTTCGGCGACACCTTCGAGTTCGCCATGGGCCAGTTCCAGGCTGACGGCAGGGGCCTCGCCCGGATGGTCCGCAAGCATGGCTGGCGGGGTGCCCGACTCCTCCTGCTGCCGGCGGCCGCGGGCGCTCGCGGCATCATGCTCGCGCTGCTTCGTGGGCAGCCACGATGGATCCCGTACTACTACACCTTCGCCTTCTTCAACACGACGGCCATGCTCGGCGAGCTGCTCCGTCGACAGACGGATCGGCCGCGATGACCTTGATCGCACGGTTGCGCGGACGGGCCGGCTTCGGCGCGTCCGTGGATCCAGCGGCGCGCGACGTGCTGGTCAGCTCGATCTCGCTCGTCGCGGGCAAGGTCGCCGTGATGGGCTTCGGCTTCCTGTCCTGGGTCGTGGCAGCACGCCTCTACTCCGTCGATGACTTCGGTCTGGCGTCCGGTGCGGTGGCCGCGGTGACGCTCTGCGCTCAGCTCGCCTTGCTTGGCATCGGCTCAGCCATCATCACCCTCCTGCCTCGATACGGTGAGCGGTCGGATCGCCTCCTCGACGTGGCCATCACGGTGCTGAGCGTCTCGAGCCTCGTGGCGGGCCTCGGCTTTCTTGCCTTTGCGGGCACCTTCCTGACCGAGCTGCGGGTCGTCGCCGCCGAACCCGTCTACGCGCTGCTCTTCCTGTCGCTCGCTGTGTGCGGCACGCTCGGCGTCCTCTTCGACCAGGCTTCGACGGCTCGCCGCCATGGCGTCCTGGTCATGGTTCGCGGTGTGGCGGCCGGCATCGTCACGCTGGCGACCGTGGCGGTCATCGGCCTGAGCGGTACGGGCGCCACCTCGCTGGCCATCTTTGCGGCCTGGGTCGCAGGTGGCTTGGTGACCGCCTTCGGCGGGCTCTGGACGATGCGTCGAGTGGTCGACCACTACCGCTATCGGCCGGTCGCAGACCTGGAACTCAGCCGCGATGTCGTGAAGGTCGGCCTGCCGAACTATGCGCTGACGCTGGCCGAGCGGGCGCCGGGGTTCGTGTTGCCGGTGATCGTCGTGGAGCTCCTGTCGCCGGCCGACAACGCTGCCTGGTATGCCGCCTGGATGATGGCCTGGGTCGTCTTCATCATCCCCATCCAGATCGGCATGACCTCCTTTGCGGAGATCGCGCGGGCACCGGAGCGTACCGCCAAGATCGTCCGGGACGGCATCCGCACCTCTCTCGGCCTCGGCGCGCTGGCAGCACTGCTGGTAGCCGCGCTGGCCGGGCCGATCCTGGGACTGCTCGGCGAGGCATACGTGGCCGCGGCCGAAGCGCCGCTGCGGATCCTGCTCATCGGCTTCGTGCCGCTGACGTTCATCCTGGCCTACTTCTCGCTCTGTCGGGCACGGCGACGACTACGCGAGGCGATCATCCTCGGGGCCGTCGACGCGGCTGCGTCCATCGTGATCCCGACCCTGGTCGCGCCGACCGGCGGACTCGTCGGGATGGCCGTCGCCTGGCTCGTGGTCCAAGCGGCCGTGGCGCTCGTGGCGGTCGTCCGTTTGCGCCAGCTGACCGATCCGGCCGCCTGGATCGGGCTCGTTCCCGACGCTAGCCCCGTTCCCGAAGGCTGAACGCCGGGTCGCCGCTGGATCCACCGTACCTCAGGGCGCGTACTCGGCAGCTCCGATGTCGGGGGCGCTGCCGCTGTATTCCCTGTCCGCCACCTGGGCACCCTTGTCGATCGCCGGTGATCCCGCCCGGAGCGTGAAGTCGTGTGCCGCCGGATCCATGAACATCGGATCGCCGCTGATGCCATGGCGCTGGAAGCCGGTCCAGCGTCGCAGCTCGGCGAGACGGCGCGTGTTGCCATGGCCGCTGACATACGCAAGCCAGGTTCCGTAGGTCGCCCGCCGCCCACGCTGGACCAGGTTGCGATCGATGACCACGGACTTCGGAAGCCGGCTGTCGATGCTGAATGCCCGACCACCGGCCGCGATGTTGTTGATGATCCGCAGTCCGTCGACGGATGCGCCGTAGGGACCGTGCCGATGGCTGACGTCGAAGGCGAAGAGATCGAGATCCACGAGCGTGTTGTTGGCCACCACCGAGTGCGCCGCGCAGCGCAGGATCATGCCGTGCTGCTCCCCGGCACCCTCTGCCCAGGCCACGTTGCCGACGATGCTCAGGTCGCCGCAGGCGTGGTCCTTGTCCGTGCCGGTCTCGAGCACATCCAGGTTGCCATGGAACCGATTGTCGAGGATGGACAGCCCGCTCGAGCCGTAGACCTCGACGCCGACGCCGTCGCCACGCCCGACCGTGTGGTTGTCCGAGATCTCGTTGCCGACGATGGTCACGCCGTCGGTCAGGTACAGGTTGACACCGGTCCCACCGCGCGACTTGTCAAGGTCTCGTTGGTTCGCGTGGATCCGGTTGCCCTCGATCCGTGTGCCCTGACTCGGCCCATGGATCTCGACCCCCGAGGCGTTGTCGGTGATCTCGGAGTCAGTCACGGTCACGGCGGACGAATCGGCGATCTCGATGCCGAAGCTGTTGCCATGGACGAGGAGGTCGCTGAGGGCGACGCCGATCGAGCCCCGGACATCGACCCCGGCTTCGTACTGATTCGTGACGCCGCTGACGTCGAGGCCCTGCAGGCGGACATCGCGGACGCCGCGGAACTGGATCGGACCATGGACGCGGGGTCGCTCGCCCGGATCGGCGATGATCGTCAGACCGGGCCGATCGACGAAGAAGGACCCGTAGTCACCAGCACCGATCCGGATCGTCGAGCCCGGTGTGGCGACATCGATGGCTGCCTGGATCGATGCCAGGGGACGATCGGGACTGCCGTCTGCAGCGTCATCGCCGGCACTCGACACGTGGATCGTGCGCGGGCCGTCCGTCGTGGCGCCGACCGGCGCCGGGATCGGTGTGCACTGCCCGGACCCCGCGTCCGTGGCCGTCTGACCCTCGACCGGCAGGAACGCCCAGTCGTAGCCATCGGCTCGCAGCTGCATCGATAGGACGCCGTAGACACGAGCGATGTGGGCTTCGCTCGTCGCGGCGATCTTGCCCATGGCTCGGAGGCCGCTGCCGCCGGTGCCGACCACGAACTCGCGGATGCCGGTCGCACTGGCCACGCCGCGATGGTCCTGCGGCGCGAACCGCTCATAGTCGTGATCGTGGCCCGTCAGCACGACGTCGGCACCGGCTGCTTCGAGGGCCCGCCAGAGGGCGTCGGTACGGGGATCGTCGGCATGCAGCGACACCCGAGCTGAAGCGCGCATGGTGCCAGTAGGCGAGGATGCAGGTCGACGGATGGGCGGCCAGGTCCTCCTTGAGCCAGCGCTCCTGCGGTGAGTCGATGCCGCAGCCCCCGACAGCCTCGCAATTGCTGTTGAGCGCGTAGACGCGCCAGGCCCCCAGGTCGTATGCGTACCAGCCCTGGCCCGGTTCTCCGACCGAGGGCCCGAAGTAGGCGAAGTACGGCGCGGCGCCTGCCGTCAGGTAGTCGTGGTTGCCGGGCACGGGCCGCATCCGGTCGCGGAGTGCGCCCCAGCTCGAACCGAAGCAGTCGGTGAACTCCTTCGTGCTGCCCGACTCGTACGCCAGGTCGCCCAGGGCGAGGATCGTCCCCTCGTTCGCTGCCAGCAGGGCCGCAGTGCGCTCATCACCCTTGCCGCCGCACTCGCCGATGTCGCCGGCGGCAAGGATGCTGACGGGCGGTGCCGGGCTCGCCGCGGCCGACGTCGGCTCGGCGGTCGGTGCCTCGACAGACGGTGCGCTGCTTGGCGGCACCGAGACGTCCTGCGATGGTGTCGTGCCGCATGCCGCCATGGTGGCGACGAGCAGCATCGTGCCGACGACGTGCCGCGCGATAAGTCGGTGGCCGATGTGGCAGACGCCGAGCGTCACGTCGGGGCGAGGACCTCGATGCGAAAGAAGAAGAGACCGGGGTCTGCCATGCTACTGCCTGCGGCGACGGGAGGCCGAGAAGCCGATCGGCGCGCGAACCGCTAGATTGGGCGGCCATGCACATCGACTTCTCTGGCCGCGGCTCGATCGCGTTGGCGACGCCCGATCCGGCGGCAGCCCGCTACCTCGCGTCGTCCTTCGCTCCGTTCGCCGCACGGCCGGATGCGGCGATCGATCCGGTCGTCTCCCTCGCGGCGGTGCCCGCCGGGTCCGTCCACGTTGACGAGCTGCAGCGCGCCGCCGACGACGATCTCGTGACCGGCTCTGACGGCGAGCGCTGCTATGTCCTCTGGCATGGGTTTGCCTGCGCCATCCCCGACGCGACGATGGGACGGCCGGTGACATTCGAATACGAGTCCGGCTTCCCCCTCTGGCGCGTCTTCCGATCGGCGATCCGCCCCGCGCTGCAGGTCGCCTTCGCCACCCAGCATCGCGCGCTCGCGCTCCACGCGGCCTCGGTCGTTCAAGACGGAGCTGGCATCGCGGTCGCCGGCTGGTCGGAGAGTGGCAAGACCGAGACAGCCCTGGCCCTCATGGAGCTTGGTGCGGGCTTCTTGTCCGATAAATGGACACTGCTCGGAGAGGATGGTCAGTCGTCTGCGTTTCCCATCAGCGTCGGCGTCCGTCGCTGGGTCCTGGAGTACCTCCCGCGGCTTCGACGCAGCGTGACCAGGCGATCACAGGTCCAGTTCGCCGCCGCGAATGTCGCCTCGATGGTCCTCGACCCCGTGGGCCGCCGGCCCGCCCAGACCCGCTCGCGGGGCATGGTCGCAGATCTGGCGCGCCGGACCGGGGCGATAGGGGATCGGGCGGCGTTCGAGGTCGAAGAGGTTCGGGCGGCCTACGACGACACGAGCGATCCCACCCGACGGGTGCCGACGCGCGCCATCTGCCTGCTCCTCACCGCCCCCGACGGCACGCAGCCGCACGCCGAGCCGATGGATCCGGCCGAGGCCGTCGAGCGCCTGTCGCGCACGGCAGGCTACGAGCGTCGAGCGTACTTCGGGCTCCACCAGCGGGCCGCCTACCTGCTGTCGGGTCGAGCCCTCGACGATCACGGACCGCGCCATCGAGGCCGACGCGTCGTTGCTGCGCTCGGCCCTCGCGGGCATCCCGGTGCTCGCCGTGCACGCACCATTCCCGACCGATCCGCGCCCGGTGGCCGAGGCGATCTTGCGCGTCCTCGGCTGATGGCGGAGGCGGACTTCGGGTTCGCTCCCGGCCTCCATGCCGGGATCGTCGGGCCCGGCTCGATCGTCGACGCCTTCCGGCGCGAGTATGCCCCGCGCGAGATCCTGGACCGTACCGGTCGGACACTCGAGTTCCGGTTCGGTCGCCGAGGAGTCTCGGAGGCGGGCGCCGATGACGATTCGGTGACGTTCGGGGGACGCCACAAGAGCGTCGCGTGGCATGTGCGCGTTTCATCGGCAACGGTAGACCCGCGGGTTTCGATCGAGCTGGTCGGCGCTCCGCGCGCGTTCGCGCGCTCGCTGGTCCAGGGCTACATCGTCGAGCCGATGATCTCGATCGTCTCGGCCGAGCGAGGCCTGGCGCTGGTGCCCAGCGCCGCCGTCGCTGATGCGCGTGGCGTGACGCTCATCCTGGGACGCTCCGGGGCCGGCAAATCGACGCTCATGGCTCGGCTCGCGGCGACCGGCCGGGACGTCCTGGGCGACGATCAGATCTTCGTCGATGCCGCCGGCCGGTGCAGCGCGTTCCCACGTCGCCTGCGCTTCTATCCAGACATCGAGACGACGGTGCCCGAGGCATACTCAAGGCTTCCGCGGGACCTCCAGCGACGGCTTCGTGCCCGCCGGTTGATGGCGGCCGCGACACGCGGCTACGTCAGGCCCTCGCTGGGCATCGATCGATCCGCCATCGGCGGGCGGTGGGTGCCCGGTCCGCTCCCGATCGCGCGTATCGTCCTCATGGAGCGCGGTGCGCATGCGGGCGACATGCAGGATGGATCGGCGACCGTGGACGACGCCACGGCGTGGGCCGCCGGCCTCCTTGCCGCGCAGCGCGACCGCCTCAAGATCGGCACGGACCCCGCCTGGCGGGCGAGGCTGCTGGCGGCGGCGACGCGCGAGAACGAGATCCTGAGGACGGCATTCACGGGGCCGGCCATCGAACGGCTCCTGGTGCCGCAGGACCGACCCGCGAGCGAGGCGATGGCCGCCGTGGCGGAACGACTCGGCTTCGCCGTCTAGGTCCTGAAGCCAGGCCGGCTGATTCTTCGCACGACCGTCGCCGCCATTCGTGAGTGCTAGGATTCCCGCCCGCTGTCGGTACCGGGAGGGGCCTTGGACCACCCAACACGGCTGCAAACATGGCGGCGCCATGCGCATACCGTGGCGTCTCGTTTCACGCTGCCGTCGGGTCCGCGCGCTCGCCCGACATCCTCGGTCGTGCCAGCCGCGAGCGCATGTCAGCATGAATGGCGACGATCGGCGTTCGAAGGTGCAGAGTCCTGCCTCAAATGCGGTTCGGTGCGCGCACGCTCGGACTGGCAGGTCGAGGCTCCCCTGACTTCGCCGGGCGACGTTGCCCCATCCACGGACGTGACGCCGCCACTGGAGACCAGGAAGCCCGCGCCGGGGCCGGTCCCGGCGCCTGATCCGGACCGGGCCTTCGTGTCGATGATCATCGCCGACCTATCGGCCGGCGTCGACGAGGTCGCGCCGCCGGATCCAGGCCATGCAACGTCGCTCGCCTCTCGTTCGGTCAGACCACGGATCACCCTGCCGGAGCCGTCGGCTGCATCGGTGGTGGTCGGCAGCGTACCCGAGGAGCAGGGGCGATCTCACCGTCGCCTGTGGGCGATGGCAGCGGTCTTGCTCGGGTGCGTCCTCCTCGTCGGTTCCGTCGCCGTCGAGCTGACAGACCTGGGTCGGGAGGTAGGCATCGCGTCCGCGCTACGGGCGAGTGCGACCCCCGGACAGGCCGTGGCCGGGCCGTCCCAGGCCGTGGCGTCGGCCGACGCCGGATCGCCGTCTCCGGTCGCTGGGACTCCGTCTCCGGTGCCAGGATCTCCGTCTCCGATCGCGAGCAGCCCCTCGAGCGCGCCGACGGTCGGCGTGACCATGGGCCCGCCGACCGCGACCCTGGGCCGTCGCCTGACGTCGAGCGGCATCGAGCTGAACGTGGCCTGGACACCACCCGCAGACGGCAGCCGCGTCTCGCGCTACGACCTGCAAGTCGCACGCGACGGTGGCAGCTATCAGACCGTCAACCTTGCGCGGAAGACGTCGCGGAGCGCGACGGTGGCAGCGATCGCGGATCACGACTACGCGCTCCAACTGCGCGCACGAGCCAGCGACGGCGCTCCCGGGCCCTGGGTGACATCGTCCGTGCGCGTTTCGAGACACGAAGAATCCGGCCCGGACGTGAGGGTCACGAAGGGCTGGAAGATCGCCCATCACCCCGCCTATACGGGCGCTGGAGCGCGGTACGCGACGCTTCGGGGCGCCGAGCTTTCGCTTGCCTTCGACGGCACCGCGGTCGCCATCATCGGTCCGACGGGGCCAGGCCGCGGGCGTGCTGATGTCTCGGTGGACGGTCAGCACGTCGGCCGCTTCGATGCGAAGGGCGTGCACTTCAAGCCGGTGCAACTCCTGCTGACCGTCGATGGTCTGGTCCCAGGGCCTCACGTGCTGTCGATCCGCGTCCTGGGCACCCCTGGTCGACCGATGGTCGCCGTCGACAAATTCCTGGTCCTCGACCAACCTTGAACATCGGTCGGCGAGCCCCCGCTCCGCCGGCATCAGCCAAGAACCGCGGACGCGAAACTGTGGTGTCCAGCGGCACCACATCGTCCTCATGGCCGTTGTCACGGTCGTATGCTGCTCTCGTGTCTGAAGCCAGCGCTCCCGAACCGATGGACGACGCAGCATCCGCGGCGCCCCCGCCAAGCCAGCCCGCGCCGAGCGCGGACCACCACGGCCTGATCGCCTTCCTCGGTGTCCTGGCCATGATCCTGTTGCTGGCGGGCGCGGTGGCAGCGTCGAGCCTGCCTGGTGGCGGCGAGTCCGACGCCGACCGGGATGGCGCCTCGCCGGGGCAGGGCAACGCGTTCGGGCAGCAGAAGAAGGCGGAGAAGCAGCAGCAGCGCGAGCAGCGGCAGGCGGAGAAGCGGGAACAGCAGCGTCTGCGCAAGGAGCGCCAGCGCGCCCTCCAGGAGCAACGCCGCCAGTCGGAGGCGAGCGGTCCCGAGGTCGCCGAGGCGATCTCCGAGCAGACCGGCACGGTCGCAGTCCAGGCCGAGGCCGACGGGACGACCGCCTATGTGCTGCAAACGGCCACCGGGACCCTCGTCCTTGACATCGGTCCGCCGCGCTACTGGGGCGATGCGAACCCGCTGGTGCCGCTCGTCGGCACGAGCGTGACCATGACCGGGGTCCAGGAGACCGGCTCCGACCACTTCGCGGTCTTCACCATCGGCGATCAGGTCATCCGCGGACCGGGGCGGCCGCCGTGGGCCGGCGGCGCCAAGGCCGATGGGCAGACGGGCCCGACGAACCTCCCGACGCCGAGCATCAGCCCCACGCCGAGCAGCAGTCCGGCCCCCTGACGCGGAGGGCGCTCGGACGGCGCCCGGACCCGGAGCGGCGCAACCTAGCTCGTGGCGTCGCCCCGCGCTGGAGCGAGGACCTCGACCGAGGCGAGCCCCCGCGCCGCGAGCTCGAGGCGGAGCTGGTCCGGCGTTCCGGTCAGGATGGGGAAGGTGCCGTAGTGGATCGGCACGACGGTCTGCACGCCAAGCAGCTCCACCGCCGCCGCGGCAGCCCGCGGCCCCATCGTGAAGTGATCGCCGATGGGCAGGAAGGCGACGTCCGGCCGATGCAGCTCGGCGATGAGCTTCATGTCGCCGAAGACGTCTGTGTCGCCGGCGAAGTAGACACGTCGCCGATTCTCCAGCTCGACGACGAAGCCGACTGGCTCGCCGACGTAGCTCGGGCTGCCGGCTGCGGGGTCGCCGAGGATGTCACCTGCGGAGTGGTCCGCGTGGACCATGGTCACGCCGATGCCGCCGGCGTCGAACGTGCCGCCCTTGTTCATGCCGGTGACCTGATCCATACCGCCCGGTAGGCGTCGTCCGGCCCACAAGCTCAGCTCATGGATGCATGGCCAGGCGGGGCGCAGACGGCTGGCGATGCCGAGGGTGTCGCCCACGTCGAGATGGTCGAAATGGCCGTGTGAGACGAGGAGCACGTCACACCGGTCGACCGCTGCTGCGGGCTTGGGCGAGGACGGGTTGCTGAACCAGGGATCGAACAGGATCAGGCGACCGCCCTCGGTCACGATCTCGAGACAGGAGTGTCCATACCACGTGAACGTGAAGCCGAGCTCGCCCATCGTGGTGCCTCCGGATCGCATGCTGGCGGTCGCCGCCCGGTGGCGATCCATCCCGCCGGGCTATCGCCAAGCCTAGCGCGGGAACCCGTTCGCTACACTCCCTCGGTGCCCGACCGATCCGTGCTGGAGAGCCTTGCCTACGTCAACTGGACGCTCCTCTTCAGCCTCGCGATGGGCTCCACCGCGATGATCGTCGCGCTCCGTCGTCGCACCGACCCTTCGACGGGCTACCTCGGTTTCGTGGCCGCCTGCGCGACCGTCTTGGCGGGGTTGACCGCGCTGCTCGATGGTGGGCTGCCGCTGCCCGTCCGCCTCGCCGTCGCCACGCCGAGCCCGGATCTCGACCAGGCCCGTCGCATCGGCCTGATCACGTTCACGGTCGTGTTAGCGCTGGAGACCATCGCCCTCCGCCGAGGCCACGGCCATCGTCTGGGCATCGTTGCCATCGCAGCCGGACTGGCGACCATCGCGTTCGCAGCGCTCGGATGGGGGAACGCCACGTTGCCGGCCTGGGTCATCGGTGTCCAGCTGCTCGTGCTCTCGGGCGTGACCGGCGGGGTGCTGGCGGCGATGATCCTGGGCCACTGGTACCTCGTGACGCCCAAGCTCGGCGAAGGACCGCTCATCCTCGCCGTCCGGCTCCTGCTCGCCGCGCTCGTCGTGCAGCTCACCGTCTTCATCGGCTCGGTCGCTCTGGGCATCGTCGCGCAGGCGCCCTTCGGCGCGCTGGCCGGGCAGCAAACGCTCCTGGTCTGGCTCGTGCTCGGCGTCGGCATCGTCTTTCCCATCGTGCTGACGTCGATGGCGCTGCGGACGGCACAGACCCGGTCGATGGAGTCGGCGACCGGGCTCCTGTACATCGACACGGCGGCGGTCCTTGCCGGCACCATCGTCTCCGCGGCGCTGCTCTTCGGCGCCGGCCTGCTGGTCTAGATCGATGCATCTGACCGTGCGCCTCTTCGCCCTCCAGCGCCAGCAGCTCGGGGTGCGTCAGCTGACCCTCGAGGTCCCCGATGGCGCGACGATCGGAGATGCCTGGAACGTCCTGTCCGCTGAGCACCCCCTCCTCGCTCCGGCGGGTCCCTCGATGCGTTTCGCTCGCAACGCCGTCTACGCGGAGCCGACCGACCCGCTTGCGGAAGGCGACGAGTTGGCCCTCATCCCGCCGGTCGCCGGTGGTGCCCCGCACGAGCCGACGGCACCGCGACCGCCGCGCGTCCGCTGGATCGCCCTCAGCCCCGAGCCGATCCGTGATGCCGACGTGGCCGAGCTGCGCGCGGCGGTCTCGACCGCAGCCGACGGCGCCATCGTCACCTTCCTCGGCGTGACGCGCGAGTCGCCGGGCACCCCGGCGCCAGGGCAGGAGGTCGAAGCCGAGCGCTTCGCCGGCCAACGCGTCGTCGGACTCGACTACGAGGCCTACGAGCCGATGGCGTTGGTCGTCCTGGAAGCGATCGCCGATGAGATCGCGTCCCGCTTCGATGTCCATCGGCTGGCCATCCTGCATCGCGTCGGCGCGGTCGGCGTGGGCGAAACGAGCGTGGCCATCGCGGTCGCAGCCGCCCATCGCGGGGCAGCCTTCGACGCGTGCCGCTACGCGATCGAGGAGCTCAAGGCGCGAGCCCCGATCTGGAAGTCGGAGCGCTTCGCGGATGGCAGCGTCTGGCTCGGGGCGCCGGCCCGCAGCGGGCCGGCGGCGCCACCCGACCATGGGACGCCGCCACCCGACCACGAGACGCCGCCGAACGGCCCCGCGCCGCCCGACGGTCCGGCCTCGACAGGGAAGGGGAGCGCATGAAGGTCTACGTGTCGGTCGACATGGAAGGCATCGCCGGCGTCAGCCATCCGGGTCCCACGGGTCGCACCGATCGCGACTACCCGGCCGCCGTCGAGCTGATGATCGGCGAGACGAATGCGGCGGTGGAAGGGGCGTTGGCCGGCGGCGCGACCGAGGTCGTGGTCAACGACTCGCACGGCGGCATGTACAACCTGACGCCCGAGAAGGTCCATCCAGCCGCGCGGCTGGTCCAGGGGCAGAAGCCGTACAGCATGGTCGAGGCGGCCGCGGTGGCCGGCTTCGGCGTGGCCATCTTCGTCGGCTACCACGCTCGCGCCGGCCATCCACGCGGAACCATCGCCCACACCTACAGCGGCGGCCCGACCCTGACCACCCTCTCGGGCCGGCCGGTCGGCGAGTACGGCATCAACGGGTCGTACCTCGGAGCCCTTGGCGTACCGGTCGGCATGGTCGCGGGCGATGACGCGCTGGCCGAGGAGGTCGCCGACTGGCTGCCGGGCGCCGAGCGCGTCGTGGTCAAGCGGGCCGTCTCGGGCCACGCCGCCGACTCACTCCACCCCAGCCGCGCCCGCGAGCTCGTCCAGGCCGGCGCACGTCGGGCGGTCGAGCGCGCAGCAGCCTCGGACCCGACGATGACGCCGCTCGTGCTGCCGGCCCCCATCCGCGTGGGCATCGACTTCGGCCTGGCCGCGCAGGCCGACTATGCCGCCGTCATGCCCGGCATGCGCCGCGAGGGCGATCGCGGCGTGGTCTATGACGCTGCCGACGGCGTGGAGGCCTTTCGAGCCTTCGTGTGCGCCGTTCGCCTCGCGGGCCTGGTGGCCGACTGAGCGCCTATCATCGCGACAGCGTCCTGATGGTCCGCGGGGCCAGCCGGCGCACCGGGGAGGCACCGTGACCGACGACCGCGCAGCAGCGCACCCCCGAACGGGCCCCGCGCCGTCGTCAGGGGCCGGCGGACCGCCTCCGGCGCGGTGCAGCCCGCGCGATCTCGGGATCGTCATCGGCCTGATGCCGACCGGACCCACGAACTCCATCGTCGACGTAGCCGGCGTGCGTGTCGGCCACGCCACCGTCTGGCGCGATGAGCCGCGACCGCCAGCGGGTCGCGGCACGGCGCGGACCGGCGTGACGGCCATCCTGCCGGGCGACATCGAGACCCTCACCAGCCATCCGATCCAGGCGGGGATCGCGGTCCTCAACGGCGCGGGCGAGGTCAGCGGCCGCACCCAGATCGACGAGTTCGGCGCCTTCGAGGGCCCCATCCTCCTGACCTCGACGATGGCCGTCGGGCGGGTCTATGACGCCGCCATCCGGATCCTCGTCGACGAGGCGCCAGCGACCGACCCCGACCACTGGATGATCCCGGTCGTGGCCGAGTGCTCGGACTCCTTCCTGAACGATGCGCGCCACGTCCAGGTCGATGTCGACGACGTTCGGGCGGCCATCGATGCCGCGCGCGGCGCAGAGGCTGGGCGGGTCATCGGCGGCGCCATCGGGGCCGGCACCGGCATGGTCTGTCACGAGCTGAAGGGCGGCATCGGGTCGGCATCGCGACGCGTCGTGCCGGCGACCGACGAGGCGCCGACGCTCGTCCCGACCTCGCGCGAGGCCGCTGGATCGGCTGCCTACACGGTGGCGGCGCTGGCGCTCACGAACTACGGCTGGCTCGAGCAGCTGGTCATCGACGGCGTGCGCGTCGGGCCGACGCTGGTCGCCGAGGGCTACGCGCGGCGCGGCGGGCCGGATGTCCACCGACCGGAGAGCGGCTCCGTCATCTTCGTCATCGCCACCGACGCGCCGCTCGACGGTCGCCAGCTACAGCGGCTGGCCCGGCGTGCCGGCCTCGGCATGGCGCGCACCGGCGGTATCGCGGGCAATGGCAGCGGCGACATCTTCCTGGCCTTCTCGACGGCCGGCCGCGTCGCGCACAGCGCGGGGCCGTTGATCGAGCGGACCATGCTCACGGACGCCTACATCGACCCGCTCTTCGCTGCTGCCGGCGAGGCCGCCGAGGAAGCCGCCCTCGATAGCCTCGTCGCAGCCGATACGGTCGAGGGCCGCGACGGCCATGTCATCCATGGCTTGCCGCTGCGTCGCGTGGTCGAGCTGCTCCAGGCCGCCGGGCGACCCGCCCACCTCCCGCCGGGCATGGGCTGATCGATGGTGGTCGACCTCGACGCCCGAGCCAGGGCGGTGCGCGAACGAGCCGCTGCATACGCCGCCGAGCTGTCGGCTGCCGCGCGCGACGAGACGACGCTGGCCTGCGAGCGAGCGGTCCTTCGGCTGGTCGGGGTGACGGGGCTCGACCGTTCCGGTCGGCCGCTGGCGGTCGAGGTCGTCGACCGCCTGGCCGCCCTGGGTCCGGCCCGCCTGGGCGGCGGCATCGGGCTGCCGTTCGCGGTCGCCGCCCACGAGTACGACATGGAGCCCGCCGCCTTGGCGCTCGACATCGCGGCCGGCCACGTCGACCTGGCCCTCGAGGCCGAGCTGCTCGGCGAGCCCGACCGGCGTCGCGAGGCAGAGTCGACGCTCGCCGCCTGGCTGGACAACGCCTGGCAGCGGTTCGACGCCAACCGCACGGCGCGCACCGAGCTGAGGGCGGTCATCGGTGACCTGATGGGGCCGGCGCTCGGCATCGATCTTCCGTTGAGCGCGGCGGGTCCGGCCGCACTGGCGGCGGCCGACGCCATCGCCGCCGGTGCCGACCTCGTCCGGGTGCGTGTGCCGGCCGACCGCGAGCTTCGCCGACGGCTTGGCGACGAGCCCGAGCCGGAGGATCCGACCGACGACCCGGAACTGGCACCGGCCGGCAGCCAGCGCGGCCTGGGCGTGCTTCGTGCCGCCGTCGACGAGGCCGCCGCAGAGCGTGGCTCGTACGTCCGGCTCGCCACCCAATCGATCGGCCTGGCCTCGCCGGACCAGGCGGTCGTGGCCGCCTTCGAGCGCGTCGACCTCGTCTTCGCCGATCCCCTCGAGACGGTCGTCGAGTTCGGCATCGAGCCGGCCCGGGCGATCGCCGACCACGTCTTCGCTGCGCGGCTCATGGCCCGGGCCGGCGTCGATCTGGCCGTCGGGCCGGGGCCACTGGCGATGGCCCCGGAGGTCGCCCGTGGTGAGCCACTCGAGGTCGCCGATCGCATCGGTCGTTCGTTGGCGCTGCAGGCCATCGGGGTCGAGCTCTCGCGCGGCGCCGGCGTGGTCGATGACCGCCTGCTGCTCGGCGCGCTCGCCGGCGGGGACCTTGGCGCGCCCCTCGCGTTCATGCCCGGCCTTGTCGAGGTCGGCCTCCGTCGGCTGCTCTACCCGGGTCTGCGGCTGCTCTTCGTCGAGCCCGAGGACTCCGACGCCGACCCGGCCTGGCCGTTGGCGCTGCCGACCTGGTTAGCCGGCGCCGACGACGCCGTGGTCGCCATCCGGCGGCCGTCGACGGCGGGCATCGCCACGGCACGCCACGAGATCCGCCAAGCCGTCGCGGCGGCCGCATCCCTGACCCGTTCGAGGATCGTCGGCCACCTCACGGGCGAGGCTGCTGCGCTCGCGGAACGCAGCCTGATCGTCGCCAGCGACACGCTCCGCGATCTGGCCGACGATGGCTGGGAGCGGCTGCTCCTGTCGCCGGCAGCATTGGCACGCCGAAGCGACCCGTCCGGCGGCTGGATCGGCGGCGCCGGTCGCGTGGCGCGGCGGGATGGGCCCGACATCTTCGCCATGACGGAGGCGGTGAGGTGACGCTCGCCGGCCGCACTGTCCCGGTCAGTGGCGTTGCCGGATGACGGACTCGAACCCACCCCCCGACGACCCAGGCGTGACCCGCATCGACCGACCGGCCTGGGACCGTGGCCCTGATCCCGTCGGCGCCGGGCAGCGCGCCAGCTGGGATCCGTCGAGCGGGTATGGCATCGAGTGGCAGACATTCGAATGGTCGCCACGGCGGCACATCCCCATCCTGGGCATCTTCCTGCTCCTCCTTGGCCTCGCCCTGCTCGTCGATCAGCTGACGCCGATCTCGCTCTCAGCCATCGTCCTCGGCGTCCTGGCCGGCCTCTTCGCGGCCGCCTCGATCCTCTGGAAGGCGCGCTGGGCAGTGACCCCGACGATCCTCCTGATCGCCCTCTTCGTGCCCGACCTGCTCGGCGACCTCGGCCTGCTCCACGGTGATGGCTGGACGTCGGTCGCCCTCGCCATCGGCTTCGGGCTCATCTGGCTCATGGGCCGGTCGCAGGGTCGGCGCCGTCGCTGGCCCCTCCTGATGGCCGTCTTCTTCGGCCTGATCGGCGTCACCCAGCTCTCGGACCAGGTCCCCTGGCTGCCGGACCTCGACGTCTTCTGGCCGCTTCTCTTCATCGTCGTCGGGCTGGTCATCGTGCTCGACGCTCGTCGGCGAACGCCCGACGTCCTGAAGGCTCGAGCGTGCGCGTCCACGTCGAGCCGCTGGCACTGCCCAGCGCTGCCGCTACCGCACTGGCCACCTGACTCGCGCAGCCTCTGCCGGATCGACTGGCGCGCGGGATCGAGAAGATCGCCGTCGCGATCTGGCCGATGCGGAACTGGCGACGGAAGTCGGCCGGCGTCGAGCCAGCCTTGACCGCGTCTCGAACCCGAAGCGCGGAAGAACCCTTCCGTCTCGCGGATGGTCATGAGGTAGAGCGTGCCCGGTGCGTCCCCGATGACGGTCTCGACGAGCCGACCGCCGAGCCCGAGCGGCGGTGCGATGGCTCAACGACGAGCGAGGCGAGCTCCCGCTTGCCGCGCCGGTGGATCCGGAGCTGCGCCGTCCCCACGACCTGGTCGCCATCGACCGCAACCTGAACCGGCGCCAATCGAAGGTCGCCGTCGGGTCTCGCGGGTTGAGGCGCCTCGATGGATCAGGCTCGTGATCGCCGCCTGATCCGCCGGCGGTGGCGGTCGGATCGCGACCTTCGGTCGCCGCTACGGGATTCCGACGCCATGCCGCACAGCTTCGCCCCGGCCTACTTCGTGTAGACGCCCTCGGGATCGAGCTCGGCGCGGATGAGGCGGAGCTCCTCGGTGGTCGGAGCCGGGGTGACCGCCAGATGGTCGGAGACCTTGGGCCGCCAGGCCATCGCGGCATGGACGTGCTCGAGCGTGGCGCCCGGATGGAGCGAGTCGAGGCGCATCTCGCCCTCGTCGTCGAAGTGGTAGATGCCCAGGTCGGTCACCACGACCGACGGCCCCCGCCCCAGCCAGCCCTGCTCCGTCCGGATCCTGGCGGCCGCCTCGGCCCCACCAAGGTTGCCGGGCGAGGTTCGGAAGTCGATCCGCTCGACGAAGCTGCGCGGGCTCTGGCGCATGATCACGAAGACCTCGCGCGCGTTGATCGCGATCTCGCAGGCGCCGCCGGAGCCGGGCAAGCGGGTCGTCGGATGGGCGTAGTCGCCGATGACGGTGGTGTTGATGTTGCCGAAGCGATCGATCTGGGCGGCACCCAGGAAGCCGACGTCGATGAGGCCCCGCTGGAGGTAGTAGCCGAAGAGCTCCAGCATGCTGACGACCGCGGTGGCACGGGTGACGATGGTCGGATCGCCGATGCTCAGCGGGCAGGCGGGCCGGCTGCGCACCGAAGACGCCGGCCTCGTAGACCAGCTCCATGTCCGGGGAGACCGTCCGCTTGGCCAGGTTGACGGCGATGTTGGGCAGCCCGACACCGACGAAGCAGACGTGCTGGCCGGCGAGCTCACGGGCCGCGGCCACGATCATCATCTCCGAACGGCTGAAGGCAGCCACGGCAGGGGCGCCGACGTCGCTCATCGGTACTCGCCGTAGTCGACCGAACCAGAGGGTGCAGAGCCCGACGGCCGGATGCGCTCCCGAGCTGCTTCGCCGAGCTTGGCCATGTACTCCGATCGGTCGGCGACGCCGTGGACGAACTCGCCCAGCCAGGCATCGAGGGCGGTGGCGTCGCGGGAGATGGCGTCCCACTCCAGGTAGAAGTGGTTGTCGCGGTCGTAGTAGCCCTGCGCGTACGAGGGATGCGCGCCGAAGGGCTCGACGACGACCGCATCGACGATGAGGCCGGGGATGATGGTCCGGTTGGGATCGGCCCGCACGACCGACTCGTCGACCAGCTCCTCCACGACGACGATCAGCCGCTCGGCGGCGAAGGCGGCCTCCTTCTGGCAGCCGAGCAGGCCCCAGACCTGCGTATCGCCGGCAGCGTCGGCGCGTTGCGCGTGGACGATGGTCACGTCCGGTCGCAGCGGCGGCACGGCATAGACCGGGCCGTCGCCGTAGGGCGACTCGAGGCGGCGGATCTTCGGGTTGGCCGTGGGCAGGTCGGACTCGAAGTAGGAGCGGAGCGGGAAGAAGGGCAGGTTCATGGCACCCGCCGTATAGCGCGAGACCATGCCGAAGTGGCTGTACTCCTCGACCTCGAGTGGGGCGGGATCCTCGTCCTCGATCCGCCGACGGACGGCGTGCAGGCCACCGACGCCCGGATTGCCGAGCCAGCTGAAGATGAGCTTGGAGGCCACGCCGGCGCCGATCATCTGGTCGTAGATGACGTCCGGCGTCATGCGCGCCAGCGTCAGCTCACGCTTCTTCTGCCGGATGATCTCGTGGCCCGCCGCGAAGCTGATGAGGTGCGTGAAGCCCTCGATGGCCACGGTGTCACCGTCGCGCACCAGGTCCGCCACGGCGTCGCGCATGGTGGCGACCTTGCTTGGGGAGCTCACCGCCCGATGATGCCAGAGCGGTGCGGCCCATGCCGCGTGCCGGACGGCCCGGCGCTGGAGGACGCGGCGAGGCCGGTGCCGGCAGCGCGTTGGACGCCATTGACACGCTCGGTAGGCTGAGCCTCGTTCTGCCGATGCCGGTGATGGCGTGGCGGGCTTCCCGGCGTGGATCTGTGGCGAAGCGTGGTCGCGGAGGAGGGAGTCCAGATGTCGATGGCGGGAGTCGGCGAGGTGGGGCGCTGGGTGCGCAACCTGTACCTGGTCGCGATGGCCGTCTTCCTGGTGACGATCGTCATCGGGATCGTGAACGGCCTGGATCTCTACGAGTTCGATCGAAACCAGCTCCTCACGCACGTCCACTCGGGCACGCTCGGGTGGATCACGCTCGGGATCGTCGCGTCGGCGATGTGGTTGACGCGTTCGGCCGATCGACGGCTCGCGATCTCCCTGGCGATCCTCATCCCCATCTACGTGGCCGCCTTCTACTTCGGCAACCTGGCGGGCCGGGCGCTGACCGGCGTCGCACTCATGATCGCCGTGCTCTGGGTCTTCGTCTGGATCTGGCGGGCGACGCGCGGCGGACGCAGCCTGCCCGGCCTGGCTGTCGCTCTCGGACTGACCACCTTCACGTACGGCGCCATCATCGGCGTCCTGTTCCAGGTCCAGCTCGCGACCCAGACCGTGATCTTTCCCGCCGGCAGCGACGTCGTCGGTGCGCACGCCTCGACCATGGTCTTCAGCTACCTGATCCTGGCCGCCATGGGCTTCATCGAGTGGCAGACGAAGGGCACCAGCGACCGGCCGAGGGCCGGCGTCGTCCAGCTCGCGGCGCTGTTCCTCGGCGGCATCGTCCTCTCTGGCGCGCTGCTCTTCCTGCCCGCCGAAGCGCTCCAGGCAGCCGGCGGGCTCGACCTGCTGCTCGAGCTCATCGCGGTCGTCCTGTTCGTCGTCCGGGTCCTCCCGGCCGCCGTGCGGACGGACTGGCTGGTCGATTCCGGGACGACGCTACTTCGCCGCGTCGGCGCTGTTCGTCCTCGTCGCGACGGCCATCTTCATGTACCTCGTGAGCCAGTTCATCCAGAACCCCGATACGTCAGCGATCCCGACGGGCCTCATCATCGCCAGCGACCATGCGGCGTTCATCGGCGTGATGACCAATCTGCTCTTCGGCTTGGTGCTCACGCTCTCGGCGGATCGCGTGGTCGGACCGCGCTGGTTGCGGGAGGTCGTCTTCTGGGCGATCAACATCGGCCTGGCCATCTTCCTGGTCGGCCTCGTGGCCGACTCCGCCGAGATCAAGCGCATCGGCGCACCGATCATGGGCACCGCGATCCTCATCGGCGTGGCCATGCTGGCGATGCGACTGCGTGCCTCGGACGTGTCAGCCGTCGAGGCCTGACGGGCCACAGCGACCGTCATCCCCCGAGGTCAGCTGCGCTGAGCCTCGACCTCGGCGACGGCCTCGGCGAAGATGCGCAGCGCGGTCTCGATCTGCTCCTCGCTGACGATGAGGGCGGGGGACAGGCGGATGGCGCCTTCGCCGGCCTCGAGGACCAGCAGGCCCTTCTGGAAGCAGGCGGTCTGGATGGCGTCGGAGGTTTCGGCCGAGTCGAACTCGACGCCGATCATGAGGCCCAGGCCGCGGACGTCCCGGATGGTCGCTGGGTGGCGCTGCTGGATGGCGCGCAGGCCCGCTGTCGCCTGGTCGCCCCGCACGGCGGCGTTCGCGACGAGCTCGCCCTCGAGCATGCGGACGGTCTCGATGAGGGCGGCGCAGGCGACCGGGTTGCCGCCGTAGGTCGAGCCGTGGGCACCGGGGCCCCAGGTCATGAGCTCGTCCTTGGCGATCATGCCGGCGATGGGCATGCCCGAGGCGATGCCCTTGGCGGTCAGCAGGACGTCGGGCTCGACGCCCCAGTGCTGGATGGCCCACATCTTCCCGGTCCGCCCGGCGCCCGACTGGACCTCGTCGGCGACCATCACGATCCCGTGGCGGTCGCAGATCTCTCGCAGGCGCGGCAGGAATGCATCATCGGGCACGACGTAGCCGCCCTCGCCCTGGACGGGCTCCACGAAGATGGCCGCGAACTCGTCGGCGGGCATGAGGCGCTTGAAGACGCGCTGCTCGAGCTCGTCGAGGCCCGGCGCTGCCATAGGGCACGTGGTAGACACCGGGCAGGAGCGGCCCGAAGCCGGCGTGGTACTTGGCCTTCGAGCCGGTCAACGACAGGGCGCCGTAGGTGCGGCCGTGGAAGGCACCAAGGAAGGCGACCACGTTCTGGCGTCGGGTGTGGTGGCGCGCGAGCTTGAAGGCGGCCTCCACGACCTCGGCGCCGGAGTTGCCGAGGAAGACGCGGACCTTGCCCGACATCGGGGCGATCCGGGCCAGCTCGGCGGCAGCATGGGCGTAGATGGGCAGGTAGAAGTCCGACGCGCTGAAGTGGAGCAGGTCGGCGGCCTGCTGCGCGATGACCTCGACCACCCGCTCGTGGCTATGGCCGGTCGAGTTGACCGCGATGCCGGCCGCGAAATCGAGGAACAGGTTGCCATCGATGTCCTCGACCTCCAGCCCGTCGCCGCGCACGGGCACGATGGGGTAGGCCCGGGGCAGGCTGGGCGACGTGATCGACTCGTCGAAGGCGATGTGGGCCCGCGCCTTGGGGCCCGGCAGCTCGGTGATGATGTCCGGCACCGGGCGGCTGGGGCTCGGGCTGCGGCGGTCGATGACGTCGGTCACGGGTCGCTCCTGGTGGTGCCGGTGGGCGCGGCCGTCGCCGCCTGAACGCATAGAAAGTATGCAGACTGGATACCGGTCGGAGTATATCCGAGCGCCTCTGCAGTCCGGTCGCCGGGCCGTCGTGGTGCGCCCGCGCACCACTTTGAGGTGCCTCCGGCGCCCGACATGGTGGGGTCTCACGCTCCGGGCCAGACTTGCGGCACATTACAAACCTCACCAGACCCCACCTAACCCCTTGACCAGCCGGGTGCCGCGGGGCTACAACGGTCCTCCGCGGCGGACTCCATCGACCCAGCGTCCGTCTCGATCGACCACGTCTGGCTTCGCCTCGCATCCGCCCGATGCGAGCCGAGGCGCAGGGAGGCCCAGTGCCCGGTCATCGCCCGTGCGTCTTCGGGGATCGCCCTCGATGACTCCAGCCCGCTCTGCCGCCATGCGCGGCGAGTGCTCAGGCATCAAGCGGCGATTCGACGTGGGCAGGACCCCGGCAACACTCCTTGACCGATCTGAGGGAAACCGCTAGCGGCCGAACCATCATGGGCCCGATCGGATCGGGCCACGAAGCCCCCGGATGAGGGGCGAGGGAGGCACCGATGTCCTGGCGACCGAACGACGAATGGCCTGACGGTCTCATCGTCCCGAACCCGCGTGACGTCGAGGCATCCCTCGTGGTCGCGGCAAAGGACACGGGCCCCCTCATGCCCGGCCCCGGTCGTCGCATGCGCAAGCTCGGCCGGACGGCGGCTGTCGTGGTTCAGATCGCTCTGCTCTCCTTCATGGTCCTGGCACCGTCCGGCACCTTCGCCGGCAAGCCGACCTCTGATCCGACTGCGAGCACCCAGACCGATGCCAAGGGCAAGGCAGCTGATGCCAAGGCGAAGAAGGGGTCGACCGACACCCAGACGGCGCCGACGACCGACGCGAAGGGTGGCCGAAGAAGGACGCCGGCCCGACGACCAAGGGCAACGGCGGCTCCAAGGACAAGGCCCCGAAGGGCAACGCAAACAAGCCCGACAAGAGCAACAAGGGCCAGGACAAGAAGGCCGCGCGGCCGCTGCCGAGACGACCGCCGTCGCCGCCGCGTCCGGCGAGCCGACCATCGCCAGCGACAAGGCCGACTATCCGCCCGGGCGGCAAGGTCGTCCTGACCGGCACCAACTGGCAGGGCGACGAGCCCTCCGGCGTGCGCATCGTCGTCAACGACGATGCCGGCCAGTCCTGGAGCCGCGGCGTCATCGTCGACGTCGCCAAGGACGGCACGATCAAGGACCAGTTCAAGCTGCCCGACTGGTTCGTGGCGAACTACAGCGTGACCGCCACCGGCCTCGACACGGGCCGCGTCGCGAAGACCTGGTTCACCGATGCCTCGATCGGCACGTACGACCAATGCTCCAACGACGACGGCGACGGCTATGCGACCGGCGATCACGGGATTGCCGCTGGATCAACGGCAACCTGAACGCGAACAACTCGACGTACCACGAGGGCGACGCCACCGTCCAGCGTCTGTGGTTGACGGGTCTCACCGCGGGCAGCACGCACACCGTGACGTTCCAGTACGGAACGACGAAGGGCGGCAAGCATGCCTACGACTACCTGACGACGTGGGATTACTCCGAAGCTGGATACGCGGACCTCTGCGACGGCATCGCCGGCTGCACCGACTGGCCGCAGATCACGACGCCCATCCCTGCATGATCCGAATCCGGCCTTCACGGCCGAAAACCCCGACGTCCCGCAGCCCGCCGGTCGCCCTTCACGCTCGGTAATGCGCGACGGCACGCCTTCGGTGACCGCCGGACCGGCGATCGCGAGTGGCTCGTACGCTGGGTGACAGCGAGACAGCGATCACCGCTGCAGTTCACCGTCGGCAATGACAGCGACGCGTGCGCGACGAAGCAGGGCGTACACGACGTGCTCGATCGGCATCTGGTTCGGTGCCCACGTGGCCCTCAGCACGCAGATGGGCGCTCGGGCGGCGCCACCGCCGTTCCTGGCTCGCCGTACCACGTCTCGCTCGAAGCGATCGGACGGCGAGTCCGTCGGTCAGCGCGACAACCAGATGCAGACCGGTGCCATCATCAACCCGTTCAACTTGATCATCGTCAAGAACACGATCGGCGGGGATGACACCTTCGACTACGCGGTCACCGGCGAGGGATTGAACGACTTCAGCATCCTGACGTCTGGCGCCACCGGCACCCATGAGTTCCTCGACCTGACGCCAGGGACCGACGACCGATCGATGTGACCGAGGATCCGCCGCCTCCGCCTGACGGCTGGACCTTCACCAGCCTGAACTGCAGCCTGACCGTCAACGGCGCGGGCGGCACGACGTTCATCATCGGCGGGCAGACCGTCACCGTTACCAAGAGCGGCGACAGGCGACACCCTGACCTGCACCTATGTGAACACGGCGCAGGCTCGATCACGATCATCAAGGACACCGTGCCCAACGGTGGCCACGACTTCGCCTACACGACGCACCGGCACCGGGCTGCATCGGCTCCCGCTCGATGACGACGCCGACGGGACCCTCACCAACCAAGACCCGTTCCCGAACGTCCTGCCCGGCAGCTCCACCGTCACCGAGACGCTGCCGGTCACCGGCTACGACCTAACGAACATCGTCTGCACCGGGTGACCGCCGACCTCGACGATCGGCGCCTCGACGGTGACTTCGACACCGGCGACACGACGGTCGACCATGACCTCGACGCGGCCGAGGCGGTCAGCTGCACCTTCACCAACACCCAGCGCGGCTCGCTCACGATCATCAAGGACACCGTCCCCAACCGACGCGCACGACTTCGCCTACACGACGACCGGCACCGGGCTCAGCAACTTCCGCTCGATGACGACGCCGACGGCACCCTCGCCGAACACGAAGATCTTCAGCGAACCTCACCAACGGCGTCGCCCGGACGGTCACCGAGACACCGAGGCGGCTACAGCCTCTCCGACATCGTCTGCACCGGAGCCACCGACTCGACCGTCGTCATCGGCGCCTCGGGGGCTTCGACCAGGTGACACGTCGGTCAGCGTGACCCTCGCCGACGGCGAGTCGGTCAGCTGCACGTTCACCAACACCAAGCTCGGTCGATCACGATCATCAAGGACACGGTCCCGACGACGCCACCGACTTCGCCTACACGACGACCGGCGCCGGGCTCAGCAACTTCAGCCTCGACGACGACGCCGACGGCACCCTGTCCAACACGAAGTCTTCACGAACCTCACCGACGGCGTCGCCCGACGGTCACCGAGACGGCCGAAGCGGCTACACCTGACGAACATCGTCTGCACCGGAGACACCGACTCGACCGGCGTCACGGCGCCCGGGTGACTTCGATCCCGGCGACACGACGGTCACCATGACCTCGCCGCGGCGAGGCGGTCAGCTGCACCTTCACCAACACCCAGCTCGGCTCGATCACGATCATCAAGGACACCGTGCCCAACGATGGCCACGACTTCGCCTACACCGACGCACGCGGCACCGGGCGTCAGCGGCTTCCGCCTCGATGACGACGCCGACGGCACCCTCACCAACCAAGACCTCTTCCCGAACCTCTGCCCGGCATCTCCACCGTCACCGAGACGCGCCGATCACCGGCTACAACCTGACGAACATCGTCTGCACCGGGCCACCGCCGACCGTCGACATCGGCGCCGACGGGACTTCGACCCGGCGACACGGCGGTGACCATCGACCTCGACGCGGCCGAGACGGTCAGCTGCACCTTCACCAACACCCAGCGCGGCTCGATCACGATCATCAAGGACATCGTGCCCAACGATGGCCACGACTTCGCCTACACCGACGCACGCGGCACCGGGCGCAGCGACTTCCGCCTCGATGACGACGCCGACGGCACCCTCACCAACACGAAGACCTTCGTGCCGAACCTCCTGCCCGGCAGCTCCACCGTCACCGAGACGCGCCGATCACCGGCTACAACCTGACGAACATCGTCTGCTCCGGTGCACCCTCGACCATCCAGATCGGCGCCGACGGCGACTACGACACCGGCGACACGTCGGTGACCATCGACCTCGACCGCGGCCGAGACGGTCAGCTGCACCTTCACCAACACCCAGCCGGCTCGATCACGATCATCAAGGACACCGTGCCCGACCGACGGCCACGACTTCGCCTACACCGACACACCCGGCACCGGGCTGCCAGCAACTCCGCCTCGATGACGACGCCGACGGCACCCTCACCAACCAAGACTCTTCGCGAACCTCCTGCCCGGCAGCTCCACCGTCACCGAGACGCGCCGATCACCGGCTACGACCTGACGAACATCGTCTGCACCGGGCGACCCCGACCGTCGTCGATCGGGTCCGGCGGTGACTACGACCCGGCGACACGACGGTGACCATCGACCTCGACGCGGCCGAGACGGTCAGCTGCACCTTCACCAACACGCAGCTGACCGACGATCATCGTCAAGAAGATCACGACGGGTGTCGCTGGTGGCCCATTCGACTTCACGACGACCGGCGGCAACGGCTTCACGACACCGTTCACACTGACGACCTCGGCACCCGGCGTGCGCCGGGGCGGACTCCAAGTCGTTCCTCATCAGCGCCGGCTGGGATCGGCGGTGACTACACGGTCATCGAGGGCATCGAGCCAGGCTTCGTCCTGACGGACGTCACCTGCGTGATCACGGTCGCTGGCGTCGCCGGGACGACGGTCAGCGGTGACGCCAACACCAGGACCGGCACGATCAACGACCTGTCTGCCGGCACGACCGTGACCTGCACCTTCATCAACAGCGGTGCCCTGACGACCCGGACGCAGGGCTTCTGGGCGACGCACCTCAGCCTGCTCAGCCTGGTCTGGAACTCTGCACCTCAGATTGTCGGCGGCATCCAGACCGACGGCATGACCGCTGCTGAGATGACCATCTGCCGACGGTAGCCCGACTGCGTCGGGCCCTTGACTGTCGCGCAGGTCGAAGGCGGATTCTGGTCGAGCATCGCCAAGACCTCGACCGGCACCAACCGCAACGCGCATCGACAAGGCGCGGATGCGCCTACTCCAGCAGTTGCTGGCGGCCATCCTCAACAACCAGCTCTTCGGCTCATCCCCGACTGGCGTCAGCATCGATCAGGCCAAAGCAGCCTATTGCGGCACCAGCATCACAGCCATCAACACCGCCCAGGCGGCGATGGCGAGCCTTCAACGAGAGCGGTGACAGCGGCGTCTTCACGCCGGGCGCCTCGGCCAATCCGAAGGCCGCCAAAGCGATCGCCGACTACGTCTTCTGGGACGTCCTGCCATAACCGATGGCGTGGTCGGACGATCGCGCCACCAGCTGACCAACGATCAAGAACAACTCCTGAGGGGCCGGTCGGAGGGCCGGCCCCTCGGATTCCATCGACCGCCGGCGGCCCGTCGGCTACGGCTTGCACCCGAAGTCGTCAGTCGACGACGCTATGCGACTGGCTCGCGCAGAACCACGCCGGGAGTCAGCCGGTCAGTGCAGCCTCCGGCTCGACGATCGCCGACGATGGCAGGTCGGCCAGGAGGTTCATCGGAGGCGCGTAGTAGTAGGCACCGCTGACCGGGCGCGAGAAATCGGTCAGGTGGTCGTGCAGGCCATCGCCGTCCATCCCGAACATGCGGCCCAGCATCGTGTCGAACCGAGATCGATCGGCAGCGAAGGCGACGAAGTAGAGCCCATGCTCCGCGACCGTTCCGTACGGGACGCTGCGCCGATAGATCGGCAGCTCGACGCCGGCTTCATCCTCGATCTCGACGCGCGCGATATGGGCGTTCGGCGGCTTGTCGTCGCCCTCCAATTCGATGCTCTCGCCCTTCGTCCTGCCGAACACGTGCTCCTGCTCGGCGACCGAGAGCGCACCGAAGGCATCGAGATCGTGCACCCAGCGCATGGCCAGCACATGACTGCCGCCCGCACCCGGCTGACCGTCCGGCACCAGCGCAGCCTGCGGCGCTTCCAGCAGCGTCGGATTGGCGGTGCCATCAAGGAATCCAGTCAGGTCCCGACTGTCGCGGTGGACGAAGGCGACCTGCTCGTTGGCGAGCTGGGCGACCGTTTCGATCGCCGCCGCCGCGGCGCGGGTGTGCTCGAAGACGACGTCCTGCGAGCTGCCGTTGATCCAGAGCCAGACGTCGTGCTGGCTGGCCGGCGCATGATGGCCGCCCAGCCGGCCGATCGGTTGGAATGGTCCGATCCCGTCCGGGACATCCCTCGGGGCGAGGCCGCGCCACAGATCGGCGCCGAACGCCAGGACCAGGTTGACGCCACCGGCAGAGACGCTCGGGCCGCGCAGGCGCCCGAGGACGGAAGCCGCCTCCCCGAGGTCGACACCCGGACGCAGGTCCCACTCGACGAAGGCGTGGGCACTCGTACCCTGCGCGAAGATCCCGAACTGCGGCACGGTCACGGTGCGCCGGATGCGGTCGACGAGGGTGCGCGCGACCTGGCGGCCCGACCCCGGGAACTCGTCGAGCAGCCGATCGAAATGCGCGTGGTCCAGGACGAGGAGGCGGGTCTCTCCATCTGCGGTGGCCGACGCCGTCCGCGGGCGGCCGTCGATCAAGGCGATCTCGCCCAGGAACTCACCCGGTCCCAACCGAGAGAGCCGCTGGCCTTCGCGCTCGACGACGACGTTGCCGCTGATGACGATGAAGAACTCATCGCCGACCTCGCCCTGGCGCATGAGCACATCGCCGTCGGCGGCGCGAACATCAGCGGCCAGATCGGCCAGCCGCTGGAGCTGCGACACGTCGAGGCCCTGGAAGAGCGGGACGCCTCTCAGCAGCGCGAGCTTCGTGTCATCTGACACCGGTGTCGCCTCAGTGCAACGGAGGATGGCCAGTATATTCCCGCGTGCCGTACCGGTTACCCGCGTGGCTATCCGTCGCTCCCGCCTTCGTGCCCCGGCTGAAATCACTCGCGAGGCCGATGACCGCCGGGATCGAGTCGCAGTACGTTTCCAGCGGGTTCCCGAGGCCAGCACGGGCAAGAGCCAACCCAGACCTCGGACCTGCTGGTCGACATACGACTCCGTACCAGGAAGGAGTCTCCAACATGAAACACGAACGTGCCCCTCGATCGCTGATCGTGGTTCCCATCGTCGCGACCGCGGTCTTCGTCCTCTCCGGTTGCGGGACGTCGACGCCCACCAGCCCGCCGCCGGCCATCGTCGAGGTGTCGCCGAGCGTCGGGGCTTCGCCCACGACTGCGATCACCGCAGCGCCGAGCGCCCCGGCTCCATCCCCTACGCTCGAGGCGAGCGCACCAGCTCCGAGTCCATCCGTCGGACCGGGGACGCCCCCGATCGTCGACCCGGCCGACTTCAGCGCCGGTGTCACCAATCCCTGGTTCCCACTCGTGCCGGGCACGACGATGCGGTACCGGGGTAGCAGCGGCGGCGAATCGGCGCGCGAGGTCGTCCGGATCACCTCGGCGACGAAGATGATCGAAGGCGTGCCCTGCATCGTCGTGCACGACACGGTCTACATCGCCGGCAAGCTCGCCGAGGACACCTTCGACTACTACGCGCCGGACAACGAGGGCAATGTCTGGTACTTCGGCGAGGACACGGCGGAGTACAACAAGCGCGGGCGTGTCGTGACCACCGAGGGCACCTGGCAGGCGGGCGTCGAGGGCGCGTCAGCGGGCATCTTCATGCCGGCCGATCCCGTCGTCGGCCAGACCGTGCAGCAGGAGTACTTCGCGGGACACGCCGAGGATTACGCCGTCGTCCTGTTCATGGACGCGTCCGTCAGGGTGCCCTACGGGAAGCAGACCGGCGTGATGGTGACCGGCGAGTGGACGCCGCTGGAACCCGGCGTCGTGGGCGAGAAGTGGTACGGCAAGGACATCGGCGAGCTCAAGGAAGCCGATGTGGTCGGCGGCGACGAGAGCTACGCGCTCGTCCACGTCAGTCACCCGTAGCGTCCGAGGGCCTCGGCGGCGCTCGGTCCGAGAGGGCTCGAGCGCCAAGCGTCAGGACGCTGATGGCGACCCGAGGCAGCGGAGACATGCGTGCGCCGCCCCGTCGGGGAGGGGGATCCGCGCAGATCGGTTGATCCACAGCGTCGCCCGGGTGTCCCCGCTCGCGTTCTCGCTCCAGGCGAAGCACACCGCCCAGCCGCAGGAACCGATCGTAGAACGACCGCGCGCTGGCGAACCCACGCTGGGTGAAGAAGGCCTCGTCCTTCGCATCGGCGCGAGCCCGCAGCGCGCGCGCCGCCGCATCGATGTCAAGCGCCTCCGTCGTTTCGCCCTCGATCGCGAGCACGAGCGCGTTCGGCGCGCTGGGCGGCAGCTGGTGCAGCTTCGCCAGCAGCCGCCCTCCGAGAACGACCGATCCGGCTTCACCCCGCACGCGGGTCACCTCCAGGTTGAAGCTTCGCCCGCCGCGGTAGGTCGCGCTGAAGTCCGGTCCACCCCTTCGCGCACCATAGGCCTCGTACGCGAGCTCGATCCGTCGATCTGCCAGCAGGAGATGGGCGACCTGCAGCTCGGCGCGGACGTCGCGCAGGGCGTTCGCGTCCCTGCATCACGGAGCTTCTTTCGGATCTTGTCCCGGTGCGCCTCGGCGAACGATCGGAAGCGCGCCGACGCCGCCAGCCACCCGGCCAGCTCCTCGGCCATCGGATCCGCTGGGTCGCCAACGTACAGGTGGCTGACCAGCCGCTCGACGGCGGTTTCCTGAAGTGCCGTCCTCGGGTCGTGCGGCCCATCCGACTGGACCGCATCGCCCTGGCCTCAGTCGACGACGGTGTGCGACTGCTCCCGCAGGAACTGGGCCACGTAGTACATCGAGAGGCCGGCCTTGCCGGTCGAGCCGGAGCCCTTCCAGCCGCCGAACGCCTGGACGCCCGGCCAGGCGCCGGTCGTGGCGCCGGCCCGGCGGTTGACGTACAGCACGCCGGCCTCGATGCGGTCGAGGAAGCGCTCGACCTCGGCCGGCTCCTCGCTGTAGACGCCGGCGGTCAGGCCGTAGACCGAGTCGTTGGCGAGGTCGATGGCCTCGTCGAGGGAGTCGACCGGCGCGACCGCGGTGAACGGTGCGAAGAGCTCGTCCCGGAACAGGCGGTGGCTGGCGGGCAGGCCGCCGACGACCGTCGGCTCGACGTAGTAGCCGCGCTCCAGGTCGTCATGCTTGAGCCGTTCGCCGCCGATGAAGACCTGGCCCTCGCGGCGGGCCTCCTTGACGGCCTGCTGGTGCCGGTCGACGGCCTTCTGGTCGATGACCGGGCCCAGCCAGTTCTCGCGCTTGAGTGGGTCGCCGATGGTGATCGCCTCGGTCTTCTCGACCAGCAGGCGCACGAGCTCGTCGTGGACGGGCCGCTCGACGTAGACCCGGCTGTTGGCCGAGCACTTCTGGCCGCCGAAGCCGAAGGCGCTGCGCATGATGCCCTCGGCCGCCTCCTCGAGGTCCGCGCTGCGGGCCACGATGGCCGGGTTCTTGCCGCCCATCTCGACGATGCAGGGTCGCGGGTAGCGCGACGAGAAGCTCTTGAAGAGGTCCATGCCGACCTCATAGGAGCCCGTGAAGACGATGCCGGCGATGCCGGGGTTCTCGCGCAGCTCGGCACCGACCGTGTCGCCCGGGCCCATGACGAAGTTGAAGACGCCGTCCGGGATCCCGGCATCGCGGTAGGCCTCGGACAGCGCCACGCCGCTCATGGCGCCGGCGCTGGCGGGCTTGAAGACGACCGTGTTGCCGGCCAGCATCGCCGCCGACGTCGGTCCAGCGGACAGCGCCATCGGGAAGTTGAAGGGGCTGATGACGGCGAACACGCCGTGCGGGCGGAGGATCGAGCGCGTGTGCACCGCGGCGTCGCCCAGGTTGTCCATGGGGTGGTCGTAGGCTTCGTTGTCCTCCCAGGTCTGGGCGTAGTAGCGGATGAGGTCGGCCGACTCCTCGACCTCGCCCAGCGCCTCGAGCCGGTTCTTGCCGACCTCGATGGCCATCAGGCCGCCGTACTCCATCTGGCGCTCGCTGATCAGCTCGGCCGCCCGGCGCAGGATCGTCAGGCGCTCCGGCCAGGGCGTGGCCGCCCAGCCCGGCTGCGCCGCGCGCGCGGCGGCGATGGCGTCGCGCGTGTCCTTGCGCGTGCCCTTGGCGAAGGTGCCGACGACGATCTCGCGGTCGATCGGCGAGCGCAGCTCGAAGGTGCCGTCGCCATCGCGGACATGGCCATCGATGAGGTTGCGATGGTAGGCGCCGAGTCGAGCCCTGGCCTTCTCGAGGCCGGCCTCGTAGGCGGCATGGAGCGTCTCGTTGTCGGCGCGCAGGGTCGCGTAGGTGATCTTCAGCCGGGGCGCGGACTCGGTCGTCATGGTCGGCATGTCCTCATCGATCGAGGGCGTTCAGGCGCCACGTGCGCCCGTTCGGTGTCAGGCATCCAGTCTACGCCCGCGTCCGTGCCACGACCCATGCCGGACCGCCTCTCCTTGGGCACACGGTGGATGGCGATCGCGACACTGACGGCGATGGTCCTGCCTTGATCGGCCGGTCTGCTCATTGTCGGAATGCTCGCTCGGTCAAGATACTTGGCCGGTGAACGCCTTCCTGCGGGCTACCGCTGGCGGCCGCCTGTTGGCTGCGCTCGTCCTCGTCGCATCGGTGCTCGTCGCCCCACTCGCCGACGCGGCGCCGGCCGGCAGCTGGTCCACCATTGGCGAGTACCGGGTGAGCCCCCGGCCGACGAGCCTCCGCAACCGCAGCCGCGAGCCCATCGTCACTGCGCATCCCTTCGACGCTTCGCGGCTCGCCGTGGTCTACCCGCAGGGACCGGGGGAAAGAGCCGACCGGTCATCCGGATCAGCCACGATGGCGGCAAGACCTGGCGTACGGCGGCCGGCCACCCGCGAGGCGGCGGCAGCCACCCGATGGTCGCCTGGGGCCCCGGCCCGCGGACCGGCCGGGCGCGGCTCTACTACACCGCGATGGGCGGGCCCTTTCCGTATCACTTCGAGGTCAGTTACAGCGACAACGAGGGCCGGACCTGGCATCTCGGCTTCACCGCGCATCACACCGCGCGGCTGGGCCATCGGCATCGAGGACATGGTCGTCGATACCAACCCAGCGAGCCCGAACTACGGCACCCTCTACCTCGCCTATAACTGGCCGAAGGACCCCAAGCGGGGCGATGGCATGCACGTCGTCGCATCGGGCGAACTACGGCCACACGGCTACGCCGACACGGAAGATCCCGTCTAAGCTGCCCGGTCCGTCGGGCTACCCGGACGCCTGGCGCATCGGCTACAAGCTCGCGACCGCGCCGGACGGGGATCGGCCTACGTGGCGGGCTACCAGTCTCGACATGAAGGTCTGGCGGTACTCGTCGCCCTTCTGGAAGGGCGGCAACTCGAACATCGGCTACGGATCGCCTTCGGCGTGGCCCCGACGTCTCGTTTCGACCGGCCGAGCGCGACGCCTGACACATGGGCCCAACGTGCTGGCCACAAGGCTGCCGGAGACGGCCTGGAACCTCGGCTGGACGCCGGCGCTCAAAGGGGTCAACGTCGGCCTGGCCGAGCCTAGCTGGGCGACCGGTCTGGTCGTGGACGATGGCGGCCGGATCTACTACGCGGTGTCCGGTGACGGACGGATCAGGATCCTCACGAGCGACGACCGTGGTCGGACGTGGAGCCGCCGCGATCTGCCACAGGCTCCCCCGGCCGGCGGCAGGAGGCAGCGCTCGGCGACGACTCGCGACCTCGTCGGCCGGGTCGGTTTCGTGGCGGGCTTCCATACTCGACGCGAAGGCTGGCGTACCGTCGCCTGGACGGCGGCAACTCGAATATCGACGGAGCTTCGCGTGGCCGACTTTCGGGCGCGCTCGTGAACATAACTGCTGCCACACTGCGAACGCTGAACGCGCTGACGCCGGCGTCAAGGGGCAACGCGGCTGGCCGTGCTAGCTAGCGCGACCGGTCGGCGCGGACGTGGCGGCCGATCTTCGCGGTGCCGGTGACGACCGCAGGTCCGGCGACACCGCTGGCGGACTCGGACCGATCATCAAGACGTACAACGGACCGGGACTGCGCGACCGGGGCGCCCTGCTGGCTGACGGCCGGACGATCTACTTCGCCTACGGCGACGGTCGCGACGGGCTGTCGGCCGCTTTCGGCGCTCGCATCCGTGTCACGCTGCCGTCGACCTCCGCCGCCGCCCAGCCCGACGCCCGGGCCGACACCGCCGCCGGAGACCACGCCCGCGCCGACCGCGAAGCCCGGGGCCGACACCGCCGCCGGAAACCACGCCCGCGCCGGACGCGGTTTCCACGCCGGACGCGGCACCCCTGCCGACCATCGTGCCGACGGTCGCTCCCACGGTGGCGCCCTCTACGGCACCATCCGCGGCGCCGACACCGCCGCCGGAGACCACGCCGGAGCCCACCCCAACCATCTAGCCCACCCTTGCCCCGGGGCCGACGACGAGACTCGGCGCCTATCGGCTGGCGGCGAGTAGCGAGACCACATCCTCGAGACCGTCCGCCACGACATCCGGACGACCGCCGCCGCGGGTCCGCCGCGCGGCGTCGGAGAGCTCCGCGTCGCCGTGCTTGCCGCTGCGCACGAAGATGCCCCGCAGCCCGGCCCGCTGGGCGCCGAGGACGTCGTTCCAGAGGTCGTCGCCGATCATGGCCACCTCGACTGCGCCGAAGCCTGGGAGGCCCGACCTCTGCCGCCAGGGCTCGGATGCCGGCGGCGAAGAAGGCCGGCGACGGCTTGCCAACCAGCGTTGCCCGGCGCTCCGAGCTGTACTCGAGGCCGGCCACCAGCGCGCCCGCGTCGAGGGTCGTGCCGCGAGGCGTCAGCCACCACTGGTTGCGGTGCATGGCGATGAAGTCGGCGCCGGCCCGGATGAGGCCGAAGGCCCGGTCGAGGTCGCGGAAGGTCATCGCGTCGGACGCATCGCCGACGACGACGGCGTCGACGCGCGGCTGTCGCTGCGTCGGCGTCGACGTCTGGCTGGCCAGCGCGCGGTCGGCCTCCGCATCGCTCACGCAGGTGCAGCCCGCGATCCTCGAACTCGCTCCGGCCGTCCGGCGTGGTCAGCAGGAAGATGCGGCCGCCGGCATGCCTCGCGACGACGTGCGCTGCGGCGGCCGATGCGGCGCTGATGATCCGATCCGCCTCGACCGGCAGCCCGACCGACGTCAGGTGGTCGGCGATGGAGCGGCGGCTCATGGCCGAGGTGTTCGTCGCCAGGCGGAAGGGCACGCCCATCGCCGTCAGCTCCGCGAGGGCGTCGCGAGCACCTGGGATCGGGGCACCGCGAAGGACGAGCACGCCATCGATGTCGATGAGCAGCGCCCGGAGCCCCGTCGGCGCACGTCGGTCGCTGGCTGTCGGACATGGCGTGTCGATGGTAGGCGGCCGGGAGGCGCGACGCCGCGCCGGCTCGCTCGTCGGACGTTCGGCGTGCACGTAGCGGCGGGTATCAGGTCGCGGCCGTAGACTGCCTCCCGATGAACGGCGCCATCGCCTTGGTCGGGTCCGGAGAGTTCACGCCCGCGCTCGAATCCGTCGACCGTGAGCTGCTCGTCGCGACGGGGCGCGCCCGCCCGCGGGTGGCCATCCTGCCGACCGCTTCGGTGCCCGATGGCGAGGAGGTCTTCCTGCGCTGGGCGGAGATGGGTCGGCAGCATTTCAGCGCGCTGGGTGCCGAGGTGGAGCCCGTCCTCGTCCGCGATCGAGCCGCCGCCCAGGACCCGGCCAACGCCCAGGCCATCGGCGAGGCCGACCTCATCTACCTCTCGGGCGGCAAGCCCGACTTCCTCTACGACATCCTCGCCGGCAGCGCCGTCGAAGCGGCCCTGCACGATGCTCACGCGCGAGGTGCCGTGCTGGCCGGTTGCTCGGCGGGCGCCATGGTCCTGGCCGATCGGCGGTTCGGCGTCCGTCGGCGGGTCCCGTTCCCACCGCGCTGGCAGCCGGCCTTCGGGCTCGTGCCCCGGACGGCGGTCGCGCCGCACTACGACGCCCTGCCCGAGGTGCTCATGGCGGCCCTCATCCTGAGCGCGCCGCGCGGCGGGGTCGTCCTCGGCATCGATGAGGAGACCGCCCTCGTCGGGCGGGACGGCGCGTGGCAGGTGCTCGGCCATGGCCGGGTCACGGTCTGGCGTGGCCGCCACCGGACGCGCCACCGCGACGGGGAGTTCGTCCGGATCTAGGCCGAGCTGCGGTCCCGGCGACCGCCGCGAATCAGGAAGCCGGCCCTCGCGGGACCGGCTTCGAGCGTCTCATCCGTGACCCGCGGCATCGCCGAGGGTGCTGGAGGTCAGACGGCCTGGACCTCCCGGAAGCAGTCGGAGCAGTAGACCGGCTTGTCCTGGCGCGGCCGGAAGGGGACCTGTGCGGCGTTGCCGCACTTGGAGCAGATGACCGCGAAGTACTCGCGGGCCGGTCGGTCGTCACCGCGCTCGTAGCCACGCGGGCCACCGATGTCGCGGACGTCATAGCCGCCGTAGCTCGACGACTCGCGCGATGCGCGCCGCGAGGCGCGGCAGCTGGGGCAGCGCTTGGGATCGGAAGCGAACCCCTTCTGCGCGTAGAACTCCTGGTCGGCGGCCGAGTGCACGAACTCGATGCCGCAGTCGGCGCAGGTAAGGTTTCGATCTGCGTAGGACACCCGAAAAGACCTCCAAGGAGCAGCGACGAGAGACTCGTCCCGATGATGATGGTGGCTGCCCGAGAGCGGCAAGGCGCGGTCGCTTGGCGCGAGGTCGGGGGCCGGGCGCCGACTCGAAACGACCCAGATGCTTTGCCGTTGGTCCCTTTGGGCCGGGGGCGCACCGTGATGCGGGAGGAAGCCTACCACAGGGTCCCGATCCGGCCCTCGATCGGCGCCTCCGGCGACACCGTGGCCGCCAGACGTGCCACCCGAGGTGGCACAATGGCAGCAGAGCCTCAGCCCGCGAGCGAGGGCATCCAGGGGGCTCCTCGCTCGCATCGCGCCGTTCGCTTGGCTCAGCTGCCACCATCGACGAACCGACATAGGGAGGTTTGAGCCCCCGAGATGCCGCGACTCTTGCACCTGGCCGACGTCCATCTCGGTGCTCGACACCACGACCTCGGCGAGGCGGCAGCCACCCAACGCGAGCGGCAGTTCGACGCCTTCCGCCGGGCGATCGACCTCGCCCTGGCCGAGAAGGTCGACGTGGTCCTGGTGGCGGGCGACCTGTTCGACTCCAACCAGCAGCCGCGCCGCTCCGTGGACCGGGCGGCCGCCGAGTTCGGACGCCTGGCGGCCGCCGGCATCCGCACGGTCGTCATCCCGGGCACGCACGACGTCTACGACCCGTCGTCGATCTACCGCATCAACGACCTGGCCGCCATGGCCGGCCTGAAGTCGGCGCAGCGAGATGATCGTGGTCCTCACGCCCGAGCGGCCGGAGGTCGTCTTCTCGACCCCCGACCTGATCGTCTTCAGTCGCGTCGCTGCCACCAAGCGGATGGCGGCCAGCCCGCTGGCCGGCTTCGCCAGCGGCGACGATCGGCGCGCCCGCTGGCGCGTCGGCCTCATCCACGGCTCGCTCCGCGTGGCGGGCGTCGTCGAGGCGGACGACGTGCTCTTCACGGACGATGAGGTCGCCGCCTCCGGGTTGCACTATCTCGCGCTCGGGCACTGGCATTCGTTCCGCCAGGGCATCGCTGGTGAGACGACCTGGGCCTATGCCGGCGCGCCTGAGCCGGTCGCGGTCGACCAGGACGGCGCCGGCCAGGTCCTGATCGTCGACCTCGAGGAGCGCGACGGGCGCGACTACGTCTCGATCACCCCGAGCGTGGTCGGTCGGACGACCTTCCGCCACGTCGATGTCGACGCCGCCGAGGTCGCCAGCCAGGCCGCGCTGGTCGAGCAGCTCAAGACGACCGCCGACGCCGACCTGGTCCTCGACGTGCGGATCGTCGGCATCCTGCCCGACGAGCTCGAGCTCCAGGACGAGGAGATCGAGCGCCAGCTGGCCCCGTCCTTCTTCAAGGTCCGCGTCCGCAGCCGCGCGGTGCCCGCCGAACCCGAGGGGCCGCTGCCGCCGCCGGACACCATCGTCGGCGGCTTCATCCGCGACCTGGAGGCGCGCATCGCAGCGGCCGACAAGGCCGGCGACACCGAGGGTGCCCTCGAGCTGCGCGACTCCCTTCGGCTCGGCCGCATCCTGCTGGCCGACCCGGCCAGGATCACGGTCGTCTGATGCGACTCAAGCGGCTGCGACTGACCGACCTCCAGCGCCACGCGGACCTGGACCTGGAGTTCGCGCCCGGCCTGACCATCGTCCGCGGCCCCAACGAGGCAGGCAAGACGACCATCGAACGGGCCATCGAGTACGGCCTCTTCCGCAAGGTGACCGCCGCCGGCCAGGACGTCGAGGGCCTGCGTCGATGGGGTGCGCCAGAGGAGGCCCCACCGACCGTGCGCATCGACTTCACCGACGACGACGGCGTCGACGGCTCGCTGGCCAAGATCTTCGCCGGGGCCAAGGGCAGGGTCGAGCTGATCATCGGTGGCGAGTCGATCACCGACCCGGCCGAGGTCGAACGTCGGCTCGCGGACCTGACCGGCATCCCCTCGGAGAAGTTCTTCCGCTCCACGGCGGCTGTCCGCCACGAGGAGCTGGCCGACCTCGACCGCGACGAGAGCACCCTGCGCGACCGGCTGCAGGAGGCCATGAGCGGCGCCGATCGCGGCACCGGCGCGGCGCGCAAGAAGCTCGTCGACGCCATCGCGCGGTACACGGCGGCCGGCGCCAAGAACCCGGGCATCATCAAGTCCCTGACCGACACCACGACCGATCCTGGAAGCGAGCCTGCGGGACGGCGAGGCCGCCCTCGGCCGGCTGGAAGAGGAGCGTGCCGCGCTCTCGCGCGCCCGGGATGCGCTGGCGGTCGCCGAGCAGCGGCTGGAGGTCGACCGCGACTCGCTCGCGGCCGCCGAGCGGGCCGTCGCCCTCAAGAGCGCGACAGGACGACGCACAGTCTCGGTACGAGAAGTACCGGCGTGCGGCCGAGCTGCGCGACGAGATCGAGGCCAAGGACGCCGTCCATCCGTCGCGCATCCCATTGGTCGCGCTGCGAGCGGCAGTGGAGCGCATCCGAGACCTCGAGGCCAAGATCTCCGAGTACCGGGCCGAGCTGGCCGAGGAGCCGGATCTCTCGTCGTACGACGTCGGTGCGCTGCCGACGCCCGAGTGGCGGCGTCCGGCCATCATCGGGCTCGTGCTGACGGTCGTCGGCGTCGGCCTGGCAGTAGCCGGCGCCGTCGGCACGATCAACCTCGGCCCCATCGGGCAGATCCCGACCGTCGTGGCACTCGCCATCGCGGCCATCGGCGTCGCGCTCGACGTGCTCGCCATCGTCCGCCAGCGGCGCAGCAAGGATGTCGGCCGCCAGAACGTCCTGCGCAACGAGCAGATCTCGCGACGACTTCGGGGTCGCTCCGAGATCGAGCAGGCGATGCACGACGCCGAGGCCAAGCGCGCCCAGGAGCTGACCAACATCGACCTGCCCGACCTGCCCACGGCCGAGGCGCTGCTGACCGCCGAGACGGAGCACGTCGCCGCCATCGATCAGCTGAAGGCCGAGCTTCGCGGACTGCTGGCAGGCGAGACCCCGTCCGACGACCTGGCCCGCCTGCGTGACGTGGCCGCCAACGAGGCCGAGCAGGCCCGCCATGCCCTGGCCGGCATGGGCGACGTCGGCAGGGACCCGCAGCGGGCACTGGACCGCTCGTCGTCCGCCGTCCGGCTCGGGATCGCCGAGCGCGAGCGGACGCTGCGCGAGTCGGCCGAAGCCGAGGGTCGCGTCAAGGCCAACGACGTCGACGCGGAGCAGGTCGCTGCCACAGCCGAGCAACTCGCGGCGGCGCGCGATCGCCTCCTGGCCGCGGAGCGCCGCCTGCGGGTCACCAGGGGCACCCTCGAGGCTCTGGATCGGGCGGTCGAGGGGACGATGAAGAAGGCCGCTCGCTTCCTCGAGAAGCGCATGGCGACCGACGTCGCACGCATCACCGGCGGCCGCTATCGGCGCATCCGGGTCGATGAGAACGAGCTGACGTTCAGCGTCTGGTCGATGGAGCGCAGCGACTGGGTCGACGTGCGTGACCTGTCGCAGGGCACCCTTGACCAGTTCTACCTCGCCGCGCGGCTGGGCCTCGTCCGCCAGGTGACCAGGGACCGCCGGCCGCCGATGATCTTCGACGATCCATTCCTGACCTTCGACGACGGGCGGGCGCGCGAGGCGCTCCAGCTGATGCGCGAGACCGCTGCCGACCTGCAGGTCATCTATCTCACGACGTCCGATCGCTACGACGCGGTCGCGGACTCGGTCATCGTCCTCGAGGCACCGACCGTCCTGGATGTCATGGCCGATGAGGCCGTGCCCGCCTCGAGCGCTGCCAGCAACGTTCCCGCCGACACCGAACCGGTCGCCGGCGCCTGAACCCGCTCGGGATCGCCTTCGGCCTCCTGTCATCCGTCACCTGGGGCGCCGCGGATTTCGCCGCCGGTCTCGTCACGCGGACGCTCGGCGCCTTCATGACGGTGGCCCTGACGCAGGCCGTCGGCCTCGCTGGCGCGGCGACGCTCGTGGTCCTGACCGGCGAGCCGGTCCCCCCGCCCGAGGCATTGGCCTGGGGGCTGGCGGCGGGTGTCGTCGGGCTGGTCGGTGCCAGTGCCTTCTACCGCGTGCTGGCGGACGGGCGGATGAGCATCGGCTCGCCGCTCGTGGCCGTCATCGGGGCCGGGCTGCCCGTCCTCGTGGCGCTGCTCTTCGGCGAGCGGCTGCCACCGTCCGACCTGGCCGGCATCGTCCTTGGACTCATCGCGGTGGTGCTCGTGTCCATGCCCGCTCGATCCAGCGAACAGCGCGATCACGGGCGCCTCGACCGTCG
Organism: uncultured Chloroflexia bacterium; assembly: GCA_963777975.1. Taxonomy (GTDB): domain Bacteria; phylum Chloroflexota; class Limnocylindria; order Limnocylindrales; family CSP1-4; genus CSP1-4. The sequence continues at coordinate 396,282 of CAVZSO010000003.1, read as the reverse complement.
GTTGCTGGCGTTGGCCATCCTGGCCGGCGCCGGCCTGGCCAGCTTCTTCCTGCTCGTCGATCGGTCGGCGGCTCTCGGTGCTGGCCCGTGGTGGATCCTGACCTCGGCCAGGTTCATGACCGTCGGCATCCTCGCCATCGGCATCCTCGCGACGCGGACGGGCCGACCGGCGACCAGCGGACGCTGGCCGCTGCTCATCGCGATCGGCCTCGGCGATCTGCTCGGCAACGCCTGCTTCCTGCTCTCGAACGCCCAGGGCGCGCTCTCGGTCGCGGTCGTGCTCTCGTCGCTCTATCCGGTGACGACGATCGTCCTGGCCCGCTTCGTGCTCCACGAACGACTGCGTGGTGGCCAGCTGATCGGCGTTGCGGCGGCCATGGCAGGGGTCGTGCTCATCGCCATCTGAGCTCAGCAGCGGCCGACCGGGGTAGCATGCGGGCATGCCCACCGAGTCGGAGGCCAGCTGCCCATGACGACGGCCCAGTGGCGGACCGTGACGCTCGTGCTTGGCGTCGTCTTCCTCGTCCTCGTGGCGATCCTTGTCGTCCTTGTCCTGAGCCGGAGCGGCGACGGCGGCGTCGGGTCGACCCCGACCCCGACCGCCTCAGCCTCGTCGAGCGCGAGTGGTTTGACGGGATCGCCGCCGGCATCCCTGGAAGCGTCCCCCTCCTCATCGGTCGGCGGATCGCCCTCGGCCGGCTCGAGCCCCGCTGCGTCGGGGGCCGTGCCCTCGGCCCGCGCCATCATCAAGGGCCTCGGTGTCGACGACCCCGACAGTCCACAGGCCCGGCCACGGATCGTCGTCTTCATCAGCGATGGCGGCGGCGACGTGACCGTCAAGCTCCAGAACGCGACCGGTGGCAGGGTCGAGTTCTGCCTCTACCCAGGCACGCTCGCGAAGCCCCTCGGCGATCCCGCCTGCCTCAAGTCCACCGGCAGCACCCTGACCGGCCATGCCAAGAGCAAGAAGCCGTTCACCTGGACGGTGACACTCATCGGTGCCAAGGCAGGCACGACCCCGATGACCGACCTGCGCATCGATTGGCCCGCCAGCCAGCCGCGGCTCGAGATCCTCGACCTCCGCCTCCAGGGCAAGGGTTCCCAGCCGTACAACGGCGTCGTCATCGACCTGGGCAGCCGACCGGGCGCTGGCACGCTCCACGTCACCGCCACGTGGAGCGACCCGGTGGGTGGTGATTCGCATCCCTACAAGGCGACGATCACGGATCGAGACACGGGAGCGACGCTGGAGTCGGCGGAGGGCGACTCGACCGATGTCGAGCTGAGTACCGACCTTGCGCCCAAGCAGCGCGCGGAGGTGTCGCTGACGGATCCCGGGCCGATGGTGGCGACCGAGGTGCTCGCGGCGCTCACGCTCACCTGGCCCTGAGGCGCCTGCAACCAGCGGTCTCGAGCGCCCGCCACCGGCGCTAGCATGTGGCGATGTTGACGCCCGAGACGATCCGTCGCGCGCCCAAGGTCCTGCTTCACGACCACCTCGATGGCGGCCTCCGACCACAGACCATGATCGACCTCGCGACCGAGCACGGCTATGCCGGTCTGCCGACCACCGACCCGGACGACCTGGCGGCCTGGATCCGACGCGGCGCCGACCGCAAGTCGCTCGAGCTCTACCTCGAGACCTTCGCGCACACCGTGGCGGTGATGCAGGAGCGCGACGCCATCGTCCGCGTGGCTGCCGAGTGCGCCGAGGACCTGGCCGCGGATGGCGTCGCCTATGCCGAGGTCCGCTACGCACCGGAGCTCTCGACCGAGCGCGGGCTGACGCTCGACGAGGTGGTCGAGGCGACGCTCGAGGGCTTCCAGGTGGGCGCCGGTCGCGCCGCGGCCGTCGGTCGGCCGATCGTCATGAAGATGCTCTGCACCGGCATGCGCCAGTTCGCGCGCTCGAGCGAGATCGCCCAGCTGGCCTTGCGCTGGCGTGATGCCGGCGTCGTCGGCTTCGATGTCGCCGGGCCGGAGAAGGGCTACCCGCCGACGCGCTACCTCGACGCCTTCGAGACCATCCGTCGGGAGAACTTCCACATCACCATCCATGCCGGTGAGAGCTTCGGCCTGCCATCCATCTGGGAGGCGCTCCAGTGGTGTGGTGCCGAGCGGCTGGGGCACGGCGTGCGCATCGTCGACGACATCACCGTCCAGGATGACGGGACCGTCCACCTCGGCCGGCTGGCCGCGTTCGTGCGCGACCGGCGCGTGCCGCTCGAGATGTGTCCGACCTCGAACGTGCACACCGGCGCCGTCGCGACCTTCGCCGAGCACCCCATCGATCTGCTGCGCCGCCTGCGCTTCCGCGTCACCGTCAACACCGACAACCGACTGATGAGCGGCGTGTCGATGTCCTCGGAGTTCCTGGCCATGGCGGAGGCGTTCGGGATCGGGCTCGACGAGATGGAGTGGCTGACGATCAACGCCATCAAGAGCTCGTTCGCGCCGTTCGACGAGCGGCTGCGGCTCATCAACACGACCATCAAGCCGAGCTACGCCGCCCTCCGGGCCGAGACCGCCGCCGTCGTCGGCGTCTGAAGCGGGCACGCGGGCCGTTCAGGGCCGCGCGTTCGAGCCGCGATCAGGCCTGTCGGAGGTCGGCGGCAGCCGCTCGATCGACGATCCAGGTGGCGTTCGCGCCGATCGCCATCTGGGCCGGCAGCCGACGTGGATCGATCGGCCCCTCGAGCACCTCGGCCAGGCGGTCCGCCTTGGCGGCGCCGCTGCACATGACCAGCACGGCACGGGCGGCGGGGACCAGCCGCGGGTTGATGGTGACGCGGGCGATGTGAGGTTCGATGTGGGTCGGCGCCGGCACGGGCATCACGATCGGGGTCCCGTCATCGAGCGCCGGGCTGCCTGGGAACACGGACAGGATGTGACCGTCGCTGCCCATCCCCAACAGGACGAGGTCCAGGATCGGGTCGCCGGCGCCGTCCGCCGGCAGGCGCTCTCGCAGGCGAGCGGCGTAGGTCTCGGCCACCCACGCGGCCTCGTGGCCACCCTCGGCGGCTTCATCGATCGGGAAGGGGTGCACGCGACGCGGGTCAAGGCCCAGCCCGTCGCCTGGCTCGAGGATCGGCTGCGCCACCCGGACGTTGGACTGCGGGTCCGACCGACCGACCAGGCGATCGTCGCCCCACCACGCCTCGACCGCCGGCCAATCCACGGCCGAGCGGCGGACAGGGGCGAGCAAGGCCTCGTAGAGCGTGGCCGCGGATGAGCCTCCGGTCAGCGCCAGGTGTGCGCTGCCGCGCATCTCGATGGCACCGCCGAGGATCGCCACGACCCGATCCGCGGCGGCCACTGCGACCGCGTCAGCGTCGGCGACGACGACGAGCCGTGCCACGCCTCGATCAGTCGCGCGTCGCGACGTGGGTACCGCCGAGGAGCTGGACGGCGACCAGCATGGCGTTGGCCAGCATCCGGTCCTGGCCGCCGCGGTCGAGCGCTTCACCGATATACGGTGCCTCATCGAACGGTTCTCGGCGCCCCGCCCGGCGCGCGACCTCGGCGCCGGCCCAATCGGCCGTCGCCAGCAGGTGGTCGCTGTGGCGCGTCACGCGCGCCCGGATCGGCTTGCTCCGACTGCCGAGCTCGAGCTCTACACGCGCCAGCGAGCCGGCCCGCCGCCCGCTGGCATCGCTGCCCGGCTCGACCGGCCGCATCTCGACGCTGATCTCGCCGCGCGCGGACCGGAAGGTGCCGACCAGCGTCTCGCTGCCGCGCTTCGCGGCGAGCGGCGAGGTCACCCGCCAGCCGAGGATGGAGGCGAGCCATCCCGCGTACAGCGCCGGCTTGGCGAGCCGGAGCTCCGCGCCCGGACGGAGGACGTCGAGCCGGAGCGTGCGCGCAGAGGCGAGCTCGGGCGCCAGGAGCGGGTGATCGAAGAGCTCGGCGAGCAGCTCGCGCCAGAGCGTCATGCGCATCCAGCCGATGTCGTGGAGGATCGGGCTGCCCCCGAGGCAGATGTCGATCAGGCCCGTCAGTCGTGCCAGGCCATCCCCGGAGAATGCGCCGCTGTCGACCAGCAGTCGATCGCAGGTGCCCAGGAGCGAGAGGAATCGATGGCGTCCGACCGGCGGATCGTCCGGCCACCAGAGGACCACCGGCAGGTCGTGGATGAGCAGCGGCTGGACGAGCTCGGCCAGATGGGCGTCCATCTCGCCACCGGTCTTGAGCAGGATCTGCTCGGTGCACGTCTCCGCGCGGCTGCGATCGGAGATGCGGCACTGCGCATAGATGGCGGCGTCCATCCAGGCTGGCCCGTCGGGATCGCCGGGCGCGATGACGAGAGCGCGCGAGGGGTGCCGCGAGGAGAGCTCGTTGATGGCGTCCAGTGCTCGTTCGGCCGTCTCGGGACGCTCCGCGACGACGACCAGGGTCAGGACCGACGTGCGCATCCGGACGCTCACGTCGCCCGGCTCATCGAGTCGACCGGCGAGGTGCGGGTCGCCTCGCGCGGTGGCCACCTCCCGGGCGGACAGGTGGGCCTCGGTCGACTCGCGGGCGGCTGCGCCCCAGATCCTGGCCAGCTCCTGCTCGATGCCCGCCACCGACGTGGCACGCGCCGTCCAGCGCCGGCCGCCGTCGACGAGGGCGATCCCCTCGGTCTCGTCCGCGCCGTTCGTGGCCTCGCTCATCGTCACAGCCTACGCCAGCGTCGTCCGTCGGCCTCGATCAAGCGGTCGGCGGCGGCCGGACCCCAGGAGCCGGCCTCGTAGGGCTGCGGCCGGAGGTCGTCGGCCCGCCTCCAGACGGACTCGATGGGCGAGACGATGCCCCACGCCGCTTCGACCTCGTCGGCACGGGTGAACAGCGAGGCGTCGCCGAGCATGCAATCGAGGATCAGCGTCTCATAGGCCTCTGGCGCATCGGTCGAGAAGGACGAGCCGTAGGTGAAGTCCATGTTCACGCTGCGGACGTCAAGGCCAAGCTCGGGCACCTTGGCCGCGAAGCGCAGCAGGATGCCCTCGTCGGGCTGGATGCGCAGCGCGAGCAGGTTCGCTTCTGGATCGGTCGTTGCGCCCCGGAAGAGCATCAGCGGCGGCCGTTTGAACTGGATCGCGATCTCCGATGCCCGTTTTGGCAGGCGCTTGCCGGTCCGCACGTAGAACGGCACGTCGGCCCAACGCCAGTTCTGGACCTCGAGGCGCAGGGCGACGAAGGTGTCGGTCTCCGAGTCCTCGGCGACCTCGGGCTCGTCCCGGTAGCCCGGCACTTGTCGTCCGCCGACCCAGCCTGCGGCGTACTGGCCGCGGACCACGTCGCGTCGCACGCGGTCGGCCGTCCAGTCGGGGTCGATGGCACGCAGGACCCGCAGCTTCTCGTCGCGAAGCGCATCGGCTTCGAAGGCGATCGGCGGTTCCATGGCCACCAGCGTGACCAGCTGCAGCACGTGGTTCTGGAGGATGTCGCGGGTCGCGCCGGCCTCCTCGTAAAAGGCGCCCCGACCTTCGACGCCAAGGTCCTCGGCGACGGTGATCTGCACGTGATCGATGTAGCGCCGGTTCCAGACCGGCTCGAAGATCCCGTTGCCGAAGCGGAAGACCAGGATGTTGCGGACGGTCTCCTTGCCCAGGTAGTGATCGATGCGATAGACCTGTGACTCGTTGAAGACGCGCAGCACATCACGGTTCAGGGCGCGCGCGCTGGTGAGATCGTGGCCGAACGGCTTCTCGATGACGATGCGCGACCAGCCACCGCCGCGCTGCTCGCGGTCGAGCCCGACCTTGCCGAGATGCTCGACGATGCCTGCGTACGCGGAAGGGGGCGTGGCCAGGTAGAAGAGCCGGTTGCCGCGCGTGCCGCGCTCGGCATCGATGCGGTCCAGGCGGTCGACCAGCTTTCGATACGCATCCTGCGATGAGAAATCGCCCTGGTGGTAGTGGAGCCCCTCGGCGAAGTCGTTCCACAGGGCTGGCTCGATGGGCAGCCGTGAGTGGTCGGCCACGGCCGTGGCCATCTCGGCCCGATAGGCCTCGTCGGTGTACGGTCGGCGGGCGGTGGCCAGGACGGCGGTCTGCGGCGGCAGCAGCCCTGCCCGGCGCAGGTTGACGAGGGCGGGCAGGATCTTGCGGTGCGACAGGTCTCCGGTGGCGCCGAAGATGACGATGGTGCAGGGATCGGGGACCTTCTCCAGACGCAGCCCTTCGCGCAGCGGATTCTCGACCGCCCGCGGCCGGCTCGAGGGGCGAGCCGGGGCCTTCGTCCGCGTCGTGGCCATCAGTCGGTCTTGATGGCGTGGCCGCCGAACTGCTGTCGCAGCGCGGCCACCACCTGGGCCGAGTAGCTCTCTTCCTGGCGGCTCGCGAAGCGTGCCAGGAGCGAGAGGGTGATGATCGGCGTGGGCACGTCGAGGGCGATGGCCTCGGCCACCGTCCAGCGGCCCTCGCCGGAGTCGGCGACCCAGCCGCGGACGTCGGACAGGCTCTCCCCGTGCTCCTCGAAGGCACGCCCGGCCAGCTCCAGCAGCCAGGAGCGGATGACCGTGCCGTGCTGCCAGGCCTTGGCGACGGCCTCGAGGTCGAGCGGGTACTCGGAGGCGTGGAGGATCTCGAAGCCCTCCGCGTAGGCCTGCATCAGGCCGTACTCGATGCCGTTGTGGACCATCTTGGTGTAGTGGCCAGCGCCGGCCGGTCCGGCATGGACGTAGCCGCCCTCGGGGGCAAGGGCGAGGAAGATCGGCTCGAGCGGCGCGACGTCGTCGCGATCGCCGCCGACCATGGTGCCGTAGCCGTTGGTCAGGCCCCAGACGCCGCCCGAGATGCCGGCATCGACGAACCGGATGCCGCGCGCCTTGAGCAGGGCGTGTCGTCGCTTGGAGTCCTGGAAGTTGGCATTGCCGCCATCGACGATCCAGTCACCGGGCGCGAGCACCGCGGCGAACTCCTCCATCGTCGCCTCCGTGGCATCGCCGGCTGGGACCATGAGCCAGATGATGCGCGGCGTCGGCAAGGCGGCCACGACGTCCTGCGGGGTGAAGGCACCTTCGAGGCCCTCGGCCATGATCTCGCGCGTCTTCTCGGGGCTCCGATTGAAGGCCACCACCCGATGCCCGGCGAGGTGCAGCCGGCGGGCCATGTTGCCGCCCATCCGCCCGAGACCGACGATGGCGAGATCCACGGTGCGAGCTCCCTTCCGATGCGGCCGGCGTCCCGGCCCGGCGCGATGGTGCGGCTAGGCCTCGAGCGAGGCGATGAGCGTATCGAGCGCGGCGTCCGGATCGTCGCCCAGCTGGATGCGTACGACGGGCAGGCCCCTGGCCTCGAGCGACTGGGCATCGCCGAGCGACTGGGCATCGATGAGCATCCCGAATGTCTCGTGCGCGCCTGGGATGAGGATGTCGTCGGGATGGGACGCCACCAGCTGGATGAAGGCACCGCGCGCCGGGCCACCTTTATGCAGCTGGCCGGTCGAGTGCAGGTAGCGTGGCCCATACCCGAGTGTCACCGCGCGTCGCGTCATGACACGGATGCGCTCGCGGAGGTGGGCCAGTCGCGCATCGCGCTCGCCGTAGCGCGGCAGGTAGGCCTGGATGGCGACGTAGCCGTCCGGCGCCAGGCCGTCGAAGAGCGTCGTCAATGCCTCGCCGGCGGATGCCGGGTCGTGGGCCGCGTCGGTCGGCGCCTGCCCGTCGCGCAGCGCGGCCAGCACGCGCGCCGTGGCCTGCTTGGCGGCGGTCACGTCCGGTTCATCGAAGGGGTTGACGCCGATGGTGGCGCCGGCGACCGCGGTCGCGAACTCCCAGCGGAAGAACTCGCCGCCCAGCCCTTCGCCGGCCGGGATGACCAGGTCGATGACCGGATGGCCGGCGGACGCCAGCGCATCGAGCTGCGCGTCGGTGCTGGTTCGCCAGTCGCTCGACGCCTGATGCGAGAGGCGGACGAAGACGCGATCGTCGCCGTACAGGTCGGGCGCAGCGAGCGGCTCACCGACGATGGGCACGATGCCGTGGCCGTCCTTGCCGGTGCTCTCGGCGATGAGCTGTTCGACCCAGTTGCCGAAGCTCTCGAGCATCGGTTCGATGACCAGCGTCAGCTTGTCGCGACCGCGGCCGGCCAGCGCACCGAGCGTGGCCCCCAGCGCGATGCCGGGGTTGCCGGCGTCCGTCGCTCGACATGCCGCCGCCATCCGCGCCGCCTCGTCCAGCAGCGCGTCGAGGTCGAGGCCGAGCAGCGCGGCGGGCGCCAGCCCGACGTAGGTCAGCGCCGAATAGCGGCCGCCGATGTCGGGCGGGTTGAGGAACACCGCCCGGAAGGAATCGCTGTGCGGGATCGCTTCGACCGAGGCATCGGGATCGCTCACGGCCACGAAGTGCTCGCCCTCGTCCTTGGAGCCGATGTCGTGGTGGCCGGCGTGCTCGAGTGCCCAGAAGTGCGCCAGGAAGGCCAACGTCTCGGCCGTCGTGCCCGACTTGGTGGCGATGATGTAGCAGCTCGTCTCGGGGCTGAAGGTCGACGTCGCCAGCGCGATCGTCTCGGGATCGGTCGAGTCCAGGACGCCGACCGGCATGGCCCCTTCGCTCATCGGGTAGGCCAGCCCGAGGACCTCGGGCGCCAGCGAGCTGCCGCCCATGCCGCAGACCAGGGCGCGGTCGAAGCCGGCATCATGGAGCCCGTCCGCGAAGGCGCGGAGGTCGTCGGTCACGGGCCGGAAGTGGGCCGGCGCGTCGAGCCAGCCGAGCCGTGCCGCGATCTTCGTGGCGACATCGACGTCGTCCGTCCAGACCGTCGTGTCACGCTCCCAGATGCGGGTCGCCCAGCGATCGTCGACGGCCGTGCGCAGGGCGGCATCGACCGCCGACCGGTCGCCGGCGGGGATCCGAAAGCCCTCGATGGGTGGCGAGTCGTCCATGACGATTCCTCGGTTCAGGCCGTGGGGTCGGCGCGGTCGCTCGACCCGTCGTGGCCGTTCGATCTGCCGTGGTCGTCGGGCGGCGGCGAGACGACGCCGCGGATCGTCCCGGTCAGGACGCCCCGAGCGACGTGGGCGACGGCAGCCTCCGTGAAGCCGAAGGCCTCGAAGATCGTGGCCGCGGGCGCCGACGCGCCGTAGCGCTCGATGGCGATCATCGCGCCCTCCGGCCCGACCCAGCGGTCCCAGCCCTGCGAGACGCCGGCCTCGATGCTCACGCGTTTGGCGCAGCTCGGCGGCAGGACCGCCTCGCGATATGGTGCCGGCTGCGCCGCGAAGCGCTCCCAGCAGGGCATCGAGACGACGCGGGTGCGGATGCCCTCGGCCTCGAGCGTCGCCCGAGCGGCGACGGCCAGCGACAGCTCGGAGCCGGTCGCGATGAGGATGAGATCGGGCTGCGCGATGACGCCGGGTGCGTCCTCGGCATCGGCCAGGACATAGCCACCACGGCGAAGGCCATCAGTCGCCAGCTCCGCCGTACCTGGCAGGACGGGCACCTTCTGCCGCGTCAAGGCGAGCGCCACCGGTCCGTCGGCTCGCTCGACCGCCAGCCGCCAGGCGGCCACGGTCTCGTTGGGGTCACCGGGCCGCACGAACCACAGGTTCGGCATGGCCCGCAGTGCGGCGTAGTGCTCGATCGGTTCGTGCGTCGGCCCGTCCTCGCCGAGCCCGACGGAGTCATGGGTCCAGACGTACGTCACCGGCAGCCCGGCCAAGGCAGCGAGGCGGACAGCACCGCGCATGTAATCGCTGAAGTTCAGGAACGTCCCCGCGTACGTGTGGAAGCCGCCGTGGTACGCGATGCCGTTGGCGATCGCTCCCATGGCGTGCTCGCGGACGCCGAAACGCAGGTTCCGTCCAGCGTCGGCGGCCGAGAAGTCGCCGGCGCCCTTGACATCGGTCAAGTTGCTCTCCGAGAGGTCGGCGGAGCCGCCGAACAGCTCCGGCAGCGCGGCAGCCACGGCCTGCAGCGTCTGCTGCGAGGCCTGTCGCGTGGCCATCTCGTCGTCCGGCCCGTAGACGGGCAAGCCGGCCGCCCAGCCATCCGGCCGGCGTCCGGCGATGCGTCGCTCGAACTCCGCGGCGGCCGCCGGATCCGCCGCGGCCAGCGCTGAGAAGCGTTGGCGCCAGTCGGCGACGAGCTCCTGGCCACGCTCGGCCACCGCCGCGAAGTGCTGCCGCACGTCGTCCGGCACGAAGAACGAGGTGTCCGGGTCCCAGCCGTACGCTTCCTTGGTCAGGCGGACTTCGTCGACACCGAGCGGCGCCCCATGCGCCTTCTGGCTGTCCTGCTTGTTCGGCGACCCGAACCCGATGTGGGTACGGACGGCGATGAGGCTCGGCCGATCGTCGGCCTGGGCGGCGGCGATCGCGTCGCCGATGGCCTCGAGGTCGTTGCCATCGCCGACCCGCTGCGTGTGCCAGCCATAGGCCTCGAATCTGGCGGGCACGTCCTCGCTGAAGGCCATCGCCGTCGGACCGTCGAGCTGGATGCCGTTGTCGTCGTAGAGGACGATCAGCTTGCCCAGCCGGAGATGGCCGGCGAGGCTCGCGGCTTCCGACGTGACGCCTTCCTGCATGTCGCCGTCGGAGCAGATCACGTATGTCCGGTGATCGACGATCGAGCTGCCGTCGCGTTGGAACTCGGCAGCCAGCCGACGCTCGGCGATGGCCATCCCGACGGCGTTGGCGAAGCCCTGGCCGAGCGGACCCGTGGTCGCTTCCACGCCCGGTGTCAGGCCCCACTCCGGGTGGCCCGGCGTCCGGGAGCCCCACTGGCGGAAGTGCTGCAGGTCGTCGATGGTCAGGTCGTAGCCGGTCAGGTGGAGCATCGCGTAGAGGAGCATCGAGGCATGCCCGGCCGAGAGCACGAAGCGGTCGCGATCGGGCCAGCTCGGCTCTGTCGGCGCGTGGCGCATGACCCTGGTCCAGAGGACGTAGGCCATCGGGGCCATCCCCATCGGGGCGCCCGGATGACCGCTGTTCGCCCGTTGCACCCCGTCGATGGCGAGGGTGCGGATGGTGTCGATCGACAGCTGCTCGAGGCTTCGAGCGGTCAGCGTCACGCGGCGACTCCTGGGCGGGGACGGGTGTCCGGCTACGGGGACCTGCCTATGATAGTCGGCGCCCGTGGACCCTCGGATCCGACCTGCCGAAGCCCGACGCCGACCGCGGATCGTGAGCCTGGGCGACCTCATCGTCGACGTCGTCGTGACGGCCTCCGGACCCATCGCCCACGGCAGCGATCGCGCCGGCAGCATCGCCTTCCGACAGGGCGGCTCGGCCGCCAACACCGCCCGCTGGGTCGCGCGCTGCGGTGGGGAGGCGGTCTTCATCGGCGCCGTCGGGCGGGACGAGTGGGGCCGCCGGCTGGGGGCCGCCCTGGCCGAGGCGGGCGTGGAAGCGCACCTGGTCACCAGGAACGCGCCGACGGCGCGCATCGTGGTCCGCGTCGAGGCCGACGGTGAACGCAGCTTCGTGACCGATCGCGGCGCCGCTGACCTGCTGGCGCCGGACGATCTTCGCCCGGGCTGGTTCCGGCGACGTGGCGGTGTCGCCGGACAGCAGCGAGTCGCGCTCCACCTGCCGGGCTACTCGCTCTACACCGAGCCTCTCGCCGCGGCATCCCGTCGAGCCGTCGAGCTGGCCCGCGCGTCGGGAGCGCTCGTCTCGGTCGACCTCGCCTCGCGGCAGCCGATCCTGGATCTCGGGCCGGGCGAGGCCCGGTCCCGCATCGCCGCCGTCGGGCCGGACCTGCTCTTCGGCACCATCGCCGAGGCCGAGGCCATCCTCGATGGCCGGGACCATGCCGTCCTGCTGGAGCTGGCGCCGATCGTGGTCGTCAAGGATGGCGCCCAAGGAGCGACGATCCTGCACCGCGACGCCGTCATCGAGGTGCCCACCATGGCCATCGTCGCGCGCGACACGACCGGTGCCGGTGATGCGTTCGCAGCCGGGTTCCTCGTCCGTTGGCTTGCGGACGAGCCGAACGCCCGCCGCGACGGCCAGACGCTGACCGCCGCCGCCAGGAGCGGCCATCGTGCCGCCGGCCGGTTGCTCCGCGGCACGCATCGCCGGGATCGATGGAGCTGAGCCCGCGAGTGGACCTCAGCCGTTGCCGGGCTCCCGCAGCAGCCACCGCTCGAACCACTCGAGCATCCGGCGATGCCGGTCCTTGCGCCGGTCTGGACGACCGGTGACCGCGAAGGTGTGCGAGCTGTCGGGATAGAGCGCCAGCTCCACCTCCCGCCCAAGGGCCCGCAGCGTCAGGAAGAGCTGGAGGTTGTCCCCCGGTGGGCAGCGTTGATCGTCCTCGCCCTGCAGGATCAGCAGCGGCGCACGGATGCGATCGGCCAGTCGGAGCGGCGACTGCTCCCACAGGCGGGCCACCCCCTCGGGCGTCAACGGCTCGGCCATGCCGGCCCGTCGGTGGAAGTCCGGGCCGGAATCCGAGAGCGCCCAGCTCGCCCACAGGTCGGCCGCGCCGCCGTCGGCGATACCCGCCGCGAAGCGGTCCGGATGGGCCCCGATGAGCCAGTTGACCAGGTAGCCACCGTACGAGAGCCCGATCAGCCCGACCCTGTCGGGGTCCGCAAGACCCATGGCCACGAGGTGGTCGAGGACGGCCATCGCGTCATCGTCATCGACCTCGCCCCATCGGCCCTCGTGCGCCTGCACCCACGCGGCGCCGTAGCCGGTGGCGCCGCGGATGTTCGGCGTCGCCACGCGGAAGCCCGCCTCGACCAGCAGCCGAACCTCGAGCCAGGGCGCCGGTCCCCACGCGCCGAGCGGCCCACCGTGGAAGTCGATGACGAGGGGCAGGGCGGCGTCGCCTGCGTCTGGCGGTGAGAAGAGCCAGGTCTCGATGGCGCCGGCGGGACCGGGGATGGCGATGACCTGGCCCGGCGTCGGCCGGTACCGACGCTGCCAGGCCGAGCCGACCCGCGAACGCGTGTGGAACCGACCGCCCCGGGCCTCCATGACCTCCATCGCCCGGTCGCCGAGCGCACCGACGACCGCCACGCGCCCACCGGCGACCGCCATCTGGTAGCAGACGCTGTCACCGCTCGCCAGCGGGACGCCCGGCCCTGGCACGCCGGTCTCGGGGTCGAATGGCATGCGCCACGGTCGGCTTCGCCCGCGATCGCTGAGGATGGCCACGACCGCGTCCGCCCGACCGTCGGCGTCGGTGGTGAAGAAGGGGCCGGGACGCTGCCACGAGGTCCAGCCGGTGAGGTCGCAGTCGAGCCACGAGCCGTGGGGCAGATCGACCTCCGGTGCCAGCCGGATGGCGTGTCCGGCGCCGTCCGATCGAGCCAGGTAGACATGCGGCCACGACCAGTCCGGTGCGCCCGGCGTGTCGCTGCCAGAGACCGCCAGCCAGCGCCCGTCAGGGGAGGGCGCCGCCGTGTCCGCCACGCCGTCGCCCAGGGCGAGCACTTCGACCGGTGGTTGGATGGTCCCGTGGGGCGATGCGGCCGCGTCGACCCGATAGACGCGAAAGACCGGGTAGAGGTCGGCCTCCGGTCCGATCGCGGCCGTGAACACGATCGATCGCCCATCGGCATCCCAGGCTGGCGCGACGACATCGAAGTCGCCGCTCGTCAGGCGCTCCGCCACGGCGCCCCGCTGGAGCCCGACGACCGACAGCTGGGTCCAGTGATCGAGGAAGCCGACATCGTTCCAGCGGAAGGACGCCTGCCGGATGCGCCGAACGGTCGGCCGCTGCCCGCGCGGGGTCTGGCCCTCGACGAAGCGTGCGGGGCCAGCCCAGCCCCAGAAGGCGATGTGCGTCCCGTCCGGCGACCAGGCGAGCCCGGAGACGCCGTGGGCTTCGCGCGTCAGCTGACGCGGTCGCGGGCGGTGGCTCCCGTGGCGGGCTGGCGTTCCCGCCCGCCCGCCCGCCGCTCCACTCCCGCCCGACCCAGGCCTGAAGAGGTGGATCTGCGGGACATGCCCCGTCCCCGTCGCCAGGATGGCGATCCATCGTCCGTCCGGAGACCAGCGCGGGTGGGTCGGGTCCTTGAGGGGAACGTGGAGCTGGCGTACTGGTCCTCCGTCGAGGTCGACCAGGAGCAGGTCGCGCGCGTACTCGAGGCCTCGGGTCCGCCGACGCACGACGATCGCGGTCCGGCCATCGGGCGAGAGGTCCAGCTCCTCGAGCACGACCTGCGCATCGACGATCTCGGGCGTCACCGGCAGGAGCGGCCGCGCCGTGGTCGGGCGGCCCGGGCGAGATGGCATCGACGGCAGCGTAACGGCCGCAGGCCCGGGTACGCTAGCCGCGATGGACCCCGTCGCCTCCGCCAGCGCGCTCGCCATGTTGCGCATCGCGCCGGAGGTCACCGACGCCCTCGAAACGGGGCTGCCGGTCGTGGCCCTCGAGTCGACGCTCATCTCGCACGGCCTTCCGTCGCCACGCAACGTCGAGGTGGCGTTTGCCGCCGAAGCGGCCGTGCGGCGCGAGGGAGCCGTGCCGGCGACGATCGCCGTTCATGGCGGCCGTCTCGTCGTCGGGCTGAGCAACGACGAGATCGAGGCGCTGGCAGCAGCCGGCGAGGTAGCCAAGGCGTCGCGCCACAACCTGGCGGCCACCCTCGCGTCTGGCGCCTGGGCCGGTACGACCGTCAGCGCGACCATGATCGCGGCGGACCGCGTCGGCATCCGCGTCTTCGCCACCGGCGGCATCGGCGGCGTCCACCGCGGCGGCGAGTCGAGCCTCGACATCTCGGCCGACCTTGACGAGCTGGCTCGGACGCCGGTCCTGGTCGTCTGTGCCGGCCCGAAGTCGATCCTCGACGTGCCCCGCACGCTGGAGGTGCTCGAGACGCGCGGTGTGCCGGTCATCGGCCTGGGCAGCGATGAGGTGCCCGGGTTCTTCGCGCGCTCGAGCGGCATCCCCGTACACATCCGCGTCGACTCGGCCGAGGAGGCCGCGGCGCTCGCCATCCGCCACTGGGATCTGGGCCTTGGCACGGGGCTGTTGGTGACCGTCCCGGTGCCCGAAGCGGCCGCCCTGCCGCGGGACGAGGCGGAGGCCGCCATCGCGCGGGCGATCGGGGAGGCTGATGCCGGCCGGCATCCGCGGTCCGGCAGCCACGCCCTGGATCCTGGCCCGCGTCGCCGAGCTGACGGACGGCCGTTCCGTGGTCGCGAACCTCGCCCTCATCGAGCACGACGCCACGATCGGCGCTCGCATCGCGGTGGCCATGGCGGCATCGGGCTAACGTCTGTTAGACGAACCTCTTCCATAGGGATGACGCAGGTGCTACCATCCACGAGCGTCATCGAGATCGGCGAGCGCCGCGCCATCACGAGGTCTCGAGCGCGTCCGACCCGACCCTTGAGCCCTGCCGTCCCGACGAGGCTCCGCACTGGCGTCCATGCGCGCCGACCGAGCCTTCACGCCGCACCGCTCGAGAGTCCGATCATCCCGGTCGAGGTCCACCACGCCCGTGTCAGACACCATCGTCGCCCCCGCCATCGACGTCCGTGAGGTCACGCGCGTCTATTCGGCCAAGCCGAAGGACGTGACCGCGCTGGCCGGCGTCGACCTGCTCGTCGAGCCGGGCACGTTCTTCGGCCTGCTCGGCCCCAACGGCGCCGGCAAGACGACGCTCATCAAGATCATGACCACGCTGCTCATGCCGACCACGGGCACGGTCAAGGTCTTCGGCTTCGACGTCGCCACCGATGCCAAGAAGATCCGCCGGATCATGAACATGGTCGCCGGCGGCGAGCAGTCGGGCTACGGCATCCTGACCGTGCGCGAGCAGCTCTGGATGTTCACGCAGTTCTACGGCCTCGGCCAGAAGCAGGGCTGGCGGCGCGTCGACGAGCTGATCGAGGCGGTCGGGCTCGAGGAGCAGAGGGCCCAGAAGGTGTCGGCGCTGTCGACCGGCCAGCGCCAGAAGATGAACCTCGCCCGCGGCCTGCTCAACGACCCCTGGATCCTGTTCCTCGACGAGCCGACGCTCGGCCTCGACGTCGCCGCGGCCCGGACCGTTCGCGAGCTGGTCATCGAGTGGCGAGCGGCCGTGCCCGGCCGCACGGTCCTGCTGACCACCCACTACATGGCCGAGGCCGACGAGCTGTGCGAGGACATCGCCATCGTCGACCACGGGCGGATCCTCGCCTCCGGCTCGCCGGCCGACCTCAAGCGCCGCGTGCAGCGCGAGTCGATCTTCCGGCTGGAGGTCGACCGTCTGCCTGCGGGCCCAGCTGCCCTGGCCGGACTGCCCGGCGTCGTCCATGCCGTCGGCGCGTCGGCCGCCGACGCCGGCGCGGCCACCGATCGCCAGACCGTCGTGGTCAACCTCGCGCTCGAGGACGACGCCGCGCTGGGCACCGTGGTCAGCGCCCTGGGTGGCCTGGGCGCCCGCATCGTCGCCCTCCAGAAGTCGGAGCCCAGCCTCGAGGACGTCTTCGTCGAGCTCGTCGGTCGCGGATTCGACGAGGAGGATGAGAGCGCCGACGATCGACCCCCGACGCCGCCCAGCGATCCGTCGATGGAGCAGGACGAGATCACGCACGCCGGCCGGGAAGGCGAGCCCGTCGAAGTCGAGGCCATGCGGTGAGCGTGCTGGCGCCATCGACGCCGCGCACGCCCCAGGCCGACGCCGCCTGGGATTCGCGGCACGTGCTGCTGACGAACCTCCGTTCGGTCGGTGGTCGAGCGTACCCGCGCGTCTTCGGGCTGCTTCGCGAGCCGTCGTGGCTGTTCTTCGAGATCGCGCTCCCGTTCCTGACCATGTCCGCGTTCGTCTTCGTCTATCGCGCCATCCAGGCGCCGGAGGACTACATCGGCTTCGTCGTCCTCGGCGGGGCGATGGCCGCCTTCTGGCTGAACATCATCTGGATGATGGCCGCGCAGCTGTACTGGGAGAAGGATCAGGGCAACCTGGAGCTCTACTTCGCCTCGCCGGTCGACATGATGAGCGTGCTCCTTGGCATGGCCCTGGGCGGCCTGATCATGAGCTCGGTTCGAGCGTCGGTCATCCTCTTCGTGGGCACCGTCGTCTACGGGGTGACCTTCTCGGTCGACCAGTGGGCTCTGCTGCTGCTCGTCTTCTTCCTGACGCTGACCGCCCTCTACGGCCTGGGCATGATGCTGGCCAGCCTCTTCGTGCTCTGGGGCCGCGAGGCCTGGCACCTCACGCAGCTCCTGCAGGAGCCCGTCTACTTCGTCTCCGGCCTCAACTTCCCGGTCGGCAAGCTGGGCTTCGTGGGCGCCATCGCCATCGCCATCATCCCGCTCGCCGTCGGGCTCGACGCCATGCGCCAGCTCGCCTTCGCGGGCACCATCGGGCCGACCGGCACGCCGTCGCCCGAGGTCGAGGCGCTCATCCTGATCGGCATGACGGTCGGCTTCACGTGGCTGGCCCGGGCGATGCTCCGCATCCTGGAGCGCCTCGCCCGCGAGCAGGGCCGGCTCTCGGCGCGCTGGCGATGACGACGACCACGGTCGCGCCGACGACCGCCGCGCCGCTCGACTTCGATCGGCGCCGTGCCGACGGCCGAGGCCTGGCCGACACCGTCCGCGCCTTCACCACGGCGGCCAAGCTTGGCTGGCAGATGGAGGCCAACTGGACCGACCCGCTGCTCTTCTTCATCTACTCCGTGGCCAAGCCGATCGCCAGCGCGCTGATCCTCGTCTTCATGCTCCTCGTCATCGCGGGGCCGGGCGCTGATCAGGCCCGCGGCTTCGTCATCGTCGGCAGCGCGCTATGGGCCTTCGTGATGAGCGGCATGGCCGGCCTGGCGTGGTCGGTGCTCGACGATCGCGAGCGCTACCGGATGCTCAAGTACATCTACGTCAGCCCCAGCGACTTCAAGGTCGTGCTGATGGGGCGGGGTGTCGCGCGCATCGCCATCGGCGCCATGGGTGCCGTCATCGTGCTCGCCGTCGGCGTCCTCTTCCTCGGCGTCCCGTTCGCCTTCACGAGCGTCGATTGGCCGCTCCTGGCGGTCTGCCTGGTCGTCGGCATGACGGCCATCGTGGCCTTCGGCATCGTGATGGCCGCCGTCTGCCTCCAGACGCGACAGGAATCCTGGTCGTACCCCGAGGCGGTCGCCGGCGCGCTCTTCCTGGTCGTGGCCGCCGTCTTCCCCCTGGCCGTGCTGCCGATGCCCATCCAGGCCGTCGGCCTGCTGGTGCCGCTGACCTGGTGGCTCGAAGGCGTGCGTCAGGCAGCCTTCCCGGGGACCCCCACCGGCATCGGTGGCCAGGGCTCGCTGTGGACCAGCGCGACCGGCACCAACGCGCCCGACCACGGCACGATCGTGGTCGCCTTGCTGGCCACGACGGTCGTCGTTACACTCGTTGCCTGGGTCGTCTTCCGCTGGAGTGAGGCGCGGGCCAAGGAGCGGGGCCTCATCGACCAGACGACCGGCTCCTGAGGGAGGCCGCATGCGCATCTACGAAGGCAGTCCGCGCCAGGACTTCGAGGAGGTCCTGCGCTCGATCGGCGCCTTCCTCGACCAGCGCGGCATGCGCGAGATCCTGCTGCTCGAGGTGCCGGACGGCTTCGTCGTCCAGGGGCTGGCGGTGACCGCCGCCGACGCCGGCGCCTGGGCAGAGTCGGTCGGCAACCTGCACAAGGAGACGCTGACCTTCTTCGACGACGACATCGCGCGCTTCATGGACGAGGCTGCTGCGCGCCGCAACGCCGGCACGCCGGTGCCCGACTACGCGACCGCGGGCCACTACGAGAAGGCGCTCCGCGTCATCGGGCGCTGGATGGACGGCCAGAAGCCGCGCGACATCTTCTTCTTCGAGCAGGACGGCGCCTTCGTCCTCCGACTGCTGCACGCGAGCCAGACCGGCTCCCAGCACATGCTGGCCGAATTCACGCGCGACGACATCGACCGCCTGGTGGTGGAGGGTCCGGCGCTGCGCGACGAGCGCTCGAGCGCGTCGACGGCCGAATTCAGCGACTGCAACGACCTGACCCCGTCGGTTCGTCGGTCTCGCCGACGCCGACCCAAGCAACGGAGGTTCGAACCATGAAAGCCCTCAAGATCGTGGCTGCCGCGCTCGGCATCACCCTGGCCACCCTCGTCGTCCTGCCGCTCCTGGTGCTGACCGGGCTCTTCGTCTGGTTGAAGCTGACCGAGGAGGCGGACGAAGAGGCCCTTGAGCTGGAGGCGGAGGCGGTCTGAGCCACTCCAGCTCCACGCGGCCGACACGGTCGGCCGCCGCCGCTCGAGACCGTCGCCTCGCCGAGGCGGCGGTCTTTGGCGTCATCGTCTTCTGGGGCTTCAACTTCGTGGCCATGAAGTACCTCGTCGGCATCCTGCCGCCGGTCTCGATGGCCTTCCTGCGATTCGGCATCCCGATCGGCTTCCTGCTGGTCGCGACGCGCGTGCGCGAGGGCAGCCTGCTGATGCCGCGTCGCGACCTGGCCACGATCCTGCTCCTGGGCGCCCTCGGCTTCGGGTTGTACCAGGTCCTCTGGTCGACCGCCCTGCGCTCGACGGGCGCCGGGGAGTCGGCGCTCATCGTGGCGGCCACGCCGGTGCTCACCGCGCTGTTGGCCTCGATCGCCGGCACCGACACGCTGACCCGGGAGAAGGTGATCGGCATCGCGGTCTCGATGCTCGGTGTGGTCGTGGTCGTCGCCTCCGGCCGCGCGCTGGCCTTCGATGCGGGCCTCGTCGGGCCGGCCATGACCCTGCTGGCGGCGGCAGCCTGGGCGGCCTACGTGGCCTTTGGCGCCACGCTGCTGCGGCGACATTCACCGCTCAAGACGGCCTCGTGGGCTATCGTCGGCGGGCTGTGCGTCATGGCGCCATTCGGGCTCATCCCGCTCATCGGCTTCGACTTCGCCAGCGTGCCGCCCGGCGCCTGGCTGCTGCTCCTCTTCTCGTCGATCGTCTCGGTCGCCGTCGCCAACGTGGTCACCCTGCACGGCGTCCGGCGTGCTCGGCCCCACGCGCGTCACGAGCTACCAGTTCCTGACGCCGTTCATCACGCTCGTCCTGGCGTCGCTGCTCCTGTCGGAGCCGATCCTGCCCGGCCAGGTGGTCGGCGGCCTGGTCATCGGCCTTGGCATCCTCATCGCCCGCGGCGACGCCCGGCGGCTGGCGGTCCGTGCCTTCGACGGCGTCGTCAGCGCGAGCCCATCTCAGATGAGTCGCGCACCGCAGCGTGCCGATCTTCGCCGCCGACGGGGTACCGGTCAGCTTCCTGGTCGACTACGACGGCACCATCTCGAGCGTCGACGTCGGCGACGCGCTGATGGACCGCTTCGTGGCCGACCGCGCGACGGTCGCAGCCAAGGACGCCGACTACGATGCCGGCCGCGTCGGTTCGCGCGAGCTGATGCAGTGGGACATGGCGGTCCTGCCCCGCGACGCGGATCTGCTGCGGTCGGCGGCAGCCGGCACTGCCGCACGACGCCGGCTTTCCCGGCCTTCGTGGCTGCCGTCGAAGCCCGCGGCGCAGCCATCGAGATCGTCAGCGACGGGCTCGGCTTCTACGTCGAGTCGAACCTGCGGCGGCCTCGCGCCGGCGCTGGCCGACCTGCCGATCGCGACCAACGAGAACCGCGTGGCCGGCCCGGAGGGCATGACCTTTCCCTTCGGCCACCCGGCCTGCTTCGTGTGCGGCACCTGCAAGCGCGAGCGCGTCCGCGCTCACCAGGTGGGCGGTCGGGTCGTCGTCTTCATCGGCGACGGCACCAGCGATCGGTATGCCGCCCACCACGCCGACGTCGTCTTCGCCAAGGGGCCGCTGGCCCGCTGGTGCGCGGAGGTCGGTCATCCGTTCACGGCCTGGGGCTCGTTCTCGGAGATCACGGACTGGCTGGTCGGCGCGTTCTCGTCCGGTGCGCTGCCGAGCGAGGCGGCGGATCTCGAGGCGTGGCATGCCGACCATGGCCGACCGCCACGCGAGTTCGTCTGCGGGCCGGAAGTCTGGGGCCCGGGACGTTCGGTGCCGGTCCCCGTGGACGAGCGCCGATGACCGAGCCATTCGGTGCCGGTGCCCGTGGGCGAGCGCGGATGACCAGGTCGCCTGGCGCCGACCGGCCGCTCCACCTCCGCCTGCGACGACCGACGCCCGGCGCTGCTCGGCCTGCCCTGGGCCGCGCCGCTGGGACGGTGGCCGAAAGGGTCGGCGGTCTTCAGGCGACTCGGCGTCGGCCCGTCTCGTCACCCTGTTCGGTTCGCCGTCATCGATGGTGAGACCGTGGCCCTCAAGGAGGAGCCCATCGAGGTGGCCAGGCGTGAGTACGACGTCCTGCGCGAGATGGAAGTCCGTGCCCTGCCGGCGGTGCGCGTCATCGGCATCGCGGAACGGCCGGACGATGCGACCGCCATCCTGGCCACCGCCTACCTGCGTCACTCCCTGCAATACCGGCGCCTGATGGGCCGCCTGCCGCTGATCTCCGGCGGCTATCGCGATCGGCTCCTCGATGCCATGGCCTCGCTCCTCGTCGACCTGCATCGCGCTGGCGTCTACTGGGGCGACTGCTCCCTGGCCAACACGCTCCTGCGCCGCGACGGCGACCGCCTGCAGGCGCATCTCGTGGACGCCGAGACCAGCGAGATCCATCCTCGGCTGTCCGACGGCCAACGAGTGGCCGACCTCGACGTGCTCGTCGAGAACGTGGCCTTCGGCCTGGCCGACCTGGCCGCGTCGCAGGGTCGGACGGACGCGATGGACGATCAGGTCGCCGCCGCGTCAGCCGTTCGTGGTCGATACGAGGACCTCTGGGCGGAGCTCTTCCACGTCGAGACGGTCGCCTTCGGCGACGCCTTCGCCATCGAAGCCAGGGTCCGCCGCCTGAACGACCTCGGCTTCGCCGTCGAGGAGATCGAGCTCGAACCGAGCGCAGGCGACGTCGAGCGCAGCGACATCGAGCGTGGCGACGCCGAGCGCGGCGATGCCGAGCGGCCGTCCATCGACGGCCAGGCTCGGCTGCGGGTCGTCGTCTCCGAACGGGACTTCCACACGAGAGAGCTCCGGCGTCGAGCGCGCATCAATGCGCTCGAGGGTCAGGCGCGGCTGCTGCTCAACGACATGCGCGAGTACCGGGCCTGGCTGGCCTCGTCGTCGGGCGATGCCGGTCTCCCGCGAGGAGGGAGCGGCCCGCTGGCGGGCCGAGCGCCTGGACCCGGCCCTGGCCCGGCTGGCCCTCATCATCGGGCCGGGGCGCGACGCGCTCCAGGCGTACTGCGACCTGCTGGAGCACAAGTGGCTGCTCTCCGAGCGGGCCGGCCGGGATGTCGGCCTCGAAGCGGCCTTCGCCTCGTACGTGGACAGCGGAGCGCCGGCGCCGGAGATCGTGAGCGCAGACCGATCGGCAAACCCGAGGCCGAGCCTTCCTGAGCGACCCTCGGACCAAGCCTCCGTCCTGTCGGTCGCAGCTTCGCTCCGCGTCTGATACCGTGTCGTCTGCGGCATCGGTCTGCCGTCCGACCGCGAGCGCCGAGGGGGCGTCGAGCCGTGCTCCTCTTACTGCGGCCTCGGATTCGCTGTCTGCGCGGCGCCAGGGCGGTCGGCGCGCCTGGTGCCGGCGGCCGGCCGTCCTCGCCGCTGACGGCCGGCCATGGCCGCCGCCTGTACGGCGTCAGGCTTCCCTCGACGGTCGCCACCGGTCTGTGCGCGCCGGTCCGTCGCCGCACCGGGCTCGAACGCCGGCGTCGTCCACGCGCACGGAGATCGTGGCTGGCACTGGCACGACCGGTGGTTACCTCTCGCCGGCGTCGCATCCGCGCCGGACGGCGGCCGTGGCGCTCGTGACCTCCGGCTTCCGGCACGACCGGTCGGCGATGGCGACGGCGGACCCGCGACAGCAGCACAGCTTGACCACCCGGTCGGCATGGCCCTGGCCAGCGACGGCAGCCTCTCGGGACGGATCGCGCAGGTCGTCACCTGCGATGGCGGACCATGTGGAGGGGTCGCCGCACCGGCCTGGTCGCCCGATGGCGGGCACCTGGCGTTCCAGCGGGGCTTCCCACGGGAGGCCGGGGAGGCATACGATCGGGTGGCGCTCGAAGTCGTCGACCTGGTGACCGGTGCCACGCGTGTCGTCGCGGTGCCGCCCGTCGCCGATTCCGAGTACGTCGAGTACGACGGTCCGCGTTGGTCTCCGGACGGCACGCAGCTCGGCTTCACGGTCATGCGGTACCCGGTGCCACCGACCGACGAGAACATCCTGAGCAGCTCCATCGCCGTCGTGAAGGCGGACGGCTCTGAGGCCGATGCACCACGCATCCTGACCGATCCTGCGCTGTTCGCTTCCTATCCGGACTGGAGCCGCGACGGCGAGCGCATCGTCTTCACACCTACCCGCTCGGCTCCTTCCAGGACACGACGAAAGCGACCAACCTGTACACCATCCGACCCGCGGGATGCGCCCCACGCCCTGACGACGGTACTGAACGCCCGCGTCGGCGGCGGCAGCTCACGACCGCAATGACGTGGGACACTACCCGCGTCTCAGCATCTACCTTCCATGACGGACATCGCCGTGCAGGACGTCCACGCGATCGATGCCACGGTTCGCCTGGCAGCTGGCGGCGACCGAAGCAGCGTTCGCCACCTTGGTGGCGGAACACCACGCCGCCATGGCGCGCGTCGCGTACGTCATCTGCGGCGACGTCGAGGCCACCCGTGACGCCGTCCAGTCGGCCTGGACCATCGCCTGGCGTCGGCTGTCGAGCCTTCGGCAGCCCGAGCAGGTCCATGCATGGCTGGTGGCCATCGCCGCCAACGAGGCCCGCCAGCACCTCCGCCGGCAGCGGCGGGTGGCGGTCGTCGACCTGACCGAGGCCAGCGATCGGCACGGCGGCGGCGATCCGCCGCGTTCATCGCCGTCGTGGACCTCGAGCGGGTCCTGCGCGAGCTCCAGCCCGACGACCGGGCGCTCCTCGCCCTGCGTTTCGTGGCCGGACTCGACTCGACCGAGATCGCATCCCACCTCGGCCTGACCGCCTCAGGCGTGCGCAGCCGCCTCGCCCGACTCCTCGACCGCCTGCGCAACGACCTTGAGCCCCCGGAGGGCGACCGACGATGAACGACCGACCGACACTCACCGCCCAGTCCGCCTTCGAAGCCCGACTGACCTCAGCATTCGCTGCCTACGCTGACCGTGCACCGGTCGGGTCGGCGCCGGACGCTGACTGGCGGTGCCGGCGGCCCAGCCTCGAGGCGCAGCTCTTCAGCCCTTCCGACGTCGCCGTCGGCGGGGATGGCGACGCTGTACGTCGTGGACGACGGGACGAACCGCGTCCGGAAGGTGGATACGCACGGCGAGATCAGCACGATCGCCGGTACGGCGCGGCACACGTATGCGCTCCGACGGACGCACGATCACCGGCACCGGCGCGGTCGGCGATACGGGCGACGGCGGTCCGGCCCTAGCCGAGCTGGACATCCCGTGGTCGATCGACGTCGATGGTGCGCGCGGCCCCATGTCATCTCGCCGGAGGGCCGGGCGATGCCTACGAGGCCGGTATCTCGGTGGGGTCGGCTGGGCGATCCGATCGTGGTGGCGGCCGACGATGGGTCTCGACGCCATTCCCGGACCGGGCTCACGAGTTCACCAGCGACCTCGCCTGGGCGCCCGATGGCTCGGCGCTCTACGGATCCGCCGTCCGACGCTCGATGCCCGCGCCGTGGCGTACACCACGCAGGGCCCCGGCACGGTGCTCCGTTCGGACACGGCGACCGGCAGGACGACCGAGCTGCCGGCGGGTTGCTGAGGACTGCAGTCGGCTCTTCGTTTCGCCGGACGGGACCCACATCGCTGCCGAGGGCGCAGGTGTCGTCAGGCTCTGGGACGCCGACCGCGGATGGCGGGAGCTGACGTCGGAGGGAGGCCTGCTGGGCTGGGCCGACGATCGTTCGATCGTGCTGCGCAGCGGCCGGGTCGCTCTCGATGGTCGGATCGGTGGTGCGTTCGAATCCACCTCGCCACCGCACTCGCGCGCGGTCTGCAGTCCTCGTCACGGACTTCCGCGACTGCAGGCTGCGTGCCATCGAGCTCGACGGGACGATCAGCACGGTCGCCGGCAACGGAGTCTGCGACCGCACCGGGGACGGGTGCCGAGGGTCATCATCCCGCCAGACGGCGCTCGATGAATTACTCCGGCCGTCTCGTGCATCTATCGGGCGATGGTGACCATGACCAGCAGCGGGACCGAGACCTCTGCAGGGGTGATGCGCCTGCCGCGAGCGGCGACGAGGTCGCCTTCGCGCGCATCGTGGACGCCTATCACGCCGACATGAGCAGCGTCTGTTTCGTGGTCACGGGCGGTGACGCCGAACTCGCCGAGGAGGCCGTCCAGTCGGCCTGGCCGATCGCCTGGCGAAAGATGGACACGGTCCGCGACCCCGAGCGGCTGCGACCGTGGCTCATCTCGATCGCCGTCAACGAGGCCCGACAGCTGGCACGGCGTCGGCGTCGGGGTCGGGTGCTCGAGATCGCGGTCGCGCAGGACCGAGCGGCCGCCACCCCTGGTGACCCTGCCACGCGCGCTGACGACATCGACCTGCGCAACGCCCTGGCCCACCTCAAGCCTGAAGACCGGGCGCTCATCGCGTCGTCACGCCGGGTGCCGGCGTCTGCGATCCCTGCGCGAGCCGCGCCGGCGATCGTGCTCGACGACGTGCCTTGCCGGTACGGCCGCGCGCGCCGGGGTGGGCCGGCCGCGGCCGCGTCCTCTGTACCCGGCGGATGTCGGCATCGGACCGGACGGCAGCATCTACGTCCTGGAGCACTGCGCCCAGCATTGCGGATGGGTACGGCGGATCGACCCGAGCGGCACGATCACGACCTTCGAGCTCGATCGGCAGATCATCAACCCGCTCGGTCTCCTGATCGCCGGCGATCGGCTCTACGTCGCGGATCGCGACGGTGCCCAGATCGTGCGCACGAGCTTGGCGCCCTAGCACCATCGCGGGCCGACCTGCGCCGGGTTGCGTCTTCCGGTAACATTCGAAAAACCCCGGAGGACCTGACCCATGGCGAAGTATGTCTTTGTGACCGGAGGCGTGACCTCCTCTCTGGGCAAAGGCATCACCGCCGCCAGCATCGGGCGCCTGCTCAAGAGTCGCGGCCTGACGGTCAGCATCCTGAAGCTCGATCCGTACATCAACGTCGACCCCGGGACGATGTCGCCCTACCAGCACGGCGAGGTCTTCGTGACCGACGACGGCGCCGAGACGGACCTCGACCTGGGTCACTACGAGCGCTTCATCGACGAGAACCTGACCCAGCTCAGCAACGTCACGACCGGTCGCATCTACCAGGCGGTCATCGCCAAGGAGCGCCGTGGCGACTACCTCGGCGGCACCGTCCAGGTCATCCCGCACATCACCAACGAGATCAAGGAGCGCATCCAGCGCGTCGCCCGGGACGGCCGCGCGGACGTCGTCATCGTCGAGGTCGGCGGCACCGTCGGCGACATCGAGTCGCTGCCCTTCCTCGAGGCCATCCGCCAGATGCGCAAGGACGTCGGCCGGACCAACGTCCTGTACATCCACGTCACGCTGCTGCCGGCGCTGGCGGCGACCGGCGAGCTGAAGACCAAGCCGACCCAGCACTCGGTCAAGGAGCTGCGCGGCATCGGCATCCAGCCCGACGTCATCGTGCTCCGCTCCGACTCCCCGGTGCCCGACGAGATCCGCGACAAGATCTCGCTCTTCACCGACGTGCCCGCGGAGGCCGTCATCACGGCCGAGACGGCCGAGACGATCTACGAGGTGCCGCTCCTGCTGGAGGCGCAGGGCCTCGGCGAGCTCGTCGTGCGCGACCTTGGCCTCGACGCCGGCCCCGCCGACCTGACGGCCTGGCGCGCCATGGTCGATCGCATCAAGCGCCCCAAGCCGGAGCTCGAGGTCGCCCTCGTCGGCAAGTACATCGAGCTGCCCGACGCCTACCTCTCGGTGACCGAAGCGCTTCGCCATGCCGGCTGGGCGCTCGATCGCAACATCCGCGTGCGCTGGGTCGACTCGGAGGCGCTGACGCCCGAGAACGTCGAGTCCCGACTGACCGGCGCCGCCGGCGTCCTGGTGCCCGGGGGCTTCGGGCACCGGGGCATCGAGGGCAAGGTCCTCGCCGCGCGCTACGCCCGCGAGCACCGCATCCCGTACCTCGGGCTGTGCCTCGGGCTGCAGTGCGGTGTCATCGAGGTCGCCCGCGACCTGACCGGCGCGGCGGGCGCCAACTCGACCGAGTTCGACCTCTTCACCAACGACCCGGTCATCGACTTCATGCCCGACCAGCGCGACATGGAGGAGAAGGGCGGCACCATGCGCCTGGGCCTCTATCCCGCCAAGCTGACGCCCGGCTCCAAGGCCGCCACGGCCTACGGGGCCGAGGTCATCTACGAGCGCCATCGGCATCGCTTCGAGGTCAACAACCGCTATCGCGACGCGCTCGAGGCGGCGGGCATGGTGCTCTCCGGCCAATCGCCCGACGGCCGGCTGGTCGAGATCGTCGAGCTGCGCGACCACCCGTGGTACGTGGCCAGCCAGTTCCACCCCGAGTTCCGCTCGCGGCCGGACCGCCCGCACCCGCTCTTCGATGGCTTCGTGGCGGCCTGCATCTCGACCTCGGCCGGCGCCCGGACCTCGTCAGGCGCCTCGGCCAGCACGGCGGCGGTCAGCGAGGCCACAGCCCCAGCGTCGGTCGCCCAAGCCGCGGCGCCTGGTGTCGTCGAGTCCGTCCCCAGCGCCTGACCTGACCGTTCGACCGGGGGTCGTCAGCCGCGCGATCAGCGGCTTCGGCACCTCCATCGGCGTCGGTGCCGCGCTCGGCGGTGCCGCCTGGATCTCCGATCAGCTGAGCTGGCCGTACAGCCTGCTCATCCCCGCCAACGCCATCGGTGCCTGGCTCGGCATCGCCTTCATCCTCGGTGCCTCGGCCCGGACCATCCCGACCGGCGTGCTGCGCGGGCTGATCGGGTTGCTCAGCGCCGTCGCCGCCTACTACCTGCTCAACGCGGCGCTGGGGCAGGGCTTCCGGGTCATCGGCGCCTCGCACGCGGCGACCGTCTGGGGTGCGGTGGCCCTGCTGGCCGGTCCGCTGCTGGGCGGCGCAGGCTCGGTCTGGCGCTACGGCGCAGGGCTGGCCGCGGGCGATCGGCGTCGGCATCCTGGCAGCGGCCCTCATCGCTGAGGGGCTGGTCTTCGGGGCCGGACGGCTCGTCCACATCGATCAGCTGGGCACGGATCCGGGCGCGATCCTTCTGGCCGTGGAGATCGTGCTTGGCGCGGCACTGCCCTGGCTGCTGCTGCGCCGCGGTGAACGGTTGCGCGGCTACGTGGCGACGGCCGTGCTGGCCGTCCTCGCGGCCGCGGCCATCGGTCCGGTCACCGCCCTGGTCCGCGCGCTCGCCGACCGGTTCTGAGGGTCGGCCGCGGGTCGGCCGTGGGTCGAGGGGGGTCGGCCTCGGGTCGCCGCAGTCAGGCAGCGTAGAATCCCGGGGCGCCGGCGCTGAGCATCTCCATCGTCGCCCGACCGTCGCCCTCGTCGCCATGACCGCCCGCGAAGGAGCCGTCCCGTGAAGATCTTCCTGGACACCGCCGACATCGAGGAGATCCGGATCGCTGCGCGCTGGGGCGTCCTCGACGGCGTGACGACCAACCCCACGCTCTACGCCAAGGTCGGCGGCAGCTACGAGTCGATCCTCGAGGAGATCTGCCGCATCACGCCAGGTCCCGTCAGCGCCGAGGTCATCGCCGAGGACGTCGAGGGCATGCTCACCGAGGGCCGCCACTTCTCGAGGCTGGCGCCGAACATCGTGGTCAAGGTGCCGATGAGCGAGACCGGCCTCGAGGCCATCTCGCGCTTCGCCGAGGAAGGCATCAAGACCAACTGCACGCTCATCTTCTCGGCCAACCAGGGGCTGCTGGCGGCCAAGGCCGGCGCCTCCCTCCTGTCGCCCTTCGTCGGGCGGCTCGACGACATCAACCAGGACGGCATGGAGGTCATCCGCGAGCTGGTCGGCATCGTCGAGATGCACGGGCTCGACACCGAGGTGCTGGCCGCGTCGATCCGCCATCCGCGCCACATGACCGAGGCCGCGCTGGCCGGTGCGCACGTCGCCACGCTGCCCTTCAAGGTCCTCCAGCAGATGGTCCACCACCCGCTCACGACGTCGGGCATCGTCCAGTTCAGGAAGGACTGGGAGAAGGCGCGCGCCGAGGCTGCCGCCAAGGCCTGAGCGACGGCTCGAGCGCCGCGGGCAACGCGCGTTGCACGGCTCGAGGCCCTTCGCCACCTACCCTCTTGGCGGGTGTTAGCAGGCTCGCGGGCCATCGCCGAGCCAGAACCTAGCGCGGCTGAGCGTGGCCGAGCTCTCGCAATCCCGCCCGAAGGTCACCGAGGCCTTCCATATACCCGCAGCTGCGGGTAGATGGGGATCCGAGCTTGCACACGCTGGGCACGGCGCCATTCGGTCCCAGCCAACGTGTCGGGGCGCCGCAGGGCGATCACCCCGAACGTGCGATGCATCGGCGCGCCGGGCGAGTCGGTATCCTCATCGATGATCGATGACCGACCAGCTCGCGCCGCCGGATCCAGGTGACACCCTCGGAGGACCAGTCGTGGCAGGCACAGAGGAGATCCTCGGCCAGTTCCTCGGGGATGCCGCCTTCCCGGTGAGCTGGGACGCCGAGGTCGAGAAGGGCTTCTTCTGGGTCTACGACGACCTGCACATCCCGAACCCGGTCAGCCCGATGTTCTTCGACATCGGCGGCTGGTGGCTGAGCTGCGACCACATGTTCCGCCGCTTCGGGACCCCCTTCGCGGTCGACTGGCTGGCCAAGAGCGTCAACGGCTACGTCTACACGACGGCCATCCCGGCGGATCCCGAGCTGCGCATCGACGCCACCGAGTACAGCGGCCGCTACGGCGCCCGGGTGCCACGCGACGCGGCCTTCGCGTCGACGATGGGCGCCTACCTCGATGTCGTCCTGCCCGTCTATGGCCGCGACTTCGCGGACTGGTGGCGCGACCGATTGCGGCCCGAGATGGAGCGCAACTTCGCCTTCCTCGAGGCTCGTCTCGACCTGGTCGAGCAGATGGACCTGGCTGACGTCGCCTGCCTGCTCGAGGACGCCATCGACGTCCACGACCGCCACTGGAAGATCCACTGGATGCTCAACTTCGCGCAGCTGTCGGCGACGCTGAAGCTGCGGGCGGTCATGGAGAAGACGCGCGGCAGCGTCGACGAGACGCTCCTGGGACGCCTCCAGAACTCGGCCTCGGACCGCAACTGGGACTCGATCGAGGCGCTCTGGCAGATGAAGAACGAGGTCCGCGACGACGCCGAGCTGCGGGCTGCCTTCACGTCCGAGGACACGACGGAGATCCTGGGGGCCCTGCAGGCGAGCGAACGCGGTCGGCGCTTCATCGCCAAGCGGATCGAGCCGTACCAGCGCGAGTTCGGCTGGCACGCCGTCTGGAGCCACGAGTTCATCTACCCCACCGTCCGCGAGCAGATGGAGCCGGTCCTCGAGCTCGTGCGTGGCTACCTCGCCACCGATTACGACTTCCCGAGCACGCTCGAGGCGATGCGCCATGACATCGAGGCCGCATCGCGCGAGATCCTCGAGGGCCTGACCGACGACGCGCTCGAAGAGATGGAAGTCGCCAACGCGGTCAACCTGCGCATGGCGCCGCTGACGCCCGACCACCACTTCTACATCGACCAGGGCGCCAACGCGCACATGCGCCTCGTCCTGATCGCGTGTGGCCAGAAGCTGGTCGATCTCGGGCGGCTCGACCAGCCCGATGACGTCATGTTCCTGCGCTACAACGAGCTGCGAGCGCTCATCGGCAGCGCCGAGGCGATCGCCGCCCGCGACCTCGTGGCGGCGCGCCGGCGTGAGCGGGAGGCGCAGATGCAGGTCACGCCGCGCGACTGGATCGGTACCTGCACCCCGTCGCAGCTGGCGTTCCCGTACCTTGTCAACTGGGGCTACCCCGAGCGGTTCCATCAGACGCAATCGGACGACATGCGCCTGATCACCGGCATCGGGGCGTCGCCCGGCATCCTCGAGGGCATCGCGCGCGTCGTGCGCACGGTCGACGAGTTCGACGAGGTGCGTGAGGGCGACATCCTCGTCTGCCAGATGACGAACCCGGCCTGGGTCGTCCTGTTCACGAAGATCGCCGGCCTCGTGACGGACACCGGCGGCCTGACGTCGCATCCGGCCGTGCTCTCGCGAGAGTTCGGCATCCCAGCCGTGATCGGCACCTCCGTCGCCACCCAGCGCATCGCGACCGGCGACCGGATCCGGATCGACGGCACGGCCGGGCGGGTGGAGATCCTCCGTGACGCGGCGGCCGCAGCATCTCCGACGGCCGCGGGTTCGCCCTCCACGATCGGGAGCTGAGCCGACGATATGGTCGTGAGCTCCGACCTCCAGCTGTCCGAGGAGCTTGCCGCTGGCCCGGCCAGGCTGCGGATCGACGTCTACGGCCCTGATCCCGTCGACCACGTGCTCGACGACATGACGTTTCTCCAGTACCGCCTCGCCGACGTCCGCATCGAGCCCGCGGTGACCCTCGCCGAGCCCGACATCGTCTGGCGACAGGACGCCGAGAAGGCCATCGACTACGACGGTCGGCGTATGACCTTCAGCGGACCGTGGCCGGCCGGTCCGATCCAGAAGGTCGTGGTCACGATGCTGGCGCTGCGCATGGAGGCCGTCGGGCTCCACCCATTCCACGCGTCGGCCGTCCGTTACCGAGACAGGACGGTCCTCTTCCTGGGCGGCGAGTCGAACCACGGCAAGTCGATGGGCCAGATCGAGGCCTGCCGTCGCGGGGCGCAGCTGGTCTCGACAGAGACGACGGTCATCGACGAGTCGGGCGTGGCGGTCATGGGCTCCAAGGCGCCCTTCCTCAAGAAGCGCACCGAGGGCACCGAGCGGGCCGACAAGGCTGCACCGGAACGCGGCGTCGACAAGTTCTTCGGCGCCATGCCGAGCTGGGAGATCCACGCGGATCCGACCAACGTGGACGTCGTCGTCGTGCCGGCCATCGACGGCAACTTCGACCCCTCGTGCGCGGCGATGATCCCATTCGAGCGGCAGTTCCAGACGTTCCACTCGCTCCAGAACTACTTCCTCACCAACGAGCTCCTGGCGCCGGGCCTGCCGATGCCGGTCGTCGACACCGACGCGCTCCGGGCGGCGCGGGCGGACTTCGTAGCGGCGCTTCGCCGAGCGGCCCTACTTCTTCGTCCGGGCGGCCACCCCGCAGGTGCTCCTCGACGAAGTCGATCGGGTCCTCTGAGATGGATCGCGAGCGATAGCGCACCGTCATGCGGCCATTCGCGTACGAGCGACCGACCACGCTCCCCGCTGCGGTCGCCTTGCTCTCGGAGCACGGGCCCGATGCGCGCTTGCTCGCCGGCGGCACCGACATGATCATCCGGCTGCGCGACGGATCGATCCAGCCGCGGATCGTGGTCGACGTCAAACGGATCGCCGAGCTGGACGATGACATCCGCGAGGACGATGGCGGTCTGACCATCGGGGCGCGGACGACGATGACGGACATCGCCGCCGACCAGCGGATCCGGCGCGACTTCCAGGCGCTGGCCGAGGCGGCCGCGGTCGTCGGCTCGGTCCAGATCCGGAACCGGGCCACGCTCGCCGGCAACATCTGCAACGCCTCACCGGCCGCGGACACGGCGCCGGCGCTCCTGGTCTACGGTGCGATCGTGGTCGTGACCGGGCCGGCCGGGACGCGGCGGATCCCGATCGACGATGCCTTCGTCCGCTCCGGGGTCACGACCCTGGCTCGCGGCGAGCTGGTCACTGCCGTCGAGCTGCCACGCCCGGTCGAGCCGCGTGGCTCCGTCCACGTCCGGACGAACCCGGCGACGCGGCCACGACCTGGCGTCGGTCACGCTGGCCTGCGCGGTGACGATGGATGGGGTGACTCGACTGGCATACGGCAGCCTCGGCCCGCGGCCGATCCTGGTTTCCGACGAGACCGGCTTGCTTGCCGATCCCGCAGCGCCCGACGCCGTCAAGATGCAGCGCCTCGAAGGCCTCTTCGTCGATGCCAGCCCGTCGGCAACCTCGATGCGCGCCAGCCCCGAGTACCGCCTGGCGATGCTGCGCGTGCTCGGGCTCCGGGCGGTCGGGACGGCTATCGAGCGCCTGGCCAGAGCATCGGCGCGGGAGTCATGACGCGCCAGCGCATCGAGCTGACCGTCAACGGGCGCGGCCGGTCGATCGAGGTCGCGCCACACCACACGCTCCTCGACGTCCTGCGCGACGACCTCGGGCTGACCGGGACCAAGGAGTGCTGCCTGGTCGGGGAGTGCGGCGCCTGCACGGTCCTGGTCGACGACGTCGCCGTCGACTCCTGCCTCATGCTCGGGGTCGAGGCCGACGGCACGACGGTGACGACCGTCGAGGGCCTGGCCACCGGCGACCGGCTCCATCCGCTCCAGCAGGCGTTCCTCGACACGGGCGCCGCGCAATGCGGCTTCTGCATCCCAGGCCAGCTGCTCGCGGCGAAGGCCCTGTTGGCCGACGTCCCCCAACCGTCGCGCGCCGAGGTCGAGGAGGGCCTGGCCGGCAACCTCTGCCGCTGCGCCGGCTACGAGCAGATCATCGAGGCGGTGCTGCTGGCGGCCGAAGTCGGGCCAGCCGGATCCGCGGCCGCGGGTGACGGTCGCGGCGCCTCCGGGCCCAGGGCCACGAACCCATGAGCGACCAGCGCATCGGCGACTCGCCCGCCCGCGTCGGCGGCCTCGATCGGGTCACCGGCCGCCAGGCCTACGTCGCCGACATCCACCTCGAAGACGTCCTCCACGTCAAGCTCGTCAGCCTCGACTGTGCCCGGGCTCGGATCGTCGCCATCGACACGAGCGCCGCCCTGGCCGTCCCGGGCGTCCGACTCGTGATGACCGCCGCCGACCTGCCGCAGCCGATGCCCAGGTTCGGACCGCAGTTCGTCGATCGGCCGATCCTGGCCTCCGGCGAGACGAAGTACCACGGTGAGCCGGTCGCCGCCGTCGCGGCGGAGACGAAGGACGCGGCCGAGGAGGCGGCTCGGCTCGTCCGGGTCGAGTACGAGGAGCTGCCGGCCGTCTTCACGGTCGCCGCGGCCCTCGATCCAGCCGCGCCGCTCGTCCAGGATCCGGCGCTCCGACCCGGTGACCCGCTGGCGACCACGAACATCCTCCGGCTGCACCACTACGGCTGGGGCGACGTCGATGCGGTCGAGGCGGACGTCGTCGTCGAAGGAACGTACGCCTTCCCCATGGTCACCCAGTTCGCCATCGAGCCGCACGGCTTCATGGCCGCCCCGGACGGCGATGGCATCGCGGTCTGGAGCTCGATCCAGCACCCGAACTGGCTGCAGCGGGTCATCGCCAGGCTGCTCGACCTGCCGCTGGCCAAGGTCCGCATCTTCGCGCCCGACCCGGGTGGCGGCTTCGGTGGCAAGCAGCACGCCAAGTACGAGCCGCTGGTCGCCTTCATGGCCCTCCGAACGGGCCGGCCCGTGCGCCTGGTCCTGACGCTCGAGGAGACCTTCCAGGCCGTCCGGCGGGGCGCGTCGGAGATCCGCGTCCGGTCCGGCTTCCAGTCGGATGGCCGCCTGCTGTTCCGCGACATCGAGGCGAACTACCTCATCGGCGCCTACGCCGACATCGCCGACCGCACGGTCGCCAAGGGCTCCTACACCGCGAACGGCCCGTACGTCGCGCAAGCGGTCCGGATCGTGGCCCGCAGCGTCCTCTCCCACACCGATGCCCTCGACGGCCATGCGTGGCTTCGGCAACCCACAGCAGATCTGGGCGGTCGAGTCGAACATGGACGAGGCCGCCCGAGTCCTGGGCATCGATCCCGTCGCGCTCCGGCTGCAGAACCTCGCCAAGCCGGGCGACCCCTTCATCCCCGGCGACACGCCGGCCGACGGGGACTGGGCGCGGACCGTCGAGCGTGCCGCCGAGCTGATCGGCTGGGGCGACCCGCCGGCGCCCGGTCGGGGTCGAGGGCTGGCGGTCGGGCTGAAGTCGGGGCCGACGACCGGGCTCTCGTATTCCACGGTGCGGCTGCTGGCCGACGGCAGCGTCATCGTCTACGCCGGCACGTCCGACATGGGCCAGGGCGCGCGCACGATCTTCGCCCAGATCGCCGCCCAGGAGCTCGGCGCCCCGATCGACTGGGTGACGGTCGTGATGGGCGACACCGCGGTCGTGCCCTACGACCAGCAGACCTCGGCCAGCCGCTCGTCCGTGCTCATGGGCAACGCGGTCCTCGACGGCTGCCGCCAGGTCCAGGCCAGGATCCGATCGATGGCGGCGCGGCTCGAGTCGGTCGATGAGGCGGACGTCATCGTCGACCGTGGCGAGGTCCGCATCGGCGAGCGCGTCTGGCCCCTGCGGGACGTCCTGATCCGGGGGCTCGGTCGGCTCGGCGGTGAGGTCATCGGCGTCGGCGAGATGCGCAAGGAAGCTGATCCGGACCACCCCCTCGGTGGCACGGCCGCCTTCTTCGAGTTCAACTGCACCGCGGTCGAGGTCGAGGTCGATCGTGCCACCGGCGACGTCACCATCGCCCGCCACGTCACCGTCTCCGACGTCGGCAAGGCCATGAACCCGATGCAGGTCCGCGGCCAGGACGAGGGCGCCGCGATCATGGGCCTCGGCCACACGCTGATGGAGCACTACATCCTCGACGACACGGGTCGTATCCGGAACCTCGGCGCGATCGACTACCGGATCCCGACCAGCATGGACCTGCCGCTGCGCATGGAGAGCGACATCGTCGAGAACGAGGACGGCCCGGGTCCGTATGGCTCGAAGGGCATGAGCGAGGGCGCACTGCTGTGTGTCGCGCCGGCCGTCGCTGCCGCCGTCCGCGATGCGACCGGCGTCGTGATCCGGGACCTGCCGCTTGACGCCCGAGCGGGTCTGGCGCGCGCTCAACGAGGCGTCCGCGCCGCCCGACTCCGACCCCGCTGCGCCCGCGGAGCCCGCGCCGGCCCGATGACCCACGCCTACGCGCTCGACGCCGTGCCCGCCTCTTCGCTCGAGGAGGCCATGGCGCTCGTCGGCGGCAAGGCGGCCAACCTCGCGGTCATGGCGCGCGAGCTCGGCCTGCCGGTGCCACCGGGCTTCGTCATCACCACCGAGACGTGCCGGACGTTCCTGGCCAGTGGCTGGCCGGCCGGGCTCGACGACGAGCTGCGTGCCCTGATGGCGTGAGGTCGAGGCGAAGGTCGGACGCCGCTTCGGCGATCCAGCGGACCCGCTCCTCGTCAGCGTCCGATCCGGAGCGCCGGTCTCGATGCCCGGCATGATGGACACCATCCTGAACCTCGGCCTGAACGACGCGACGGCGGCCGGGTCTGGCGCGCAGCTTCGGGCAGCGAGACCTTCGCCCGAAGCTGTCGTGAGCGCCTCGAGGCGAGCTTTCGGTCGATCGTCGGCGCTCGATGTCCCGGATGACCCATGGCAGCAGCTGCGGCTGGCGGTCGAGGCCGTCTTCCGCTCCTGGAACAGCGATCGGGCCAAGGCCTATCGGCAGAAGGAGGGGATCCCCGACGACCTCGGCACCGCGGTGACCGTCCAGGCGATGGTCTTCGGCAACCGGGGTCCGACCTCGGCCACCGGCGTCCTCTTCACGCGCAACCCGGCGACCGGCGAGCCGACCCTCTACGGCGACGTGCTGTTCGACGCCCAGGGCGAGGACGTCGTCGCCGGCACCCACCAGACCGAGCCGATCACCGTCCTGGACGAGCGTCTGCCTGCGGTCGCCGCCGAGCTCCGCGAATACGCCACGCGTCTGGAGCGGCACTACGCCGACCTGTGCGACATCGAGTTCACGATCGAGGAAGGCCGGCTGTGGATGCTCCAGTGCCGGGTCGGCAAGCGCAGCCCGCAGGCCGCCCTGCGGATCGCCGTCGACATGGCCGACGACGCGACGTTCCCGCTCTCGCGCGAGCAGGCGGTCGAGCGTGTCGCCCCGTTCCTCGCTCATCCACCGACGACGACGAGCGCCCGCAGCAGCCTCCTCCTGCCGCTGGCGACCGGCCTGCCGGCGTCGCCCGGGATGGCGAGCGGCCCGATCGTGACCAGCCCCGAGGCCGCCCAGGCGGCGGCCGACGAGGGGAGGGCGGCCATCCTCGTCCGAGCGGAGACCTCGCCCGACGACGTGCATGGGATGGCTCGGGCGGCCGGCATCCTGACCTCCCGTGGCGGCCTGGCGAGCCATGCCGCGGTGGTCGCCCGTGGCTGGGGGATCCCGGCCGTCGTCGGGGCGGCTGCGATCGAGGTCCACGACGGCCGGGTCGACATCGGCGATCGAACCCTGAACAGCGGTGACATCATCACCATCGACGGCAGCACCGGCGAGGTCTTCGAAGGGACGATCCCGGGCAGTACCGACGTCGTGCCCGAGGCCAAGACCCTGCTGGCGTGGGCGAAGGAGCTCGGGATCCCGATCGGAGACGACGCCACAGCCGACGACGCGGCCGACCCCAGCGTCCTCCGTCGTCGGCGACCGAAAGGTGAGCCCCGATGACTGCCTTCGAGCCATCGCCATCAAGGGCTTCGCTCCCCTTCAGGGCCTGGCCG
Source organism: uncultured Chloroflexia bacterium (assembly GCA_963777975.1). Taxonomy (GTDB): domain Bacteria; phylum Chloroflexota; class Limnocylindria; order Limnocylindrales; family CSP1-4; genus CSP1-4. Next base: position 358,791 of record CAVZSO010000003.1, on the reverse strand, counting down.
ACGCCGTCCTCTCGACGCCGGAGGTCGTCCAGCCGATCGTCGATCAGCTGGCCCTCGATGGCCTCGTCGCGACGATCGCCGGCGCTTACAAGCTGACCGAGTCAGGTACCGCTCGGGCGGAGGGCCTGCGCGCAGCCGAGCAGGCGGCGTGGGGCGTCGATCAGGCCAATGCCGCGCTCGACGCCTTCGTCGCGCTCGATCAGCGGATGAAGGACACCGTCACGGCCTGGCAGCTTCGCGATGTCGAGACGCAGGTCCTCAACGACCACTCGGATGCCGCCTATGACCGGTCAGTGCTGGACCGTCTCGCAGCGCTACACGGCGACGCGGTCTCCTGGCTGACTCCGCACGAAGCAGGGCTGTCCGCGATTGGCCGACTACCGCCTCCGGCTCGGTCGCGCGCTCGACCAGGCGCTCGCGGGCGACCAGCGGTTCGTCGCCTCACCACGCGTCGACAGCTACCACGGCATCTGGTTCGAGCTGCACGAGGACCTCATCCAGCTCGCCGGTCGGAACCGCGCGGACGAGGTCGCCGCAGGCCGCGCGTAGAGTCGGATGTCGGCTGCCGGGACGTTCGCGCATAGCTGGTCATCGCCGCTCGTCGACGACTCGGCAGCAGTTCGTGAGCCGCCCGATGCCCTCGATCTCGACGACGACCTCGTCGCCGTCGCCAAGGAACCGCGGGGGCTGACGGAAGACCCCTACGCCGGCGGGCGTCCCGGTCGCGATGACGTCGCCCGGCTCGAGGGTCATGAACCGCGAACAGAAGGCGATGAGCTCGGCCACGCCGTGGACCATCGCCGCCGTCGATGCGTCCTGTACGACCTCCCCGTTGACGAGGCACCGGATGCGCAACGCGCCCGGATCGGGGATCTCGTCCGTGGTCACGATCCACGGCCCGACCGGGCAGAACGTGTCGAGGCTCTTGCCGCGGACCCACTGCCCGTCCCCGAACTGGAGGTCGCGCGCCGAGACGTCATTGCAGCAGGTGTATCCAAGGACGTGCTCCAGTGCCTGCTCTACGGGGACGTCCTTCGCCTGCCGCCCGACGATCACCGCGAGCTCCGCCTCGTAGTCCACCTGGCGCGTGTCTGCGGCGCGCCAGACGATGTCCGCGCCGTCGCCGACGAGCGCGTTCGGAAACTTCGTGAAGATGATCGGGTCGGCCGGCGCGGCCTGGCCCTCCTCCGCCGCATGCTCGCGGTAGTTCCGGCCGACGGCGATGATCTTGCTCGGGCGCGGAACTGGCGCCAGCAGCCGGAGCCCGGTCGGATCAGACCTCGGCGCGGGTGCATCGGCGTCCATGGCAACCCGCAGGGCGCCCAGCGTCTCGTCCACGGCACCGAGCAGCCGCGTCATCGTCCACGGGCCGTCGCCGAGGAGATCCGCTACGTTCACGACCGACCCGTCCGCGGCCACGACCCCCAGGCGCTCGCCGTCGCCCGCCGCCTGGCTCAGCGAGCCGCATCGGCCCGTCACTTCGCGCCGCGAACCCCGCCGTCGACGAAGAGCCCGGAGCCGAGCACGAAGCGCGATTCGTCGGAAGCTAGGTAGAGGGCTGCCGCGGCGACATCCTCCGGCCGTCCGAGGTCCCCGGTGAGCTGCCGCTTCTTGAGCGTTTCGAGCCCCGCAACGGGGTCGTCGTAGGCCTCCGCGAGGTAGCGATCGACGAACGGGGTGTGGATGGTGCCAGGCAGGAGCGCGTTGACCCGGATGCCGTGCTGGGCGTAGTCGGCCTGCATCTGGCGGGTGAGCGAGAGGACCGCGCCCTTGGACGCGGCGTACGAGGCCCGGTTGGCCAGGCCGATCTCGGCGATGGTCGAGGACATGTTGATGATCGACCCGCGGCCGGCCGAGATCATCGTCGGGAGTACGGCCCTGGCCACGAGGAAGACGCCGCGGACGTTGACCGCCATGACGCGGTCCCAGAGCTCGACCGAGGTCTCGTGGAGCACGCCGACCCCGGCGATGCCCGCGTTGTTGAAGAGCACGTCGATGCCCCCGAAGCGGGCCACGACCGCCATGGCCAGTGCCTCGCAGTCGGTTGGGTCGGTCACGTCGACGCGGTAGTCCGCCGCGACTCCGCCCTCATCGGCGATGAGCCGCACGGTCTCGGCGGCAGCGGCGCCGTCGATGTCGGCAGCCGCTACACGACCGCCCTCGGCCGCGAACAACCTGGCCGTCGCGTGCCCGATCCCGGATCCGGCGCCCGTGATCAGACAGACCTTGTCGGCCAGCCGCCCGCTCATCGTGCCCGCGCCGACGCGGCCGTCGGGGCCCACGCCGCGCCGTTCGGGAACGCGTAGCGCGCCAGCGACTCCGGATGCATCGTGATGCTGTAGCCGGGCACCGTCGGGGCCAGGTACCGGCCGTCGCGCACGATCGCCGGCGCCGACGAAGTGCTCGTGCAGGTGATCCACGTATTCCACGACCCTGTCCTCGAGCGAGCCGCTGACGGCGATGTAGTCGAACATCGCGAGGTGCTGGACATACTCGCAGAGCCCGACGCCGCCTGCGTGCGGACAGACCGGGACACCGAATTTGGCGGCCATGAGCAGGACGGCGATGACCTCGTTGACGCCACCAAGGCGGCAGCTGTCGACCTGGCAGAAGCCGACCGCGCCGGCCTGGAGAAACTGCTTGAACATCACCCGGTTGTGGGCGTGCTCGCCCGTCGCGACGCGGATCCCCAGCGGCGCCAGCGCCCTGGCGATCCGGGCGTGGCCGAGGATGTCGTCGGGACTCGTCGGCTCCTCGATCCACCACGGCCGTGAAGGCGCGAGCGCTTGCATCCAGGCGATGGCCTGATCCACGTCCCAGGCCTGGTTGGCGTCGACCATCAGGACCCGATCGTCGCCGATCTCATCGCGCACGATGCCCACCCGGCGCATGTCGGCGGCCAGGTCCACCCCCACCTTGATCTTGAAGTACCGCCAGCCCGCGGCTACACCCTCACGACACAGACGACGGACTTTGTCGTCGGGATAGCCCAGCCAGCCCGTCGAGGTCGTGTAGGCGGGATAGCCCTGGGCGCGCATCTCGGCCTCACGGGCCGCCCGCGCCGGGCACCTGGCGTCTGAGGATGTCGAGCGCCTCATCGGGCGTCAAGGCATCGGTGATGTAACGGAACGGGACGACGCGCACGAGCTCCTCGGGCGTCATGTCGACGAGCAGCTTCCAGAGCGGCTTGCCCTCGGACTTGGCGTACAGGTCCCAGATGGCGTTGACGAGGGCCGCCGTGGCGAGATGGATGACCCCCTTCTCGGGCCCCACCCAGCGCAGCTGGCCATCACCGACGAGCTCGTACCAGAATGCCGCGAAGTCCGCGACGATCGCGTCCAGCGTCCGGCCGACGACCTTGGGTCGCAAGGCCTGCACGGCGGCTACGCAGAGCTCGTTCCCGCGGCCCGTCGTGAAGGTCAGCCCGTGCCCTTCGAGCCCGTCTGGATCGTCCGTCCTCAGGATCACGTACGCGGCGGAGTAGTCCGGCCGCTCGTTCAGGGCATCCGACCCGTCGAGTGAGTCGGACGTGGGGAACCGGACGTCGATGGTCACGACTTCGGTGATGGTGATGGGCACGGGCAGCGGCTCCAGCTCGGTCACGTGCGCGGGATGGGTTCGGGGTGCCCGTGGAGGAGTCCCGGACACCCCGAACCGGAGGAGGTGGCCTACTTGAAGTCGGCGGCGTTGTCCTTGGTCACCATCTCGGTGCCCGTGTCGACGTTCGCCTCGACGCTCTCGCCCTTGGCCGCCTTGTAGGCGGTCTCGATGCCGAGCGTGCCCATCTTGGCCGGGAACTGGGCCACTGAGGCGGCCTGCTCCCCGGCGAGGATCGCGGCGACCTCGTCACTCGAAGCGTCGAAGCCGACGACGATGATCTTGCCCGGCGCGATGCCGGCGTTCTTGATGGCGGTCAGAGCGCCCGATCGCGGGCGGGCCGCAGGCCGCGTAGATCGCGGTCAGGTCAGGGTTCGCGGTCAGCATGTCCGTGGTCGCGTCCAGGCCCTTGGTCTGGTCGCAGTCGGTAGCCGGGCTGCCGCCGACGACGGTGGCCGCGGTCGCCGAGCGAAGTCGAGCATGCCTGTCACCCGGTCCTCGAGCGACGGGTTGCCGAGCCGACCCTTGAGCACGCCCAGCTTGGCGCCGGCGGGCAGGTTGTCCTTCAGCCACGCACCCGCGAGCTTGCCGCCGGCGAGGTTGTCGGTCGCCACGACCGACGTCTTGCCCGTCCAGTCGGGGATGTCGTTGTCGATGAGGATGACCTTGATCCCGGCCGCGGTCGCCTTGTCGAGCGCGGCCTGGACGTTCGGGCTGGTGGGGGTGATCGCGATCGCGTTCACGCCCTGCGTGATCATCGACTCGATGGCCGCGATCTCGCCTTCATCGTCGGTGCCGCTCTTGCCCTGGGCGAAGACGATCTCGACGTCCGGATGATCCTTGGCCCAGGTCTTGGCCGCGTCGACCATGAGGTCGTAGAAGTCGACCGGGAACTTGGTGATGAACCCGATCTTGACCTTGTCGCCTGCCGCGCCCTCGCTCGGCGCCGCCGCGCTGGTGCTCGGCGCGGCTGCGCTCGGGGCTGAGCTCGAACCCGGGCTCGAGCAAGCGCCCACGATGAGGCCGATCGCGAGTAGCAGACCGGCTGTCCGCTTCGACATGTGTCCTCTCTCTCCTCGACTGGACCGATGCATGGCATCGGGCTGTTCGATGGGACCGGGCGACCCTCACGTCGCCCGAGGATGCGGCTCATCGACTCACCCTTCACCTCCGACGATCAGTGACACGATCCGCTGGCTGGTTCTCGCGGGTCGGGATCGCCTCTCCGACCTTCCGGCCCCGTCGCAGGACGACCGCCCGGTCCGCGATGTCCATGACGTGGTCGAGCGCGTGGGAGATGACGATCACCGCGAAGTCGGACTCGCGGAGTCGGGTGATGAGGTCGAGGACGCTGCCGTGATTCGCGGACGCCGAGCGCCGCCGTCGGCTCGTCGAGGATGACGACGTTGGAAGCGAACGCGGCGGCGCGCGCGACCGCGACGGCCTGGCGCTGGCCGCCCGACAGCAGGCCGACTTGGTTGGACATGTCCGGCAGGCCGACCTGGAGCCGGTCGAGCAGCTCGGTCGTCTTGCGGGCCATCGCCGCTGCGGTCGCAGGAAGCGCAGCCCGAGCGGCAGCCAGCCTGGGCTCGGCCAGCTCGCGTCCGGCGTAGAAGTTGGCCGCCGGCCCAAGGTTGTCGAAGAGCGCGAGGTCCTGGTAGACCGTCTCGATGCCCAGGGCGCGCGCCTGGCCGGCGAGTGGATGGCGATCGGGGCGGCCGTCCATCTCGATGACGCCCGTCGTCGAGCCGGTGGACGCCGCTGATGCACTTGATGAGCGTCGACTTGCCGGCGCCGTTGTCGCCGAGCAGGGCGAGGACCTCGCCCGCGTGGACCTCGAGGTCCACGTTCTCGAGCGCCAGGACCGCGCCGAAGCGCTTGGTCGCCCCGCGGACGGCGATCGCCGGGCGCGGTCGCTCGACGACGGTCATGCCCGCGCCGCCTGGAGCGACCCGGAAACGCCCCTCGAGGTAGCCACGCAGGACGTCCGCCTCGACGGCGAGGACGATGACCACGCCGATGACGATGAGCTGGAAGAACGCGTCGACGGCGAGCAGGTTCATGCCGTTGCGGATGACCCCGATCATCAGCGCCCCGACGAGCGCGTTGCACGACGGTGCCCCGTCCGCCGAGGAAGCTCGCGCCGCCGATGACCACGGCCGCGATCGAGTCGAGCTCGGCCAGCTCGCCGAAGGTCGGCGAGCCGGCGTTCAGCCGCCCGGCCGTGATGATCGCCGGCGATGCCGGCCATCAGCCCGCTCAGCACGTAGACCGAGATGAGCACCTTGTTGACCGGGATGCCCGTCCGGCGCGCCGCCTCCGGGTTGCCGCCGACCGAGTAGATCCAGCGGCCCCAGACGATGCGCGTGGTGAGGATGAAGACGAGGAAGGCGATGCCCAGGACGAGGATCGCGAGACACGGGAGCCAGCCGATCGATGCCGCCGCCGATGACGTCGACGATCTCGGGCATGCCGCGGATCGGCTGTCCGCCCGAGAGCCACAGGGCGAGGCCGCGCGCGATGCTCAGCATCGCCAGCGTGATGATGAACGGGTGCGGCAGGCGGCCCTTGACGTAGACCACGCCGTTGACGGCTCCGACGAGGAGCCCCGTCGCGAGCATGGCCGTGATGACGACCAGGCCCGAGTCGATGTTCGTGAAGACCAGGGCACCGACCACCGAGGCCAGGGCCAGCGTGGAGCCGACGGAGAGGTCGATGCCCCGGGTCAGGATGACCAGCAGCTGGCCCATCGACAGCACCGCGATGGCCGCGGTCGCGGCCAGGACGTTGCCGAGGTTCCGGGTGGAGAAGAAGAACGGCGATAGGAGCGAGAGGATCACGACCAGGGCGAGGAGGATGAGGAGCGGCCCGATGCGCAGGAGCCGGAGCCCCAGCTCGAGCCCGCGGTCGCGCTGGGCCGCACCGCGGCCCGCGCTCGCGGCCCGCTCGGGGCGCTCCTGCTCGGGATGGTCCAGGGGCGCGGTCGGCAACGGCGCCTGTCGTGGCACGCCGGTCGACTCCTCCACGTAGTCCCTCCGGGTCGACGTCAAATCGTCGGGTGTCTCAGCCGGTTTGTCTGGGTCCAGACGGCTCTGGTGGCACGATATCGCCTCCATACATCGGATGTCTAGTGGTATTCTTTCGCGAGGTTCTCGCGGTATCTTCAGTCGGACGTCGACGACCCTATGTCATGAGGACACGGACGTGGGTGCCCCGCTCACCGAAGCCGCGATCGCCAGGATGCGCGAGATGATCGCGTCAGGGGACCTGGTGCCGGGCATGCGCCTGCCCCCTGAGGCGGAGCTCGCGACCCAGCTCGGGGCCTCGCGCAACACGGTCCGGGAGGCCGTTCGCGCGCTCGTCACGGCGCGCGTTCTCGACGTGCGTCGGGGCGACGGGACGTACGTCACGAGCCTCCGGCCGGAGCTCCTGCTGGAGGGCATCGGGGCGGCCGTCGAGCTCATGCAGGCGGGCTTCTCCCTCGAGCTCATCGGCGTCCGACGCATCCTGGAGCCGGCCGCAACCGCCCTGGCCGCCGAGCGGATCGACGCAGGGACCCTCGAGGCGCTAGGGGGCTGCCTGCAGCGCATGCGCGATGCCGGCTCCGAAGCCGACCGCATCCAGCACGACGCGGACTTCCACCGGCTCGTGGCCGCCGCGTCGGGAAACGAGACCCTGGCCTCCATGCTCAACGCCATCTCCAGCCGCACCATCCGGGCCAGAGCGTGGCGGGGTATCGCCGAGGAGGGTGCCGGCCCGCGCACGGTGGCCCAGCACCAGGACATCCTCGACGCGCTGGCCGCGCACGATCCGGGTCGGGCAGAGTCGGCCGCGCTCGTGCACGTCGCGACGACCGAGGCCTGGTTCCGCCAAGCGCCCGGCGAGCGCCGTCCGAGTGGCATAGGGCACTCCGAACCCGTGCCCGCCGGGGTCCCGTTTCGTCGGCACGGCAGAGGATGAGTGGCCCTGCAGGCGGTCGGCTCGCAGAGCCGGTCCGGATCGATGCGCACCAGCACTTCTGGGACATCGAGAGCGACCGGTATGCCTGGCCGACGCCGGCGGACGGGCCGATCTACCGGACCTTCACGGCCAACGACCTGCAGCCCGAGCTAGTCGCCTCAGGGATCGATGCAACGGTGCTCGTCCAGACCGTGGACACGCTGGACGACACCGACGCGATGCTGGCCACCGCCGATCGCCATGGGTTCGTCGCCGCGGTCGTCGGTTGGGTGCCGCTGACCGACATTCGATCCACGACGCAGGCTTTGGACGCGCGCCCCGATCCGCGACTCCGGGGCGTCCGTCACCTCATCCACCACGAGCGCGACCCCGAGTGGCTGCTGCGCGACGATGTCGCGGCTGGGCTTCGGATCCTCGCCCATCGCGGCCTGACCTTCGACGTCGTGGCCGTCTTCCCAGACCACCTCGGGCTCGTGCCTATCGTCGCCGACAGACACCCGAGCTTGACCTTCGTCATCGACCACCTGGCGAAGCCACCAATCCGAGCCGACGGCTGGGCACGCTGGCGCGACCAGCTCCGTGAGGCCGCCGCCAGGCCCAACGTCGTAGCCAAGATCTCCGGACTCGACACAGCAGCGGGACCCGGCTGGAGCGAGACGGAGATTCGCCCCGCCATCGAGATCGCCATCGAGGCGTTCGGGCCCGCGCGCCTCATGTTCGGAAGCGATTGGCCCGTCTGCCGCCTCGTGTCGACCTACAGCGAGGTCGTCGACGCCACCGCTCGGCTGGTCGCGTCGCTATCGGCGACGGAGCGCGATGACATCATGGGAGCGACTGCCATGCGCACCTACGGCATCGAAGCAGCGGCCAGGCCCGGGCGATGATCAAGCCTGCGGTCACCAGGCCGGCGACGGCTACATCGTGGTCTGGGGCGGCGTCGGCCGTTGGCGGTCGCTGGTGCGGCTCGACCTGATCGACGAGCTCCAGCTGAGCTTGTTCCCATACGTTGCGGGCGAGGGCACCCGGCTGTTCGACGGCATCCCCAAGTCCTACAGTCTCGACCTGGTCTCGAGCACGGCCTCCAGCAGCGGGATCGTCGAGCTACAGTACCGCCGGCACCGCTGACCCCGGCACGCAGAGGTCGGCTCTTGTCTCGGCCCCGCTGCTCGCCTAGGGTCCGTGAGTGACCCTGCGTCCCCCCAGCCCGCCGCTGACCGACGGTGTCGTCATCCTGAGGCCGCCAGACGAGGGCGACCTGGCCGCGATCGATCTCGGGCTCCACGATCCCGACGTCGTACGTTGGTTCGGTCAGCCCGTTTCGTCGGCAGTAGACGTCCTCGCCTTGAACCGAACCCGCTGGGCTGACGGGTCGCCGACGTTCTCGATCTGCGAGCAGGATCTGGCCTGCGTCGGACACGTATGGATGAACCGTTCGACCAGCGACACGACCACCGGATCGATCGGCTACTGGTTGCTGCCGCGAGCACGAGGACGCGGACTGGCCACGAGGGCCGTGCGGCTCATCTCGGACTGGGCGATCGAAGACCTCGGGATCCGGTGCCTGCGCCTTTACACGGAGCCCGACAACGAACCGTCGCAGCGTGTCGCAGAGCGAAGCGGATTCCGGCGGATCAGGACCATCGCTGGACACGGTGAGATCGACGGTCGCTCGGTGGATCACGTGCTCTATGAACGCGTGCCGGAAGGCGGGTGACGATCGAGCCGCGCTAACCTCGCGATATCCAGAAGGCTCGCACAGCCGCGGCCGTCAGCCGCCGTTGACCTGCTCGGTGGCTCGTCGAGCGACATTCCGAGCGCTTTGCGACGCGACCGGCATGTCCTGCGCCGGCAGACCCGCCCACGGTAGCCTTGCGCCACCAGTGCATGGAGACGCGCGTTGAAACTCCTTCTCACCTCCGCGGGGGTCACGAACCCGACCATTCGAGCCGCCCTGCTGGAGCTCCTTGGCAAGCCGATCGAGGAGTGCACCGCCCTCGTCAACTCCACCGCAAGCTGGCCGCTCCGGGACGGCCCGCAGCTCGCGTGGAGCTACATCGCCGGCGAGCAGCCGGAGACCCCGATGACCGAGCTCGGCTGGAAGGCCGTCGGCATGCTCGAGCTCACGGCGCTGCCCAGCATCGCGCGAACCGTCTGGCTCCCCGCGGTCGAAGAGGCCGACGTCCTGCTCGTGAACGGCGGCGACACGATCTACCTCGACCGGTGGATGCGCGACTCCGGGCTGGCGGAGCTCCTTCCGTCGCTCGACCTGGTGTACGTGGGACTCAGCGCCGGGAGCCTGGTCATGTCGCCCTCGGTCGGGGACGTCTTCGCTTCGTGGACCCGACCTGTCGGGGGCGAAGGGCTGGGCGTCGTCGACTTCGAGATCTTCCCGCACCTCGACAACCCCGATCTGCCGGAGAACACCATGGCCGATTCGGAGCGGTGGGCGGCCGGCCTGACCAGGCCCGGCTACGCGATCGACGACGAGACCGCGATCAAGGTGGTCGATGGGGTCGCAGAAGTGATCTCGGAGGGGCAGTGGCGGCTGTTCGATTCGTAATGCCGTCCCGGCGACCGAGATTCCTGCCACCCGGCGTCACGTATGTGGCGGAGGATGGTCGACGACGAACGCAGCTACCGAAAGGACCGACATGACCGTCATCGACTGGCTGCTCGACTCCGATCCGGCGATCCGCTGGCAGGTCATGCGCGACCTGACCGACGCTCCCGAGGACGAGGTCGCCGCCGAGCGCGCGAAGGTCGCGACCGAGGGCTGGGGCGCGCAGATCCTGGCGCTCCAGCCGGCGAACGGGGTGTGGGGCGGCGGCGCCTACTTCCCCGAGTGGTCGTCGACGACCGTGGCGCTCCAGCTTCTGCGTCAGTTCGGCCTCGACCCGGCCAGCCCGCAGGCTCGCCATGCCGTGGCCCTCGTCCGCGCCAACGCCAAGTGGGAGTACGACGACCTGCCGTACTTCGGTGGCGAGGTCGAGCCGTGCATCAACGGCCAGGCCGTCGCCATCGGGGCGTACTTCGGCGAGGACGTCCGTAGCATCGTCGATCGACTGCTGACCGACCAGATGGCCGACGGCGGCTGGAACTGCGAGCAGGAGCGCGGCTCGATCCGCGGATCGTTCGAGTCCACCATCAACGTGCTCGAGGGCCTGCTCGAGTTCGAGCGAGCGACGGGTGCGAACGCCGACGTGACCGCGGCACGCATCCGCGGGCAGGAGTACCTCCTCGAGCGGCGCCTCCTGCGTCGCCTGTCGACCGGCGAGCTCGCGCAGCCGCGCTGGCTGTACCTGGCGTTCCCGAACGGCTGGCATTACGACCCGCTCCGCGCGCTCGACCACCTGCGGGACGCGGGCGTTGGTCCCGACGAGCGGACGGCCGAGGCGATCGACATCGTCGAGTCGAAGCGCGACGCCGACGGCCGATGGGCGCTCGACCATGCCCATCACGAAGACCTTCTCGTCGACCTCGGGGAGGCCGAAGATCAGCCGAGTCGATGGATCACGCTCAAGGCGCTGCGGGTCCTCCGCTGGGCGGAGTCCGCTGGGCGACCAGCCACTGCAGGTCACGCGATCGCATGAGTCTCCCGACCATGCGGGGCGGGATGGTACCGTGACGCCGATGACCAGATCCCTCCTCGAAGACGCCTTCGCGCATCACGTCTGGGCGACCGAGCAGCTGATCGATACCTGCGTCGTCGCTCAGCCCCGAGCAGCTGGCCAGCGAGGTGACCGGAACGTACGGCTCGATCCTGTCGACGATGCGCCACCTCGTCGGTGCCGACTCGGGGTACCTGAACCTCCTGACCGACGGGCGCGTGCCCTTCATCGATGAGGACCAGATGGACCTCGGGGAGCTGCGGACCGCGATGACCGAGAACGGAGCCGCCTGGGCCTCGCTCCTGGCTGGCGATCTCGATCCCGACGTCGTCGTCGTGCGCCACCGCGAGGATGGCTCCGAGAGCCATGCGCCGATGGGCATCCGACTCGCACAGGCGATCCACCATGGGATCTGACCACCGAAGCCAGATCTGCACCACGCTCACGACGCTGGCGATCGAGCCGCCGGAGATCGACGTCTGGAGCTACGCCTGGCAGGACGACCGGCTCTCGGAGGTCCCAGCCACGTCCTGACGGGTTCCCGAGGAGAACCCGTGAAGAGCCTCAGGCTCGTCAGGCGCTCGCGCTGAGCACCTCGCGCAGCTTGGCGGCGAAGGCGTCGGGCTCACCGGTCTGGCCGTACTCGCCACCCAGGAAGCCATCGTGACCGCCGGGGAAGATGGCCGGCTCCGTGCCCAGTCGCTCGGCGACGGCGAAGGCGCCGCGGTTCGCGAGCGTGCCCGTCGACGCCTCACCGGCGGCCATGACGATGCGCGTCGAGGCGGCCCGCAGGGCGTCGAAGTCGGGCTCGTAGGCCGGGATGGTCAGGATGGTCTGGCCGAGCATCGGGTCGTTCCGGGAGCCGTCGTCCTCGGCCGGCATGCCGAACATCGCCGGGTCGGGCAGCGGCTGGGCCAGGAACTCCGGCGTGAACGGACCGCTCATGGCTGACCACGCCGATGAAGCGCAGCCATGCCGGCGCCCGCGCCACGCTGCATATACGCCTCGTGGACCGCCTGGCAGGCGGCCAGCGCGTACTCGCGATCCGGCACGATGGAGGCGAGCGGCGGCTCGTGGGCGACGAGCGTCAGCACGTCGTCGGGATGCTTCGCGACGAGGGCGAGGGAGTTGACCGCGCCGCCGCTGCTGGCGAAGCAGTCCACCGGCCCGCCGCCGATGGCCTCGATGATCCGATGCACGTCGTCGGCGTGGATGTCGGGCGTTGATCGGGGCAGCCGGATCGGCCAGGACGCTGCGCTCGGACCCGCGCGGGTCGTAGGTGACCACCGTGCGGTCGGTGAAGTGGCCGGCCAGGGTGGTGAAGCCAGCGGCGCCCATCGGTGTCCCGATCATCAGCAGGATCGGCTCGGTGCTGGCGTCGTTGGCTCGGACGTCGTAGGTCAGCGTGGCGCCCGGGACGTCGAGCGTGTGCGTGGTCACTTCGATCGTCGTCGTCGTCGTCATGGTGCGCCTCCTGGTCGGGCTGCGTGAGCTCGTCGATGGGTTGCTCGGTGGCCGGCGGTCGCGCGGCCTCAGCGGTCGGTCGTCGCCCCGACGGTGTCCTCGGCGAGGATGGCGTCGATCTGGCCGACCGCCTCGGTCAGGCCCTGCTCCATGCCCATGGCCAGGATCTGCTCCATCGCCGCGGCATCGGAGAAGACGCTCTCGATGGACATCTGCGTTCGTCCGCCGCCGAGCTCGGTGATCCGCACACGCACCTCGTTGCGCGGCATGTCGGTGTTCGGCGTGCCGTCGGCGTTGGCGAAGCCGTCGCGGAAGACGAGCCGACGCGGCGGGTCGGCCTCGAGGATGTCCCAATAGCCGCGCGGCTGGTCGCCGGTCGGGACCGGTCATGTGGTACTCGACCCGACCGCGCGATCGCAGGTCGTGCGACGTCACCGTCGCCGGGTAGGTCGGCGGGCCCCACCAGCGCTCGAGCTGGCGCGGATCGGCCCACAGCTGCCAGACCCGGTCGGGCGAGGCGTCGAACTCGGCGTCGAGGGTCAGGGTCAGGGCGGCGGGGTCCTTGTGGACGGCGGTCACGGTCATCGGTCTTCCTCCTTCGTGTCCTCGGTGACGAGCGTGCTGACGAGCTCGGTCATGCGCTCGATCCGCCCTCGCCACAGCTCCTCGTACTGGTCGAGCAGGCGGCGCGCCATGCGCAGCCCCTCGACGTTCGTCCGGACGACCTTCCGGCGCCCGGTGCGCTCCTTGGTGACGAGGCCGGCCCGCTCGAGGATCGCGACGTGCTTCTGGACGGCCGCGAAGCTCATGGGGTAGTGCTGGGCCAGCTCCGCCACGCCCTCCTCGCCACCGATCGCCCGGCGCACGATGTCGCGCCGGGTGGCGTCGGCCAGGGCGCCGAACATGCGATCGAAGTCGGGTGGGGCGACTTGCATGGATACAACCATACGGTTGTATGGAGAGGTTGTCAAGCGCTACGGTCAAGGGCAGTCGGCTTGCGACTCGAATGACTCAGGTCGACGGCTCCGGGCGATACCATCGCGGGGTGACGACTGATCGGCCGCACGCGGCTCGCCTTCCACCGCGCTGGTTCATCCGGCTCTTCTGGGCGCTCCATCGGGCCATCTACCGCGGAACCGGCGGCCGTCTCGGCCTGCGACCACCGACCACCGATCGATGGGGGATGCTGCGGCTGCGGACGGTCGGGCGGCGGAGCGGCACCGAGCGCATCGCCATCCTCGGCTACTTCGAGGATGGCCCCGACCTCGTGACGATGGCGATGAACGGCTGGGGCGACCCGGAGCCCGCCTGGTGGCTCAATCTCCAGGCCCGGCCCGACGCCGTCGTCGAGCTCGTCGATGGGCCTCGAGCGATCCGATCCCGGACGGCGATCGGGGAGGAGCGCGAGCGCCTGTGGGCCAGGTGGGCGCACTACGACCAGGGGCTCGACGACTACGCTGCGCGACGCTCGCGCCAGACGGCGGTCGTGATCTTCGAGCCGCGTCCGGACGAGGGACGGCGCCTAGGTTCTGACGACGCCTATCCGCCCCCGAGGACGAGTCGCACCACGGCGGCTCGACATGCGACCCCAGATCGTCCTTGCTCCCCAGTCGGCCACCTGCCGAGCGTTCAGCTGGCGGCCTTCTTGACGAGCTCAGCGATCCGCTTCTCGACAGCAGGGGTCAGTGAGATGACCGCGAACTCAGTCGCCCACATGTCGCCTTCGTCGAGGTGCGCGTCGGGCTGGAAGCCGACGGTCGAGTACCGGACCTTGAACTTCGACTTGGGCTTGAAGAAGCAGATGGTCTTCCCGTTCTTGCCTTCGGTGGCGTAGGCCGGCATGCCGTAGTACGTCTTTGGCGCCAGAGCTGGAACGGCGGCGGACACGATCTCGTGGACGCGTTCGGCCATGGCCCGGTCGTCCGACGGCATCTTGGCGATGCTGTCCTTGAGGTCCTGGAGACCGGCCGCGCGCTCGTCGGCTGGGCTGCGGCCGGAGGCGGCCTGTCGCTCCTTGACGGCCGCCTGCGCGGCGGCGCGCTCCTCATCGGTCCACATGGTCTTGGAGTCGCGGGTGCTGGTCTTCTTCTTCGAGGTGCCGGTCGTGGGCATGATTGGCTCCTTCTGTTCTCGGTTCTAGCGCTGGTTCGGTCAGGCCGTCGCGCGCTTCGCGACCTTGCCCTGCTGGAGTAGCCGGATGGGATTGCCGAAGGGATCGCGGATACCCATGTCGGTGCCGTAGAAGTGCTCGGTCGGCTCCTGGGTGAAGTCGGTCACGCCCCGTGCCTTGAGGGTTTCGTACAGGCCCACGGCGTCGTCCGTGATGAAGACGAGCCCGCCCAGGGCGCCCTTGGTGATCAGCTCTCGGAGCTGCGCGGCAGTCGCCTCATCGTGCAGCGGCGGGCCAGGCTGCTCGAGCGAGATCTCGGTCGCCCGCTCGCCGGGCACTCGGACGGTCAGCCAGCGGTAGCCGCCCTGCTTGATGTCGTTGCCCTTCTCGAGGCCGAGCTTGTTGACATAGAAATCGAGCGCCTCGTCCTTGTCCAGGACGTAGATCGAGGCGACGTTGAGGTTGGTGATCATCGCGTGCTTCTCCCAAGCGTGTTGAACGGCATGAGACTGATCCTAGGCCGCAGCCCGTGCCGGGGCTTCTCCAAAACTGCTCAATCGATCGCCGCCGCGAGTTGCGCTGTCGCGGCCTTGTTCACCGTATGAGCCGAACCCGGGTGCGGTTCTGTCACCGTCGAGCGGGCCATGCCGAGGGGCCGCATGGCCATCATCTGGACGCAGTTGGGCGCGATCATCGGGTCGTGGCCGACGCGGTAGCTCGAGGGCGACTCACCGACGATCTCTCGAAACGTGCGGCTGAATGTCCCCAGGCTTGAGAACCCGACGTCCAGGCACACGTCGGTGACACTCCGGTCGGTCTCGCGCAGCAGGAACATCGAACGCTCGACGCGCCGGCGCTGGAGGTAATGGTGCGGCGTCTCCCCGAAGACGGCGCGGAATGTGCGAATGAAATGCGCCTCGGAGACATGAGCGACCGCGGCCACGGCCCGTACGTCGAGTGGCTCTGCGTAGGCACGATCCATGGCGTCACGCGCTCGGAGCAGGCGCCGGTTCAGGTCTTCGGCTTCATGGCTCACACGGCAACGCTAGCCCATGAGCGCGACGGTCGTCCTCCGCCCGGAACGCCCACGCGGCGTGGCCCAGGATCCGCTACCGACCCTTCGCGTACCCAAGCGCGGTGAGCTTGTCCCAGAGTGAGCCGGCGTTGTTGTTCTGGATGTGATCCATCATGTAGCCCTGTCCGACGTCGACCGGCCCGAAGGCGTCATCGAACCGGACGCGGGCGATGGTCTCGTCGCGTGTCCAGCCCTTGGCCACCGCGTCCGCCACGGCCGACTTCCAGGCCAGCAAGACCGCCCGCTGCGTCCGGACGACGTCGAGCGTCGAGACCGGGCCATGGCCGGGGATGAGGTGGTCGACGTCGAGCTGCCGGATGCGCTCGAGCGCCTCG
Organism: uncultured Chloroflexia bacterium; assembly: GCA_963777975.1. Taxonomy (GTDB): domain Bacteria; phylum Chloroflexota; class Limnocylindria; order Limnocylindrales; family CSP1-4; genus CSP1-4. The sequence goes on along the minus strand of CAVZSO010000003.1, from coordinate 342,642 downwards.
ATCCACTGGTCGACGTTCGACGTCATCAGCCACGTCTGGCAGCCACTGAAGATGGTGTCGCCGGTGAACACGGCGCGCTCCTCGGGCACGTGGACGGCGAGCTGGCCCGGTGTGTGCCCTGGCGTATGCAGGCAATGGAAGGTGTGGTCGCCGACGCGGAGCGTCAGGTCGCCGGTGAAGACGATGGTGCCCTTGTTCGGGTCGGCGTAGTACGTCTCGCGGTCAGGCACGATGGCGGTCGCTTCCGGATCGTCGGTCGGGATCGCTTCGAGCGCATAGGCGAACGGGTCGAGCGCCGCCCTCGGGTCCATGAAGTTGTCGTACAGGCCCTGATGGTTGACGACCGGCACGCCCTTGAACCAGTAGTTGCCGAAGATGTGGTCGACGTGGTGCTCGGTGTTGATGAGGTAGCGCAGGGGTCCATGCGACTCGGCCTCGGCGCGCATGGCGACCGCGCGCGTCGGGAGCTGCGGCGTGTCGATGACGACCACGCCATCCGACGTGACGACGAAGCTCGGGTTGCAGCCGCGCAGCTTGGTCGTCGTGAAGATATTCGGCGTGACGTTCTCGAGGCCGAGATCAGGCATGGCCGAGGCTCCTGTGGTCGGTGACTATTGCGTGGCCGTCAGGCCACCGTCGATGCCCAGGACCTGCCCGGTCACGAACGACGCGGCAGCCGAGCAGAGGAAGATCGCCGGGCCGACGATGTCGTCGGTCTCCCCGACACGGCCGAGCGGGATGCGGCCCACGATCCCCGCTTTGAACACCGGGTCCTCGAGCAGCGTGGCGACCTGTGGCGTGTCCACGAACGTCGGCATGATGGCGTTGACCCTGATCCCGTGTTTCGCCCACTCCGTCGCCCACTGGCGCGTCAGCGAGCTGATGGCGCCCTTGGCCGCGACATAGGCCGAATAGCCGGCGTTGATGCCGAGGTTCGCGCGGACCGACGAGATGTTGAGGACGGCTCCGCCTTCGCCGCGTTCGATCATCGTCCGCACGACCGCCTGCGTGGGCACGATCGTGCTGCGCACGTTGAGCTCCATGATCCAATCCCAGGCGTCGCGCGGGTACGCCTCGGCCGGGTGGAGGACCTTGCCGGCGCCACCGCCCACGGCATTGACCACGATGTCGATCCGGCCGAACTGGGTGAGCGTCTCCTGGACCATCCGATCGCAGTCGGTCTCGTCGGTCGCATCGACGGTCACGGCCAGCCCCTCTGAGCCCGCCGCCTGGACTCGTTCGACCGCCACCAGGAGGGCCGCCTGCGTCCGACCCGCCACGGCCACCCGAGCCCCGGCGCCCGCGAAGGCTTCGGCGATCGGCGCACCGATGCCACCGCCACCGCCGACCACCAACGCGACCCGACCGTCGAGGCTGAAGAGGTCCAGGTGGGGCATCGCGCTCCTTCCGGCGTCCGGCTCGTGGGCGCTCGGCGAGCGGCCGCTTGATCGATAATCGAGGATAGTCGGGGCGGCACGGCCGCGCAACGCGACCACCGACGCCGCAGCCAGGAGGGCCAGCACCCGCGTGAGCCTGCCGTGGCATCCCGCCTGGATCGAGATCGACGTCGGCGCGCTTGCCAACAACGCCCGCGTGCTGCGCCGCGCGATCCCGATGGCTGCCCGTCTCGGGTTGCTGGTCAAGGCGAACGGATACGGCCACGGGCTCGAGGCGGCCGCCCGGGCTGGCATCGCGGGCGGCGCGGACCAGCTCGGCGTGTCGAGCCTGGACGAAGGTCTGGCGGTGCGCCGCGCTGGTATCGATCTGCCCGACGATGATCGTCTACCCCATCCCGCCGGAGGGGTTGGCAGCGGCCGTCGATGCGGGTCTCGAATTGACGGTCTCCGGGCTCGATGCCACACGACGCAGCCTCGAGGCGTGGGCATCCTCGGCTGCCGAGGGAGCGCGCCGGCCACTGACACTTCACGTCGAGATCGATACGGGCATGGGTCGCGGCGGCGTGGCCGCGGCCTCGCTCGTCGAGGTCGTGCAACGGATCGACGCGACACCGGGTACGCGCATCGCCGGGCTCTGGTCGCACCTCGCCGACGGCTCGGATCTCGAACGATCTCGCCGGCAGACCGAGCGCTTCGAGGCCGCCGTCGCGCTCGTCGCCGCGACCGGACGAGCGATCCCGGCCCGGCACCTCGCGACCACCGAGGCGGTCTTCACGCGCAGCGCACCGGCCTTCGAGATGGTCCGCGTCGGCCTCGGCTACTACGGCGAGCTCGGCCTGGGGGTCGAGCCTCGGCCCGAGCTGGCTGGGCTGGCGTCGGAGCTGGGGCCGGCGATGACGGTCAAGGCGCGGCCCATCCGTGTCGAGGCGCTGCCGGCCGGCGCTACCGTCGGCTACGGCGGGGAGTGGCGGGCCGAGCGGCCGTCGATCATCGCCACCCTGCCCATCGGCTATGCGGATGGCTGGACTCGCTCCTCCTGGCCCGGCGCGTCTGGCCTGCTGCGCGGACGCCGCGTTCCGCTGGTCGGGCGCGTCTCGATGGACTCGGTCTGCGCAGACGTGACCGACGTCGCCGTCGACGGCGAGGTGACGCTCGACGAGGAGCTCGTCCTGCTCGGCGGTCAGGGCGCTGCGCGCATCACGCCCGGCGAGCTGGCACGCCTGCGGGGCACCATCCCGAACGAGGTCTTCACCGGGTTCGGGTCACGCCTGCCGCGCGTCTACCTGGGCGAAGAGGCCGTGCCGGTCGTCCGCCCCGCAGCGCCAGCCAGCGAGCTCAACGCCTAAGATGGACGGAGCGCACGGCCCGCTCGTCTCGGACTCGGAGCAGCCATGACCCTGAACCTCGACGGCCTCATCCCCGCCACCGTTCTGCCGATGCACGCCGACGGCTCGATCGACGAGCCGGCGCTGCGTCGCTACATCGGTTGGGTCGCCGCGCAGGGACCCGTCGCGCTGGCGATCAACGTGGACACCGGCGAGGGACCCCACCTGACCCACGACGAAAAGGTGCGCGTCCTTCGCGTGGTCCGCGAGGTCAGCGACCTGCCCATCGTGGCCGGCCTGGCAGGGCCCTCGACCGAGGCTGCCGTGCGCCAGGCGCAAGGACTTCCGAGCGGCCGGCGCCGACGCCTTGCTGGTCTTCCCGATCCCGGCCTACCTGAGCCAGCCGCTCGACCCGCGGGTCCCCGTTCGCTACCACGAGGCGATCGCCCAGGTCGGCCTGCCGCTCATCCTCTTCCAGCTCCAGCCCGCGCTGGCGGGCCTGAACTACGAAGCGGACACGCTGCGGGCGATGGCCGCCGTCGACGGGGTGGTGGCCATCAAGGAGGCCTCCTTCGATGCCCGTCGCTTCGTCGAGGTCGCGACGCTGCTCTCCGACCTTCCCCGGCCGATCACGCTGCTGACCGGCAACGACAACTTCATCCTCGAGTCGTTCATCCTCGGTGCCACCGGCGCGCTCATCGGCTTCGGTGCCGTCATGACGCGCGAGCAGGTCCAGATGATCGAGGCCTGGCGGGCCGGGCGCGTCGACGAGGCCATGGCGCTGGGCCGTCGCGTGCAGCGGCTGGCGGACGTCGTCTTCGCGCCGCCGGTCGGGGACTATCGGGTGCGTCTCAAGGAGTGCCTGAGGATCCTGGGCGTGCTCGAGTCAGCGCACGTGCGCGCGCCGCTGCTGCCGCTCGGGGACGCGGAGCGTGCCCACCTGGTGGCGGTGCTGGCCGAGGTCGGCTTGCTCGAGCCTGGGCGAACGAGCAGCGAACCCGTCGCGGTGTCATCGAGCTAGGGGAGCGGCCGCACAGGCGCGGCGAGGGCAAGGAGGAACCAGGTTGGCCGACGAAGCCGCGGATGTCCTGATCGTCGGCGCCGGCGCGTCGGGCGCCGTCGTCGCCAAGCGCCTGGTCGAGGCCGGCCTCAAGGTCGTCTGCCTCGAGCAAGGGGATTGGCACGCGAAAGAGGACTACCCCGGCGTCCGGCTCGACTGGGAGCTCCAGGCGCGCAAGCAGTGGGCGACCAGCCCGAACATCCGTCGGGCTGGCGCACGACTACCCCATCGTGGCCGACGACTCGCCGGTCGAGCCGCTGATGTACAACGGGGTAGGCGGCTCGACCCTCATCTTCGCCGGCGCCTGGCCACGCGCCCTGCCATCGGACTTCCGCGTCCGCTCGCTTGACGGCGTCGCGGACGACTGGCCGATCGACTATTTCGAGCTGCTGCCGTACTTCTACCGCACCGACCGTGACTTCGGCATCTCCGGGCTGCCGGGCGATCCGGCCTACCCCGCGGACACCGAGGACGCGCCGATGCCACCGCTGCCCATCGGCGCGGCCGGCCTGAAGATCGCCCGCGCCCACACGAAGCTCGGCTGGCACTGGTGGCCGGAGTTCAACTCCATCAACTCGACGCCGTACGATGGCCGCCGCCCGTGCGTCCAGCGGAGCACCTGCCAGTCGGGCTGCAACGAGGGCGCCAAGGCGTCGACCGACCAGACCCACTGGCCCAAGGCCCTGGCGATGGGGGCCAGGCTGGTCACCGGCGCCCGTGTTCGGCGCCTCGAGACGGACGCCCGCGGCCTCGTCACGGGCGCGACGTGGATCGACGTCGAGGGTGGTGAGCACTTCCAGGCGGCCGCGGTCACCGTCCTGGCGGGCAATGCCATCGGCACGCCGCGACTGCTGCTCCTGTCGGCGTCGTCGCGCTCCCCCGACGGCTTGGCCAATTCGTCCGGGCTCGTTGGCCGGCGCCTGATGATGCACCCCTTCGCGAACGTCGCCGGACTGTTCGAGGAGCCGCTCGCGAGCTGGCAAGGGCAGTTCGGCGACCTGATCGAGTCGCTCGAGTTCTACGAGACCGACGAGCGGCGGGGTTTCGTCCGCGGCGCCCGCTGGGGTCTGGCCCCGACCGGCGGGCCGATCAACACCGCCCTGCCCAGCCGCGCCGGCGAACAGGCCTGGGGTCCCGCCCACCACCTCCACGTCAAGAGTCACCTCGGCCACGGAGCGAACTGGGGGCTGTTCGCGGAGGATCTGCCCGACGAGGCCAACCAGGTCACGCTGTCGGGAAGCGTGACCGACTCGTCCGGCATCGCTGCCCCGGAGATCCACTACACGATGGCGGACAACGCCCGCCGGATGCTCGACTTCCACATCGAGCGAGCCACCGAGTCGATGGTCGAGGCCGGCGCCTACAAGGTCGAGGTCGATCGGCTCATGCGCTACTCGGGCTGGCACCTGCTGGGCACGGCGCGCATGGGCGACGACCCGAAGACGTCGGTCCTCGACCGATGGAACCGGACGCACGACGTCCCGAACCTGTACGTGGTCGACGGCAGCTGCTTCGTGACCTCCTCCGGTGTCAACCCGACCTCGACCATCGTGGCCATCGCGCTGCGCGCGGCCGACCACATCGTCGAGACGCGAGCCGCTCAGAAGGTGCCGGCGTGACCGCGCCCGATACGGCCGCCGCCCGGCTCGACGCGCGCCAAATGGCGGTCCTGGCTGCCGTCGGCTCCGAGCTCATCCCGGCCGCGCACGGCATGCCCTCGGCGGGCGACGTCGTCAGCGAGGCACGTCTTCGGTTCGTGCTCGACGCCCGACCCGACCTCCTCGAGCCGCTCGAGGCGGCGCTCCGCCCCGAGCTGGGTGACGACGTCGCGACGCGCCTGGCGGCGCTTGCGCGTGAGGAGCCGGCCCATCTCGCCGCGCTCCAGCTGGTCATCGTCGGCGGCTACTACACCGACCGGCAGGTGCGCGACCTGATCGGCTACCCCGGCCAGGAGGCGATCGAGGTCAGGTCGTGGCTCGTTCCGCCGTACATCGACGAGGGACTCATCGACGCGGTGCTCTCGCGTGGTCCCGTCTGGCGCGATCCGGCGACCGGAGAACGGACTGCGACACAAACCGGGCCGCGGACCTACGCCGAGCGCTTCACCGAGAACCCCGCTGCCACCGAAGGAGAAGACGATGGTCGCCACCCCAGCTGACACGAAGCCGGAAGCCGGCGCGGGACGCTGGCTCGACCCGTTCCTGGCGGATTGGCGGCCCGGCAGCGGCGCGCCGATCGAGGATCGGGAGCCGGCCACGGATCGCCATCTGCTGACCATCCCGGGCTCGACCGTCGATGACGTCGCACGGGCAACGGCCGCCGCGGCGGCGGCCCAGCCGGCCTGGGCGGAGACGAGCTACCAGGAGCGGGCGCGCATCCTGCGCCGGGCGGCCGACATCTACGCAGCGCATCGCGAGGAGTTCGGGACCTGGACCCAGCGCGAGACGGGAGCCTCGCACAGCAAGATGCATCACGAGGCGAACTTCGCCTACCAGGAGATCCTGAACGCGGCGACGCTGCCGTCCCAGCCGTACGGCTCGCTGATGCCGACGGCGCAGAAGGGGCGTCTCTCGATGGTCCGTCGCGTGCCGGTCGGCGTCATCGGGGCCATCACCCCCTGGAATTCACCGACCGTGCTGGGTATGCGCGTCGTCGCGCCGGCCCTTGCCCTCGGCAATGCCGTCGTCCTCAAGCCAGATCCGCAGACGCCCGTCGTCGGCGGCGCGGTGTTCGCTGCCGTCTTCGCCGAGGCGGGGCTGCCGCATGGCCTGCTGCAGATCGTCGTCGGCGGCGCAGACGTCGGCGAAGCCATCGTCACCGACCCCAACGTCTCGCTCGTTTCGTTCACCGGTTCGACAGCCGCCGGCCGGCGCGTCGGCACGCTCGCCGGCGGCCTGCTCAAGAAGGTCTCATTGGAGCTGGGTGGCAACAACGCGTTCATCGTGCTCGACGACGCCGACCTCGATGCCGCGGCCGCGGCCGGTGCGTTCTCGTCGTTCCAGTTCCAGGGCCAGGTCTGCTTCGCGGCCGGCCGCCACATCGTCCATCGCAGCGTCGCGGGCGCCTACGTCGATGCGCTGACGACGAAGGCGAAGCGCCTGAAGCTCGGCGATCCCTATCGCGAGGACGTCCAGCTGGGTCCGATCGTCAACGAGAAGCAGCTCGCCCGCGTCGACGGCATCGTCCAGCGATCGGTCACCGGCGGGGCTCGGCTGGTCGAAGGCGGCACCCACGAGGGCCTCTTCTACCGACCGACCGTGCTGGCCGACGTGACCACCGATTCACCCGCCTGGACCGACGAGATCTTCGGCCCCGTCGCCCCGGTCACGACCTTCGACACCGACGACGAGGCCCTGGCGCTGGCGAACGCGAGCGAGTACGGCCTGGTGGCGTCCATCTACACGCGCTCGATCTCGCGCGGGCTGGCCCTCGCCAACCGGATCAAGGCGGGCATGGTCCATGTCAACGACGGCACGCTCAACGACGAGGCCATCATCCCCTTCGGCGGTATGGGTGCCTCGGGCAACGGCAGCCGGTTCGGCGGCGAGGCCAACTTCGACATGTTCACGGAGTGGCAGTGGGTGACGGTGCGCGATGAGCCGCCGTCGTTCCCGTTCTGATGGCCGACGCGCTGGCCGGCCGGGTGGTGCTGGTCACCGGCAGCAGCCGTGGCATCGGTGCCGAGGTCGCCGTCAAGGCGGCCGCCCAGGGGGCGACCGTCGCCGTCCACTACCTCCGCTCGGCTGACGCCGCGATCCAGACCCTGGCGCGCGTCCGCGAGGCCGGCGGGGATGGAGAATCGTTCTCGGCCGACCTCGTCGACGGGAGCCAGGCGGAACGGCTGGTCGAGCGGGTCGTCGAGCGATACGGACGCATCGACGGCCTCGTCAACAACGCCGGCCTGACGCAGGTCGGACCGTTCCTCGCGATCGCGCCGGCCGACTGGGAAGCCGTCATCCGGACGGATCTCACTGCCGCGTTCCACACCTGCCGCGCGGCGCTGCCCTCGATGGTCGAGCGGGGCAGCGGATCGATCGTCAACATCGCCTCGCGACTGGCGCAGATCGGCGTCGCCGAGACGGCGGCGTACAGCGCGGCCAAAGCCGGCCTCATCGGCCTCACGCGGGCACTGGCCCGCGAGTTCGGGCCGCTCGGCATCCGGGTCAATGCCGTGGCGCCGGGCGTGACGGTGACCGGCATGACCGCTGACCTGGTCGACAGCGAGGAGGGCCGACGGCGCCTGCGGGACATGCCGCTCGGTCGCTTCGGCCGGCCGGACGAGGTCGCCGACGCGGTGATCTTCCTGCTCTCCGATGCATCGAGCCTCTTCCTGGGCCAGACGCTCAACCCCAACAGCGGGGGCTACATGCCGTGAGCACGGTCAGCGACACGTGAGCAAGGTCATCGCCGTCCGCGAGGCGGTCGGGCTCGTCCGCGACGGCAGCACGCTGCTCATCGGCGGCTCGGGAGCGGGCCACGCCGTGCCCCAGCGCTTCATCGACGAGCTGGCCGCGGTCTACACCGACGAGGGACATCCGCGCGACCTGACCACCGTGCGCGTGGTCGGCATCGGCGACTTCGCGGAACGCGGCTTCTCGCAGCTGGGCATCCCGGGGCTCATGCGGCGGACGATCGGCAGCAACATCGGCAACGAGCCGCGCCTCGGCGCCCTGGTCGAGGCCAACGAGATCGAGGCCTACTCCTTTCCCCAGGGTGTGCTATCGCAGCTGATGCGCGAGATCGCGGCCGGGCGGCCGGGGCTCGTCACCGCGGTCGGCCTCGGGACGTACGTCGATCCGCGCCAGACCGGCGGCAAGCAGAACGCGGCGACGACCGAGGACCTCGTGGAGCTGGTCACGCTGCGCGGACGCGAGTGGCTGCTGTACCACGCGTTTCCGATCGATGTCGCCGTCATCCGGGGTACGACCGCCGACGAAGACGGCAACCTGACCATGGAAGGCGAGGCCGTCCAGGGCGAGATGCTGGCGATGGCCATGGCCGCCCGCAACAGCGGCGGCACCGTCATCGCGCAGGTCCGTCATCTGGCGACCCGCGGCAGCTTGCGGACGCGGGACGTCAAGGTGCCGGCCGCGCTCATCGACCACGTCTACGTCGATCCCGATCAATGGCAGACGTACATCACCGAGGATTCGCCGTACTACGCGGGTGCGCTTCGCCGGCCCGTCCGGCCGGAACCGCCGCTGCCGCTCGACGTGCGCAAGATCATCGCGCGGCGCTCGCTGCTGGAATTCCCGCGCGGCGCGATCTGCAACCTCGGCTTCGGCATCAGCCAGCTCATCGGCCGGGTGGCCTGGGAGGAAGGCATCACCGATCAGCTGGTGTTGACCGTCGAGCAGGGCATCTTTGGTGGTGTGCCGGTGGCCGGCAACGAAGGTGGTGCCGGATTCAACTACCAGGCCATGATCGACCAGCCGTCGATGTTCGACTTCTATGACGGCGGCGGGCTCGACATCGCCAGCCTGTCGTTCGCCGAGGTCGACGCCGAGGGCAACGTCAACGTGCACGCCTTCGAGGGGCGGGTCCGCGGCCCGGGCGGGTTCCCGAATATCAGCGCGCGGACGGGGCGCATCAACTTCGTGGGCACACTGACGGCGCGTGGTCTGGAGATCGAGATCGGCGACGGCGTGCGGGTGACGCGCGAGGGCGGCCTGGGCAAGTTCGTGCCCAAGGTGCGCCAGGTCTCCTTCAACGGCCACCTGGCTCGGGAGCGTGGCCAGCAGGTGCGCTACATCACCGAGCGGGCGGTCTTCGCCCTCGCCGACGACGGTCTGGTGCTGACCGAGGTCGCTCCGGGCATCGACCTCGAAAGCCAGGTCCTGGCACAGATGGGCTTCCGGCCACGCGTCGCCGACGACCTGCGGATCATGGATGCCAGGCTCTACGCGACCGGTCCCATGGGCCTGGCGGCTGGCTTCGGAGCGGCATCGTGAGCGAGCTCATCGCGCTGGAGTTGGGTCGCGTGGCGCACCTCGAGCTGGTCAACCCGCCGCTCAACCTCGTCACGCGCGAGCTCACCGAACAACTGCACGACGCGCTCAACCAGCTCGCCGCCGCCAACGACGTGCGAGCCGTGGTCGTGACCGGCAGGGGAGAGCGCGCCTTCTGCGCCGGCTCCCACATCGGCGAGTTCGCGGCGCTGCGTGGCCGCGTGGCGGAGGGCAAGCTGCTGCTGGAGAAGCTCGTCTATCGCCAGCTCGCGGAGCTGCCCATGCCGACCATCGCCGCCATCGAAGGCGACGCCCTGGGCGGCGGGCTGGAGCTTGCCCTGTGCTGTGACCTGCGCATCGCGTCGGGTCGTGCGCGGCTGGGCATGCCGGAGGTGCGGCTGGCCGTGCTGCCGGGCAGCGGCGGCACCCAACGCCTGCCGCGGGTCGTCGGCCCAGCGCGGGCCAAGGAGCTGATCCTGACCGGCCGCCTGATCAGCGCCGAGGAAGCCGAGCGGATCGGGCTGGTCAACGAGGTCGTGCCGACCGGCGAGGCCCGCACCCGCGCCGACGCCGTGGCGGCCGAGATCGCGGCCCGCGGCCCGCTCGCGGTGCGTGAGGCGAAGCGGCTCATCGATGCCGCCGCCGACCTGGATCTGGACGCGGGCCTGGCGGCCGAGCTCGACGCCTCGGAGCGTGTCTTCGCGAGCGATGACATGGTCGAGGGCGCCGACGCATTCTTCGCCAAGCGCGAGCCGGAGTATCGGGGTCGGTGAGGACTGGATCCACGCGACTGGAGGGACGGCGTTCGTGGCTGAAGTGGGACGCTTCGGGGTCTTCCTGCCCTCGTACATCTGGGAGGGCGACGGCCCAGAACGTGCTCGCGGTATCAAGTCGTTCGCGCGACGCGTCGAGGAGCTCGGCTTCGACAGCCTGTTCATCACGGACCACCTGCTGGCCGCGCGGCGCTTCTACTCGGTGAACTGGCTCGAGCCGCTCGCGACGCTCGCCGTTGCCGCCGGGGCGACCGAGCACGTCCGTCTCGGGACCTCGATCCTCATCATGCCCCTGCGCAACCCGGTCCTCCTAGCCAAGGAGCTGGCCACGCTCCAGTTCCTGTCCAACGACCGCGTCATCCTGGGAGCCGGCGTTGGCTGGAATGACGCCGAGTACGAAGCCGTCGGGGTCCACAAGTCCGAGCGCGGCAAGCGCACCGACGAGATGCTCGACATCATGATGCCGCTGCTCGAAGGGCGAGTGGTCAGCTATCACGGTCGCTACTACGACGTGGACGATGTGTTCATCGAGCCGCGCACGGCCCAGCGACCACTGCTCTGGATCGGCGGCGGCTCCCAACTGGCCGATCCCAAATCGCCCGACCTGCCGCGCTTCGTGGAGTCGGTCAAGGCACGCACCGTCAAGGCCGATGGCTGGATCCCTCGCCCGACCTGTCCGCCTCCCGACATCGCCCGCGATTGGCTGGAGCTCCAAACGGCGATGCGCGAGGCCGGCAAGGAGCCTGCCGACTGCCTCGTCGCACACGAGAACTTCCTGCACCTCGTCCTGACGAACGACCCGGCCAAGGCGCGCGAGGAGCAGCACCGGGCGTTCCTCAAGATCATGAGCAACGAGCGTGGGCCGGCGTACCTGGAGTCGGTCTACCTGTTCGGGACGCCTGACGAGATCATCGCTTCACTGCAGGCGCGCGTGGACGCTGGGGTCGAGTACTTCTTCCTGCACACGATGACGCCCGATCCGGGCCAGCTCCAACAGTGGGTCGACGACATCATCCCGAACGTCACGTTCCCGCGCTCGGTCGGGCCGATCCGTCGGCCGCCATCGCCCTGGCGATGACCCTGCGCGTCGCCCTCATCGGCAAGCCGCTCAAGCGACGCCATTCGCAGGTCATGCACGACGCCGCCTTCGCCGCGGCCGGCATCGACGCGCACTACGAGCTGCTCGAGCTGGAGCCCGAGGCGGTCGACGGCGCCGTCGACGAGGCCCGCGGGCCGGACTGGCTGGGGCTTCAGGTCACGGCGCCGTACAAGCGGCTCGTGGCAGGCCTCTGCGATACCGTCGAAGCCGACGCGGCTGCCATCGGCGCGGTCAACAGCGTGGCGCGATCGGCGTCGGGCGAGCTGATCGGCTTCAACACCGACGCGCCCGGCTTTCGGGCCGGGGTCGAGCTGGCCATGGGTCGGTCGCTCGCGGGTGCCGACGTGGTCGTGGCCGGCGCCGGCGGTGCGGCCCACGCGGTCGTCTTCGCCTGCCTGAGCGCGGGCGCGCGTCGGGTGACGATCGGCAATCGAACGTTGTCGTCGGCGGCGGAGCTCGCGGAGCGGTTCGGTGCGGTCGGCAGCGCCTCCATGTCACCCCTCGCCCTGGGCGACCCCGCCTTTGCCGCCGCGCTCGAGTCGGCGGACCTGGCAGTCAACGCGACGACGGTCGGCATGCTCGACGCCGGCGTGACCATCGACGTCGATCGACTGCCGGCCGGGGCGACGGTCTTCGATCTCGTGTATGTGCCTCAGGAAACGCCGCTCCTGGGGGCGGCGCGCGCGCGAGGTCTGCGAGCGGCGAATGGCTCGGAGATGCTCATCCAGCAGGCGGCCATCGCCTTCGAGCGCTGGACCGGGGTGGGCGGCATGGCCGATGTGATGCGCGCTGCGGTCGCGCCGCTGCTCGCCGACGCCACCGTCCGCGCCTGACCCATGCGGCTGGCCACGATCATCGACGACGGACGCACCGTGGTTGCGCTCGTGGACGATCGGCGCGTCCTGCCGATCGCGATCCCGGATCGACGGCTCGGATCGCTGCGCGCGATCGCGGTCAGCGGCGCCGACGGCCTCGCACGCATCCGCCATTGGGCGACGGACCAGTCAGACGCGGCCTACCGATCGCTCGAGTCCGTCGAGCTCGGCCCGGCAGTCCCGGATCCAGGCGCCATCTACACCATCGGGCTGAACTACGCCTCGCCGGAAGGCGCGGACGAAGACGGCCGGCCGGAGCGGCCCCTGGTCTACGCCAAGCTGCCGTCATCGGTCACCGGGCACGGCTCCACGATCGCCTGGGATCGGTCGCTCAGCCCGAACGTCGACGCCGAGGTCGAGCTCGGCGTGGTCATCGGTCGATCCGCGACAGCCGTGTCGCCGGCGGACGCCATGCGGCACGTCTTCGGCTACACCTGCGTCAACGACGTCTCGTCCCGTGACCCGTGGCTCGACGGCGACCAGTGGCTCCTGGGCAAGTCGATGGCCGGCTTCTGCCCGGTCGGCCCGTGGGTCGTGACGCCGGACGAGATCGAGCCCGATGACCTCGAGCTCGGCTGCACCATCAACGGCGTCGCCATCCAGGCCGGCTGCACGGCGCAGCTGCGCTTCTCGGTCGCCGAGGTCATCGCCTACCTCAGTCGCCATGTCACGCTGCAGCCGGGCGACCTCATCGCGACCGGCACACCAGCCCGCCTGGCTGGCCCGCTGGGACCCGACCGACATCTCCAGCCGGCGACGAAGTGACCGTCTGGATCGAGGGCATCGGAGAACTGACCACCGCCATCGCCTGAACCGACGAAGGAGATCGCCATGAAGCCGCCGACGGTGTTCCTGGGCGAGATGACCAGCCCCGAGGTCGAGGCATTCCTGCGCGAGCATCAGACCGTGATCGTGCCCACCGGTTCGACCGAGCAGCACGGTCCGCACGGCCCCCTGCTGACCGACGTCCTCATCCCCCAGGAGGTGGCGCGAAGGGTCGCGCCACGTGTCGGCGCGCTGGTCGCGCCGCCGATCAACTACGCCCTCTCGTATCCGCACACCGGCTTCACGGGCGTGGTGCAGGTGCGGATCCCGACCTTCATGGCCCTCATCGAGGACCTCTGCGCGTCGCTGGCGACGGCTGGCTTCCGGCAGATCGTCTTCCTGAACGGCCACTACGACAACACCTACGCCATCGCCTACGCCTGTGCCAACGCGGCCGACCGCATGCCCGCCGGCGTGCGCGCGTTCCCCATCAACTACTGGGACGGCATGTCGGCGGCCGAGGCCGGGGAGTTCTTCGGGCCGACCACCGGGCTGCATGCGAATCGCGGCGAGACGTCGGCGGTGCTGGCCATCGACCCTGGACTCGTGGACATGGATCGCGCCAACAGCGAGCTGCCGCCGTTCCCCGAGGTGACCAATCAGGCTCCTGTCCACACCGCGTTCTTCTTCTCCGCCCCGGGCTCGGTCCATCGCGCCACGCACTCGGGCACCTGGGGCGACGCACGCGAGGCGACCGCAGAGTTCGGGCAGCGATATCTCTCGGTCGTGACGGAGGCGACGGTGCGGATGCTCGACGACATCGACCGCACGTTCGAGGCGATGCCGGCGCGCTGACGCTTCCCCGCTCGGCCCGCCCGCGGTCAGTCGGGGATCTGCCCGCCGTCAGTCGAGGTCGCTCTCGAACCACGTGCCGCCGCGCATCACCCGGCGGACACGGAGCTCCGTGTCGAGCTCCACGAGATCGGCTCGCTGGCCGACCGCGATCCGGCCACGGTCGGCGATGCCTAGCAGGGCGAGCGGGTTGCGACTGGCGGCCGCGACCGCGGATGGCAATGGGATGCCCGCCGCGACCAGGTTGCGCACAGCCGTATCCAGGGCGATGACCGACCCGGCCAGCGTCGATGTGCCCGCGAGGGTCGCGCGCTGGCCGACCACCTCGACCTCGAGCCCCCCGAGCCGGCCATGGCCGTCGCCCATGCCGGCCAGCGTGATGGCGTCGCTGACCAGCATCAGCCGGTCAGACGGCTTGAGCCGGGCGATGAGCGGCCAGAGGGCCGGATGGACATGGATGCCGTCGGCGATCAGCTCGACATAGGTCGCGTCGTGGAGCAGGGCGGCCACGGCGACGCCAGGCGCGCGGTGGTCGACACCGCTCATGGCATTGAAGAGGTGCGTGGTGGATCTCGCGCCGGCCGCGAAGCCGCCATGCGCCTGCTCGAAGGTCGCCGCCGAGTGACCGAGCGAGATGACGACGCCACGATCGCTGAACCAGCCGATGAGCTCGGTCGCGCCGGGCAGCTCGGGCGCGACCGTCATGAGTCGGAGGCCGTCGATCAGCGGCTCGAGTGTCGACAGCGACACGTTCGCGGGCTCCAGCAGGTGCGCGCGCATCGTGGGCACCGCGCCGAACGGCCGCGAGGAACGGCCCCTCGAGGTTGAAGCCCAGCGGCTGGGCGCCGTCAGCCGGGGCCTCCGGCAGCCACCGGCGGACGCGCTCGGCGAAGGCGATCAGTTGCTCGAGCGGCGCGGTCACCGCGGTCGGCAGGAACGAGGTCACGCCGCGGCGCAGGAGCCGTCTCGCCATGCCGTCGAGCGCGCTCGGGGTCGCCCATCGCGTCGTGGCCGCCCCAGCCGTGGACGTGGAGGTCCACGAATCCCGGCGCGAAGATCGGGCGCTCCCCGGCATCGTCGTCGACCGTGACGGCCGCGATCGACCCGCCCTCGACGACGATCGAGCCGCCGACGACCCGATCGTCGAGCACGAGCCGCCCGCTGATGTTCGTCGCCGTCTCCATCGTCATCGGCCGCTCCGGATCGGCCGCCCGTCGGTCGCGGCGGCGGCGCCGGGATCCGGCCGCTCGACGTCGAACTGCACGTCGACCCCGTATCGGTCGGCCGGGTAGCGGGACTCGGTCGACTCGAGGCGCCGGCCGTGGACGTCGTCGATGATGCGCCGTTCCACGAGCAGCGGCGATCCGACCGGCACCTCGAGGAGCTCCGCATCTTCGGCCGTGGCAGCTTCGGCGGTGATCGTCCCGGTGCCGCGGCGGGGCTTGAAGCCGGCCGCCGTCAGCGCCGCGTGGAGCGAGCCCCGTGCCAGATCGGCACGCATCACGGCCGCTTCCGTGCGGCGATCGAGCAGGGCCGTTTCCAGGGCGATCGGCTCGCCATCGGCGCAGCGCAGGCGACGCACGACGACGATCGGCTCGCCGCCGTCGACGGCCAGTCGGGCGGCCTCGTCCTGGGATGACGGCCGCACGATCGTCCGCAGGACGCGCGAGCTCGGGACCCGACCGCGACGCGCCATCTCGCGGCTGAACGTCATCAGGCGGTCAGCGCGTCGGTGGGCTGGGGGCTGAGCGATGAAGCTGCCGAGGCCGGGTCGCCGCTCGACGAGCCCCTCGTCGGCCAGCCGCTGCATCGCGGTCCGCGCGGTCATCCGGCTGACCCCGTATGCCTCGCGCAGCTCCGTGTCGGAAGGCAGCCGATCGCCCGGTCGCCCGCGCACCACCTGCTCGCGCAGGGCTCGCTCGATGCGCGCGTGCTTCGGCAGATCCGCCGCCTCGAGTCTCACGGGCCCACCGTGGCGCTGGGGATCGTGCCGCTGCCCTGGCTCCCGGCGACCTCCGCCCCATGAACGGCCGCGCCGATGGCCCCGGCCCACGTCCCGAGCTCGGCGGGCACCAGGCGGACGCGGTCGAGCGCCGTCGTATGCACGCGCTGGAGCAGCTCGGCCTCGATGGTGCCGCGCAGCAGGTCGAAGGCGGCGGCGATGCCGCCGCCGATGACGACCACGTCCGGCGTCACGACCACGATCATGTTGGCGATGCCGATGCCGAGGTAGCGCCCGACCAAGGCCAGTCCGACGATGGCCCTCGGGTCCGCCGCCCGGGCTGCCTCGAAGGCAGCCTCGGCGGTGTCCGTGCCGCAGGCGGCGGCGATGCGATCGGCCCGTGCGAAGGCCTCCAGGCAGCCGCGGTTCCCGCAGCCGCACATCGGGCCGTCGGCGTCTAGCGTCTGATGGCCGAGCTCGCCGCCGGTCCCGTCGTGGCCCTGGTAGACGTGACCATCGATGGCGATGACACCGCCGACGCCGGTGCCCAGCGCCAGCCCGATCATCGAGCCGGCCCCGCGTCCGGCGCCGAGGCGGAGCTCGGCCAGCCCGAAGGCGCGTGCGTCGTTGATGAGGCAGGCCGGCAGGCCCAGCGCGGCCCCGATCGGCCCCGCCACCGGACGCCCCGCCCAGGCTCCGGGGATGTTGACCAGGAAGCGGGTCGTGCCCGCCAGCGGGTCATAGAGGCCCGGGATGCCGATCCCCAGCGTCGTGATGCCCGGCGAACGGCGGATCGCCTCGGCGCCACAATCCGCGAGGCGTGCCACGACGGCGTCCGGCCCGCCCTCCGCCGGCGTCGGGACCTGGTCGCGGTCGATCACGCGCCATTCGGCGGCGTCGCGCTCGACGACCACCCACTTGATGTTCGTGCCCCCAAGGTCGAGGCCCAGATGGCGGCTGACGGACGGGCGGCCGCTCGCGTCCATCAGGTCTCGCCGGTCACCCTGGTGTAGGCGGCTGCGACGGCCACGATGATCGCCCCGAAGAGGACCTGGCGCACCGCCTCGGGGTAGCCGAGCGACGACAGGAGCGAGGACAGGACGGTCAGGATCAGCGCGCCCACGATCGTCCCGCCGTAGCCGCCGCGGCCACCGAAGATGGACGTGCCGCCGATGACCGCGGCTGCCACCGAGGGCAGGATCAGGGAGTCGGCGAGTTGCACGCTGGCGACGTTGGTCAGCCCCGAGATGAGCAGCCCCGCGACCGCGGCCAGGATCGCCGAGATGACGTAGAGCAGGATGAGGACCTGCCACGCACGGGCACCGGACAGCCGGGTGGCGATCGGGTTGTCGCCGACCGCATAGAGCAGGCGCCCGAAGCCGGTCCGCCGCAGGCTGAGCAGGATGAGGATGGCCACGGGCAGGAAGACCGCCAGGCTGTTGGGCAGGACGTCGAGGGTTCGCCCGGATCCCAGCGTCCGCAGCTCCTCTGCGACACCGGTGAACGTCTGCAGCGTCAGGATCTGCCAGGCGTTGTCCAGTCCCAGGACCACGAGGCTCATGCCCAGGGTCATGATCAGCGGGTGCACGCGAAAGATGCCGACACCGATCCCGTTGACGAGACCGATGAGCACCGCGGCCACCAGGGCGACCGCCAGACCGGTCCCCAGACCTTGGCCATGGACGAACGTGGCCACGACGAAGCCGGCCATCGACGCCACCGCACCGACCGAGAGGTCGATGCCGCCGGTCAGCATCGTCAGCGTCTGGCAGCCGGCAAGGATGGCCAGGGGCACGGCGGCCTGGACGATGACGCCCGACCACTCCGCGCTGACGATGCCCGGCCGGGCAAGCTGGGACAGGATGACCAGGATGGCCAGCATGCCGAGCAGCGGGACGATGGGTCGGTCCCGGAACAGACGGCGCAGGCCCTCTGCGCTGGGCCGGGAAGCGGTGCTCGCGACCGCGCTCACGCCCGGCTCCGACGCAGCTGGATGAGGCTGCCGACCATGACCACGCCGATGAGGATGATCCCCTGGGCGACGAGCGCGAGGTTCGTATCGACGCTCAGGAACGTCATGTCGGATCGGATGAGAGACAGGATGAGGACCGCCACGATCGGCCCGACGAGGCCGCCCCGGCCGCCGGCCAGGCTCACGCCGCCGAGCACGATGGCGGCCACGCTGAACAACGTGTACGGCCCGGGAACCGGCGTGCCGACACCGGTGCTCGCGATCTCGCTCAGCCCGGCGAGGGCGGCGAAGAGGCCCATCAGGGTGTACGCCACGACCTTCGTGCGGCCGACCGACACGCCGCTGCGGAAGGCCGCCAGCGGGTTGCTTCCGACGGCGTAGATCGACAGGCCCAGCCTCGAGCGTCGGACCGGGATCCAGACCAGGGCCACGATCACGATCAGCACGATGGCCGCCTTGGGGATCAACGCGCTGCCCAGCGGCCCATTGATGAGGTCCTTGAGCCACTGCGCCGCGGCGCCTCCTGGCGTCTCCAGGACGAGCAGCGCGAAGCCCGCCCAGACGAAGCCCATGGCCAGCGTGACCACGATGTCCGGCACGCGTGTGACGACCACGACGCTGCCGTTGATCGCCCCGAGCACGATGCCGAGCAGGATCACGCCGATGACGGCGCCGACGCCGAACGCCTCTGATTGGCCATTCATCAAGACGGCTGCGACCACGCTGGTCAGGGCGATCACCGACCCGACGGAGAGATCGATGCCACCGGAGATGACGACGACCGCCTGGGCGGCGGCAGCGAGGGCGAGCGGCAAGATCGAGATCGCCAGCCCCTGCAGCCCGGCAGTGCCATAGCTCGGCTGGATGAGCTTGGTGAACACGAGCAGCAAGACGAAGAACCCGACCAGGCTCAGCGTCCAGCCGTTGCGCCGAGCCCATCGGCCAACGGCATCTGCCCGCCGATCGCGGCTGGCCTCGACCGGAGCGGCCGCGGCGCTCATCCCTCGCCGTCCGGTGCCGAGCCTGGGCCCGGCGACGTCTCGGACACGCCGGTGGTCGTGTCGCCCGATCCTCCGCCCGCATCGGCGACGCCGGCAGCGACGACCTCGGCGGCGACCTCCTCGGGCATCTGGGCGTCCGACCGGAGGTTGTAGGCGGCTCGGAGGAGCGCTGCCTCATCGGCATCCGCAGCCCCGATCTCGGCCACGACGCGGCCGCCGAAGATGACGATCGCCCGATCGCAGGCCAGCTGGATCTCCTTGAGCTCGGAGGTGTAGAGCAGGACGGCGGCCCCAGCTTCCGCGAGGTCGCGGAGCAGGACGTAGATCTGCTGTTTGGTACGGATGTCGATGCCACGGGTGGGGTCGAAGCAGAGCAGCGTCTGGACGCCACCCGCGACCCAGCGGGCGATGGTCACCTTCTGCTGGTTGCCACCCGAGAGCCTGCGGACCTCGCCTCCGGCGCGAGCCTCGATCTGGAGCCTGGCGACGGCCGTGTCGACCCAGCGTCGCTCACGATCGAGGTTGATCGGGCCCCACGTGCGGATCCGAGCGGTCGACGGCAGGGCGATGTTCTCGCGCACCGACCGCTGCATCAGCAGGGCTTCGGCGCGGTCGGCGGCGACGTACACCACGCCCGCTCGGATGGCGTCCGCTGGATGGCCGAACGAGACGGCGGTGCCGTCCACGAGCAGCTCACCGCCGCTCGGGCGGTCCGAGCCGGCCAGGATGTCGAACAGCTCGTCCTGGCCCTGACCCTCGAGGGCCACGACCCCCAGCACCTCGCCCGGATAGAGATCGAACGAGACGTCCTGCAGCTTGGTGCCCGACGCGAGTGCTCGAGCGGTCAGGCGAGGCGTCGCGTCTGCGGCCCGTGTCGGGGAGGCGGCTTGCTCCCCCTTGGCCGGCATCTGCTCGGCGATCTGACCGAGCATCAGCTCCACGATCCGCTCCTCGGAACCCTCGCTCACGTCGACGACGCCGACGGTCTCGCCCTCGCGGAGCACGGTGGCCCGGTCGCAGACTGCGGCGATCTCGATCATCCGATGGGAGATGAAGATCGACCGAGCGATCGCCGCCCCGGCGGCCGCCGATGACCTCGAGCACGCGTTCGGTCAGGTTGGCGGGCAGGGCCGCGGTCATCTCGTCGAGCATCAGGACGTCGGGCTCGATGGCCAGCGCTCGCGCGAGGTCGATGATGCGCAGCGAGGCAAGCGGCAGCCGGCGCGCCATGCTCGACAGGTCGAGGTCGACGAGCCCCAGCTCGGCGAGCCAGTGCCGGAACGGCTCGATCGGCGTCTCGGTCAGCCGCAGGTTGGATCGGATGTCCAGGTCCGGGATGAGCGCCGGCTCCTGGTAGACCGAGACGATGCCAGCCCGACGCGCCTCGCCCGGCGAGTGGACGGTGCGCTCGCGACCCCGCACGGCGATCGTGCCGCCGTCCGGTCGGACGGCGCCGGTCAGGATCTTGACCAGCGTGCTCTTGCCGGCGCCATTGGCGCCCATGAGCGCATGGACCTCACCCGGCGCGACGGCAAGGGAGGCCGACCGCAGCGCGACGACCGCGCCATAGGTCTTGGAGATGTCGGTGGCCTCGAGCAGGAGGCCGGTCGCGGTTAGGGTCATCGATCCCCGAACCTGACGAGCAGTGAGGCGAGGGGCGCCGCCGAAGCGGCACCCCTCGCGACGTTCAACGGGTGGGGAGGCTAGTCGTTCGGGCCCTTGCAGGCGACCGCCTGGTCAGGCGTGTACGTCGTCCAGCCGGGGATCTCCAGGCCGAGCGGCCAGGTCGGGGTGAGCCCCTTGACCGACTGCCAGGAATCCAGGGTCGGCCTTGCCCTGCGTCCGTCAGGTTGTCGGCGAGGACAGGATCCAGCAGCACGGTGTTGGGCTGCGTGGCGGACGGGTCGGTCGTGACCGCCTCGCCCTTCAGGAGCTTGAGGGCCAGCGCCACGCCGGCGCCGCCGACGGCGGCGGTGTTGGTGACGGCGGCACCCTTCAGGTCGGGATAGTTGGTCGAGTCGAGGAGCTGCTTGGTGAACGAGCCGCGGTCGGTGCCGACGATCGGCACGAACTTCTTGCCCGATGCCTTGATCGCGTCGACGACCTCGGAGTCGATGCCCGACGTCCAGATGCCATCGATCTCGTCATAGGCGCCGCTGGAGATGAACTCGTTGGCCAGCTTGGTGGCGGTGGCCGGATCCCATCCGGTCGCGACGCCGTCCGCGGTCGGGACGACCTTGATGTCGGGGTAGTCCTTGAGCACGTTCTTGAACCCGGTGTCGCGGTCGGTGTCGGCCGGGTGGCCGGCGATGCCGCGCATGTAGTAGACCGTGCCCTTGCCGCCGAGCTGCTCGAAGAGCCACTTGGCGCCGAGCTCGGCGTACTTGATCTGGTTGTTGTACAGGTTGTAGGTATCGGGATCGGTGACGTAGGCATCGACCGCGACCGACTTGATGCCGGCGGCCTTGGCCTCGGCCAGCGCTGGGTTGAGGGCCTTGGCGTCGCTGGGGTTGAAGACGATCGCGTCGACGCCCTTGGCGATCAGGTCACGCAGGTCCTGGAGCTGCTGTGCGGGCTTCACGTCGTGCGTGATGACCGTGAGGTCGGAGACCTCGCCCGACGAGAGGGCTTCAGCCTTGGCGGTGCAGTTCTGCTCCTCGCGGAAGCCGTTGCCGGTGCCGCCCGTGTTCGAGAAGCCGATCTTGTACTTCGTACCTGACGCGCCACCGCTGGCGCTCGGTGACGAGCCGGCGGTGCCGCAGGCGGCGACGAGAACTGCGACGGCCGCCAGGCCGACCAGCAGTCTTCGACTGGATGTTCCGAGCATTCGTTCTCCTCCTATCGCGATCGACCGTGCCGATCTGGTCACGTCGAGGCATTGACAGTCCCCCCTCACGGGGAGCCGAGCGATGCGAGCTACCGGCCGCACCTCCTCCGCGTGAAGGCCATGGAGCTCACTCCTCCGTGGCAATGGTACGACGCGCGATCCGGAGCGCGTGCTCGCGATAGGCGTCGTCGAACAGCTGGCGCGAGCGTTCGGCACCGACGACCGACGCGCGCGTGATGACCGGCGGCATCGCCCCGCGCGCCACCAGCAGCTGTGCGGTGCGAACCTTGATGGCATTGACGATCGCCACCGCGGCCAATGACGAGCCAGGCCCGACCGGCGTCTCGAGGCCCTCGATCTCGATCATCGCATCAGCGTGCGGCGTGCACAGGTCGATGACCAGGTCGGCCTCGTCGAGCAGCCGGCTGCCGACCAGCGGGTTCGGTTCGTCGGACATCGACTGCGCGACCGATGTCACCGCGATCACGCGCAGCCCGCGCCGTCGGGCGCCGCGGGCCATCTCGACCGGGACGGCGGACAGTCCGCCGGCCGAGAAGACCATCATCACGTCGGTCGATCCGAAGGCGAAGTTGGAGAGGATGACCTCGGCCAGGCCAGGCATCCGCTCGATGAACATCGCCTGCCGCTGGCCGTTGGCGCCGACGACCTGGGTGTGGAAGGTCATCGAGAGCTCGACCATGGGGTTGAAGCCAGGGTACGAACCGTAGCGCGGGAACATCTCCTCGACCGGGATGCGCGAGTGGCCGGTGCCGAAGAGATGGACCAGCCCATCGGACGCGATAGCCTCCGCGCACCATTGGCTGGCCTGTTCGATGGCGTCCGACTGGGTCGTCTCGAGGCGTTCGAGGAGGCGGATCGCCTCGGGCAGCCATGGCAGCCCGCCGCTGTTCGCGCTGGCGTCGACGCGCACGGGCTCGGCCATCGTCAGTAGCCACCATCGGTCGCCGAGCCGGCCGCGGCAGGCGCCGGCACGGCGCCGCCCGCGCGTGCCCGGAAGTCGTCGAGGATGGTGCTCGTGGCGGTCGCGCCGACGCGCGTCACCCCGAGGTCCATGACCGCCAGCAGGGCGTCCAGCGTGCGCACGCCTCCGGCCGCCTTGACCTGGACGTGCGGCGAGACCGAGCGGCGCATGAGGGCGAGGTCCTCGTGCGTCGCGCCGCTCGGCGCGAAGCCGGTCGAGGTCTTGACGAAGTCGGCGCCGGCAGCCTCGCTGAGGACGCAGGCACGGACCTTCTCGTCATCGGTCAGGTAGGCGTTCTCGAAGATGACCTTGACGATGGCGCCGGTGGCGTGGGCGATCTCGACGACCGCCGCGATGTCGGCCTGGACGTCGGCATCGCGACCGGATCGCAGGGCGCCGATGTCGATGACCATGTCCAGCTCGACGGCGCCGTCAGCCAGGGCGCGCTGCGACTCGAAGACCTTGGTCGCCGTGACCGAGCTGCCGTGCGGGAAGCCGATGACGGTGCCGACCTTGACGTCCGTGCCGGCCAGGATGGCTGCCGCGCGGACGACATCGACCGGCTTGACGCAGACCGAGGCGACGTCGTACCTGGCCGCCAGGCGACAGCCGTCCGCCACGAACGCGTCGTCCAGCTCCGGGCGCAGGAGGGAGTGGTCGATGGTCTTGGCGACGTCGCGATAGGTGCGGCCAGCGTAGGTCTCATTCGTCATCGCTCAGACCACGTACGGCCGGAGCGTGTTGCGGGCGAGCAGGAAGCCGCGCTTGACCAGCTCGTCGGTGCCCTCGAACTTGCGGTCCTCGTGCTCGATGATGCAGTCGCCCTCGTAGCCGGCTTGGTAGAGGGCCCGGAAGACCATGCCCCATTCGACGTCACCCAGGCCGGGCACGCGCGGCACCTGCCAGCCGATACCGGCCGAAAGCGTGCCGCGTTCGTACAGCCCGTCGCGGTCGATCATCAGGTCCTTGGCCTGGAAGTGGAGGATGTGCGGCCCGAACTCCCGGATGAAGCGCTCCTGGTCGATCATCAGCCAGACCAGGTGCGAGGGGTCGTAGTTGAGCCCGATGGTGCCGCCCCACTGCTCCAGGATCCGCCGCCAGATGGCAGGCGACCAGGCGATGTTGTGGCCGGCCGGCCATTCATCGCGGCTGAAGATCATCGGGCAGTTCTCGATGGTCAGCTTGCGGCCATGATCCTGGGCAAAGCGCACGATGTCGGGCCAGACCTCCAGCGCGACCTGCCAGTTCTCGTCCTGGCTCTTGACCGCGTCGCCGCCCATGAACGTGTTGACGAGCGGCACGTCCATCTTCTCGGCGGCCGTGATGACGTGCTTGAGGTGGCCGATGACCTGCTCGCGATGCGCCGGATCGGGATGCAGCGGGTTGGGATAGAAGCCGAGGCCGGAGATGCTCAAGCCCCGAGCAGCGATGGCGCCCGTCAGCTCGGATGCCTGCGACGGCGACAGGTTGGCGACGTCGATATGCGACGTGCCGGCGTAGCGCCGCGTCTGGCCCGTCGTCCGTGGCCAGCAGGCGATCTCGAGGACCTCGAAGCCATTGCCGGCCGCCCAGTCGGCGACATCGAGCAGCGGCGTCTCGGGAAAGGGCGCAGTCAGGAACCCCAGCTTCATGGCGTCACGACCTCAGCGACAGGGCGAGTGGAGCGCGGACCGGTCGTCGTGGCAGGCCGTTCCACGTCGACCCAGCGACCCGTGGCAGCGCTGGCCGCGATGGCATCGCCGACGAGCATC
Source organism: uncultured Chloroflexia bacterium (assembly GCA_963777975.1). Classification (GTDB taxonomy): domain Bacteria; phylum Chloroflexota; class Limnocylindria; order Limnocylindrales; family CSP1-4; genus CSP1-4. The sequence goes on along the minus strand of CAVZSO010000003.1, from coordinate 318,073 downwards.
TCGTCATGGCCGTCGGCAAAGGTGGCATACGGTGGATGGTCGGCCATGCGACCTGCTCGGACGTCGGCGTAGACGGCCCGGAAGAGCGCACCGAAGGTGTCGCTGAAACCCTCCACGTGGCCACCCGGCAGAGCCGCCGCCGCGCGCCCTGCCTCGTTCATCATCGCCGGGTTGCGCTGCAGGATCTCGTTGGGGCGGTCGCGATGACCGATCCAGAGGTGGTCGGGCGTCTCGGAGTCCCAGGCCGCGGCAGCGTCGGAGCCATCGATCTCGTACTGCAGGGAGTTCTTGCGTCCAGGACTGACCTGCGACAGGCTGACGGCGCCGCGAGCCCCGTCGGCAAAGCGGAGCAGGACGGTCGCGGCATCCTCCGAGGCCATCGCCCGCGCCACGGTCTCGCCCCCGCGCTCCGTGGAAAAGGTCTCGACCGGCCCGGTGGGCTGCTGGCGTTGGCCGATGAAGGTCGCCAGGTCGGCCATCACCGCGACCACGGGTTGCCCGGTGATGAAGGTCATCAGGTCGAGCCAATGTGAGCCGATGTCGCCGACCGCGCGCAGCGCGCCGCCCTTGTCGGGCTCCAGCCGCCAGTTCCAATCGGTCTCGTGGAGCAGCCAGTCCTGGAAGTAGCGACCGGTCACCAGGCGAACGTCGCCCAGGGCGCCCTCGGCGACCGCCTGGCGGAGGTGTTGGTTGAGGGGATAGAAGCGGATGTTGAAGTTGACCGCGCTGACCAGGCCGGAGGCATCGGCGAAACGGACGAGTTCGGCCGATTCGGCGGCGGTCATGGCCAGCGGCTTCTCGCAGACCACGTGGCGACCGGCGGCCAGGATCTGGCGCGCCTGTGGCACGTGCAGGTGGTTGGGCGACGTGACGTGCACGACCTGGACGGTCGCATCGTCGAGCAGGTCCTCGAGCGAGGGGTAGGCCCGGGCGACACCGAGCGCGTCCGCCCGCTGCGAGCCGCGTTCCGGGCTGCTGCCGAGGACCCCGCGGACGTCGACGCCGATGCGCCGAAGGGCTTCGACGTGGACGGTGCCGATGAAGCCGGTTCCGATGACAGCGGCACCGATGGGGGAGGACATCCGCGACGAAGAACCCTCTAGATGGTCTAGACCATTGACGGTCACGATAGCGGCCGGCCCGACGCTCGGTCAAGGCCGCGCTCGGTCGCGCCGTGGGGCGATCAACCGGCGGCGACGACTCGATCGCTGAAGTCGCCCGAGGCGGGATCCTTGAGGATCAGCTTGTGCCGGCCGTCGGGCATGATCTCGCGCTTGATGACCACCTGGCCCTCGAAGGTCTCCGGCGTCGACGTGATGCGCGCGCGTCGAGCCGCCGCGCCAGTCGAGGGTGACGGGCTCCCAGGCGTGACTACGAGCCGATCGGTAGCAGGCGTCCATGATGCTGTTGACCACGTAGCCGTCGTAGAACGTCTCCTGCGGCGCGCGCCCTTCGTCGATGGCCCGGAACATGTCGCTGAACATGTCCACGTAGCCCAGCTCGGCGACCTCGTCACCGACCGGGAAGAGCCAGCCGGCGCTCGTCTCGGCCTTCTCCGCGACATATCCGCCGCCGCCGCCGGCCGAGAACATCTCGAAGCCCGTGCGCAGGAAGTGGTTCATCCAGATCGTGCCGTGGGTCCCGGCGACCTCGTCGCGCAGGTCCATGCCGCCACGGAAGGTCCAGCTGACCTCGAACTGACCGATGGCGCCCGATTCGAAGCGGATGAGCGCGATGGCGTTGTCCTCGTCGGCGATGGGGTGGACGAGGGTGTCGGTGTGGCACAGGACCTCGACCGGTCGGTTGCCCTTGCCCACGAAGTTGCGGATGATCTCGATGCAGTGGCAGCCGAGGTCGATGATCGCGCCGCCGCCGGTCAGGCGCCCATCCCAGAACCAGGCCGAGTGCGGGCCGGGATGGGTCTCGCGCGATCGGACCCACGTCACATCCCCGATGGCGCCGCCCTGCACCGCGGCGATCGCCTTGAGCGTCTTCGGCGTATAGCAGAGGTCCTCGAGATAGCCGGCGAAGACGCCGGCTCGCTCGACCGCCTGCAGCATCCGCTCTGCCTCGGCTGCCGTCCGGCCCAGCGGCTTGGTGCAGAGGACCGACTTGCCGGCCGCAGCGACCAGCGTGACCGCCTCCTCGTGGAGATGGTTCGGCAGCCCGACGACGACGATGTCCGTATCCGGGTGGTTGATGGCTACGGCCAGGTCATCGGTGTGCTCGGGGATGCCCCAGCGCTGGCTGAACGCCTGCCCGCGCTCGGCGCTGCGCGAATAGGCGACCTTGACCCGGTCGCGGCTGCGCTGGCCGTGCAGCGTGTTGGTGTAGAAGTCGCCGATGAGACCGGTGCCGAGCATCGTGATGGCGTGGCCGTCCATGATCCCTCCCTGGCGCGCTGGGCTTCCGCGTGCGAAGTCTAGGGCCGGCCGTGGCACGGTCATCATCCGCTTGACCGTTGCCGGGCGGGTGCTATGATGCAGGCGACCCCACGAACTTCCCCCGCGCCGCGGCCTACCCGGTCGACTGCCGCTGGGACCCCCCGTCGCTGACGCGACCCGCGGTCGTGCCGTCCGCAGCCGGGTCGGATCGTCGGGCCCCATCGCCGTCGCGTGCCGTCGCCGCCCGGACCGTCCCTACCACGAGGATCCCCACGCCTACATGAACATCAACGAACTCAAATCCAAGAACCAGAGCGAGCTCGTCCGCATCGGCGGCGACCTCGACCTTGCCGGCGCCACCGAGATGCGCCAGGACGATCTCATCGAGCAGATCCTCCAGCGCCAGGTCGAGCGCGGTGGACAGGTCTATGCGACCGGCATCCTCGATATCGTCGACGACGGCTTCGGCTTCATGCGCCGCCACGGCCTGATGCCCAGCGCCGACGATGTCTACGTCAGCTCCAGCCAGGTGCGCCGCTTCGGACTGCGCGCGGGCGATCGGGTCGGCGGCGTCATCCGCACGCCCAAGGACGGCGAGAAGTACTGGGGCCTGCTGCGCGTCGAATCGGTCAACGGCGTCGATCCCGAGACCGCCAAGCGCCGCCCGCACTTCGACGTCCTGACGCCGATCCACCCCATCGAGCTGCTCAACCTCGAGACCGACCCCAAGAACCTGAGCCAGCGACTGATCAACCTGGTCAACCCGTTGGGCAAGGGCCAGCGTGCCCTCATCGTCAGCCCGCCCAAGGCCGGCAAGACGATGCTCCTCAAGCAGATCGCCAACGGCATCACCGAGAACTATCCGGAGATCCTGCTCATGGTCGCGCTCATCGGCGAGCGTCCCGAGGAGGTCACCGACATGCGCCGCAGCGTCAAGGGCGAGGTCATCTCCTCGACCTTCGACGAGCCGACCGAGAACCACACTCACGTGGCCGAGATGGCCCTCGAGATCGCCAAACGGCAGGTCGAGACCGGGCGCGACGTCGTCATCCTGCTCGACTCCATCACGCGCCTCGCCCGAGCGTACAACCTGGCCCTGCCACCCTCGGGCCGAACGCTCTCGGGCGGCATCGACCCCATCGCCCTCTACCCACCCAAGCGATTCTTCGGCGCCGCGCGCAAGATCGAGGAGGGCGGCTCGCTGACCATCATCGGCACCTGCCTCGTCGACACCGGCTCACGTATGGACGACGTCATCTACGAAGAGTTCAAGGGCACCGGCAACTCGGAGCTGATCCTCGACCGGAAGCTGGCCGAGAAGCGCATCTACCCCGCCATCGACGTCCAGCGCTCGGGCACCCGACGCGAGGAGTTGCTGCTCGAGGAGGGCACGCTGCGGATGGTCTGGACGATGCGCCGCATGCTGTCGGCAGTGGGCACCAACGAGGGCATCGAGCTGCTCCTCAACCGCCTGGCCAAGACCGACTCGAACGCCGCCTTCCTGGCCAGCCTGACCAAGGGTGCCGCTGCCGCCGAAGGCTGAACGTGGTGGTGCCACTGGGCACCATCGAGCGTCACGCAAGGTCGCCTCGGAGCGTCGCCGCGCCGTTGCGCGTTTGACGGTCCCGCACGGGCTCTGCTAGGGTGCGGCGGTCAAAGGTCACTCGCGGACGACTCGGAGGAGGGGTCAGCGAGCGGCTTCAGCGGAGATGTGAGGCTCCCAACCCCCCATACCCGCCCATCAAGGACGGCGCGCGCCGACCCTTTGCGCCCCACGCGACCCCACGCGTCCCAGGCGCTGTCCTTGCTCCTAGGAGACCGTATTGCGACAGGCCACGGTCACCGTGCGCGGCACCCTGAAACGCCTCGTTCGTGACCCACGTCGGGCTCTCGCCCGACTGACCGACATCCGGCTCGCTGCCGGCCCGACCGGACGACCGGCCAGGCCCGCAGCCGATGCTCGCCCCCAGGGCGTGCACGCCACCTCGTCCACGGCCTCGTCGAGCCGCCGACCCCGCTTCGAGGGTCGCCTCCGTCGGCCGCATCTCTCCGACCTCGCTGCCGATCGGCGCGGCGCACCCGTCCTCGTCCTCATCCTCGTCCTCGTCGCGTCATTGCTGGCGACGTTGCCCGAAGACTCGGGTGTCGCGATCGGCGCCACCGAGGGCAGCGGCGTCGCGCTCAACCCGCGCATCGCCGCCCTCACGGGCGGTGTCGCGCTTGGCCGACGGTCCCCTCAACGCGGCCAAGCTGGGCAGCTCGACGATGGACGGAGCGTCCTTCGAGACGTTCGACATCGCGCCGGCCGTAGACGCCGCTCCGGACGATGCCTCGCTCGGCGGGGGCGAGGTCGGATCCGTCGCCGACGTTGGCGCCTCCGAGGCGCCGAGATCGGGCCGCCGGGTGACGATGCGGCGCTCGAGGCCGCATCGGTCGTCGGTGGCGAGTCCGGTCGTCGAGGGACCGCCCGGCGGCGGCGAGGTGGACAGCGCCTCGTACACGTCCGACGGCACGCTCATCAAGCCGGTCGTCGTCGAGGACGACGCCAGCGGCATCGAGGCCCAGGTCAAGGTCTACAAGGTCAAGTCCGGCGACACGCTCGTCGGCATCGCGGCCAAGTTCCATCTCGACATGTACACCCTCTGGTGGGCCAATCGGCTGAAGGCCAAGGACGAGCTCCACATCGGCCAGAAGCTCTATATCCCGCCCACCGACGGCGTGCTGTACACGGCCCAGGAAGGCGACACCGTCGACACCATCGCGGCCAAGTTCCGCGCCGACGTGGAGGAGGTCATCGCCTTCAACGACCTGGCCGGCGACACCGTCGTCATCGGCCAGCAGCTCATGGTCCCCGACGGCCGCGGGGCCGCCATCCCGACGCCCAAGCCGACGCCCAAGCCCAAGCCGCGCGTGACCACCAACCATGGCGGTGGTGGCGGTGGCGGTGGTGGCGGTGGTGGTGGCGGCGGCGGCTCCTGCGGCAGCTGTCACTTCGGCGGCAGCATGCGCTGGCCGGTGCCGGGCGGCCACATCAACCAGTACTACCACTACGGCCACTACGGCCTCGACATCGGTGCCCCGTACGGCGCGACCGTCATCGCCGCCGCCAGCGGTCGGGTGACGTTCGCCGGCTGGAAGAACAACGGTGGTGGCTACCAGGTCTGGATCAGCCACGGCAACGGCATCTACACGACCTACAACCACATGTCGGCGGTCGGGGTCAGCCACGGCCAGTCAGTCGCAACGGGCCAGCGCGTGGGACGCGTCGGACAGAGCGGCTGGGCGACCGGCCCGCACCTCCACTTCGAGGTCTGGATCGGGCCGATCTGGGACGGCGGTCACCGCGTCAACCCGCTGCACTACCTCTAGGCTGGCTGGGTCGACCGCAGCTCGGCAGTTCGGCTCGTCTCGTGACGACCAGGCGGCCCTACGCGACCGACGACCACCCGCTGCTACGATGACCTCGATGTTCCTCGACCGCGTGACGGTCTTCGTCCGGGCCGGCGACGGTGGCGACGGCGCCGCGACCTTTCGACGCGAAGCACACGTCCCGCGCGGCGGGCCGGATGGCGGTGATGGCGGCCGGGGCGGATCGATCCACCTGCGCGTCGATCCCGGGCAGACGACCCTCTCGGACTTACCGGTTCAAGCACCACTTCAAGGCCGGGTCGGGGGGCCGCGGCAGTGGATCGCGGCGGCACGGCAAGGCCGGGACAGAGCTGGAGCTGACCGTGCCGCCGGGGACCGGCGTCTTCGACGAGCGCAGCGGCGACCTGATCGCCGACCTCGTGGCCACGGGCCAGCGGGTGATGGTCGCCCGCGGCGGGCGCGGTGGGCTTGGCAACGTCCATTTCGCGACCGCCACCCATCGAACACCGCGCCATGCCCAGAAGGGCGAACCCGGCGAGGATCGCCAGCTGCGGCTCGAGCTCCGGCTCATCGCCGACATCGGGCTCGTCGGGCTGCCCAACGCCGGCAAGTCGACCCTCCTCGCCGCCCTGACGGCGGCCGATCCCAAGATCGCCGCCTATCCCTTCACGACCCTGACCCCGAACCTGGGCGTCCTCGACCTCGAGGCGGTCGATGCGCAAGACCATCGACGGCCGACCATCGCCGACGTGCCCGGTCTCATCGAAGGCGCCAGCTCGGGCGCGGGCCTCGGTCACGCCTTCCTTCGGCACGTCGAGCGCACGCGCATCCTGGTGCACGTCGTGGACATCGCCGCCCGCGACCCAGAAGCCGACTACGCGGTCATCCGGGAGGAGCTCGGCCTGCACGACGAGACGCTCCTCGAGAAGCCCATGCTGGTCGTCGCCAACAAGACCGACCTGCCGGATGCGGCCGGCCACCGGAAGGCGTTCCTGGCCGCACGCCGCGCCCAGGACCTGCCGGTCGTCGCCATCTCCGCCATGGCCCGCGACGGCCTCGACAGCCTGACCACGGCGCTCGCGGAGCTGCTGCCGAGCTTCGAGGAGATGGCCGAACCGCCGGCCTCGACCGGCGTCGTCGTCCACCGCTTCGACGAGATGCGCGAAGGCTTCAGCGTCGAGCACGAAGCCGACGGCTTCCGCGTTCGGGGCAAGCGCATCGAGCGCCTGGCCGCCCAGACCGACTTCGACAACGAGGAGTCGGCCGAGCGGTTCCAGCGCGACCTCGCCAGGCTGGGCATCGACCGCGAGCTCCGGCGTGCCGGCGTCGAGGTCGGCGACGCGGTCCGTATCGGGTCGGTCGAGCTGGCCTGGGAGCCGGAGCTCTGGGCGTGAGGCAGCGGACTGGTGCCTGGGGCATCCTCGGTGGCACCTTCGACCCCATCCATGACGGCCACCTGGCGCTCGCCCAGACAGCGCGCGAGGAGCTCGACCTGGACGGCATCCTGTTCGTGCCCGCCGGCCAGCCGCCGCACAAGCCGGATCGGGTGATCACGGCACCGAGCCACCGAGCGGCGATGGTCGCCCTCGCGATCGCCGACGAGCCGGCCTTCGTCCTCTCGAGCGTCGAACTCGATCGACCAGGCCCGAGCTACGCCGTCGAGACAGCCGAAGCCCTGCGAGACGCGCCACCGGCTCCCGACGCCTCGCCCGACGAGCTGACCTGGATCATGTCCGTCGAGGCCCTCCAGGGGTTGCCGACGTGGCGTGAGCCGAACCGACTCCTCGACATGGTCCGCATCGCGGCCGCGCCGCGGCAGGGCGGCCGCATCCCGGCTCGTGCCTGGTTGGCCGAGCACTTCCCCGGCCAGGAGGATCGCATCCGCATCCTCGATGGACCGGAGCTCGGGCACTCGGCGACCGCCATCCGACGACTGGTCGGCGAAGGCCGATCCATCCGGTACCTGGTGCCGGCCCCGGTCGAGGCCTACATCCGTGACCATGCCCTCTATCCCGCCGTGTTGTGGAGCAAGAACTGACCATGCCGACCCGATCCTCGCTCGCCGACCGAACATGGAGCCAGGCATGACCGGGCGGGCGCCCGGGCGGACCCGTGTGACCAAGGTCGCGCCGACGCGTCGGCCGGGTCTGCCCGCGCGGGACACGCCGATGCCGCCGATGGGCGACGCGGAGGCGCTCGCCTTCGCGCGTCGGATCGTCGACCTGGCGACCGACAAGAAGGCATCGGACGTCGTGCTCATCGGCGTCGGCGAGCTGACGACGCTGGCGGACTACCTGGTCATCTGCTCTGGCGGCTCGGAGCGTCAGCTCGGCGCCATCGCTGACGGGATCGTGGAAGGTCTCAAAGCGGACGGGACGTTGCCCATCGGGCGCGAAGGGCTGCCCGGAGCGCACTGGGTGCTGCTCGACTTCGGCGCCGTCATCGTCCACGTCTTCGCCCCGCCCGAGCGCGACTACTACGGCCTGGAGAAGCTCTGGGCCGATGCGCCGACGCTGCTCCGGGTGCAGTAGCCGATCTCAGCGGCAGCTGGCGGCCGGCGCCTTCTCCCGCTCGCTTCTGACGGTCTGCCGCTCGCGCCGCCGCTGCGCCAGCACCCGTCCTGACCTGCGGAGGTACTACCCGTGACCAGTACCTCCGGGGGATGTGGCGTCAGGGCAACGCTTCCCACACTCGCCTTCCACGAGACCGGCTGGGTCCGGTCCGAGAACGGTGAGGTCGATCGAAAGCGATGTCGCGGCTACGGGAGCGCTGCCCTCAGTGCGCGCGTCAGCTCGTCAACACGCGCTTCGACACGACCTTTCGTCTCGATGACGGCGTCGAACGGCTCTGCTTCGGCATCCCGGGCGGCCTCTGCGAGGACTGCCACCAGCTGTACATCGATCCGGAGCTGATCGAGCTGCTCGACCTTTCCGAGAGCCGCTGCGTCTTCGCCATCGAGTCGGACCGGGTCCTCCAGGAGGAAGCCTGGTCGTCCGCCGAATAGGCGGCTGATCCCTCGACGACCGCGCCGTCGCGCCTACCGGGTGCGCGCGATCGAATCGGTGATCCAGGCCTGGAGCCCGAGCGCCGAGCGCGCGTCCGACATCGCCCGCGATCCGCCATCGAGGCTGATGCCCTTGCTCGCGAGGTCGAGCTCCAGGAGGCCGTCGAGGGCGCCGTCCAGCTCGGCGGGCGCCCATGCACCGGCCTGCTCGGCCAGCTTCTGCGCCCGATACGGTTGCAGCTTCAGCTCGCGCACCAGGTCCGCGGGACGCGTTCCGGCCGCCAGGTGATCGCGCACGACGACCAGCTCCCGCAGCCGACGATGGACCTGGGCCAGGAGCACGGGCAGCGGTGTCCCCCCGTCGAGGAGCCGTTCCGCGATCCGGGCGGCGTCCGCGGGATGTCGCAGGGCGACGGCGTCGAGGAACGCCCACGTCGAGCCCGGGATCGCCTCCGGCACCGATTCCGCGACGTCTTCGCGTGTCGCGACGCCGTCGGGGCGTAGCAGGGCGAGCTTCTCCAGCTCCCCGTCGGCCAGCTCGGTCTGGCGCCGGCGATCGACGTCGCCCTCCCGGACGAACGCTCCGACGCGCTCCGCCAACAGACGGGCGGCGCCCTGGCCAAGGGTCAGCCCGAGCTCGCCGGCGCGCTCCGCGATCCAGCGTTCCATGCGCTCGCGCGTCAGCGCCGGGTACTCACGGACGGTGCCGCCACGCTCCTTGACTGCCTCGCGCAGGCCCTCGGCGGCCTTCGACGGTCGCGAGCCGCCGTCGGCGAGCTCCGTGATGGCCAGCGCATTGCCGGACGGAACATCACCGATGAGCGCCACGAGCCGTTCGCGATTCGCCTTCTCGCGCAGCAGGGGCGACGGCTGGCGGAGCATGACCAGCGTGCCGCCTCCGAAGAGCGGCGCCGTGCCCAGGCGCTCGGCGATCCGATCCAGGAGGCGAGCGGCCGAGCCGATCCCACCGCTCGTCTCGGCTTCGGCATCGACGCGCCAGATCTCCAGGGGCGCTGCGCCATCGACGAGCCCGTCGCCCCTTCGGTCGTCGCCCCCGAGCACGAGCGCCATGCGACGCACGGCGCGCTCCATGCCCCAGGCGTCCTCGCCCCAGAAGTAGGCCAGGTTGGTCGTGGCCACGCTCATCGCTCGGCGGTCGGCCCCGCCCGGCGTCCCACGGCCGTCGTGCGCCGCGCCGGGCCGTGGCGACGCGAGCGGTGCCAGCAGTGCCAGCTCGGTCGGGGATCCACGGGCCGATTCTAGGCGTCGCGCACCGGTAGCGGGTCGCGGGGTCGGCAGCCGGCGGCAGGCCGGCCACTGTGCCGCCGGCCACTGTGCCGCCGCTGCTGCCCGTCCACCGCTGTGAGCCACGCGCAGATCTCGTCCATCTGTCTCGATCGTCACCGTGCCGTCGGTATCGGTCCGGAAGACCCCGGCGCCGATGGCCGCGAGGCGATCGAGCGTCTGGCGGGTGGGATGTCCGTAGGGATTGCCCGTGCCCGCGCTGATGACGGCGACCCGAGGGCGAAGGGCGGCGAGGAACGCCTCGGTCGAGGCGGTCCGACTCCCGTGATGCGCGACCTTGAGGAGGTCGAGGCGGCGGCCGTCCGCGATGCCCGCCGCGATGAGCTGCGGGTCGATGGCCTCCTCCACGTCACCCATCAGCAGCAAGCGGCGAACACCGAAGCGCAGATCGAGGACGGCAGACACGTTGTTGATGCCTGTGCCGGTGTCCGATGGTTCCAACGGCACACTGCCACGCGGGGGCCATCGGACCTCGATGGTCGTGCCGTCGACGCGAAGTCGATCGCCTGTCGCCAGGCGACGACGGTCGATCCCGAGGCGGTCGAGGGTGGCGTGGAAGGCGGCATAGCCAGGCCCGGGACCGTGCATGCCGACCTCGGCCACGGTCCGGACCCGATATCGCTCGAGGAGGATGGCCAGGCCAGCCACGTGATCCTCGTGCGGATGCGTCAGCACGACGAGGTCGATACGCCGGTCCCAGGCCGGCAGTCGTTCGTCGAGCACGATCAGCAGGCGGTCCGGGTCGGGCCCACCATCGACGAGCATCCGCGTCCCGGCGTCGCCCTCGACGAGGATGGCATCTCCCTGCCCGACATCGAGGACCGTCACGCGGAGGCGACCGTCTGGTCGCGAGCTCGCCGCCAGCACGGAGCCGACGACGACCACGGCCAGCGCGGCCAGCCAGAGTCGTGCGGCGGTCGAGGATCGGTCGAGGGCATGGGCAGGCACGAGGCGGGCCGGTCGCGGATGTGGCGGGCCGATCCGAGGGACCGGTCGACGGGTCCGGGGCCTCGGGCGAGGCTTGGTCCGCGGAGGCTGGGTCGAGCGCAGTCAGCCCACGCGGCAGCCGACGACCGGAGCCGCGACCGTCCCACGGCGACGATGGCGAGACCGACCACCGTGACCGCGGCCAGCAGGATGGCCACGATCGGAGGCAGCTCGAGGGACGCGAACGGGACCCGCGCGGCGGCCCGGCCGATGGCGATGAGCAGCCCGAACGTGCCCCGGGCCGCCAGCGCGACCGGGGCACCGATGGCATCCGGTAGCCCTGCATCGACCAGCCAGCCGACCGGCACGGCGACGGCGCCGACGACCATCGCGGGCAACACGAGCCCCGCCGCGGCGAGGTTCGCGGCCGGCGCCACGAGCGAGAGCCGGCCGAAGGCGACGAGGACGATGGGCAAGGTCGCGGCCTGGGCCGCCAGCGACACCCCGAGCGCCTCCACGATCCAGGCCGGCATCCAGGCCGGCGATCGGGCCGCCAGGTGACGTGTCAGCGGCGTCGCCCACGCCAGGAGTCCGGCCGTGGCCGCGACCGACAGGAGGAAGCCGGCGTCCAGCACGGTCGACGGCTCTGCGACGAGCATCGCCAGGGCCGCCAGACCCAGCGCGGCCGCCGCCCGGCCCGGGCGGCCGAGCTCGCGCGCGGAGAGCACGACGCCGGCCATGAGTGCGGCGCGTACGACGCTCGGAGACGCGCCCGCAAGCACGGTGTAGATGGCGATCGCGGCGATCATGGCCACTGCCCGCCGTCGTCTTGGCCACCGATGCAAGAGCGCCGCGATGAGGCCGGCGACGACGGCGATGTTCCAGCCGCTGATAGCCACGATGTGACTCAGCCCGGCTGTCGTCAGGTCAGCGGCCAGGTCGCGATCGACGCGGTCCCGGAGGCCGATCATGACGCCCGACGCCAGTCCCGCCTCGGGCTCTGGAAGGATCGCCGCCAGCGCGGCGTCGGCATCACGCCGGATCGACTCGATCGGGTCGTCGCTGTGGCGGACGATGGTCAGGCCGCGAACCTCGGCCGTGGCGGTCACCCCGAGCCGGCCCAGGTAGGCACCGAAGTCGTCGTCCGGTAGGGCCTGGAGTCGGGCGTCGAAGCCGATCGCGTCGCCCGGTGCCACCACCGGGTAACGAGGCAGGCGAGCATAGACACGACCGTGGCCCGGTGGCTCGAGCACGAGGGTCGCCCGCTGATGGCCTTCGGCGGTGCCGGCGATGCTGGCTACGCGCGCAGTCCAGACGCCTCGCTCGCCGACCGGAGCCAGATCGACCGCGACAGGCCCGGCGCACGTTCGCACCGCGATGAGCACGATGCCGAGCGCCACCGCCGCGACGACGCCACGGACCCGTGCCAGGGCCGGGGTCGACCAGCCGAGCGCGACGAGGCCGATGCCGGCCGCGAGCAGGACCAGGGGCGACATGCCGACCTGCACGGCCGCGCCGGCGGCCGCGCCAGCCCCGATCGCCAGCCAGATGGGACGGGAGAGATGGAGCATGTTCTCGGCCCCGCCGCACGCGCCCGCGGCCGAGTGGCGTGCTAGCGCCCGTTCACGGTCACCAGCGCCTTGATCTTCTCGAACGTGGAGGGCCCCACCACCTTGCGCTTCAGGAGGTCGTCGACCGACGTGAACGGCGCTTCGTCCCGTGCCGCCAGGATCTTCTGGGCCGTCACCGGGCCGATGCCAGGCAGGGTGTCGAGCTGCGCGGCGGTGGCTGTCGCGAGGTCGATCGGTCCCGAAGCGACAGCCGGCCCACTCGCCGCACTCGCGACAGGCATGGCCGGGCCCGCGGCCGACGCCGCTCCACGATCGGGTACGCTGACCTGGCCGCCATCGACGAGCGGCGCCGCGAGGTTGATGGACGCAGCGGCGCGTGCGTCAGCTGCCGGCGTGAAGCCGCCCGCCGCGGCCACGGCGTCCCCGATGCGGCTGCCGGCTGGCAGGGTGACGAGCCCAGGGTGCATCACCGCCCCATCCACGTCGACCGTGATGGGCGCTCCGGTGGGACCGGCCGCGCCCAATGGGGTAGCGTCGGCTGTGGCGATCGCCTGGCCACCCTCGGCGCCGTCGATGACCAGCGCGGGACTCGGCGCGGTGGCGGCCAGAGCGATCCCGGTCAGGGCGACGGCCACGACGAGCGCGCCGATGGCCAGCCACCGCGCCGTCGCGGTCGGCAGCGTCGATCGCCGTGGCTCGGCATGGACCTCCGGCGTCGCTGTCGCCAGGCGTTGCCAATCGAACCCTGACTCCGTCATCGGCCTTGCCTCCAGGGCGAGCGGCGGGCAGGCGGATGGCCAGCGGGGCTTGGCGGCGAGATCGGGATGGATGGGTTCGGCGGGCCGTCCGGCGGATGGCGATGGCGGGGCAGCGGGAGCCCGGCGGTCGAAACCCTCGAACGGGAGGCGAGCTGACGTCCGACGACTCCACGGGCACTGCGGCGTCGGCGGACGTCGAGGCGCACGGTAGGGGTTCGGCCTCACCGCGGGCATCCCGCGCGCTTATCGGAGACGTATCACCGCTGGGCGTCGCCGTGCCGGGACCTAGCGCTGGCCGCGTCCCTCACGGAGCCGGGCCACCGCCGCGGTGATGCGTCGCTGCCGGGTCTCGGCGGTCTTGGCATCCTCGATGCCCAGCACGAACCAACGCTGCTGACTGTACGAGAGGCCGCCGAAGAACCGCTGGGCATCGGGCTCCGCGGCCAGTGCGGCAGCGAAGTCGTCGGGCACGGTCACTTCGCGCGGTGCCGTGTCGAGCTCCAGCTCGACGTCGATCTCGTCGCCTGCCGCGACACCGGCCGCCTGGCGGTTCTCCGCGCTCAAGGGCAGCATGAAGACGTCGCCGTAGGCGGCGACCGTGCTCCGATAGGTATGCGAGCCCGACCGTCACCAGGACCGGCGGCCGTTTGCCCTTGCCGAGCCCCTCGACGACGTCCGCGGGCACGGCGAACCCGGTCGCCGTCTTGCCCTCGAGCTGGAGGGTGGTCCGGAACCTCACCCGACGGCGCGCCCGATCATCCTCCGGCGCGCTCGAGAAGCGGCCGCACCTCGGTCGCGAACCGTGTCATCGACTCCTCGTCGTAGGGTGCCGGAAAGCCGGCCACGAGGTGTCGGTAGCCGATAGCGAGGTATGGCGCCAACTTCTCGGCGACCTGCTCCGGCGAGCCGACGGGCTGGTTCCGCCAGAGCGGTGCGTCGCCGTTGCGCCGGAAGATGCCGCGCTGCACGCGGATGGCCTCAGCCTCCGTGTCGCGGATGACGACGACCCCGATGTTGGTCGTGCGCTCGATCTCGGCCTCGTCGCGCCCGACCGCCTCGCAGTGGGCGCGCAGGATGGCCTCCTTGCGCGTGACGGTGGCCACGCCACCGCCGATGTTGCACGCGTCCCCGTAGCGAGCCACGAGCTTGAGGGTGACCTTCTCGCCGCCACCACCTATGAGCAGGGGCATGGCCGGCTGGAGCGGCGGTGGATCGTTGCGCACGTCGCGCATCGCGTAGTGCGGTCCAGCGGCGCTGGGCGTCTCCCCGCGCAGCATGCCGCGGATGACGGGCAACGCCTCGGCCAGCCAGCGCAGTCGGTCGGGCGGTCCCTCGCCGAACTCCAGGCCGAAGGCGGCGTGCTCGGTCGCGAACCAGGCGGCGCCGATGCCCAGCGTCACGCGACCGCCGGACTGGTGGTCGAGCGTGGTCGCCATCTTGGTCACGACGGCCGGATTGCGGAACGTGTTGGCCCCGACCATCAGGCCGAGCCGGATCCGCTCCGTGCGCTGCGCCCACGCGGCGAGGGTCAGCCAGGCCTCGAACATCGGCCCTTCATGGGAGCCGACGATGGGATACAGATGGTCCCAGGTCCAGAGCGACGAGTAACCGACCTGCTCGGCCCGGATGCCGGCCTCGAGGAGCTGTGGCCACGTCGCGTACTGGTTCCAGCACAGGGCGCCGATCTTCAGGTCCGTCATGCCGGGAAGTCTAGGCGACGGGCGCCGAGACATGGAACGACGGGCCCGGAGGGGAGTCGGGCCCGTCGTCGGGTCTGCGGTCGGGTTTGGTGTCGGTCTGGCGCGGATGGTGCCGCCAGAGACGATCGGTCAGCGCGTCGGCTCGTCGGGCTCGATGCGGCGGATCGGCTGATCGTCGGCTCTGGCTGGCGGCATGTCGACGCAGCTCACGTGCGTGGCGCTCACGTTTGGCTTCGCGGCTGCGCTCGGCCGCGAGCTCATTGGCGCGAAGCAGGAAGGTGGTCCACATCAGGCGACCCCTCCCGAAGACCGGCGCTCGTGGTCGCCCTGCACGCGGTTCCACGCATCGACGGCGGCAACGACGCCGACGGCGGCGAGCGCGACGATGATCGCGATCCACGCGACGAGGATGATGGACTTCCATGGCTCGGCCCTCCTGGGTTGACGAGTGATCGGGACGGGTCAGCTGGCGGACGTGCGGCCCTCGAAGGCGACGATCACGGCGATCCAGGCGATGACGACGAGAACGACCACTTCCATGACCGAACCTCTCTCTGAGTAACTGCTTTGGTGTACTAATCTGGTTACTCGAGAGTCTAGCTCACTTGCGGATAACCTGTCAACTGCACTAGACTGGTTACCTCCCGACATCACGCATGTCGCCGATGTGACACAATCCGCGATCGGAACCCATGACCACCACGACACCCGACCTGACCGCGATCTCCGACCCTCATGCCGTGCCCCACGGGCACCAGGCATCGCTCGAAACGGGGCTCGCCTTCATCAACACGCTCGAGATCGAGCGCGGTTCACCGGTCGACCATCTCGACAGCCCGATGGTCGCGCTGGACTGGCTCATCGCCCACGACCTGATGCATCGCGAGGCGATGCTCACGCTGGTCGGCCGGGTCGAGGCTGAGCCCGAGTATGGGATCAAGCTGCTCGGCCGGATCCGCAAGGTCCGCGCCGCCATGCGAGAGCTGGTCGACGCCAGCGTCGAGCGCCGCGCGCCGTCGTTCACCGCGCTCGACGAGGTCAATCGGGCGTTACGCACGCACTACGTGACCATCCTCGTGCCATCCGCCGACGGTGTGCACATGGGGCATCGCCACGAGGGCGACCCGATCGACGGCGCCCTGGCCCGATTGACCGAGTCCGTCGCCCGCTACCTCGGCGAGGGCAAGACCGAGCGCCTGCGCGTGTGCGCCAGCGAGACGTGCACGTGGGCCTTCTTCGACGCATCGCGTACGGCCAAGCGCAAGTGGTGCGACATGACGACCTGCGGCAACCGGGCCAAGGCCGCCCGCCATCGCGAGCGCCTGAAGGTCATCGCCGGGCCGGCGGAGTCGGAGGCCGCCGGGGCCCAGGCCTGACGGCAGCCGCTCGCCTGACGGGGCGGCGCCAGCCTCGAGCGATCAGTCCGAGCGGACGACCAGGTTCACCAGCCGGCCGCCGGCATGGACGATCTTGTCGGGCGCGCGGCCGGCCAGCGCGGCCTTGACCTTCTCGCGCGCGAGCACGATGCGCTCGATCTCTTCCTGGGGCGATCCGACCGGGACCTCGACGCGATCGCGCAGCTTGCCGTTGATCTGGATGGGCAGCTCGACCGTGCGCTCGGCGATGAGCGCGGCGTCCCAGGCCGGCCAGCGCTCCGTGTGGATGGAGCGCCAGGCCTCGCCGGCCGCCTCGAGGCGACGCGACCACAGCTCGTCGGCGATGTGCGGGGCAGCCGGGGCCAGCATCAGCAGCAGCAGGCCGACGGTCTCATCCCACTCGGCGCTGCCGGCGAGGGCCGTGCCGCGGTGGTGCATCAACACGTTGGTCAGCTCCATGAGCTTGGCGACCATCGTGTTGTAGCGGAAGGTCTCGTAGTCGGTGGTCACAGCCGCCAGTGTGCGATGGGCCGCGATGCGCAGCTCACGGCCAGCCGCAGCCACGTCGGCGATGGTCTCTGCCGGGTCGCCCGCATCACGCCCATGGGGATCCAACGCGACGGTCCAGACCCGGTTCAGGAAGCGGTGCACGCCGGCGATGCCCATGGGGTCCCAGCGGCCGCCCTGGTCCCAGGGTCCCATGAACATCAGGAAGAGGCGGACGGTATCGGCGCCATAGCGCTGCACGAGATCATCCGGGTCCTGGACGTTGCCCCGTGACTTGCTCATGCGCTCGCCGTCGTGCGCCCAGGATCTGGCCCTGGTTGAACAGCTTCAGGAAGGGCTCGCGCTCGCCGATCAGCCCGATGTCGGCCATGGCCTTGGTGAAGAAACGGCTGTAGAGCAGGTGCATCACGGCATGCTCGGAGCCGCCGGTGTACTGGTCGACCGGATTCCAGCGATCGACCATGGCCCGGTCCACCGGCCCCTCCTCGAGGTGGGGTGACAGGTAGCGATACCAGTACCAGGACGAGTCGATGAAGGTGTCGAGCGTGTCCGTCTCGCGCCGGGCAGGACCGTCGCAGCGGGGGCAGGCGACGTTGACGAACGCCTCGTCCTTGGCCAGCGGGTTCTCGCCGGAGCCCCGGTAGTCGACCGTGTCGGGCAGGCGTACCGGCAGGTCCTCGTCCGGCACCGGCACCATGCCGCACGTGTCGCAGTAGATGATCGGGATCGGCGAGCCCCAGTAGCGCTGCCGGCTGAAGAGCCAGTCGCGCACGTGATAGGTGACCGACGGCTCGGCCCGACCATCCACCGCCAGCGCGGCGACGATGGCCTTGCCACCCTCGTCAGCGGCCATGCCGGTGTAGGCGCCCGAGTCGACCAGCCGCTCACCCGCGGCATGGGCGACGTAGGCACCGTCGAGCGCCGCGTCGTCGGCCGCACCCGGCGCGGCCACGACCCGCCGGATGGGCAGGCCGTAGCTTCTCGGCGAAGGCGTAGTCGCGCTCGTCGTGGGCAGGCACGGCCATGATCGCGCCGGTGCCGTAGCCGGCCAGGACGTAGTCGGCGATCCAGATCGGGATGCGCTCGCCGTTGACGGGGTTGATGGCGTCGATGCCCAGCGCGACGCCCGTCTTCTCGTGCTCGGTCGAGAGGCGCTCGATCTCGGTCTGCTCGCGGGATCGGGCGACGTAGGCCTCGACCTCCGCGCGCCGCTCGGGATGGGTCAGCCGCTCGACCAGCGGGTGCTCGGGGGCCAGGACCATGAAGGTCGCCCCGAAGAGCGTGTCCGGGCGGGTCGTGAAGACCTTCAGCTCGTCGCCGCCGGGCTGGCGGTCGTCGGGCGCGGTCGTGAAGGTGATCGTCGCGCCCTCGGAGCGTCCGATCCAGTTCGTTTGCATGATCCGGATGGGGTCTGGCCACTTGATGCCCCTGAAGTCGAGCAGCTCGTCGGCGTACTTCGTGATGCGCAGGTACCACTGGTCCAGGTCGCGCTTCTCGACCTTGGCGTGGCAGCGCCAGCAGCGCCGCTCGGTGCCCTCGACCTGCTCGCGGGCCAGCGTCCCGTCGTTGGGGCACCAGTCGACCGCCGACCTCGTGCGGTAGGCCAGGCCGGCCTCGAGGAAGCGCAGGAACAGCCACTGGTTCCAGCGGTAGTACTCGGGATCGCAGGTCACGACCTCGCTGTCCCAGTCGTAGGTGGTTCCCATGAGCCGGTATTGGCGGCGCATCGCGGCGATGTTGGTCATCGTCCAGTCGCGCGGGTTCACGCCGCGCTGGATGGCGGCGTTCTCGGCCGGCAGCCCGAAGGCATCGAAGCCGACCGGGAAGAAGACGTTGTCCCCCTGCATGCGCCGGAAGCGGGCGATCGCGTCGGTCGGGGTCATGACGTACCAGTGCCCGATGTGCACGTCCCCGGAGGGGTAGATGTACATCGTCAGCATGTAGAACTTCGGCCGGCTCGTGTCGTGCAGGTCGGTCCGATGCAGCCCGAGCTCGTCCCAGCGCGCCTGCCAGCGGGGCTCGATGGCGGTGTGCTCGTAGCGCTCGATGCGCGCGCGGTCTGCGGTTCCCTGGTCGGTCATGGAAGCTTCCCTGCGGCCGGTCGAGAGGCCAGTGACCGAACGCTCCGTCCGGTCGTCGAAACGGCGCACCCCCCGCCGACCGGCGAGGGGTGGATCGGGCGGGCGATCGTGGCCGCGAGTGTAGCAGCCCCTTCCTCAGGGAAGGAGGATGCGGGCCAGCTCGCGATGCCCGGACAGGCAGATGTCGCTCGAGGCTGCCGCGCGCAGCTGGATGCAGACGTGATCGGCGCCGGCGTCGAAGTGCTGTCGCGCTCGCTCGGCGATGGCGGCCGCGTCGCCCCACACGATGACCGCGTCGATGAGCCGGTCGCTGCCCTCGCTCGGCCAGGTCATCGTCGGCATAGCCCAGCCGCCGAAGGTTGCCGGCGTAGTTCGGCAGGGCGAGGTAGTGTCGCGCGAAGGCGCGAGCGATGCGACGTGCCTCGGTCGGATCGGTCTCCAGGACCGCGGTCATCTCGACCGCCAGGCACGGCTCTGGCCCGAGGATGGAGCGCGCCACGGCGGTGTGCTCGACGGGCACGAAGTAGGGATGGGCCCCATCCGTCCGCTCGGCCGACAGTTCCAGCATCTTCGGCCCCAGGGCAGCCAGCAGGAGGGGCGCAGGCACGGCCGGCTCGGGACCGCCGTAGCGTGCCGCGGCCATCGCGTCCAGGTACGCGCGCATGGTCGCGATGGGGCTCGCATACGTGCTGCCACGCGCCGCGACCGAGGGTGCGTGGCTGACCCCCAGGCCGAGGGCGAACCGGCCGGGATAGGCCTCGGCCAGCGTCCGCGCGCCATTCGCGGCGGCCATCGGGTCCCGAGCGTAGATGTTGGCGATGCCCGTCGCGATGACGATGCGTTCGCCGCCACCGAGCAGGACACCGGCGTGGCTGAAGACTTCCTTGCTGCCCACGCTCTCCGGGATCCAGACGGCCCCCAGGCCCATCGCCTCGAGGTCGCTGACCGCCGACTGCGAGACGCTCGCCGGGTTGGCCTGCAGAGCGAAGCTCCAGGCGCCGACCCGCCCCAGCGCCGCGGCCGCCGCTCGACCACCGACACCCTGGGTCATGCTCGCCTCGACCTCCCTGCGATGACCCGGGAATCAGGCCACCCCTCGACGTCCGACGAGGGGTGGACGGTGCTCTCCGTGGTCAGTGGTGGAGCTACGGGGACTCGAACCCCGGACCTTCTGCATGCCATGCAGACGCTCTCCCAACTGAGCTATAGCCCCGTGTTCACGCCCAGGCGAGCCTGGCGCGTTGGTGGACCGGAGGGTCCGACGTGGAGTGTATGGGATGAGCACCGAGCGTGTGCGGCGAGGCGCCGCGTCGGTCATGTCGGACGCGACGCGATGTCGGGGTCCGGCTCGGGCGCCCAGATCACCTCGAAGGCCAGCATCGGGGACTCGAAGCCCTTCAGGCGCAGCCGCCCGCGGGAGCGGAAGGTGAAGCCTTTCCCGATGGCAAGGTCGTGGATGGCGCTCGATACGAGGATGCTGCCGGGGTCAGCGCGCGCGCACAGCCTGGACGCCAGCTGGACCGCTGCGCCGAAGAGGTCGTTGCGCTCCGTGACCGGCTCGCCGGCGGCCATCCCGATGCGGACCCGGACGGGTGCTCCGGCTACGGGGTCGCGCTGCGCCAACCGCCGTTGGATCTCGACCGCGCTTTCGATGGCGCCAACGACCGACTGGAAGGCCGCCATCAGCCCGTCACCGGTGTGCTTGACCTCCGACCCGCCGCCGACCGCGAGCGCCCCGCGCACGATCTCGTCATGGACGCGGACCATGTCCATCGCGCGCGCATCCCCGAGCTTCTGCGTCAGGTTCGTCGAGTGCTCGATGTCGGTAAAGAGGATCGTGCGGAATGCCGTTTCGACGTACGGCTCTCCTGGCTGATGTTCCACGATGCCGCCCATGAAGCGTTCGACCATCCGCCGATCGACCTCGATGATCTGATAGGCCATGAATCCGTGGGAGGCGTGGTGGACGGCCTCGACCGCGTCAGCGCTCGGTGCTGTTGCCAGGCAGAACGCGGTTTGGCGCTCTTCGTCGAACCAGTAGGTCAGGAAACGGACGCCGAACTGGCCCTGGACTTCGAGGTCCTTGAGGTGTGCGGCCGCTGCGCCCGCTGCCGTCAGGCCGTTGAACTCGTGGCGATCCATGTAGAAGGGCATCAGCACAAGGATGCGGCAACGCTCGGGGAGCAGCAACAGCGCGCATCCGTCGCAGGTCGGTCGTGCAGCACGGCGCGTCGGAGTCGGAGGCCGCGCGGCCCTGCGCCTATGGTCCGATCGGACCCTATCGGTGGGCCGATGGACCTTGCGCACGGGGGTGCGAAGGCGCAACGTAATGCGCATCAGACCAGTGAGGATGAGCGAGAGGGATCCGCCGGGGACTGGTCACCGGAAGGGACCGAACGGAAGGGAAGGATCGATGTCGAACACACGAAAGGCGGCGGCGGGGGTCGGCGGTGTCGCGACCGTGCTGCTGCTGCTCCTGCTCTGGCCCATGTTCATCGAGGGCGACCCAGCTGCTGTCGGGCGACCTGCGCACGTGGGTGACCTGGATCTTCTGGATCCTGGCGATCGTGCTCATCGTGCTGCTCTTCCAGGAGCGCAACAACGCGGGCGCCGACCAGGTCGAGATCGAAGGCCCGGCCTTCGCGCGGTTCCTGTTCGGCAACCGGCAGGCTGGCCTGCTCTGGCTGCCCATCCGCCTCTTCCTCGGCCTCTCCTGGCTGGAGGCGGGCTTTCACAAGCTCACCGGCGAGGGCTGGATCGATGGCGGCGCTGCCCTCAAGGGCTACTGGACGGCCGCGGTCGCCATCCCCGATCAGGGTCGCCCGGCCATCAGCTTCGAGTGGTACCGCGACTTCCTCAACTTCCTGCTGAGCATCGACGCCTCGCCGTGGTTCGCCTGGCTCATCACCTTCGGCGAGATCGCCGTCGGCCTCGGTCTCATCGTCGGCCTGCTGACCGGCGTCGCGGCCTTCTTCGGGATCACCATGAACATGTCGTTCCTGCTCGCAGGCTCGGCCTCCGTCAACCCGATCATCGCGATGCTCGCGCTGTTCGTCATGCTGGCCTGGAAGGTCGCCGGCTACTACGGCCTCGACCGCTGGGTCCTGCCCATCCTGGGCACGCCCTGGAAGCCGGGCAAGGCGGCCATGCAAGCGGCCCCGCAACCGACCACAGCCTGAACGAGGCGGTCGGCCGCTCCCTGACGACCGACCCGATCGCGACTCGAGGCCCGGGCCAGACCGCCCGGGCCTCGGCATGCCCGCTGGGGCATGAACCTGCGCTCGATGTGCGGCGGAGCCCAAACGCGGGAGATCTGCGCCGCTACGATCGTGATCGATGATCGACTACACCCTCCGCCGATCGGACCGCGCGCGCCACACTCGGCTGACCATCCGGCCGGACGGCGAGGTCGTGGTCACGCTGCCGAAGCGCGCGCCGGAGCGGTGGGCGACCGATCTGGTCCGGGCCCGGGCCGAGTGGATCGACCGTCACCAGGCCCGGATGAGTGCCGCCCGTGACCGGCTGGCCGCCCGACCGAGCCTCGGCGCCGGGCGGGCCGATCAGCCTCGGCGGGCTCGAACATGCGGTCGATGTCGTTTCGCTCGGCGACGGTCTTCGGCGGTCGCGCGTCGTCCACGACGATGCCGACGGGCCACGCATCCGGCTCGAGATGGCGCCTGCATGAGGTCCGTGCACCCGTCGCCATCCTCGAGGCGTGGCTCAGAGCAGAGGCTCGGGACGTGATCATCGCGCCGGGTGACCGTGCGAGAGCGCGATCTCGGTGTCCAGCCGACCTCGGTCGCCATCCGTGATCAGCGAAGCCGCTGGGGGAGTGCCTCGCGGCGGGGCACGCTCTCGTTCAGCTGGCGGCTGGTGATGACACCGGCGACGGTGCTCGACTACGTCGTCGTCCACGAATTGGCCCATCTGCGTCACTTCGGGCACGGGCCGGCCTTCTGGAAGGTCGTGCACGGGGTCGTGCCCGAGGCGGATGCCGCTCGACGCTGGCTGCGCAGCCACGAGACGGAGATCCGCGCCGCCCTCGACTGAGCGATCGCTTCACATCGTCACCGACCATTCGACTGCATCCGGTCCAGCGCAGCCGGCCGGTCGGCCCGCGGTCAGCAGGTGACGTGGAGGATGGCCCGAACGTCCTTCGCCTTGATGCCGTCAAGGAGCTCGCAGGCCTCGGTGGTCGGGAGCGCCGTGACCTTGACCCCACGCCTCCGGGCCTCGTCGTGCACATCGGCTGTCACCGGCAGCTGGCCGTCGTGGCCGGTCCCGACGATCAGCCGCGTGCCGCCCCAGGGGATCGCCTCGGCGGCCGTCAGCGGGGTGTGACCGAACTCCGCGCGTGATGCCTTCGACGGCCCCTTGTGGCGCTTCCGGACCTGGCCCCGGTCGATGACGACGTCGTGCTCGTAGCGCTGGCCCTCGACCTCGATGACGCCGAAGGCGACCGATCTCGCATCCATCGTCGAACGCGGTTCAGGTGACGCGCGCCGGCCGGGCGCGCTGCGAGACGATGACACTGACCGGACCGGCCGGGCGGAGGGTGACGGCGGGCCGGGCGCGGACCGGCGCGGCGTCGGCCAGCCGAAGCTCCCACGTGCCGGCGATGGTCGCGAGGGCGAGGATCATCTCCTGCATCGCGAAACCGGCTCCCAGGCACTTCCGGGGTCCCTCGGCGAACGGGACGTACGCGCCGCGCGGCAGTCTGCGCGCGAGCCCATCGAGCCAGCGCTCCGGCCGGAACGCGTCGGGCTCTTCGAAGGCCTCGGGACGGCGATGGGCCCCCCAGACGCTGATGAAGGCGATGCCTCGCTTGGGCAGAGGATGACCGCCGACGGCGGTCGGCACGATCGCCTCTCGGCTCAGGGCGTAGGCCGGTGGGTACAAGCGAAGGGTCTCGAAGACGACTGCCTCGGCGGTGCGGAGGCGCGGAAGGTCCGCCACGGTCGGCCTTCGACCGCCAAGGATGAGGGTGGCTTCGGCTGCCAGCGCAGCCTCGACCTCGGGCCGCCCGGCGACGAGGTAGAGGCACCAGGTCAAGGCGACCGCCGTCGTCTCGTGCCCGGCCATGAGGAGGGTCATGACCTCATCCCGCAGCTCACGATCAGACAAGGGATGGCTCTCTGCCTCGCTCGCCTCGAGCAGCATCGAGACCGCATCGTCACCGCAGCTTGCCTGTCGCTCGGCGGTTCGCGATCAGGCGATAGACGATGCGATCGAGTCGTCCGACGGCAGCGCGCATTCGCCGATTGCCCGGCGTCGGAAGGGCATCAGGCAGGAAGAAGCGGAGGCTGTTGAACCGCGAGTCGAAGTGGTCGGTCAGGGTGGCCGTGGCGGCGCGAACCTCCTCGACATCGGCCGGCCCGATCTGGCTGTCGAGCAGGGTCCGGCCGACGATCGCCAGGGTCAGGGCGGACATGTCGGCGTGCACGTCGCGGATGTCTCCGTCGCCCCAGGTCGCAAGGTGTCGCTCGGTCTCCTCGACCATGATCTCGCCCCAGGCCGTGACGCGGTCGTGGTGGAAGGCCGGCTGGACGATGCGCCGGTGCTCGCGCCACGTCTCACCTTCGCTGAGCAGGATCCCGTCGCCGACCACGACGCCGACCCGCCTTCCCGCCCGACCTTTCTGGAAGTCGCGGTGCTTCGTGACGAGGACTTCTTCGATCCCCGCCGGATCGGTGATGAGGAGCGCCGGCGATGGCCCGAAGCGGATCGGCACGATGCCGCCTTGCCGTGCCGTGCTCGTGGTCACGAAGCCCAGCGGGTCGCGCGAGTAGGCAGGGAAGTGGCCGACCAACGGCCACGCCCCCGGAAGGGTCTGTGCCTCGCTGGTCGCCGTCATCTGTCGGCCTCGGCCATGAACCGGAGCGGTGGTGGAGATGAGGGGACTCGAACCCCTGACCCCCGCGATGCGAACGCGGTGCTCTCCCAACTGAGCTACATCCCCACGGGTCCCCGAGTATAGCCGAGGGCTCGTCCGGGGTCCGGCTGGCCGAGACCCCAGCTCCCTACCCCGGAACGCTGAACCAGAAGCGGTTGCCGGTCGCCGACGACTCGGCGCCGACGCGGCCGCCGTCGGCCTCGACGAGCTGCTTCACGATGGCCAGGCCGATGCCGGCGCCGCCGCTGGCACGATCGCGCGACTTCTCGACGCGGTAGAAGCGCTCGAAGACGTGCGGCAGGTCGTCGGCCGGGATGGGCTCGCCGGTGTTGATCACGCTGACCAGCACGCTGCCCGATCGTGCCTCCCCGGACACCGTCACGGAGCCGCCGTCGGGCGTATAGCGGACGGCGTTCTGGAGCAGGTTCGCCAGCACCTGGGCCAGATGGTCGGGGTCGCCCCGAGCTGGCAAGGGCACCGACCAGCCACGCTCGACCGTGATGCTCCGACCCTCCAGCGCCGGGCGCACCAGCGCGACCGAGGCCTCGAGGATGGGCGCCAGGTCGAGCTCGATGCGGCGCACGGGCTCGGCGCCAGCTTCGCCCTCGGCCAGTGCGTCGAGTGAGCGCGCCAGCCGAACCAGTCGATCGGCCTCCTCCCAGAGCGAGTCGTAGGTCGTCGCATCGGCCTCGATGACGCCATCGCGGAGTGCCTCGAGGTAGCCCTGCAGGTTCGTCAGCGGCGTGCGCAGCTCGTGGGCGGCGTTGGCGATGAACTCCCGTCGCAGCCGCTCCTGCTCCTGGAGGGCGGCGGCCATCTGGTTGAACGAATCGGCCAGCGAGGCGATCTCCTCCGGCCCATCGCGCGGGACGCGTGCCGCGTAGTCGCCATCGGCGATCCGCCTGGCGGCCTCGCCGACCTCCTCGAGCGGTCGCGCCAGCATCCGGGCGATGAGCACGGCCAGGCCGATGGAGAGCGCGATGGCCAGGACCACCGCGGCGACGAGGACGCCACGGACCGACTGGTCGAACATGGCCTGCGCCGCCTCGGCCGTCTCGCCGTGCGCCATCATCAGGGTGGCGAACGCGTCCGCGCCGAGGATCGCCACGCCCAGTGCGAGCACCGCGACGGCGGCGCCTGCCGTGATCAGCGCCGCCAGCGCGATGCGCGCGGCCAGCCCGCGGCCAGACCGCGAGCTCCTCCCCGAACGTGGGTCGGCCTCGGGATCCGGGCTGGCTTCCGGGCGCGAGCTCATCGGCGCGTCCAGGATCGGTCGCTCACCCGACCGACCATCGGCGGTCGTGTCGACCGTGACCGCCTCCGAGACCGGGGCCGGGGGCGGCGCCGCCCGGTAGCCGACGCCGCGCACGGTGGCCACGTAGCGCGGCGCGCCGGCGTCGTCGCCGAGCTTCTCGCGCAACCGCCCGATGTGGACGTCGATGGTCCGATCGAGGATGTCCGCGTCGTCCTGACCGTAGACGACGTCCAGCAGCTGGTCCCGGGTGAGCACCCGGCCATCGGCCGAGACGAGCGCCAGCAGGAGCCGGAACTCGACGTTGGTCAGCGGCACGATCTCGGTCGCCGCGACGCACCTCGTAGCGCGCCGGGTCGATGATCAGGTCCGCCTGGTGCAGTGGCTCGATGGCGTCGACGGCGGGAGCCAGCGCGCGGGTCGGGCTCGGTGCCAGGCGGGTCGCCGCCTCGGGGGTCGGTCGCGCCCGACGCAGGATGGCGCGGACGCGCGCTGCCAGCTCGGCGGGGCTGAAGGGCTTGGGCAGGTAGTCGTCGGCGCCCTGGAGCAGGCCGTGGATGCGGTCCGGCACGGAGCTCCGGGCGGTCAGCATCAGGATGGGCGTGTCGGCGTTCGCCCGGATCCGTCGGCAGACCTCGTAGCCGTCCATCTCGGGCAGCATCAGGTCGAGGACCACGAGGTCCGGTCGTTCGGCCTCGAAGACGTCCAGCGCCTGCGCGTCCGTCGTTGGCGGCCACCACGCGATGACCGTCGCGCTCGAGATACGTGCGCACGAGCTGCACGATCTTGCGGTCATCGTCGACGACGAGGACGGTGGTCTGGGGGGAGCGGGGCACGCCATCCATGCTAGCCGGGCAGTCTATCGACGCCGGATGACGGGTCGGTGACGACGCCGCCGACAAGGCCGAGGGACCGCATGGAAGGGTTGACATTTAGAACATCCGTTCTATCATTGACCGGGCCATGACGACGACCCCGGCCCGCCCCGACATCCCGCCGACGACTCCCTCTGGCGAGCCGCTGGGCAGCGCCCTGGCCCGCCTCGAGGCTCGCTGGGGGAGCGCCGCCGTCCGCCTCGGCAACGGCGGCCGCATCGATGGCCCATCCGGCCCCGATGCTCCCGTGACCGTCGGGGCGCTCGCCCTGGCGCCGATGCCGGACCTCGATCCTGCGCCGGCCCCGATCGCCAGCCCCGATCACCGCTCCGTTCCCGATCCGGCCACCGAGGCGGTCTCGACCGGCTTCCCGATCCTCGACGCGCTGCTGGGCACGGGCGGTCTGCCGCGGCGCGCCGGCGCCACGTTGCGCGGCGACGCCTCGTCGGGCAAGACGACGCTGGCGCTGCGCTCCGTCGCCGAGGCCCAGGCTGTCGGCGGCATCGTGGCCTGGCTGGACGGCGGCCGGACCTTCGACCCGCTCGAGGCGGCGGCTCGTGGCGTGGACCTGCGCTGGCTCATCGTGCTTCGACCGGCTGAGGTGGGGGAGGGGCTGCGCCTTGCCGGTGCGCTCGTCTCGGGCCGCGCGGTGGATCTGCTCGTCCTGGACCTGCCGCCCCGCCTGGCGGTCGCCAACGAAGCGCTCCTGCGCCGGCTGGCGGCCCACGCCCGCCGCATCGGCGTCCAGCTCCTCGTCCTCGAGCCGGTCGATCTCGCCGCACCGCTCCACGGTGCCCTGGCCGAGGCGGCCGGCGTGCGCCTGGAGCTGGAGCGCATCGGCTGGCTCCGGCTCGGCCGTGACATCGTCGGCCAGCGCACGGCCGTGACCGTGGCCAAGAACCGCTTCGGGCCGCCCGGCCGCCAGGTGGAGCTGGAGATCCGCTACCTCGACGAAGGCGAGCGTGCCGCCGGCGTGGCTCGGCTCCTCGATGCCGCCGAGTCTCGAGCGACGGCGAGCCCTGCCCGGGCCACCGCCACCGGCCCGCCGACACAACGGCGGCCGCACCCGCGCGACCCCGGCTCGGGCCGGAGGCCGGGTCCGCGGCCCCTCCACGACGAGGCGGTGGCCAGCCCGCCGCCCGCGCGCCACGTCCAGAAGCCCCCGACCCCGCTCGTGACCATCGACCATGCGCCTCCTGCACTTCGCCTGGCCCAACCTCCCGCTCCGTCTCGAGCTGGCCCGCCTGGGCTTGCCCTGGGCACCGACGACGCCGCTCGTCCTCGGCGGGCGACCGTGGGATCCGGGCAGCGTCCTCGATCGCAGCCCAGCCGCGGCACGCTTCGGCGTCCGGCCGGGGCAGCCGCTGGGAGTGGCCCACCGGCTCGTCCCTGAGGCGACCTTCCTCGAGGCCGATCCGGCGGCCTACGCGGCGGCCTTCGAGGCCGTCCTCGAGGCCCTGGCCGCCTTCACGCCGGGTATCGAGGGCGAGACCGACCCGACCGCGGCGGCCTTCGGCCGGGCCCTCCTCGGCATCGAAGGCCTCGACCGACTGTGGGGCGACGAGGCGACCCTCACCGCACGTGCCCGGGCGGCCGTGGCTGCGCTCCTGCCCGTGGCGCCCCGAGCCGGCATCGGCAACACCCGGTTCGGGGCCGGCGTGGCGGCGTCGATGGCCCGTGAGACCACCTCGCTGGTCGCCATCCCGGTCGGCGGCGCGGCCGAGGAAGCGGCCTTCCTGGCGCCGCTCCCCATCCGGCTCTTGCCGGCGCCAGAGCTGGAGGGTCGCTTCGCGCTCTTCGGGCTGCGCTGCATCGGCGACCTCGCTGCACTGGCGCGCTCCGCGGTCGTGGCCCGCTTCGGGACGCTGGGCGGCGAGCTGCACGACCTCGCCCGCGGCCTGGATGGTCGACCGCTGCGACCCCGACGGCCGGTGGAGCGGCTGCGGGCCGAGGCGGAGCTGGATCCGCCCGTCGATCAGCTCGAGTCGCTCCGCTTCGTCCTCCACCATCTCGCCGGCGCGCTCTGTGAGCAGCTCGCTGCGCGCGGTGCCGGTGCCGGCCGGGCCGTCCTGGAGCTGGACCTCGATGGCCCAGGGGCAGCGGGCGGACCACGCTCGCCGCGCTCGCCACGGGCCGGATCGGCGCATCCAGCAACGACCTCGCTGCGCATCGAGCAGGTGCTGCCCGAACCGGTCGCACAGGCGGCCCTCGTGGAGCGGCTCCTCGTCGCTCGACTGGAGGCCACGACCCTCACCTCACCGGTCGTCCGCCTGGCCCTCGAGCTCGACGGCCGCGCCCCCCAGGCGGGCACGCAGCTCGGCCTCTTCAACCCGCAGTCGGCCAACGCCGCCCGCCTCGACTGGCAGCTGGCGAGCCTGGCCATCCGCTTCGGCGCCGATCGGCTCTGGCGGGTCGGGCTGGCCGATCCCGAGGCCTCGCTGCCCGAAGGCCGCACGACCTGGGCGCCGGTCGGCGAGGGAGCTGCCGCTCCCTACGTCGGCGATCCCGGCGCGACGCCCGGAACGGGCGCCCGATGACCCGCCTGCTCGGCCAGCAGCCGCGCATCGAGGTCGACCTCGATCCCTTCGGGCGTCCCGAACGGCTGCGCTGGGATGGCTGGAGCGAGCCGGTCGAGGTCTGCAATCAGTGGCGCATCGAGGAGGCCTGGTGGCGCCGGCCGATCCGGCGCGACTACTTCAAGGTCGCCGGGCCCCGACTCCTGGCCCTCGTCTACCGCGACGGCGTGGACGGCACCTGGCACCTCGAGCGCGTCTTCGATTGAGGCGACGGACACAAACGAGACTCGGCCCCGGGGGAGACCGGGGCCGAGTCCGAAGATGGGACGTCCATCCGATGTGGTCCGAAGAGGAGGAGTGCCCGGGCCACCTCGAACGAGCGACCGTTCGATGCTGTCGTACGGACCTATGACGGCCGACATCCGCGCGGTGTGACGCGGGTCGCGATCGAGTTCGAGGCGGCCGCCGCGGTCCCGAGCCTCAGGCCGGGACGGCGGCGAGCACGGCGAGGACCACGAGGGCGACCAGGAAGATGGTCAACAGCAGGGCGCCGAGCCAATCACGCCACGTCGGAGGCATGCCTCGCAGGATAGCGCCGCCGCTGTCCAGCGGCACCGGACTCGCCGTTGGGCACAGGACACGCGGTCCGTGCGAGGCGCCTCAGCGCTTGCCGAAGAAGGTGTCGAAGACGCCCCGGATGAGGCCCTGTGCGGCGCGCGACGTGACGACGCGCGTGCCGGCGCGGATGAGCTCGCGCTGCGTCCGCTCCGCCTCGCGCTTGGCCGCCGCTTCGGCGCGTGCCTGATCGCGCTCCGCCCGCGCCTCGTCGCGCTTGACGCGGGCCTCGGCCTGCCGCTGCATGGTCGCCGCGCGTCGTTCGGCGGCCTCGGCCGCTCGTCGCTGGGCGGGCGTGATCTCGTCGGCGCCAGCGCCCGGCCGTGCCGCGCGGCGGCTGCCTTGGCCGAGGCGAGTCGAGCGGTGATCATCTCGCGCGCGCTCTCCCGGTCGATGGTCGTGGCGTACTTGCCGGCCAGCGGGCCGCCACGGGCGAGGCCCGCGAAGAGCGTCGGGTCGAGCGCCGCCATGAGCGAGTCGGGCGGGCCGAGCCGGGTCGCGGCCAGCGGCGTGGGCACGCCACGCGGTGAGAGCACGGTGATGAGTGCCTCGCCGGTGCCGAGCGCCGTGATCTGGCGCTCGACGTCGTAGAAGTCGGTCATCGGGAAGGTTCGGGCGGTCTTCCGAAGCGCGTCGGCGTCGTCGGGCGTGAACGCCCGCAGCGCGTGCTGGACGCGGTTGCCGAGCTGCGCCAGGACGCTCGACGGCACGTCGGTCGGGGCCTGGGTCACGAAGTAGACGCCGACCCCCTTGGAGCGGATGAGCCGGACGGTCCGCTCGACCTGGTCCATGAGCGCCTCGGTGGCGTCATCGAACAGCAGGTGGGCCTCGTCGAAGAAGAAGGTCAGCTTCGGCTTGGGCAGGTCGCCGACCTCCGGCAGGTGCGTGTAGAGCTGGGCCAGCATCCAGAGCATGAACGTGGAGAAGAGGCGCGGTTTGTCCATGACGTCGGAGAGCTCGAGCGCGGTGATGATGCCCTTGCCGTCGGGCGTCAGGCGCATCAGGTCCTGGACGTCGAACTCCGGCTCGCCGAAGAAGCCGCCGGCGCCCTCCTGCTGGGTCGTGATGATGGCTCGCAGGATGACCCCGACCGTGGCCGGCGACATGCCGCCGTACTCGGCCAGGATGGGCTTGCCCTCGTCCGAGCCGAGGTACTTGAGCGTCGTCTCGAGATCGGACAGGTCGAGCAGCGGCAGGTCGTTGTCATCGCAGTACTTGAAGATGAGCGAGAGGACCGATGTCTGGGTCTCGTTGAGGTCGAGCACCTTGCCCAGCAACAGGGGCCCGAAGGAGCTGACGGTGGCCCGCACCTGCGCGCCGTTGGCACCCGAGAGCGACAGGAATTCGACCGGGTGTGCCTTGGGCACGAAGGTCCAACCGATCGACTCACAGCGGGACACGACCTTGGGGTTGGTGCCATCGCCGGGTGCGGCGAGCCCCGTCAGGTCGCCCTTGACGTCGGCCACGAAGACCGGCACGCCCGCTTCTGACAGCTGCCCAGCGAGCAGTTGCAGGGTCTTCGTCTTGCCCGTCCCAGTGGCGCCGGCGATGAGGCCGTGTCGATTGACCATCGAGAGGGCGAGCTGGACGCGCAGGTCCGGCGCGACGGCGTCGTCGTGCATCGGCGCACCCAGCGCAAGGGCTGGCTCGTCGAGCGCGTAGCCGTCGGCCATCGCCTGGCGGAACCGTTCGTCCATGCCGTCCTCCGATCGTCGGGTCGCCTGGATGCGTTCGCCTGTCGGCGGACTAGGGTGCTGCGGCCTGGGCGGCCTCGCGCTGCGCGGCCGAGCATCGGCGCGGTCGGACCGAAGCCCGGTGAGACCACGGGCGGTGGTCGGCCGGGCACCTCGTGCGGCGCCTGGACATCGAAGAGGTTGAAGACGCGCAGCGGGTCGATGCGCTCACGGGTCCGCTCCGGGTAGTGCCATTTCCTGATCAGCTCGCGGGCGATCGGCACGTAGGCGCCGTCCATGCGGATCAGGCCGTAGTGGAGGTGGCAACCGGTGGCGTGGCCGGTTGCGCCCTCGAGCCCCAGGAGATCACCTGCCTTGACCACCTGGCCGGCGTCGACGTCCGCCTGGCCGAGGTGCGCGTACAGGCTGCGATAGCCGTTCCCGTCATCGATGACGACGACGATGGCGCAGCGCCTTCTTGGTCAGCTTCTTCTTCTTGAGCTGCGCGTAGAAGTCGTCGGTCGGGGCGTCGTGGCCGAGGTATGGCTCATACGACCGGCCGGCATAGAGCACGACGCCGTCATGCGCCGATCGGACGTAGTCGCCGCAGAACGTCGCGATGTCGATGCCGTCGTGGATGCGTTCGCCATCGATGACGATGAAGCCACCGTCGACGGGCTGGAACCAGGTCGTGATGCGACCGCCCTGCCATCGGCCAGCGATAGCCCTCGAGCTCCTCGGGCGGTGCGCTGGTGGGTGGCGGCTCGGTCGGTGCCGGGGTCGCCGGGACCGTGTCGCCGGCGTTGTCGGTCGGGCGTGGGGTCGGATGGACGCCGGCCGGCAAGGGGGTCAGGGTCGGGAATGGGATGGCGGTCGGGCTGGCGACGGCGATCGCGGCGGCAGCGGGTGCGGATGGCGCTGGTGCCGGCGGGTTCAGGAGGACCGGCGCCACGAGCCAGGCGCCGATACCGACGAGCAGGACGCCGACGACGCGATCGAGCGTCAGGCGCCGACGTCGTCGTGGCGGTCGGCCGATCGTGCCGAGCTCGGGCGGTTCCTGGAGGGTCATCGGCGGCGACTATAGCCGAGGCCATGGCGCCCTCGTCGGGTGTCGCAGGCGAGTGGCAGAAACAGAACGGATGTTCTATCATCGGACAGGCCCCCAGCCACGCCGGAGCGGTGCCCATGTCCCCCGCCGCGGCTCCGTTCAGCGAGCTCCACGCGCACACCAACTTCTCGTTCCTCGACGGCGCCTCGCCCTCGGAGGACCTGGTGGCGCGGGCTGTCGAGCTGGGCTTCGACGGCCTGGCCGTGACCGACCACCAGGGCCTCTACGGGGCGGTCCGCTTCGTAAGCGCCGCGCAGGAGGCTGGGCTGCGGCCGATCGTCGGCCTGGAGGTCGAGCTGCTCGATGCCGCGGTCCCGGACCCCGATGGGGTCGTGGTGCCCCATCGTCGCCGTCGCCGCCGAGGGTCGCCGGGCCTGGTGGTCGAGGCTGGCCTGCTGAGCGGCGTGGCCTCGGCCGGCGGCGTGGCCATGGCATCCGGCATGGCCTCGGCCGCCGAGGGTCGGCCGGTCCGCCCCAGTGTCGAGCGACTGCGTCCGCCTGGCCACCGCGAGCCGAAGCGCGATGAGCTCCGTCGGGTGCGCGATCGCGAGCGTGGCCCCCACCTCGTCCTGCTGGCCCGCGACCTGATCGGCTATCGCAGCCTCTGCCGACTGGTCAGCGCTGCCCATCTGGCCGGCACCAAGGGCGTGCCGCGTTTCACGCAGGCGCTCCTGGCCGAGCATGTCGAGGGTCTGGTGGCGCTCTCCGGATGCCGCCACGGTGAGATCGCGCGGCGGCTCCTGGCCGGCGATCGTGCCGGGGCCGACGCGGTGGCGCGTCGCCTGGCCGAGCGCTATGCCCCGGTGAGCGGCCTCGGAGCCGGCTTCTTCCTGGAGCTGCAGCACCACCTCCTGCCCGACGACGACTTCCTGGTCGTCGAGACGGCCGACCTGGCCGAGCGGCTCGGGCTGCCGGTCGTGGTCACCAACGACAGCCACTACGCGCGGCCGGAGGATCGCGAGCTGGCCGATGTGCTGGTCGCCATCCGCCACGGCCTGACGCTCGACGAGAGCGCCCACCTGCGCCGGTCGAACGGGGAGTACCACCTCAAGTCGGCCGACGAGCTGGCCCGGCTGCCGCCAGCCGAGCCGGGGTCGGGCGAGGCGCCGGGATCGGGCGTGGCACGCGCCTGGGCGGAGGGGCTGCGCACGGCCGGCGAGCTCGGCACCCGCTGCACCATCGACCTGGGCTTCGAGCGCTACCGCTTCCCCGGCTTCGCGGTGCCGCGCGGCGAGACGCCCTTCAGCCACCTGGAGCGGCTCTGCCACGAGGGCGCCCGCACGCGCTACCACCCCATGACGCCGGCCGTGGTCAAGCAGCTGGCGCACGAGCTGGAGGTCATCGAGCGGACCGGCCTGGCCGAGTTCTTCCTCATCTGCTGGGACCTCATGCGCTTCGCCCGCGAGCGCAAGATCCCAGCCCAGGGTCGGGGCAGCGCGGGCGACTCGATCGTCGCCTACGTGCTTGGCATCACGCGCGTCGACCCCATCCGCCATCGGCTCCTCTTCGAGCGCTTCATCAACGAGGGCCGGACCGCCTATCCCGACGTCGACATCGACTTCGCCTCGAGCCGCCGCGAGGAGGTCATCCAGTACGTCTACGAGCGCTACGGCGAGGCGCACACGGGCATGGTCTGCAACGTCGTCACCTATCGGGCGAGATCGGCCGTGCGCGAGGTCGGCTACGCGCTGGGCTTCCCGCGGCCGCTCGTCGATCGAGTGGCCAAGGCGCTCGAGACCTACGACTCGGTCATGGTCCGCCGGGACCTCGAGGCGGACGGCGGCTTCGCCGAGTTCTTCCAGACGCCCGGGGAGGGGATGGGCGACCGTCGGCCAGGCGCGGGCCCCGGGCATCGACGCTGCCGCTGCGGTCGCCGGCGAGCGTGGCCTGGTGGACGCGCATGGGCCAGCTCGCCCACGCACGCGACGTGCCTGGCGGACCGGGCTCGGGTGGTCGGGCGTCGCGTCCGGTGGGGCAGGGGGAGCGGCCGGTGGGCCAGGGTGAGCGGCCGGTCCGGGCCTTGCCGCGGCCGGGGATCCATGGACCCGGGCCGCGACGCGGCGGACACGGCGGGCCGTTGCCCATCGGCGACATCCTGCCGCGCACCGTCGGCGGCCGATCGGTCGTTGCCGATCCGCTCGTCGACTCGCCCGAGCGACTGGCGCCCGTGACCACGCTGCGCCCGAGCCCCTCGGACGACGAGGGCGGTCCGGGCGACTCCCCGGCCAGCGTGCGCTGGCTGCGGGCGGGCGGGCAGCCACCGACCGACATCCGGCCACCGACCTCAGCGGGCACGATCGACGGCCGGGCGATCGACCCCGAGACGGGCGTCCTGCTGCCACCCGAGCGACGGACGGATCGCCTCGGCCGACCGTACGCCTGGGACCCGCCAGCGCCGCCGACGCAGGCGATGGGTCGTGGCGACGGCCGTGCCCCGAGCCACTCCAGCGTCGCTCGCGTCGAACCGGAGCCGCCACCGCAGCCACGGGGCGGCAGCACGGTCGGCCTCTCGCCCTGGGAGCGCTGGCTGGAGCTGTGCGCCCGCATCGACGGCTTCCCGCGCCACCTCGGCATCCACGTCGGCGGCATGCTCATCACCCGGGCGCCGCTGGTCGACATCGCGCCGCTCGAGCGGGCCAGCATGCCGGGACGCGTCGTCGTCCAGTACGACAAGCGTGACGTCGAGGCGATGAAGCTCATCAAGCTCGACCTGCTCGGCCTGCGCATGCTCTCGGCCATCGACGACGCGCTGCGCGACATCCAGGCCGACTGCGGCGTGTGCGTCGATCTCGACCGCCTGCCGGAGGACATCCCCCAGGTCTTCGCCATGATCCAGGCGGCGGACACGGTGGGCGTCTTCCAGATCGAGTCGCGGGCGCAGATGCAGACGCTGCCCAAGAGCCGCCCGGAGACGCTCGACGACCTGGTCGTCGAGGTCGCCATCATCCGGCCCGGCCCCATCCAGGGCAACGCCGTCCACCCCTACCTGCGACGGCGCCAGGGCCTCGAGCCGGTGGCCTACCTCCATCCCAGCCTGGAGCCGGTCCTGGCCGAGACGCTGGGCGTGATCCTCTACCAGGAGCAGGTCATGCGCATCGCCATCGAGGTGGCGGGCTTCAGCGCGGCCGAGTCGGACGGCTTCCGGCGCGCCATGGGCACCTGGCGCTCCCAGCGCGAGATGGAGAAGCTCCACCGCGGCTTCGTCGAGGGCTGCATGGCCACCAACGGCCTGCCGGAGGAGGACGCCGAGGAGCTCTACCACCAGGTCGCCGGCTTCGCCAGCTTCGGCTTCAACAAGAGCCACGCGGCGGCCTTCGCGCGCACGGCCTACGAGTCGGCCTTCCTGAAGCTCGCCTACCCGGCACAGTTCACGGTCGGGCTGATCAACGCGCAGCCGATGGGCTTCTACCCGGTCGAGGTGCTCATCAACGACGCCAAGCGGCATGGCGTGGCGGTCCTGCCGGTGGACATCAATGCCAGCCGCTACCGAACGGCGACCGAATGGGTCGGCATGCCCGGCCAGCCGCTCCCCCCGGACGCGGGCATCGACCGGCGACCGGAGGTGGTCCGCTCGCCGGCCTGCGTCGTGCTCGAGCGCCACGAGCGCGGCTGGCTGGCGGCGGAGAGCGCGGACGGCTACGGCATCCGGCTCGGCCTGCACCTCGTCAACGGCATCGGCGAGGAGCTCGGGCAGCGCCTGGAGCAGGAGTCGGAGCGCGGGCCGTATCGCTCCCTGGCCGACGTCGTGGCCCGGACGGGCCTCTCGGAGGAGGTCCTCGAGCGCCTCATCCGCGCCGGTGGGCTCGACTCGCTGGGCCGGCCGCGCCGCGAGCTCCTCTGGCAGCTCCACGAGGTCGCCGGCGCGACTCGTGGTCGACCGATCGCCGGTCCCGCTGCGTCCCGACCCCTCGACCTCCGACTGCCCGCCACCGCGGCACCCGACCTGCCACCACCATCGGAGCTGGAGCGCCTGGGCGACAGCTACGCCATCCTCTCGCTCGACGCCCGGCGCCAGGTCATCGAGCTCTTCCGACCGGCACTCGCCCGGCTGGGGGCGGTGACCGCAGGCGAGATGGCGGAGCGGCCGCCGGGTCGGGTGGCCATCGGCGGGCTGGTCGTGACCCGGCAGCACCCGATGACCGCCAAGGGGACCGTCTTCCTGGCCGTCGAAGACGAGACGGGCATGGTCAACGTCACGCTCTGGCCAGACACCTGGGCTCGACTGCGAGGCGTCGTCCGCCGCCACGCGTTGCTGTACATCGAAGGCACGCTCCAGCGCGAGGCGAACGTGGTCAACCTGGTGGCACGGGAGATCGTGTCCCTGCCCGACCTCGCTCGCGGCGTCGGCGGACCGTCACGACCCGAGGGCGTCCGTCAGCTCGGGCACGCCGGGATGCGTCGCCTGGGCTGACGACCGCAGCGGCCCGGCAGCCATCGATCAGCGGCCGAACGCCCCGACGCGCCTCGCCCGGGCTCGCGACCTCGTCAGCGGCCGGAGCGCGCCTGGCGAGCCTCGTCGCGCGCCTTGCGCTTCTGCTCCTGTGCCTGCTTGTCGCGCTGCTCCTGCCGGCGTCGCGATGAGTTCTGCAGCCAGCCCTTGTAGATGAACGCGATCCAGCCGAAGCCCGCCCCAAGGACCGCGGCCGAGAGGATGGAGACCGAGCCGGCCAGCAGCGTGTCGCTCGTGATCGGCGACCCGGGCTCGAGGCTCGCCGTCTGGAAGGCCGCGATCAGCAGGCCATCGATGATGCCCAGGACGAAGCCGATGAGGTATGGGCCGCGCCTCGACATGAAGCCGGCGATGAGGATGGGGATGGCCGGCGGGGAGACGACCAGTCGGACGTAGAGCGAGAGCGGACCACCGGCGTCCTCGCGGGCGTTGATCGCGATGACATAGGCGATGGGCGAGGTGAGCAACAGCAGGGCCGAGATCCACCACCAGCGGTTCGTCCGCAGCTCGTGCGGAAAGGCGCGCAGATCCCCGCGCCAGTCCGGCATCGTGAATCCGAGCAGGCCCCGACGCGGCTCAGCCGCGGCGGCGCCACCGTCCGCAGCGTCGGTCACGGCGTCGGTGTCCTCGGCAGCACCCTGGCTGGCACGGTAGCGGCGGCGGGCCTCGGCGCGGGCGGTGCTCTTGGCTCGGGCCAACGTGGCCTCCTGTCGGTCGTCGAAGTCGAGGTCGATCCGGAGAGCGCGCTCGGAACGAGCCGCGCCGCGGCGTGTCGCGCCGATGGTAATCCCGGCGGCCGCCGGGCATCGCGCGAGAAGCGACTGGTAAGCGGGGCCGACTACGGTCGCCATCTCTCCGCCGGCTGCCCGCCCGGAGGTCAGCCATGCCGCGGCTCGTTCGTCACGCCGTGCCGGCATCCCTGCCGGTGCTCCTCGCCCTCGCCCTCGTGGCCATCGGACCCGGTGCGTCGGCCGGGGCCAGCGGCCCGGCCGTCGAGCCGCTGGCGGCGGTCGACTGGCCGCCGTCGAGCGGTCTCGTGGTCGGTGAGGTGATGACCGGCGGCGCCTCGGCATCGGACGAGTTCGTCGAGCTCTACAACGCCGGGCTGGCGAGCGTGGATCTGGCCGGGCAGGAGGTCGTCTACGTCACGTCGACCGGCAGCACGCTCACCCGCAAGGCGACCTGGGCGACGGCCACAGTGCTCGATCCGGGCCGGCACATCCTGCTCGCGAACAGCGCCGGGCTCTTCGCAGCGATCGCCGACGCCACCTACTCCGGCGGACTGGCGGCGACCGGCGGCGCGATCCTCGTCCGGCCGGTCGGCGGCGCGGTCGTCGACGCCGTCGGCTGGGGCGACGCATCCAATGCATTCGTGGAAGGGACCGCGGCGCCCGCCCCGGCGGTCGGTTCGAGCCTCGAACGACGGCCCGGCGGCACGGCCGGCAACCGCATCGACTCCAACCAGAACCTGGCCGACTGGGTGTTGAACGCCGCCCCAGTGGCTCAGAACCTTGCCTCGCCTGCGGTCCCTGGTGGCTCGCTTCCGACCCCGACCTTCGGGCCCACGTCGACGCCTTCCGCGACCCCGATACCCACGCCTGCGCCGACCCATACGGCGACGCCTGCCCCGACCCCGACACCGACGCCGGCACCGACTCCTACACCGAGCCCGTCCCCAACGGCGGAACCGACACCGACTGCGACCCCGCTGCCGAGCCCTTCACCGACCGCCCTGCCCACGCCGACACAGAGTCCGCTTCCGACACCATCGCCGACTCCCGTCGCCACGCCGGCACCGACATCGAGCCCGGCTCCCTCGGCGTCGCCGTCTCCCAGCGTATCGCCGAGCCCGGCTCCGTCAGCGTCCCCGTCTCCGAGCGTGTCGCCAAGCACGGGCATCGTCGACATCGCCGTCGCGCGCACCAGCGCGGCGGGGTCGCGCGTTCGCGTGCGTGGCATCGTGACGGTCGAGCCGGGACGGATCGTCGATGACCGCACGTTCGCGATCCAGGATGGCACGGCCGGCATCCTTGTCCGACTCGATGGCGGCCGCAAGGACCTCATGGTCGCCCGCGGCACCGACGTCATCGTCGAGGGACGCCTCGGTGCCCGGTACGGCGCGCTCGAGCTGCGTCTCGAAGCTGGCGACCCGCTCGAGGCGGTCGGCTCCGGGACGCTGCCGGCGGCGCAGGCCGTCGAGCTCGCCGCGCTCAGTGAGGCGACGGAGGCCAAGCTCGTCACGGCGACGGGGGTCGTGGTCGACATCGACACGGCCAAGAGCGGGACGACGACGATCATCGTCGAGGACGCCTCGGGTCGCGGTCGCATCGTCGCCTTCGCTGCGGCGGGAACCATCCCGGACACCGTTCGTCGCCAGGCCACCGTGTCGGTCGCTGGCATCGGCGGGCAGCGCTCGACGGCGACCGGTCGCCTCGATGGCTATCGCATCTGGATCCGGGATGGTGGCGATCTCCGGGTCGCCGCGACACCATCGGCGTCGGCTTCGCCGTCCGGATCTGCCTCGCCGTCGGGTAGCCCGAGCACATCGCCGAACCTGGTCAGCATCGCGGTCGCGCGCGCCCGTGCCGGCCAGAAGGTCGTGGTCGAAGGCACCGTCACGAGCCCGGCCGGTCTCCTCGACGCTGACGAACGGCGAGTGACGATCGAAGATGGGACGGGCGCCATCCTCCTCCGTCTGCTGGCACACGAGACCGCACCGGCCGTCGGCAGCCGCGTCCGGGCGACGGGATCGACCGGCACCTACTACGGCGCGCCACAGCTCTCTGCGACGGCTCAGGTCGCCGTCATCGGCACGTCGACGCCCATCATGCATGCCCTCTCCAGGGCGCCCGGCACGGGCACGGAATGGGAGCTCGTCCGGGTGCGGGGCACGGTCGTCGACGTCCGGCGTTATGGGCAGGCCTGGCGCGCTGAGCTGCGCCTCGCCGACGGAACGAAGGTGCCGATCGTCGGCCTGGCGCGGGCGAGCATCGCGGTCGAGCTGATCAAGGAAGGCCAGGCGGGGTCGATCACGGGCATCATCCGACGCGCCTATCCGAGCGCCACGGATCGTCGGTTCGCGGTCCTGCCGCGTACGAGATCCGACCTCGACCTTGGCGCTGCGCCCGCGACCGCAGGACAGGCCAGTGGGGCCACCGATCCGACCGGCGCGGTCGGATCGACGACCGGCGCTACCTCGTCGCCATCCGGGCCTCCGTCCCTGGATGGGTCTGCGACCGTCGAGGCGGCCGACGTGCCGGCCCATGCCGGCCGACTCATCCACGTCGGTGGGCTCGTGACCCGCCCCGCTGCGCCCCTTGGGCCAGACGACGACGTGACCGTCCTCGTCGAGGATGGCAGTGGCACGGTCACGCTCCGCTTCTCCGCCGCCGCGGTGACCGTCGGCGCCTCGCTTCGCGCGGGTGATCTCGTCGAGGCGACCGGGACCGTCGAGACAGACGGCGCCGGCTGGGTGGTCGTGGTCGACGATGCGGCAGACATCGTGACAGCCGGCCAGGTCCTCGATCCCCGAGGGTCGGAGCCGTCAGCAACGTCTGGCGGTGGATCTGACCCGACCGCCGGCGATCCGGTGGCGAGCAACGCACGTGAGGACGGCCTCGCCGACATGGCCGACGGAGCCGCTCCCGTGACTCCCCTCATGGGCGCCGCCGGCGCTGGCGGCCTGGTCGCCGCGATCCTGGCCGCGGGCGCGGCCGGTGCGCGATGGCGTCGCCGCCGCGCGGACCAGGCGGAGTCTCAACAGGCGACCGAGCGCCTCGTCGAGCTGCTATCGCCGACCGCGGGATCACCCTCGGAGCCTCTGAACGGAGCGTGATCGGGCACCAGATCGGGACGCACGCGCGGACGCGCACGAACCGGAACGCTGTGTCCGTCCGCCCGACGCTGAACAGAACACATGTTCTCGACCTTGACCGTCGGCAGGCGCGACGGCGATCCGTCGCCACGCACGAGCCACGCTTGGCGGCTTGACGCTCCCTGAGCGTGAGACTATCCTCCGCGCAGCTGCGCGCCCACGCTCAGCACAGCGGACAGAGGAGCGGCCTTGCCGAACGACGACCAGGTGAGGAGCTGGCCGTACCCACGCTTGGACGACCGGACCCCCGCGTCGCGCTTCCCGACAGCGAACGGCAGTACCACATCGCACTCGGACCAGGCGAACTGGCCGAGTACATCCTCCTCCCCGGCGACCAGGATCGCATCGAGCGCATCGCCGCGCGGCTGACCGACATCGAGATGCGCCAGCGCCACCGCGAGTTCGCCTCGGTCACCGGCAGCTTCCATGGACGGCGCATCTCGGCCGTCTCGACGGGCATCGGGACCGACAACGTCGAGATCGTGCTGGCCGAGATCCTGGCCATCACGACGCACCCCACGTTCATCCGCATCGGGTCCTGCGGTGTCCTGCAGGACGACATCGAGCTCGGCGACCTCGTCGTCACGACCGGCGCCGTGCGCCTCGAGTCGACGACCAGCTTCTTCGTCCATGACGGCTACCCAGCCGTGGCCGACTACGGCGCCGTGGCCGCACTCGTCGAAGCCGCGCATCGCCTCGGGCACACCGTCCACACCGGCATCACCGCCACCGCGCCTGGCTTCTATGGCGCGCAGGGCCGGCCGATCCCGCAGCTGCCCATCCGGTATCCCGACCTGGCCGACCGAGATGCGCGACCAGCGGGTCATCAACTTCGAGATGGAGGCCTCGGCGCTGCTCGTGCTCGCCGGTCTCGCAGGCTGCCGCGCCGGCGTCGTCTGCACCGCCTTCGCACAGCGAACGACGGGTCGCTTCGTGCAGGGCGAGCAGATGGAGCGCGCCGAGGCCGCCTGCATCGATACGGGGCTAGAGGCGCTGTGCCTGCTGGCCGAGATGGATGAAGCCGTCACCGCCGCCGGAGCACGGCATTGGCGGCCCTCGTTGTGGGCGCCCATGGCGTCGTAAGCGGAGCGATCGAAGGACGGATGTCGGACGCTCGTCCGGCGCCGCCACCAGACCCGGCCCAGGCCGGGAGGAGGAAGGCAGAACGATGGTCCAGGCCTATTGCGTCAAGGACAAGATGAAGGTCGAGATGAACAACCCGGTCAAGATCACGATGAAGAACGGCAAGCCGGCCACGCAGGGCGTCTGTCCCAAGTGTGGCAACAAGGTCTTCCGCATCGGCGCCTGACCGCCACTCGATCCCAGGAAAGGCCCCGGTCTCGACCGGGGCCTTTCGATTCCCCGGGCGCCGGTTCGGTACAATCGGGGGAACATGACGGGAAGAGCGGCGTGGCCGCAGGTCGACGTTCGACCGCGCCCCCCTCTACCCAGCGCGATCGCCATCGCGGCGCCTGACCCAGCCAGCCCGGCTCGTCCGCATCAGCTGATCGAGCCTTCGTCGAGCCATCACCCCATGCGCCCATCCGCGGCGCCGAGGAGGATCCACACCATGACCACGCGTGTCGGCATCAACGGCTTCGGCCGCATCGGGCGGCAGAGCCTGAAGGCCCTCATCGAGCGCACGCCGGACGTCGAGGTCGTGGCCGTCAACGACCTCGTCCCGACGGCCACGAACGCCCTGCTCTTCAAGCACGACTCGACCTACGGCGCCTATCCGGGCACGGTCAGCCACACGGACGACGCGCTGATCATCGATGGCCGCGAGATCAAGGTCCTGCAGGTCAAGGATCCGGCCGAGCTGCCGTGGGCCGACCTGGGCGTCGACATCGTGATCGAGTCGACCGGCCTGTTCACCGACGCCGCCAAGGCCGCCGCCCACCGCGCCGCGGGCGCCAAGAAGGTCATCATCAGCGCGCCCGCCAAGGGCGAGGACGTGACCATCGTGCTCGGCGTCAACGACGCCGCCTACGACCCGGCGGCCCATCACATCATCAGCAACGCCAGCTGCACGACGAACTGCCTGGCGCCAGCGGCCAAGGTCGTCCACGACGGCTGGACGATCCGTCGCGGCCTGATGAACACCATCCACTCCTACACCAACGATCAGCGCATCCTCGACGTCGCGCACAAGGACCCCCGTCGGGCGCGCGCCGCCGGTCAGAACATCATCCCGACCACGACCGGCGCGGCCAAGGCCCTGGCGCTCGTCATCCCCGACCTCAAGGGCAAGTTCGACGGCTTCAGCCTGCGCGTCCCGACGCCGACCGTGAGCGTCGTCGACTTCACGGCCGAGCTCGAGCGCCCGGCCACGGTCGAGGAGCTCAACGCGGCCTTCCGCGCCGCCGCAGACGGGCCGATGGCGGGCATCCTCGGTGTCAGCGATGAGCCGCTCGTCTCCTCCGACTTCCGCGGTGATAGCCGCTCCTCGATCATCGACAGCGAGTCGACGATGTCGCTCGGCGGCACCTTCGTGAAGGTCATCGCCTGGTACGACAACGAATGGGGCTACAGCTGCCGTGTCGCCGACCTCGTCGGATTCGTGGCCGCGCGCCTGTAGTCTCGGACGACCGCCGAACCATGGACAAGCTCACCGTCCGCGACTTCGATCCGGCAGGCAAGAAGGTCCTCGTCCGCGTCGACTTCAACGTCCCGCTCGAGGACGGCAAGGTCGTCGACGACTCCCGCAGTCCGAGCCAGCGTGCCGACCATCGCCTACCTCCTCGATCGCGGCGCCATCGTCATCCTGGCCAGCCACCTCGGTCGGCCGAAGGGCAAGGTCAACGACACCTTCCGCCTGCGCCCGGTCGCGCTGCGCCTGTCCGAGCTCCTCCGCCGCCCGGTGCGCGTGACCGGCGACGCGCTTGGGCATCGGGACGGTCGATGCCATCGCGCGCCTCAAGCCGGGCCAGGCGATCCTGCTCGAGAACCTGCGCTTCCACGCCGAAGAGGAGGCCAACGACCCCGACTTCGCGAAGGCGCTGGCGGCCTACGCCGACGTCTATGTCAACGACGCCTTCGGGACGGCCCATCGTGCGCACGCCTCGACGGTCGGGGTGACGGCCTACCTGCCGGCCTACGCCGGCCTGCTCATGGAGCGCGAGATCATCGCGCTCTCGGCGTTGCTCGAGTCGCCCGCCAAGCCGTTCGCGGCCGTCATCGGCGGGGCCAAGGTCTCGGACAAGCTCCGCGTCCTCGAGCACCTCATGGGCCGCGTCGACACCTTCGTCGTCGGCGGCGGCATGGCCAACACCTTCCTGGTCGCCAAGGGCTGGACCGTCGGCAAGAGCCTGCTGGAACGTGACCGCGTAGAGGACGCCGCACGCATCCTGGCCCTGGCCGAGGCGAAGGGCGTGACCTTCGTGCTGCCGACCGATGTGGTCGTGGCCAAGGAGGTCACCCGGGGCGCCGAGCACAAGACCGTGCCTGCCTCGAAGATCCCCAACTCGTGGTCGACGGTCGATGCCGGACCGGCCAGCATGGTCGCCTTCACCGAGGCCCTTGCCGACGCGCAGACGATCCTCTGGAACGGCCCGCTCGGCGTCTTCGAGGTCCCGACGTTCGGCGACGGCACCCGCGCCATGGCCCGCTTCCTGGCCGACAAGGCCGACGCCGGCGCGATGGTCGTGGTCGGTGGCGGCGACTCGGTGGCCGCCGTGGCCCAGCTCGGCCTGACCTCTCGCATGACCCAT
Organism: uncultured Chloroflexia bacterium; assembly: GCA_963777975.1. Taxonomy (GTDB): domain Bacteria; phylum Chloroflexota; class Limnocylindria; order Limnocylindrales; family CSP1-4; genus CSP1-4. Next base: position 273,125 of record CAVZSO010000003.1, on the reverse strand, counting down.
ATCTCGACCGGCGGCGGCGCCTCGCTCGAGTTCCTCGAGGGCCGCGAGCTGCCGGGCATCGCCGCGCTCCAGGATCGGCCCGCGGCCGAGGGCAAGGCTCCGGCATGACGACGTACATCGACTCCATCGATGCCCGCGAGATCCTCGATTCGCGTGGCAACCCGACCATCGAGGTCGATGTCGGGCTGTCCGGTGGTGCCGGCGGTCGAGCGGCGGTGCCGTCGGGCGCGTCGACCGGAGCGCACGAAGCGGTCGAGCTCCGCGACGGCGACGCCGAACGCTACGGTGGCAAGGGCGTGCTGCGGGCGGTGACCAACGTCCTGGAGACCATCGCGCCGGCCCTGCTGGGCGTCGATGCCGCCGATCAGGCGCTCGTCGACGAGACGCTCATCGAGCTCGACGGCTCGCCGAACAAGGCCAACCTGGGGGCCAACGCCCTGCTCGGCGTCTCGCTCGCCTGTGCCCACGCGGCCGCGGCCGCCTACGACCTGCCGCTCTACCGGTATCTCGGCGGCACGCGGGCCAACACGCTGCCGGTCCCGATGTTCAACATCCTCAACGGCGGCCAGCACGCTGCCGACTCGACCGACTTCCAGGAGTTCATGGTCATGCCCATCGGGGCGCCGACGTTCAGCGAGGCGCTCCGAGCCGGCTCCGAGATCTTCCACGCCCTCCGTGCCGAGCTCCATGACCGCGGTCTCGCCACCGGCCAGGGCGACGAGGGCGGCTTCGCCCCATCGCTGCCATCGAACGAGGCGGCCGTAGAGATCGTCCTGCGGGCCATCGAACGAGCCGGCTATCGACCGGGCGAGGACGTCGCCATCGCCCTCGATCCGGCGGTCACCGAGCTGCTCGACCTCGACACGCCTGCCTCGGCCGACGGCGAGCTGACCTACATCCTGGCCAAGGAAGGGCGGACGCTGCGGACGTCAGAGCTCATCGACTTCTGGGCCGACTGGGTGGCGCGCTTCCCGATCATCTCGCTCGAGGACGGCCTGGCCGAGGACGATTGGCTCGGCTGGCGGCAGCTGACCCAACGGCTTGGCAGCGCCTGCCAGCTCGTCGGCGATGACCTCTTCGTGACGAATCCCGAACGTCTCGCACGAGGCATCGAGGAGGACGCGGCCAACGCCATCCTCATCAAGCTCAACCAGATCGGCACGCTGACCGAGACGATGGCCGCCATCGAGCTGGCCACCGACCACGGCTGGGGCGCCGTCGTCAGCCACCGCTCCGGTGAGACCGAGGACACGTCCATCGCCGACCTGGTCGTCGCCGCCGGCACCGGTCAGATCAAGACGGGTGCGCCGTCGCGTTCGGAGCGTGTCGCCAAGTACAACCGGCTGCTGCGCATCGAAGAGGAGTGTGGCGGTTCCGCGCGCTACCTCGGCGCCGCCGCGCTTTCGCGATCCTGAACGTGTCGCGCATCGTCGACCGGGGAGCGATCTTCGCCGGCTGGGTCGGGCTTGGCATGGCCGTCGTCGTGGCCATGGGCTTCGAGCTCATCATCGCCGTCCAGTCTCTCGTCTTCCTCTTCGCACCGATCGGCGGCCTGCTCATCGGCTTCTACGCCAACGCGCGCTCCGAGCGCCGCCGGCCCTGGCGACGCGTCATCGCCAACGCGCTCTACGCCGGGCTGTTCACGGCCATCTCGCTGGCCATCCTGTACGCCGGCCTCCGGCTCGTCTTCGTCTATGGCGACGCGGGCTACCGGGACGGGACCCAGGGCGGGCCGCTTGACGTGCGCGACCGGTCCACAGTGCACCTACGAGCGCTACCTCGAGAGCGGCCGCGGTCCGGAGCTGGCGGCGGCCGGCGTCACCGACGCGGCGACCTTCGAGCGCTTCGTGCTCCAGGAGCAGCTCAACGGCGCGCTCACCATCATCGGCCTCGTAGCAGGCGGCGCCCTGGTCGGTGGCCTGCTCTACGGCGCCGGCACGTCTCGAAAGGCCGCGACCGGATCCGGAGCGGCGACGCAGATCGCGAGCTGAGGCTCCGACGCCGGGCTGCTACGAGGTCGTCGGCGCCGGGCCGCTACGTGCTGGTCGAGGACTTCTTCGGGGCGGCCTTGGCGGCAGGCTTGGTGGCCGGAGCGGCCTTCGCCGTCGGTGCCTTCTTCGCTGGAGCCTTCTTCGCGGCTGTGGCGGAGGCCGCCTTGGTCGCGGGCGCCTTGGCAGCCGTGCCGGTGGCCTTCTTGGCGGCCGACTTGGCTGCGGCCTTGGTCGGGCTCGCCTTGGCGGGTGAGGCCGCTTCCGTGGTCGTCGACGTCGCCTCGGCCTTCGAGGCCGCCTCGGCCCGGGTCGACTTGGTCAGTGCGGCGCGCGCCTTGCCGGCGGCGGTCTGCTCGCCCTTGGCCTTCGATGCCTTCGAAGCGGCGATGCGGGCCTTGGCCTCCTTGGCGGCGGCCGCCTTGCCCGTCGTCCGCACCACCTTGCCGCCGGTGACGACAGCCTGACCCTCGAGCGCGGCGTTGGCCTTGCGCATCAGGCGACTCTTGCGCCGATCGGCAGCGTTGCGGTGGATGGCGCCTGCCTTGGCGGCCTTGTCCAGCGCCGAGATAGCGGCCACCACGGCGGCTCGCGTCGCCTCGTCGTCGGCGCCGGCCGCGACCACGACCGCCTTGGCGACGAGCGTCTTGGCCCTCGATCGGTGCGGCTGGTTGACGGCGCGCTTGCGCTCGTCCTGACGGACGCGCTTCATGGCCTGCGGCGTTCGGGCGCCGCGCCAGGTGCGGGATGAGTGAGCCAAGTCGGGATGACCTCGGACTGCGGGCGATGGGTTCGGCATGGCCGGTCGCGCCGGGATTCAGGTGGCGCGACGCGTGATGGTACCAGAGCGGCTCATCGCAGGCCTCACCGCGGCGCCCCAGCGAACCTGGAAGGGGCGGCGCCTTCGACGTCGGCGCCGCCCCTTCCATGGAGTCGAGACCCGGTCGTGGACCGGCGCTTCGTTGAGCTCAGGGTTGGCGGCTGAGCTGGCCTCGGAGCGCGCCGGCTGGGTACGTCGCGTTGTGGACGTTGAAGTAGTAGTCGCTGGGATGGACGAGGATGTCGACGATGAGCGAGCGGGCCACCGTCGCGCAGCCCGTGCCACCGGTCGCCGTCGTCGGCAGCATCGGGATCACGACGGGACCCGGCACCGCCGGCCGGAGCGTGATGGATGTGCGCCGCGACGAGCGGCTCGACGCCCGAGACGCTGTAGTCCCAGCAGACCTGGCCCGGTGCCCGGGTTCATCCAGAAGCTGCGCGCTGCCGGTGCCGTCGGGATCGCCCGGGCCGGGGCGTTCCGCGGCGCCGGTGAGTGGGGCGACGGTGAACGGCCGACCGCCGGCCATGGTGACACCGCTGGCGACGAGCGCCACGACGAGCGCCAACGACGTGCCGAGCGCGATGGGGATGGATCGTCGGACCTGCATCGATCTGCCTCCTCCTGCCGCGGGCGCGGCGAGGTGCCGGCGCGTGGACGCGTCGAGATGCACCCACTCGACGATACGTCGGTCGCCACCGCGATGGATCGCCCTGTGAAGATCTTCGCGGTGCGCAGGGGCACCGCTCGTGTGGCCTGCCGGCACCAGCCGACCCGCATGGACCGAGGACGTCAGGGGTCGAGTCGGTAGATCCGGAACGTCTCGTGCTCGATGGGCAGGACGGTGACGCGGCTGAAGCCGGCGGCCAGCGCATAGCGCTCAAGCGTGGCCGGTCGCATGACCGTGCCAGTGCCGACCGAAGGCGTCTCGGCGAGGCCATTCGTCAGGCAGACGGTCAGGCTGTAGCCGTACATCATGCGCTCGACGAAGTCGCCGGGCGCCGTGAAGGTCTCGCTCACGCGCTCGTCGGCGACGAGCATCGTGCCGCCCGGTGCCAGCAGGCCGCGGCAGGCAGCTCAGGACGGCGACCGGTTGCGACAGGTCGTGGACGGCTTCGAAGATCGTGACCAGGTCGAAGGCGCCCTGGAGGGCCGGGTCCGCCGCATCGCGCGCCTGGTAGCGGACGCGATCGGCGACCTCGGACATGGCCGCGTTACGGCGAGCCTGGTCGATGGCCGGCTCGTCGAGGTCGATGCCGTCGACGCGCACCTTCGGATACGCCGTGGCCATGGCGATCGAGGACCAGCCTTCGCCGCAGGCCACGTCGGCGATGCGCGCGGGCGGGTCGGCCAGCAGGCGAGCGTGGACATCGGCGATCGCCGGCAGCCACTCCGAGCCCAGGATGTTGTGGAAGAGCGGCCGGTTCGTCGCGGCCTGGGCCTCGCGCAGATCGGGACCGTAGTCAGACCAGGACACGCCGCCGCCGTGCTCGAAGGCCGTCATGATCTGGGGCAGCATCCGCATCGCAACCGCGATCGCTCGCGCGGTCGGTGTGGCGTACGCCAGGCTGAGCTCGTCGAGCAGGACCTCGCGATGGCCGGCCGGGAGCGAATATCGACGGAGGCCGCCGTCGGGCTCGTCGTCGGCGGACAGGATGCCGGTCACGGCCTGCTGCTCGAGCCACTCGCGGACGTATCGCTCCTGGAGGCCGGTCCGGGCCGCCAGCTCGGGTGACGACTGCGCTCCGGAAACGTCGAGGGCCCGGTAGAGGCCGAGTCGGTCGCCCATGTAGACCGCCGCCAGGTCGAAGGCGCCTGCAGCCGACTCGAACAGCCGGCCGGCGAGCGCGTCGCGAGCGGCCTCGGCGTCAGCATCGATCGGGCTGGATGGGGCAGCGGCCTGTGCCATGGTGTCGACCTCGCTGGAGCCAGCACGATGCGCCGGCGGAAGGGACGAGGATGCCGCAAACGCCACCGCGGCGACAAGGCCACGACGCCGGCCTTACCGGTCTCCTGGAGGGTCGCCGTCCGGCACTCGGCGCGACCGCCTGACCGGCTAGACTGCCGCCCCGTGACCATCCCACAGGACCGCCTGCGCAACTTCTCGATCATCGCGCACATCGATCACGGGAAGTCGACCCTGGCCGACCGCCTGCTGGAGCTGACCCACACCATCGACGCGCGCCAGATGACCAGCCAGGTCCTCGACTCGATGGACCTCGAACGCGAGAAGGGCATCACCATCAAGGCCCGTGCCGTGCGCCTCGAGTACACGGCCTCCGACGGCCTGACCTATGGCCTGAACCTCATCGATACGCCGGGCCATGTCGACTTCACCTATGAGGTCAGCCGCAGCCTGCAGGCCTGCGAGGGCGCCATCCTCGTCGTCGATGCCGCGCAGGGGATCGAGGCGCAGACGCTGGCCAACGTCCATCTGGCGCTCGCGCTCGGCCTGACCATCATCCCGGTCCTCAACAAGATCGACCTGCCCTCGGCCCAGCCGGACGTGGTCATCGAGGAGCTGGAGAGCGTGCTCGCCATCCCGCGCGAGGAGGTCATCCTGGCGTCGGCCAAGGAGGGCACCGGCGTGCCGGAGATCCTCGAGGCCATCGTCGCCAGGGTGCCAGCGCCGAAGGGCGATCCGGCCGCGCCCGTCCAGGGGCTGATCTTCGATTCCCACTACGACGCCTACAAGGGCGTCGTCGCCTATGTCCGTCTGGCCGCCGGCACGCTCGCCGCCCACGAGACGATCCGGCTGATGGCCTCCGGCGCCGAGGCCGACCTGCTCGAGCTGGGCGTCTTCCGCCCGCAGCTGGTGCCGATGGAGCAGCTCACGGCGGGCGAGGTCGGCTACGTCGCGACGGGCCTCAAGAGCGTGCGCGACTGCCAGGTCGGCGACACGTTGACGTCGGCCGGGCGGGCGGCCGCCGAGCCGCTGCCCGGCTACAAGGCGGCCAAGCCGCTCGTCTTCGCCGGCATCTACCCCCTCAACGGTCCCGACTACCCGCTGCTGCGCGACGCGCTCGAGAAGCTGCACCTGAACGACGCCTCGATCACCTACGAGCCCGAGAGCTCGGTCGCCCTCGGCTTCGGCTTCCGCTGCGGCTTCCTCGGGCTGCTGCACATGGAGATCATCCAGGAGCGCCTCGAGCGCGAGTTCGACCTCGATCTCATCGCTTCGGCGCCGTCGGTCGAGTACCGCGTCAAGCTCCTCCATTCGAACGAGCCGGTCGTCGTCGACAACCCGTCCGAGCTGCCCGAGATCGGCGCCATCGAGGCCATCTCCGAGCCCTGGGTACGCGTCAAGATCGTGACCCCGAGCTCGTACATCGGCTCGCTCATCGAGCTGGCCACCAATCGGCGCGGCGCCTTCGAGACCATGGAGTACCTCGATCCGCAGCGCGTGCTGCTCTCCTTCGAGCTGCCGCTGGCCGAGGTCATCGTCGACTTCTTCGATCAGATGAAGAGTCGTTCGCAGGGCTATGCGAGCATGGACTACGAGGAGATCGGCTATCGGGAGGCGCGCCTGGTCAAGCTCGACGTGCTGGTCGCGGGCGAGCCGGTCGATGCCCTCTCGCTCATCCTCCATCGCGACCGCGCGCAACAGACCGGCCGCCTGCTCGTCGAGAAGCTCAAGGAGCTCATCCCTCGCCAGATGTTCGAGGTGCCCATCCAGGCGGCCATCGGCTCCAACGTCATCGCCCGCGACACGGTCCGGGCCATGCGCAAGAACGTCCTTGCGAAGTGCTATGGCGGCGACATCACCCGAAAGCGCAAACTGCTCGAGAAGCAGAAGGAGGGGAAGGCCCGCATGAAACGGATCGGCAGCGTCGAGATCCCACAGGAGGCCTTCCTGGCTGTGTTGCGAACGTCCGAGGGCTGACGCGCGTGGATCTCGAAGACCAGCTGCGCATCCTGGTCGGGGTCGGGCTGACCGGCCTGCTCGTGCTCCTCCGCCTGGACGCCTATCGCTTCGGGGCGGCCGAGTACGACGACGAGTCGAACTCCGGCGGCTGGCGCGGAGCTGGCCGGCGCTTGGCCTGGTACGGCACCGGGGTCGCCCTGGCGCTGGCCATCTGGTACGTCTTCCCGACGCCGGTCACGACGCTCCACCTGAACATCGGCGCCGACCGCGTCGAGACGCTCACCCTGGGCCTCATCTTCGGCGGCATCGGGACGCTCGTCGCGGTCGTCTACGCCTGGCTGCGCTACCGGCGGCTCCGCTGGCCGGAGTACCGCCACTACCCAGGCGCGGCGGCCAACGCCATCGGCACCGCCTTCATCGACGAGGCCTGCTTTCGAGGTGCGATCCTCGGCATCACGCTGGCACTCGGCTGGCCGACCGATCTGGCCATCGCCTTCCAGGCCGTCCTGTACGGCATCACGACGCGCCTCGGGGCACCGGGCCGCAGTCGCGGCATGCTGCTCATCGCCCTCGGCACCGGCGTCGTGGCGGGCTTCCTGACGGTCTGGACGGGCGGCATCGGTGCCTCGTTCGTGGCCCATTCGATCACCCGCTTCGCGACCTTCGTCACGACCGGCCACGCCGGGCTCGTCAAGCCGCCCGGCCAGGAGCCGGAGGAGGCCTTCGCTGCCAGCCTGCCACCGGAGGGCTGGGAGGTCGTCGGGGGGGCCGACGACTGAGCCTCGCGCTGCCGTCGCGCCGGCGCACAGCAGGGGCCGCCGTGGCGCCGGACCACGACGCACACAGCTCGCCGGTCGGCACGGCGCCTCGCCCGCCGGTCGGGCTGTACCTGCACGTCCCGTTCTGTGTCTCGCTCTGCCCGTACTGCGACTTCGTCGTCTACACCGGCCGTACGACCCGCGGCCCGACGGCTCGCGTCGGGGCGTTCGTCGAGGCCGTGAAGGTCGAGCTCGACCTGCGCGCCGACGGGCTCGACGCCGACTTCGGCTGCCCCGGGTCTGTCCGGCGGCCGGCGCTCGACTCCGTCTACCTGGGCGGCGGCACGCCGTCCCTGCTGCCGGCCGCGGACGTGGCGGCGCTTCTCGAACGGATCGAACGACGGTACGGCCTCGAGGCCGACGCCGAGGTGACGATCGAGGCCAACCCCGGCCCGGACGAGCGCGGCGACCTGGCCGGCTTCCGGGCGGCCGGCGTGACCCGCGTCAGCTTCGGCGCCCAGAGCCTCGACGCGGCAGAGCTGCGACGACTCGGTCGCCGTCATCGCCCGGTCGACGTCGTCGAGGCGGTCGCGGCACGCGCGTCGTGCCGGCATCGCGCACCGATCGATCGACCTGCTGTACGACATCCCGGGCCAGTCGATGGCGACGTGGCAGGCCACGGTCGAGCGGGCGCTCGACCTGCCCATCGACCACGTCTCGGCCTACGCCCTGACGCTCGACGACCCCGACGCCGCGGGCCTGACCGGGGCGTCCGGCGACCATCTGCCGGTCCGACCGGGGGCCCGCCGCTGGCGTCGCGACGCCGCCACGGAGCAGGACGACGATCGAGCCGCCGACCAGTACCTGTGGCTCGACGAGCGCCTCCAACGAGCGGGCTTCGCCTGGTACGAGGTCTCCAACTGGGCGCGGCCGGGCGGCGAGAGCCGGCACAACCAGGCGTACTGGCGCCGCCGGCCGACCGTCGGCGTCGGTCCGGGTGCGCACGGCTTCGACGGTGGCCGGCGCCGGACCTGGAACGCGGCCCGGCTTGATGGCTATCTGTCGGCCGTCATGCCCGCGGCCACCGACCGGGGCGCTGCAGCACGGCCGCAGCTCCCGCCCGGGGGCGTCGAGACGCTCGACGATGGCGCGATCCAGCTTGAAACGGTGTCGCTCGCGCTTCGCACCCGCGAAGGGCTCGCGTCCGACCAGCTCGCTGCCGCCGGGCGGGCGACGTTGGACCGTCGCTCCGACTCGGGCTCGTCGAGCCAGCTGGCCCTGCCCGCATCCGATCGACCGCCCGCGGGCGGCTCCTCGCCGGTGCCCTGGCCATCGAGCTCGTGGCTTAGACGCCCGTCACCCGACTCCACTCGTCCACCGGCTGGCGATCGGGCCGGCCCTGGGGCGCCTTGGGATCAGCCGTCGGCAGGGCCCATCGATCCGAGCGCCGCTCGAACCTCGCCCAGGCGCTCGATGGTCTCGAGGTCGAAGGGGTCGCGAAAGACCCACATGACCTCCGAGACCCCGACCTGGGCATACGCGCGGATGCCGCTGGCGACGGACGCCGGCGGGCCCCACAGCGTCAGTCCGCGCGGGCTGCCGTCGCTGCCGACCTTGCCCACGATGTCGTGCCGCACCGCCGTCACGTCAAAGGCCGCCTGAGCGTCTGCGGGGTCATCGCGGATCACGACCTCCATCGTCACCGTCCGGGCGATCTGCCGCTCGTCCCGTCCGATAGCGACGCAGTGGGCACGCAGGATCGTGTCGCGCTCGGCGATCCGCGCCGGGTCGCCGTACGCGTTCCACAGGTCGGCGTACCTGGCCGTGGTCAGGAGCGTCTTGCGCGGCCCGGAACCGCCGATGAGGATCGGCAGCCGAGGCTGCACCGGGCGCGGGGCGACGACGGCGTCGCGCATCTGGTAGGTCGGGCCGTCGTGCGTCACCCGCTCGCCGTCGAGCAGGCGCCGGATGAGTCCGACTGCCTCATCCAGGCGATCCAGCCGCTCGCCGAAGCCGGCCCCGAAGTCGAGCCCGAATGCCTCGTGCTCGCGCTCGAACCAACCGCGCGCCGAGGCCGAGGATGGCGCGGCCGTCGCTCAGGTGATCGAGCGTCGTGGCCAGCTTGGCGGTCAGGCCCGGGTTGCGGAAGGTGTTGGCCCCGACCAGGAGCCCCAGCTGCACGCGCGTCGTCAGCTGCGTCCAGGCCGCCAGGGTCAGCCAGCCCTCGAGCTTCGCGTCGGTCCAGTCGCCCTCGTCGGCCAGCAGGTGGTCGTCCGCCCAGAGCGAGTCGAAGCCGGCCGCCTCGACGCGTCGCGCCGCATCGCGCAGGGCAGGCCAGGTCGTGCGGTTGATCCAGAAGGCGGCTCCGAATCGCATCGTCCGAGGATATCGGGCGGAACGAGATCCGCGCCTGCGCGGATGCGAGCCTCAGCGCGGGCGAAGCCGACGACGGATCCGCTCGTGCGTTGACACTCGGCATCCCCGACTGCTACCATCCGCCCACACGGAGTTAGCACTCGCAGCCCGAGAGTGCTAACCAAGCACAAGCGAACGACGAAACGAGGATCTGCCGGCGTGGCGAGACGCAAGGACCGCCCCGGCCCGCTCGACCCGCGCTCTGCGGCCATCCTGCGGGCCATCATCGAGGAATACGTGGCCACGGCCCAACCGGTCGGCAGCCATGCGCTGGTCGTCAAGCACCGCCTTGACGTCAGCTCCGCCACCGTCCGCAACGTGATGGCCGAGCTCGAGCGTGCCGGTTTCCTGCGCAGCCCGCACACGAGCGCCGGCCGCGTGCCGACCGACGCCGGCTATCGCCTCTACGTCGAGTCGATCTCCGAGGCGGTCATCCTGGCGCCCGTCGAGCAGCTCATGATCCGCCACCAGTTCGGGCAGGTCGAGTTCGCCAGCGAGCAATGGTTCCGCCTGGCGGCCTCGACGCTGGCCGGCGCCACGCACTCCGCCGGCCTGGCTACGCCGGCCAAGGCCGACGCCTCACGCCTTCGCCGCCTCGACCTGGTCGAGACCGGTGACCGCCTTGGCAGCCTCGTGCTGGTGCTGGCCGAGGGCGCCGTCAAGCAGGTCCTCGTGCCGCTCGATGCTGGCACCGACCAAGCAGCACTCGACGATATCGCGCGTCGCCTCAATGAGCGGCTGGCCGGCCTGGCCGCGGCCGAGATGACGGCCGTCGTCCGGGCGCTGCCGCTCGACGACGAGACGGACCGTCTGACCGCCCGGATCGGCGAGCGCGTCGAGCGAGCCATGCGCGAGTTCGACGCTACGGCCGTCGACGACGTCTTCAGCGAGGGCCTCCTCAACGTCATGGCCGCGCCGGAGTTCGCCCAGACGGACAAGGTCCGCCGCGTCTTCGCCCTGCTCGAGGATCGCGTCTACTTCGGCGACCTGGTCCACGAGGTGACCGACTCGGGTGACGTGCGCATCTACATCGGCGCCGAGAATCGGTCCATCGAGATGCACGATGTGGCGCTGGTCCTGGCGCCATACGGGCGCAGGGGCCGGGCGTCGGGCGTCGTCGGCATCCTCGGGCCGACCCGGATGGCCTATCCCCACGCGATCTCGACCGTTCGCTATGTCAGCGCGCTGATGAACGAGCTCGTCGATCACCTGTACGCCTGAGGCCCCGCGCATGCCGACCCACAAGACCCGAGCCCAGGAGCGCATCGATGCGCTCGAGACGCCGAGCGTCACCCAGCTCATCGATCAGATCGCCGCGCTCCAGGTCGAGCGCGATGCCGCCATCCAGGAGGCGGCGGAGAACCTGGCCGCCCTGCAGCGCTCGGCGGCCGACTTCCAGAACTACAAGCGTCGCACCGAGCAGGAGCGCGAGACGACGGCCGGCCTGGCCAACGAGTCGTTGCTGCGCAAGGTCATCGCCATCGCCGACGACTTCGACCGGGCCATCGAGGCGATGCCCGAGCCACTGACCGGTGACGGCTGGGTGCAGGGCATCGCGGCCATCGACCGCAAACTGCGGATGCTGCTCGAGTCGGAGGGCGTCACGCCGATCGAGGCGTTGGGACGACCGTTCGACCCGCGCCAGCACGAGGCGCTGACCCAGATCGAGACCATCGACGTCCCCGAGGACACCATCGTCGCCGAGATCCAGCGCGGCTATCGCGTCCGCGATCGGATCCTGCGGCCGTCGCTCGTCGCCGTCGCCACCAACTCCAGCGAAGGTGCCGGTCAGCCCGGCACCACCGCCGGCCGATCCGGCCGCGCGGCTCCACCTGACCAGCCCGGCGTCGATGCCGGATCCGGAGGCAACGACTAACCATGGGCAAGATCATCGGCATCGACCTCGGCACCACCAACTCGGTCGTGGCGGTCATGGAGGGCGGCGAGCCGACCGTCATCCCCAGCGCAGAGGGCGGTCGGACCGTGCCCTCGGTGGTGGCCTTCTCCAAGACCGGTGAGCGTCTGGTCGGCCAGGTCGCCAAGCGCCAGGCCATCACCAATCCCGCCAACACCATCTATTCCATCAAGCGCTTCATGGGCCGTCGCTGGGACGACTCGGAGGTCCAGCGCTCCAAGGGCCTCGTGCCCTACACCGTCGAGCGCGACGGCAAGAGCGACGGCATCAAGGTCAAGCTGGTCGACGGCACGGGCTACACCCCGCCCGAGATCAGCGCCATGATCCTGCAGAAGCTCAAGACCGATGCCGAGGCCTACCTTGGCGAGAAGGTCACCGAGGCGGTCATCACCGTGCCCGCCTACTTCGACGACACGCAGCGCCAGGCGACCAAGGACGCCGGCCGCATCGCCGGCCTCGAGGTCAAGCGCATCATCAACGAGCCGACCGCATCCGCCCTGGCGTATGGCCTGGACAAGAAGAAGGACGAGAAGATCGCCGTCTACGACCTCGGCGGCGGCACCTTCGACATCTCCATCCTCGAGCTCGGCGACGGCGTCTTCGAGGTCAAGGCCACCAATGGCGACACGCACCTTGGTGGTGACGACTTCGACCAGCGCGTCATCGACTGGCTGGTGGCCGAGTTCAAGAAGGACCAGGGCATCGACCTGACGACCGACCAGCAGGCCATGCAGCGCCTCAAGGAGGCTGCCGAGCGGGCCAAGATCGAGCTCAGCTCCGCCGCCCAGACGGAGATCAACCTGCCCTACATCACCGCCGATTCGGGCGGCCCCAAGATGCTCCTGATGACGCTCTCGCGCGCCAAGCTGGACGACCTGGTCGCCGACCTCATCGACAAGACCAAGAAGCCGGTCCTCTCGGCGCTGAAGGACGCCGGCCTCAAGCCGTCCGAGATCGACGAGGTCATCCTCGTCGGCGGCATGACCCGCATGCCGGCCGTGGTCGAGGCGGTCAAGGCGCTCTTCGGCGGCAAGGAGCCCAACAAGGGCGTCAACCCGGACGAAGTGGTCGCCGTCGGCGCCGCCATCCAGGCCGGCGTCCTGGCCGGTGACGTCAAGGACGTCCTGCTCCTCGACGTGACACCGCTGTCGCTGGGCATCGAGACGCTGGGCGGCGTGATGACGCGGCTCATCGACCGCAACACGACCATCCCGACCTCCAAGAGCCAGACCTTCTCGACGGCCTCCGACAGCCAGCCGCAGGTCGAGATCCATGTCCTCCAGGGCGAGCGCGAGATGGCGGCCGACAACAAGACGCTGGGCAAGTTCATCCTCGATGGCATCCCGCCGGCGCCGCGCGGCGTGCCTCAGATCGAGGTCACCTTCGACATCGACGCCAACGGGATCCTCGACGTCAAGGCCAAGGACCGTGCCACCGGGCGCGAGCAGCAAGTGCGCATCACCGCGTCCTCGATGCTCTCCAAGGACGACGTGGACAAGATGGTCCGCGACGCCCAGGAGCATGCCGAGGAGGACAAGGCGCGTCGGGACGAGGTCGAGACGCGCAACCAGGCCGATGCCCTGGCGTTCCAGGCCGAGCGCACGCTGCGCGACCTGGGCGACAAGGTCGACCCGGCCGATCGGGCCGAAGCGGAGCGCGGCATCGAGGCCGTCCGCGAGGCCTTGAAGGGCAGCGACGTCGAGGCCGTCAAGTCATCCGCAGCCGCGCTCTCCGAGCAGCTCCAGAAGGTCGCCACCGCGGCCTACGCGCAGACCGGACCGATCGACTACGACACCCCCGCGGGTGGCGGCGCCGACGGTGCGAGTGGCGCGGACGGCTCGGGAGCCGATGGGGCCGGCCCGGACAGCGGCGACGAGAGCGGCGCCGGATCTCCGGACGGTGACGGCTGCCGGCGCCGACGAGGCCGACGAAGCGGTCGAGGGCGAATTCAAGGAGGTCTGACGCGCGGCCTTCGCGCGATCTGGCCACCAGCGACGCGTGTCGCCGAGCAGTCCCTGAGCCGCACCGCGCAGTCGCTGCGCACCCGGTAGGCGCTGCGCACCCCGGCTGCAGCGCACCCCGAGCCGCAGCGCATGTCGCGCGGCCGGCGCTTTCGAGCGTCAGTCGACCCGTGTCTCGGGTGACGACGAGGCCGGTGTGGTTCCTGCCATATCTGCGGCCCTGGCCCGAGTTGGCCACGGGTGTCTGACGCACGCGGATCCTGGTCACGTGCCTGACGGAAGCACTGCTGCGCCCATCCTCGCGTGCGCTCGCTCCTTGACCGTCGAGCCACGAACGGCGGATCGCTCGCCGTCGCCTTGCGATCGCCCGCGGCGTGGGTAGATCTGACAGGAAGATGATGCCGGCCATCGGCTCCGGACTGCGGCCCCGGAGTCGCGCAGCCAGGCGTGCGACCGCCGCGGCTCCTGACGTTGGCAGGCCGCGGCGCAGGACGTCGCGGCGTGAGCATCGATCGCGCCTCGACGGTTCCGTCGCGATCGTCCGCGACAGAACTAACAGACGCGAGGCGTGCTGACCGAGCTCGGCCAGCCGCGCTCAGCGCGCGATCATCGGTGCCGAGTCGCGCCTTGCGATCGAGTGTCGCCGAGCATCGACTGGATGTCCGGCATCGCCGACTTGACCTCGACCACGAGCAACGCTGTCCCGATGTCCGATGCCGCGCGAGAACGTCGATCGAGCCGCGTTCCCCGCGGATCGTCGAACGTGACTTCGGTCTTCACCGACCATCCCATCGATAGCTCGTGAGCATGTCGCATCGTCTGGCATCCACTGATCGCGGCGTGCAGCCTGCGGTCGCGCAGGCGGTCGAGACCTTCGCCGTTCCAGCGGACCCGGACATCGAGCAGACGCCGCCGAGCGCCTCGACAACGCGCTCGATCGCTTGGAAGCCGTCGATACCGTCGACCTGGCCGAGCTCGATCCATCAGGAGACCGTCGAGTCTGCGAGACCCACGCTCGCTTCGCGAGCTCGACCTTGCCGTCCAGCCATTGCGCTGTCGCAGCGCCCGAACTGACCGCCCGATCCGCATCGCGTCCACGACAACGAGTCTGCGACGAACCGTCCATCCGTGATCTTGGACGCTGGCATCACCCCGGCAAGTTCCACGGAAGTTTGCCGCGGCATGCTTCGGTGCGCCTTCGCAAGCTGCTCGCGCGGCCCGCGTGGGCGAGCGCCTGGGTTCGCAAAACGGCTGATTCGGGCGGGCACACGGAAGCCCTGGCCGCGAACGGCTACCATCGCACTCCGTGACCCGCGTCCCGACCGACCAGCCGACGATGCCCGCTGACGCCACGCCCGATGGCGCCGCTCGGTCCAGCGCGACCGCGCGCGCAGATGCCTCGTCCACCGGCACCGCGTCGAGCGAGACCGCGTCCGCGAGCACCGAGTCAAGCGACAGCGCGCTCATCCACGCACGCGGGTTGACCAAGCGTTTCGGCGAGTTCACGGCCGTCGATGCCATCGACTTCGACGTCGCGCCCGGTGAGGCGTTCGGCTTCCTGGGACCGAACGGCGCCGGCAAGACATCGACCATGCGCATGATCGGCTGCGTCTCGCCCAAGAGCGATGGCACGCTCCGCGTGCTGGGCATGGACCCCGATCGCGACGGCGCGAAGATCCGGGCCAAGCTCGGCGTCGTGCCGCAGGCCGACAACCTCGACTCCGAGCTGACCGTCCGCGAGAACCTGCTCATCTACGCCCGCTACTTCGAGGTGCCACGGGCCGATGCGGCGCGCCGCGCGGCGGAGCTGCTCGAATTCGTCCAGCTCACGGACCGTGCCGACAGCCAGGTCGAGCCGCTGTCGGGCGGCATGAAGCGCCGACTGACCATCGCCCGCGCGCTCATCGCCGACCCGACCCTGGTGCTCCTCGACGAGCCGACCACCGGCCTCGACCCGCAGGCACGACACCTCCTCTGGGAGCGGCTCTATCAGCTCAAGCGTCAGGGCTCGACCCTCGTCCTGACGACCCACTACATGGACGAGGCCGAGCAGCTCTGCGACCGACTGGTGGTCATGGACAACGCCAAGATCGTGGCCGAAGGCTCGCCACGCCAGTTGATCGAGGAGCACGTCTCGCGCGAGGTGCTCGAGCTGCGCTTCGATGACGGCGTCGACGGATACGCGGCCGTGGCCGGCGTCGACTTCGGGACGCTCGTCGAGCGGACCGAGCAGCGACCGGACCGTGTCCTGGTCTACACGAGCGACGGCGAGGCAGCCATCGAACGACTTCACGCGGCCGGCGTCCGACCGGAGAGCAGCCTCATCCGCAGGGCGACGCTGGAGGACGTCTTCCTCCGCCTCACCGGCCGCACCCTGGTCGACTGATGGCCGTCGCCTCGCGGCCCATCGACAGCCGCTCCGCAGGCGGCCCCGGCCCGGGCCCGACCGCCGGCCCGGGCCTCTTCGAACCCGGGCTTGCGCGTCCTGCAACGCCACCTGTGGGTCTATCGGCGCACGTGGCGGGGCTCGATCTTCTCGTCGTTCCTGAACCCGGTCCTGTTCATGATCGCCATGGGCTTCGGTGTCGGCTCCCTCATCGGGTCGGGCTCCGGCGGGAGCGCGGGCTCGGTCATCCCGGCGGGCCTGACCTACCTGGCCTTCATCGCGCCTGGCCTGTTGGCCGGCGGCGCGATGCAGACGGCGACCTTCGAGTCGAGCTTCCCGATCTCCGCCCGCATCCTCTGGCGCCGCAACTACGAGGCGATGCTGGCCACGCCGTTGCGCACCTGGGACCTGCTCGTCGGCGAGTTCGGCTGGATCGGTTTCCGCTTGCTGACGACCGCGACCGCGTTCCTGATCGTGATGACGATCTTCGGCGTGCCGCGCGGCCCGAGCGCGCTGCTGGCCGTGCCCGCCGCGATGCTGACCGGCTTCGCCTTCAGCCCGATCATGATCTTCATCGCGTCGCGCATCACCGGCGACCCGGCGGCGACCTTCAGCATGATCTTCCGCTTCGTGATCATGCCGCTCTACCTCTTCAGCGGCACGTTCTTTCCCATCGAGCGGCTGCCACCGATCCTCCAGGTGGTGGCCTGGGCGACGCCCCTCTACAACGGCGTTGCGCTGACCCGCGATCTGACCCTGGCCGTCGCCCAGCCGCTCCCGTCACTGGTGCACATCGGCGTGCTGCTGCTCTACGCGGGGATCGGCCTCGTGCTCGCGCGGCGCGGCCTGACCGCACGGCTGGTCAAGTGATGGGCACCCGATGAGCACGCCGACGCCCGTTCCAGCCCGGGACTTCCTCTTCCTGCCCCTGCCGGGCCTCGGTGCGCGCCACCTGATCGAGCGCAACATCCTCGTCTACAAGCGCATCTGGATGGTCATCGTCTCGGGTGCCTTCGAGCCGCTGTTCTACCTCCTCAGCCTGGGCTTCGGCCTGGGCGCCATCGTCGGCGACGTGACGCTGGCCAACGGCCAGACGGTGCCCTACGCGGCGTTCGTGGCGCCGGCCATGATGGCGACCGCGGCCATGAACGGGGCCATCGTCGAGAGCACCTTCAACATCTTCTTCAAGCTGCACTTCGAGAAGACGTACGACGGCATCCTGTCGACCCCGATGGGCGTCGCCGACGTGGCCATCGGCGAGATCGGCTGGGCGCTCATGCGCGGCACCGCCTACGCCATCGGCTTCTACGTGGTCATGCTCCTGCTCGGCCTCGTCGAGTCGGCCTGGTCGATCCTGTCCATCCCGGCCGCCGTGCTCATCGGCTTCGCCTTCTCCGCCTGCGGCATGGCGGCCACGACGTACATGAAGAAGATCCAGGACTTCGACCTCATCGCCCTCGTCCAGGTCCCGCTCTTCCTCTTCTCGGCGACGTTCTTCCCGATCACGACCTATCCGCCCGTGCTGCAGGCCATCGTGGCGGTCACGCCGCTCTACCAGGGCATCTTCCTGATCCGCTCCCTGACGCTCGGCGACGTCGGGCCGCAGCTCCTCATCCCGGTCGCCTACCTGTGCGCGATGGGCGCCATCGGGCTGGCCATCTGCTCACGACGTCTGGACCTGCTGCTGCGGAAGTGAGAGGGCCGGTCGCCGGAGGCTGCTATGCGTGACGAGTGCTGTCTGATCCTCTGACGCGACGACCGTCGGGTCAACCCGCGGCGCCTGCCAGCCAGCCCTCCACGACGCGATCGAGTCGCTCGAAGACGACGCCGTCGAGTGCCTTCGCCTCCGCGACGAAGCGCTCGAGCATGCGCATCCGTGAGCCGCGACCGATGGCCTCGGGATGCATCGTGATCGTCAGCACGCCGTCGTCACTCGCGCTCCAGGCGTAGCGCAGCTCCTCGAGCCAGATCTCGAGGACCTTGGATGGCGCCGACATCGGCCCCACGGCTGCGGTCGAGGGCTCGAAATGGGGCCAGTCGTCGAGCGCCCAGCTGATCGGGACCTCGACCAGCCGACCCTCCCGTCCAAGCCGGCTGACGCCCGCCGCCGCATCGTGGACGTCGCCCATCCGGACGTGATGGAGGTGGGTGTCGTCATCCATGAGCGACGAGTCGTATCTGAAGCCGAGGGACTCGACGATGCCCAGGGTCTCCGCGCCGAGCGACCAGTACGGCGCCCGGAAGCCGACCGGCCGGATGCCGCCGGCGGCGCGGGTCAGCGACTCGATCGAGCGCTCCAGGACGACGCGCTGCGCATCCGCCTCGAGCGTCGCCAGGTCCTCGTGGAGCCAACCGTGGCAGGCCAGCTCGTGGCCGGCATCGACCACGGCGGCGACCGAGGCGGGAAAGGTTTCGACCGTGTGGCCGGGCACGAACCAGGTGCTTGGGATGCCCTCGCGTTCGAGCAGGCCGAGGATGCGTCCGACCCCGACCCGCGGCCCGAACTCGCCCCGCGAGATGCCGGTCGGGCCCTCGCCGCGACGGACTTCCGAGGCGATGCCGTCATGGTCGAAGGTCAGGGCGACGGTCAGGCGAGGATGCGCTTCGGGCACGCGACCTAGGGTAGCCGGGCGACCGAACCTATACTTCCCGTCGCATGGCTTCCCAACGTGACTACTACGACATCCTCGGCGTGCCCCGCGGTGCGTCGGACGCCGACATCAAGCGATCGTTCCGCAAGCTCGCCCAGCAGTGGCATCCGGACGTCAGCACGGCGGCCGGGGCCGATGAGCGATTCAAGGAGATCAACGAGGCCTATCAGGTCCTGTCCGATCCGCAGCGCCGCCAGGCCTACGACACCTTCGGCCACGCCGGTGTCGGCGCTGGCGCAGAGGGCGGGTTCGGCGGCTTCCAGGGCTTCGGTGACCTGTTCGACGCCTTCTTCGGTCAGGGCGCATCTGGTGCCAGCCGACGCGGCCGACCGCCGGCCGGCGCCGATCTGCGCTATGACCTGCGGCTGACCTTCGCCGAGTCCATCGCCGGGGTGGAGAAGGAGATCGAATTCAGCGCGCTGGGGCGTTGCGAGACGTGCTCCGGCAGCGGCGCCAAGGCTGGCACCGCGCCCACGACCTGCCCGCAGTGCAAGGGCAGCGGCGAGGTCCGGACCGTCCGCTCCACGATGCTCGGCCAGATGGTCAACGTCAGCGCCTGTCCGCGATGCAACGGCCAGGGCCAGATCGTCGACGAGCCCTGCACGACATGCCGAGGTGACGGGCGCACCGAGCGACGGCGCAAGCTGCGCGTGGCCATGCCGGCCGGCATCGACGAGGGCCACCAGGTGCGACTGACGGGGGAGGGCGAAGCAGGCCCACGCGGTGGTCCATTCGGCAACCTCTATGTCGTCGCCCATGTCACGCCACACCCGCGCCTCCAACGCCGCGACACCGAGCTCTTCCTCGACCTGCCGTTATCCATCGCCCAGGCGGCGCTTGGCGCGACGCTCACCGTCCCGACCGCCGATGGCGAGGAGACGATCGAAGTCAAACCCGGTACCCAGCCCGGAACCGAGATCCGATTGCGCGGCAAGGGCGTGCCTCACCTGCGACGCTCGGGCGCGCGTGGCGACCTGCACGTGCTCGTCGACGTCAAGATCCCGACCAAGCTGACCAAGCGCCAGCGCGAGCTGCTGGCCGAGTTCGCGGCTGAGACCGGCGAACCGGGCAACGGGAAGCACGACAAGGGCCTCTTCGACAAGGTCAAGGACGCGATCAGCTGAGCACATCGACCGACCGCTGGCTCGAGCTGTCGGTGAGCGCGGACAGCGAGGCGGTCGAGGCGGTCTCCGAGATCTTCTCGCGGGTCGCGCCCGGCGGCGTGAGCATCGAGCCCGCGTTCGAACTGGTCGACGAGGGGCTCGGTGCGCGCGTCGATCCCAGCCGCCCAGCCATCGTGCGCGCCTACCTGCCGGTGACGGACGATGCCGCGACGGCCTCCGACGTCGCCCGCGTCGAGGTCGACCTCGGCCACCTCCAGGCCTTCGGGCTGCGGCCCATCGGCGAGCTGCAGACGCGCGAGCTCCACGAGGCCGATTGGGCGAACGCCTGGAAGCGCCACTTCCCGATCCTCAGGCTCGGCCGGCGGATCGTCATCCGGCCGACCTGGCGACGGCATCGCGCCGTCGCCGACGAGGTCGTCATCGCGCTCGACCCGGGCCTGGCCTTCGGGACCGGCCTCCACCCGACGACCCGACTCTGCCTCGTGGGCGTCGAACGGCTGGCCGATGCCGGCCGGCTGGCCGGGGCATCGGTCATCGACGTCGGTTGCGGCTCGGGCATCCTTTCGGTCGCCGCGGCGCGCTTCGGCGCAGCCCGCGTCGTCGGCGTCGATATCGATCCCATCGCCGTCGAGGCCACCACCGCCAATGCCCGTCGCAACCACGTGGCGCGACGGGTCCAGTGCACGCGAGGACTCGCTGCCGACGACCGGCGGGCCGTTCGACGTCGTCCTTGCCAACCTCATCGCGGGTCTGCTCGTGCGCCTGGCAGCGGAGCTCCATGCGGCCACCAAGCCGGGCGGCCGTCTCCTTGCCAGCGGCATCTACGTCGACCGCGAGCCAGAGGTGCGACGGGCCTTGGCCGCTGCCGGCTTCCACCTCACCACGCGCGACACCGAGGGCGACTGGGTGGCGCTCGGAGGCTGAACGGATCGACTGACGTCCGGCCCGGCCGCGCGGCTCGTGTCGGCGACGGGCTCGGACAACGGGACCGGGTACGATTCACGGCCCCGTGTCCGGCTTCCTTCCCGTCATCCTCGGCAGCCATGTCGCCCTGGCGATCGGGCTCATCCTGCCCAGCCTGCTGCTGCCCTTCGCGCTTCGTCGCGGCACGCCAGGCACCGACGTCGGCGGCACGACGCGCGGCCTGCTCTGGCTGCAGGCGCATGGCACGCTCATCTTCGGCTTCGGGCTGGCCCTGACCGGGATCCTGCTCGTGCTCGCCATCGGACCTGACGTGCTCAGCCGGCCGTGGCTGGCGGTGGCGCTCGTGATCTACGCCACGAATCTGCTGCTGGCCTTCTTCATCCAGCGACCCAACCTCCGGCGGCTGCTCGGCGCCACCACGACCGGCGACCCCGACGAGGACGCGCGCTGGCGGGCACGTGCCCGCCGACAGCGCTACGTGAGCTACGTGATGGCCCTCGCGGTCGGCCTCATCGCCTTCCTGATGAGCACCAAGCCCCAGCTCTGGTAGCGTGCCTGGCGATGGCGGATGCGGAGGCACCCATGACGGAGATCGACTGTCTGTTCTGCCGCATCGTGGCCGGCGAGCTGCCTTCGACGCGCGTCCACGAGGACGAGGCCGTGATCGCGTTTCGTGACATCGCGCCGCGCGCCCCGACCCACATCCTGATCGTGCCGCGCGCGCACATCCCCTCCGTCCTGGAGCTGACCGAGGCCGATGGGCAGCTGCTGGGGCGCCTCTTCGCGGTCGCCGCGGAGATCGCCCGTCGAGAGGGCATCGCCGAACGCGGCTACCGACTGGTGAGCAACGTCGGCGATTGGGGCGGGCAGTCGGTCGACCACCTGCATTGGCACCTGATGGGCGGCCGTAGCATGGCCTGGCCGCCCGGGTGAGGGGACCCGCCGACCAAGTGCAGAAGCCAGGGCCGCGCACACGACGACCAGGGATCGCGGTCGGTCGAGCCACGCGGCGCCTGCGCGTCGCGGCGGTCTGTCTGAGCGCGATGGCGTTCGTCGTCGCCTGTGGTCGCGGCTTCGAGGCCGGCGGCCTGGGCACCGTTCCCGACGCCGAAACCCCGCGCGCATCGGTCGGAAGCGTGGAGGCGGGCACCATCGCCGCCCTCCGCCAGGCGCTGTCGATCGGGCACCTCGACCTCGAGCCGGCGACACGGCCGTACCAGCCGGCCCAGCCGGCCGGCCTCATCAGCGTGCCTCGGTCGGCCTATCAGGTGCAGCTCTCCGACCCAGAGGGCGGGGTCCTGCTCGTGTATGCCTTCGGCGACCCGGACGCGGCCGGAGCCGGTGCGCAGGAGCTGGCCGACTATCTCTCGAGCAGCCCGGGCAAGATCAACTTCGCGGGCGACACGCTGTTCCACGTGGCGCACCTGGGCTCGACCGTCATCCTGACCTGGTTCTCGCCCTCGCAGTCAGCCGATCCCAAGGCTGCGCGGGGTGCCTTCGACCTCGTCTCGACCGTCGGCGCCGAGGTTCCCGTCCTGCCCTAGCCGCGGGCCCCGAGCAGCTGCGGGCGTCACGTCTCCGGCGCGTGAGAGGCGGCCTGCGGGCCGATCGCCTTCGGGTTCGCGGGCGCGTCGGCGGCCACCCACGCAGTCACCAGCGGGCGCTTGATCTTCAGCGTGTGGGTGCGCGGGAAGTCCGGCTCCGGCCACAGCCGCCAGGCCACGATGCGCTGGTTGATGCCCAGCCGCCCGTTGGCGGTCTTGATGGCGGCATCGATCTGCTCGCGCATCCGGGCCGACTCCTCCGTGCTCCGATGACGCGGTTCGGGGGCGGCGCCGGGGCGCGGCATCAGGGGCTCGTCGGGCGCCAGGACGACGGCCTCGATACGGCCGGGGGCGGTCTCGAGGACGACGGTGTCGCGCAGGCCCGACTCCCGCAGGACGTTCTCCATGTCCTCGGGGTAGATCTTCATGCCGTTGGGCAGGGCGATCATGTTCTTGATGCGACCCGAGAGGATGTAGCGGCCGGCGCTGTCCTGGTGACCGATGTCGCCGGTGTGGTACCAGCGGTCGCTATCGAGGGCGGCTGCCGTCGCCTCCGGGTCGCGCCAGTAGCCGCCGAAGACGTTCGGGCCGCGGACGAGGATCTCGTTCGTCCCGGGAGCGAGGCGCACCTCCACGTGGTCGACGGGTCGGCCGACCACGCCCAGCGGATGGTCATCGACCCGATTGGCGACCGCGAAGCCGCACTCGGTCGCGCCGAAACCCTGCACGACGACGACGCCGATGTCCTCCCAGGCCTGCTGCAGCGCCGGTGGCAGGAAGGCGGCGGCGCAGATGAAGAGCTCGAGCTGGCCACCAAGCCGTGCGTGGACCTGGCCGAACATCCGCCGCCGCAGGCCGTAGGGCAGTCGACGGGCGATGGACCGCAGGCGGTCGAACTGCTCCGCCTTGCCCTGCTTCTGCACTTCGCGCTCGATCGACGACCAGAAGAGGTCGAGCACCTGGGGCACGACGACCATGGTCGTCACGCGATGGGCGCGGATGGCCTCGAAGATGACCCGCGGGTTGCGTGAGCGGATGTAGAGGATGGGGGCCCCGACCAGGAGTGCGTAGCTGAGCTCGAGCTGGCCGAAGAGATGGGAGAGCGGCAGCAGCGAGACGAGGCGATGCTGCCGGCGCGGCACCACATGATCGGCGGCCTCGAGCGTGGCCAGGATGTTGCCGTGGGTCAGCATGGCGCCCTTCGGTGCCGCGGTCGTGCCCGAGGTGAAGACGATCTCGAAGAGCGTCGCCTCGGTGGGGCGGGGCCAGCTGTCGAGCTGAGCCTGCCAGTCGGACGGGAATGGCGGCTCGCCGTCCGCCTCCTGCTCGGCGACGAGCGAGGGCACCGTGCGGATCACGACATCCGGTAACTGGACCTCCCGGGGGTCGGGGGCGTCTCGACCGGTGCCGATGGCCAGGAACCGGGTCGCTGCGCGGCCGGCGATCCGTTCGATGACCTCCGGCGCCATCCGCAGGTCGAGCGGCACGATGGCCACCCCGAGGCGCATCGCCCCGAACGTCAGCGCCGCGAGCTCGGGGCCGGATGGGCACCAGATCAGCAGTCGGTCGCCCGCGGACAGTCCCATCGCGTGCAGCCGCCAGGCGGCCAGCCGCGAGCGCCGCAGCACCTCGGTCGCCGTCCACTCGTCCGTCAGGCCGGCGTCGCCGGCGAGCGCCATGGCGACGACGTCGGGGCGCCGCCGGGCGGCATCCTCGAGGATCTCCAGGATCGAGTGGTAGCCGCGCGCCTCGGGCAGGGTCTCGGGCATGAGGTCTCCAGAATCATGGGCAGGCACGGCGCGGTCAAGCGCGATCTAGTGGGATGGCGCCGACTCGTGGGATGGCGCCGCCCTCGAGAGCCGCCACGTTGGTCGAACGACGCGCCGGGCCGCGCGTCGTTACGCTCGTCGGGGGATGGCCAGGATGGTCGCGGGAGGCGAACGATGGAATTCCACGAGGTCGTTGCACGTCGGCGGATGGTGCGCCATTTCGCGACCGAGCCGCTCGATCGCGCCGTGCTCGAGCGCATCGGGCTGACGGCCCAGCGCGCACCGAGTGCAGGCTTCAGCCAGGGCCAGCGCCTCCTCGTCGTGACCGACCCGGAGCTCCGCCAGCGCGTGGCCCAGAACTGCAGCGAGCGGTACTACGTCGAGCACGGCTTCGGTCCCTGGATCAGCGAGGCGCCGGCGCTCTTCATCCCCTGTGTCAGCGAGGCCATCTATCGGGCGCGCTACCAGGAGCCGGACAAGGTCGCCGACGAGGCCGCATACCACGCGCTCTACGGCGAGCCGGCCGACGCCGATGACGATGACGACGACTGGCCCGTCCCGTACTGGTGGATGGACATCGGCTGCACCGTGATGCTCGTCCTGCTGGCGGCCGTCGACGAAGGCCTCGCGGCCGGCTTCGTCAGCTCGAACGACATCGACGTCCTCCGCACCGAGCTTGGCATCCCGGCAGACTTCGTCCCCGTCGGCGTCATCCCCGTCGGGCGCCAGCTGCCCGACCTGCGTTCGCGGTCGCTCAAGCGTGGCTGGCTGCCCGCCGCCGAGTTCCTGCGCTGGGAGACCTGGAGCGCCTGAGGGAGGAGACGACCCTGGTGCTCGTGGCTGGTGTCGTCCGCCTTCGCCTTGGCGCGAGCGTCGTCCGCCTTCGCCTTGGCGCGATTGACCAGCCCACGACCCTCGGCTAGACTCCCCGAGCCCTCACGCCGGGCGCTCGAATGCGGGCCTCCGAGCGTGCACGACCGAACCGGACCAGCCGGCCCCGGCGGTGCGTGACCGGGCGAAGTCGAAGCCGGCGGGGAGGTGTCCCAGGATTGGCTGAAGTCCGCGTCGGAGAGAACGAGTCCTTCGAGAGCGCACTGCGACGCTTCAACAAGAAGATCCAGCAGAGCGGCATCCTCGCCGAGGCTCGTCGTCGCGAGCACTATGAGAAGCCGAGCGTCAAGCGCAAGCGCAAGGAAGCGAAGCGCAAGAAGGCGGCCCGCCAGGGCTAAGGCGCGCATCGGTCGCGCCCCGACGAAGGGGCTCCGACCGACCGGCACGCCAGCCGCCCCGGGCGCCACGCCCGAGGAGCCATCCCGGTGACCCTCGCAGATCAGATACAGACCTCGTTGACCGCAGCCATGCGGAGTCAGGACGCGCTCCGGCGCGACACGCTGCGCATGGTCACGGCCTCGACCTACAACGCCGAGAAGGCCGCTCGTCGTCCGCTGACGGACGACGAGGTCGTCGGCGTGCTCGTTCGCGAGGTCAAGCAGCGCCGCGAGTCGGTCGACGCGTACGAGAAGGCCGGCCGCGACGACCTTGCCGCGAGGGAGTCCGCCGAGATCGCGATCATCGCCGAGTTCCTGCCCACGCCGCTGACCGACGACGAGCTGCGGACGATGGTCGCGACCGCCATCGACGAGACGGGTGCGACCTCTGCCCGCGACCTCGGCCGCGTCATGGGCGTGCTCACACCACGCACCAAGGGGCGCGCCGACGGCAAGGTCGTCAGCGGCCTCGTGGCGCAAGAGCTGGCCGCGCGAGACCTGGCCGGCCACGAGCACGAGGCCTGACGAGCGATGCTGGCACCAAGCGTGACCTCGACCGCGGCATTCACGAGGCGCGACGCCGTGCGGCTGGCCATCGCGGCCGGAGCACTGGTCGCCGTGTTGACCGCCATCCTGGCCGTCGACCTGCTGCCCAAGGCGGCCTTCACCGGCGGGGTCGGCGACCTCGCGCCGGAGGCCGTCTACGCACCGCGGGTGACGACCTATACCAGCCGCGTGGCCACGGACGCCGCCCGCGCCGAAGCCAGCAAGAACGTCGAGTTCGTGTACGACTACTCGCCGGCCAGCGGCCAGCTCTCCGCCGCGCAGCAGCTCGCTGCCTACGACCGTACCGTGGCGCCCATCGACGCGGCGTTCGGCGCCGTGCTCTCGGACGAGGCACGACTGGCCGCGCTGGCGGCGGCGGTCAAGGGCTTGACGCCGGCGTCGGTCGCGACGCTGCAGGGACTGGATCCAGCCGACTGGACCGCCCTCCGACTGGAGCTCGCCAACGTGCTCGACGCGGCGCAACGCCAGGAGGTCCGTGACACCGACCTGCCCGGCGCTCGAGCCGCCCTCGCCTCCCGCGTCTCGCTCGCGTTCCCCGAGCCCCAGCGTGTCCTTGGCGGCGAGCTCCTCTCGCCGCTCCTGGTGGCCAACTCGAGCTACGACGCGGCCGCCACCGAGCAGGCCCGCGAGCAGGCGGCCGCGGCGGTCCAGCCGATCGTGGTCGATCTCAAGCAGGGCGAGCTGATCGTCCAGGCTGGCGCTCGCCTGACCGAGGCAGACCTCGAGCGCCTGGGCGCCGTCGGCGTCCTCGAGCCGAAGTCGGATCCGGTGCGCATCGGTGGTTGGTTCCTCCTGGCCGCGCTCACGGTCGCCCTCTTCCTGGGCTGGGTGTGGCGCTTCCGGCCGGCCTTCTGGCACCGCAACAACGTGCTCTTCCTGGTCAGCCTCTTCCTCATCGTCACGACCATCGCGCTGCGCGCGACCTCCGACCGGCCGATCCTGCCCTTCTTCCTGCCCTTCGCAGCGGCCGCCCTGCTGACCACGATCCTGCTCGATGCCGGCGCCGCGGTCGTGCTGTCGGCGATCATCGGCGTCCTCGCCTCGGTCGTCAGCGGCTCGGTCGAGCTCGGCGTCTACGTCGTCCTCGGCTCGCTGGCCGGCGTCGTGGCCGTCCGCCGTGGGGAACGACTCCAGCAGTTCGTCCAGGCGGCGGCCCTCATGGCCTGTGTCAACGTCGCCGTCATCGGCATCTTCGGCCTGCTCGGCGAGCACGACCTGACCGGCACCCTCCAGCTCATCGGCGCCGGCGTCGCGGCGGCCGTCGGCGCCGCCGTGGTAGCGGTCGGGACGTTCGCGCTGCTCGGCAACGTCTTCGGCTTCACGACGTCGTTCCAGCTGCTCGAGCTGGCCAACCCGTCGCAGCCGCTCCTGCGTCGGCTGCTGCTCGAGACGTCGGGCACCTACCACCACTCGTTGATGGTCGGCAACCTCGGTGAACGCGCTGCCGAAGCGACGGGCGCGGATCCGCTGCTGGTGCGGGTGGCCGCCTACTACCACGACGTCGGCAAGCTGGCCAACCCGACCGCCTTCATCGAGAACCAATCGGGGACAGACAACCTGCACGACGAGCTGACGCCCCAGGAGTCTGCGGCCATCCTCAAGGCGCACGTGGCTGCGGGCATCGACCTGGCGTACGAGTATCGGCTCCCGAAGCCCATCATCGCGTTCATCCCGCAGCACCACGGGACGGCCATCATCAGCTACTTCTACGCGAAGGCTCGCGACGAGGCGGTGGCCGCCGCCGGCGCCCGACCTGGCACGCCCGAGGCCGAGGCCGCTGCGGCGACCGTCGACGTCAGCCGCTTCCGCCATTCTGGGCCCAAGCCGCAGTCGCGTGAGGCGGCCATCCTGATGCTCGCCGACGGCGTCGAGGCCTCGGTCCGGTCGCTCACGGCGCAGGACGAGCCGGCCATCCGGGCGATGGTCGATCGCATCATCCACGAGCGCCTCGATGACGGCCAATTCGACGAATGCGACCTGACGCTGCGCGACCTCGAGCGCATCCGAGAGGCGTTCGTGGCCCAGCTCCTGGGCATGTACCACCGACGCATCGCCTACCCGCAGAGCAAGATCGTCGAGCTCGAGTCCCGCCGCACCGCCTCAGGCGGTGGCGACGGGGCGTAGCCAGCGGCGACCCTCCGCCCGGCTACCATGCCCCGGTGCCGACCATCTATCTGGCGCCATGGCGCGTCGACGTGACCATGCGCCGTGACGTCCCGCGCCCGGTCCCCGCCCGCGCCCTTGCGCGGGCCGTGGCGCGCGCGCTCGAGGCTGCCCGGGCGCCGTCCCCCGCGTCGGTCGGCATCATCCTCTCCGACGATCGGGAGCTGACCGCCCTCAACCGGTCCGCGATGGCCAAGGACGGGCCGACCGACGTGCTCTCGTTCCCGCTGCTGCCACCAGCCGACTTCCCGCGCCACGCCGGCCAGGACCCGGCCACGCGGCTCCGCGAGCGGACCGCCTCGTTCGTCCTGCCGCCCGGGCGACGACCACATCTCGGCGAGATCGTCATCTCGGTCGAGCGTGCCATCGAGCAGGCAGCGGCCGGTCGCGGTGGCCAGACCGGTGACATGCGTTGGACGGCGGCCGAGGAGCTCCGCCTGCTCGTAACGCACGGCGTCCTGCACCTGTGTGGCTGGGACCACGCCGAGGCCGCGGAAGAAGCCGCCATGCGATCGCTCGAACGTCGGCTCTTGCAAGCCTGAATTCCCAGCCAGAGGATCACGCGTCGGCCCATCCTCACGATGCTACGCCCACGCGATGCCTCTGTTGACCACGTCGATACGATCGACGACACCCGCGACGGCCGCCCCAGGTCGGTGGCCTCGGTCGCAGTGCAGATCGAGGAGACGATGACCTTCTATCTCCCGAAGGGCGCCTCGGGATGAGCAAATCCCAACGGGAACGCTTCGTGCTCGAGTCCATCGCCGACGACCCGGAGGTCGGTCGCTGGCTGGCGGCGCTGGAGGACGGCCGACGCGACACGCTCCGCGAGCTGGAGCCCGTCCAGCCGGAGATGCTCGACTGGCGGCCCGACGCGCCGCTCAACAGCATCGGCACCCTGCTCTACCACATCGCGCTGGTCGAGGCGAGCTGGCTGCTGGAAGACATCTTCGAGGGCGATCCGGGACCCGCCTGGCTGCCGGCGTTGCTGCCCTTCGAAGATCGGGACGGCACGGGCCGGCTCATCCAGGTCGACGGCCAGACGTTGGCCGAGCACCTCGAGCGGCTAGGCGCGATACGGGCCTACCTTCTCGACCGCCTGCGGCCGATGACGACCGACGACTTCCATCGACCTCGCCGGCTGGCGGACTACGACGCTGCCCCGGACTGGGTCATCCACCACCTGCTGCAACACGAAGCGGAGCACCGCTCGCACATCGCCTGGCTGCGGGACACGCATCCGAGCTGACGAAGGGCGGCACGATGGAGCCGCTCGACGCCGGGGAGGGCGTGAACCTCCGACCGTCCGCGAGGGCCGGGACCGACTACGGGACGGTCACGGCCGCCGAGTAGATGTCGAAGGTATCCAGGGCACCGTCAGGGTTGTCACCCGTGCTGTCGGAGTTGTCGGCCCAGGCTGGGCGGATCACGCCATCGACGAAGGCCATGTCGTTATAGTCGCCGTACTCGACCCCGTTGTTCGAGTCCTGCGCGTTCGATGCTCCATGACTCACGCGCACGTTGGTCCCGAAGCTGCTGCCTCCGTCGGCGCTAACGGCTGCGTAGTACATGGCATCATCGTTGGCGAGCCCGTTCGTGTCGCCGATCCCGCCCGCCCCAAGATCATTGCGCGCGTCGTAGAAGCTGACACCGACGAACCCGCTCGTCTGGTCGACCTCGACATGGGGGTTGAACTGGCTGTTCGTGCCGGTGTCGTCGTTGACACGGACCCGGCCGCTCCAGGTGGCGCCATCGTCGTCGGACCAGCGCACGAAGATGTTCGTGTCGTTGTCCTCGTTGACGGTCTCGTCGGTGTAGACGAGGTAGACGCGCCCGGCGTGAGCGCCGCCGCTTCGATCCCAGGCCAGGCCGGACTCGGCGTCGACGGAACGCGTCGACTGCGGCGGGATGCTCGTCGAAACCGCCGACATTCGTCGAGGTGACCGCGATGGCCGGACCCATCGACGCCGGTCCGAAGCCGTCCGGATCGGTGTTCACGAAGATGGTCGAGGGGCCTTCGGTCGGGATGTTGTCCTGATAGGTGACCATGACCTGGCCTCGCGGACCGACCACGATGTCGCCGAAGCTGCCGTCCCGCGAGCCCGGCACGCCTGCCGGGGCTGCCCACGGCCCGACTCGGCCGAGGCCAGCGACCGTCGCCCCGCGGACGCGGAGCAGCTGGTGCTTCGAGAACTGCTTCCAGACGACCCAGACGCTGCCGGGCCCGGTGGCGACCGTCGGCTGGTCGACGGGAGCGCCGCCGCCGGCGCCTTTGGTCGGTGGCGCCTTGACGACCCCGTTGTCGGTCTGCTCGACCGTCTTCAGGAAGCGATATCGATGGCCGCCGTCCGTGCTCAGGGCAGCCTGGACGCGCTTGCCCTTCGAGTCGAGGTAGATCAGGAAGAGGTTGCCGTAGTCGTCGAATGCCAGGCTCGGGTCGCAGCAGGCCACACCGAGCCCGTCACCGTCGCCGATGATGTCCGTCTCCCACGTCGCCCCGCCGTCGTCGGAGACGGCCGAGAAGAGGCCACTCCCGAACTGGACATTCGAGACGATGGCGACGTTGTCGGGGTCGGTCGGGTTGGTGGCGATGGTCGTCTCCGCCTCGTTGCCGACCCGCTGGCTGACGTCGACGTTCGGGCCGGCGATCGGGGTCACGGCCGCGGCCGTTCCGGCCGCCCCGAGGAGCGACACGAGGGCCGCGCACACGATCGAGACGGACCGCCGGAGTGGCGTGCGGCGCATGGCTTCACCTCCTGTAGAGACGAGGAGGGTACGCCGGTTCGGGGCGGCATGATGGGGTCCGGTACGGATGCAGACGTTTCGGCGGTGCGTGCGGGCACCGGCGCTCGGCCGGCGCTCGGATGACAGCCTGCGCTACCATCGGCCCGGTCGGGCCCTCCCAGACGGGATTCGGGCCCCCTCGCCGTGCCCGGCGTAGGCGCGGGCCCGGATCGATCACGGAGGCAGGGTGAGGATCGTCGTCGGGTTGGGCAACCCGGGCAGCCGCTACGCGAAGACGCGTCATAACATCGGCTGGATGGTGCTCGACCGCCTGGCCGACCGGGCCGGTTGGGCGGGTGGCGGCAAGGAGCGTGACGCTGCGCGCGTCATCTGGGGACGCTTCGACGGCCTCGACCTGGAGCTCGTCAAGCCGCAGACGTTCATGAATGAGTCCGGCCTGGCCGTCCGCAAGGTCCTGGCCCGGGCCCACGCGCCGCTCGATGACCTGCTCGTGGTCGCCGACGACTTCGCGCTGCCGTTCGGACGCCTCCGGCTGCGGGCGTCGGGCAGCGCCGGCGGCCACAACGGCCTGCGCTCGATCATCGGCGAGCTCGACAGCCAGAAGTTCGCGCGCCTTCGGGTCGGCATCGGCGAGCCCTCGCGGGCCGCCGTCGATCACGTCCTGAGCACGTTCGATGGTACCGAGCGGGTGGATCTCGAACACATCATCGATGCGGCCGCCGATGCCGTCCTCGATTGGGCCCGCGATGGCGCCTCCCGCGCGGCGAACCGCTGGAACCCCTGGCAGCTCCACCCGCCAGCGCCGGTCGAACGACCGGATCCCGCCCCCGGCGATCGCGAGCCGGCGCTCGACGACACCGACACGGCGCGGGGTGCAACGAGCGCGACGCCCGGGTCCGCTGATGCGATGCCGGCATCGACTGTTGGCGCCGACGGCATCAGGCACACGCGGACCGGCTGGCGCAAGCCACTGCCGGATCCCGATGTCCGGGGCTCGGACCCTGGGCGGCGATGACCGATCCGACCAGCCCGATGCGTGGTCGCCGTGGCCGTGAGCGCCGTTTCGGCAGCGGCGGGCCGGGCATGGGCGGCAGCGGCGGGTCAAGCACCCTGGCCGCCACGCGGCCGAGGACGGCGTCGCGCGCGGGGACCGCTGCCGAGCGCCGCGGCCCGGCCGACCTATCGGTCCTGCCGGCGCTGCTGGCCGAGACCGGGGCCCTGCAGGACCTCGCCGAGCGCCTGAGTACCCCAGCCGGTGGCGTCGGGCGCGACCGGCGCCACGTCACCTACGGGGCCATGCCGCACGGCGCCAAGACGTTCCTGTCCGCGGCGCTCTCCATCGCCACCGGCCAGCGGCTGGTCTGGATCGCCCGCGACTCCGAGATCGCGGATCGGGTAGCGGAGGAGCTGGCGGCGTGGGCGGGGCCGTCGGCCGTGGTCACGCTGGAGGCACGTACCGCTCTCGCCTACGAGCGATCGGAGCTCGTCCGTGACGAGACTGCGGCGCGGGTGGCCGTCCTCTCGGACTGGCATGCCGGCAACGCGCGCATCCTCGTCGCCGGTGTCCAGGCGCTCGTCCAGCGGACCCTTCCGGTGGCCGATCTCGAGAGCGAGCCGCTCGTCCTCCGGCCGGGGGCTCGCCTACCCCAGGAGCGGCTCCTCCGTCGGCTGGTGGATCTCGGCTACGAGTCGGTCCCCGAGGTCGCCGGTCGCGGCGAGTTCGCACGACGTGGCGGCATCGTCGACTGCTTCCCACCCGGCCAGCCGCTGCCGGTGCGCCTGGAGTGGTTCGGTGACGAGGTCGAGTCCCTGCGTGCATTCGACCCGACCGACCAGCGCGGTGTCGGTGCGCTCGGGTCCGTCGCCATCGTGCCCGCCGGCGAGTTCCGCCTGCCTGTCGAGGCCGAGGGGAGGCGCGCGCTCTTCGAGGCGCGACTCGGCCGCATCGTGACGCGCCTCCCGGAGCGCCTGGCGACCGACCATGCGCGCCTCGTCGAGACGGGCTCGCTTGGCGACGCGGCCGAGATCTGGAGCGGCGTGCTGGCACCGGC
This sequence comes from uncultured Chloroflexia bacterium, assembly GCA_963777975.1. Classification (GTDB taxonomy): domain Bacteria; phylum Chloroflexota; class Limnocylindria; order Limnocylindrales; family CSP1-4; genus CSP1-4. Next base: position 240,214 of record CAVZSO010000003.1, on the reverse strand, counting down.
CACGGGCATGGACCACGTCGGCGACGCCATCCTGGTCATCGACGAGCCGGCCGACGTCGGCGCCGCCTTCGACGCTCTGCAGGCTCAGGCCAGCGAACGATCGAGCGAGCTTGAAGCGGCCGGCGAGCTGGCCAAGGGCTGGCCCGATGCCTATCTCTCGCCACGTGGCTGGAAGTCCGCCCTGCAGGCGGCACGAACCCTCGAGCTCGGCTGGGAGCCGGACCTCCATGGTGCTCCACCGGGTGGCAACCCATTCGGCTGGCACGAGCCGGCCCTGCCTCCCGCCGCCATCGGCAGCATCGGCGCCACCGTCACGCGCTGGCGGGGCGAGGGCGCCAGGGTCGTCCTCGCCTCGGATCAGTCGGCTCGCCTCGAGGAGCTGCTGTCCGAGTCGGACATCGTGGCCGCGCCCGTCCAGCGGCTCGACGCGGCCCCACCGCCGGGCGGCATCGCCCTGCTCACGCGCAGCCTCAACGGCGGCTTCGCCGGCGGACCGGACGGACTCATCGTGGTCACCGACCGCGAGCTCTTCGGGACGGTCCGCGTCCGCCGACCTCGCGCCCTCCGCCGCGTGGTGCCCCGCGACCTGCTGGAGCGCCTCCAGCCGGGGGATCCGGTCGTGCACGTCGACCACGGCGTCGCCCGCTACGCCGGCCTCGTCCGGCGGTCGGCGGGTGGGCCCGGTGACGAGGAGCGCGACTTCCTCGAGCTCCATTTCGCCGGCGCCGACCGGATCTGGGTGCCGGTCGAGCAGATCGACCGGGTCAGCCGCTACGCGGGCGCCGAGTCGGCGCCGCTCTCGCGGCTGGGTGGCGGCGAGTGGACGCGGACACGGAGCCGGGTCCGAAAGGCGGTCACCGACCTGGCCCGGGACCTGGTCGCCCTCTATGCGGCGCGGGCGGCCGTGCGGGGACGAGCCTTCAGCCCCGATACGCCGTGGCAGTCGGAGCTCGAGGCCGGCTTCCCATACGAGGAGACGCCCGACCAGCTGCGCTCCATCGTCGAGGTCAAGGCCGACATGGAGCGCGAGCGGCCGATGGACCGGCTGGTCGTCGGCGACGTCGGCTACGGCAAGACCGAGGTCGCCCTGCGGGCAGCCTTCAAGGCCATCGCCGACGGCACCCAGGTGGCGGTGCTGGTGCCGACGACGGTCCTTGCGTCCCAGCACCTGGAGACCTTCCGGGCGCGGCTGGCGGCGTACCCGCTGGTCGTCCGCATGCTCAGCCGCTTCGTCGCCCCGGCCGAACAGGCGGCCACGCTGGCTGGCCTCGAAGACGGCTCGGTCGACCTCGTGGTCGGCACCCACCGTCTCCTCTCCAGGGATATCCGCTTCCGTGATCTCGGGCTGCTGGTGGTCGACGAGGAGCAACGCTTCGGGGTCGCCCACAAGGAACGCCTCAAGCAGATGAAGACCGAGGTCGACGTGCTGACCCTCTCGGCCACGCCCATCCCCCGAACGCTCAACATGGCGCTCGTCGGCGCCCGCGACATGAGCGTCATCGAGACGCCGCCGGAGGACCGCCTGCCCATCCAGACGCGCGTCGCGGAAGCGTCCGCTGGCCTCGTCCGGGACGCCATCCTGCGCGAAGTCGATCGTGGCGGCCAGGTCTTCTTCGTCCACAACCGGGTCGAGACGATCGAGGCCCAGGCCGAGCAGCTCCGTCGCCTGCTGCCCGACGCACGCATCGTCGTCGGCCACGGGCAGATGCCGGAAGGGGTCCTGGAGCGCGTGATGCTGGCCTTCGCAGCCGGCGAACACGATGTCCTCGTGTGCACGACGATCATCGAATCCGGCCTCGACATCCCGAATGCCAACACGATCATCGTCGATCGCGCCGACGCGCTCGGGCTGGCGCAGCTCTACCAGCTGCGCGGCCGCGTCGGCAGATCGTCCCGACGCGCCTACGCCTACCTGCTGTACCGGCGCCGCGGGCAGCTGTCGGACGTCGCCCGAAAGCGGTTGCAGGCCATCTTCAACGCCTCCGAGCTCGGGGCCGGGTTCCAGATCGCGTTGTCCGACCTGGAGATCCGCGGCGCCGGCAACCTGCTCGGTGCGGAACAACACGGCAACATCGCGGCCGTCGGCTTCGAGCTCTTCACCCGCCTGCTGGCAGAGGCCGTCGAGGAACGCAAGGCCGAGCTCGAGGCACGGCCGCCGGTCGTCGCCCGTCCGACAGCGGTCATCGACCTGCCCGTCGACGCCTACCTGCCCGACGCCTACGTGGCGGAGGAGGCCCAGAAGCTCGAGCTCTACCGCCGGCTGGCGCGGGCCACGACGGACGCATCCATCGCCGCCGTGGCGACCGACCTGCTCGACCGCTACGGACCGGCCCCATCGCCGGTCCAGCGGCTGCTCGAGGTCGCCCGGCTGCGGCTCTCGGCCGAGGCCGCCGGGCTGACATCGGTGGCCCGCGAGGATGGCCAGCTCGTGCTCCGCTTCCGCGATGGCTGGTCGAGGCTGACGACGGCACAGGCCATGGCGCCGCGCGGCGCCGGCGACCCCATCCGATCGCTTGCCGGCGGCATCACCTACGCCTCCAACCAGGTTCGGCTGCGGATGCCGCGCGATCCGGAGCTTGCCTGGCGGGTCACACGCCTGGTCGTCGAGCGGCTTGCCGAGGCGGTCGGCGCCGCCTGATCGACGTCCTGCGCCTGTAGAGCACGACGGGCCGGCGCCTGGCACGCGCCAGCGACCCGCAAAAGGTGGAATCGATCCGCCGCGGTTCGTCATTGACGGGTGCCCATCGACACGCCACCCTTCCGGTCGAGGGCAGCACGACGCAGCCCTGGGCTCGCAGGATGATGGAGGGCAGCGCGTTGCGGACGCGGTCGATCCTCGCGCTCCTGGTGGTCGTCGGCCTCCTGACAGGCTGCGGTGGAGGCGGTGGCGGACCGGCCGGCAGCGCCGGTCGGGCCGACGCGGTCCAGATCATGTTGAGTGACTGCGGCGGCACGCCGGGCGCCATCATCAACGGCGCCTTCTTCAAGGTCACCCTGGCCCGCGACGACCTGGGCGGCATGCTCTCGGCGGCCGACTATCTCAAGGATGCCCAGGGCACCGCCACCCTGATCTCGAGCCAGCAGGCGAAGTTCGTGAGCGACAGCGGCAAGGTGACCGGGACCTTGACCCTCCAGACGGGGCCGCTGCCCAGCTGCTGACGTCCGCTCGCGCTCGGCCGAGCGGCCGTGTTTTCGGCTTGATTCCCGGGCCCTTCGGTGGGACCATCGAGGCGGCTCCCAGGGTCTTCACCCACATCCGTCGTCGACCCGCTTCGGGTCGATCCATCCAGCGTCGGAGGTTCGCGGTGGCAGAGCAGGTCGCCCTCGTCGTCAACGGCGTCGCCCGCACGGTGGACGTGGAACCGAGACGGATGCTCGTCCAGCTCCTCCGCGAAGACCTCGGGCTGACGGGGACCCACATCGGATGTGACACGAGCCAGTGCGGCGCCTGCACCGTCGTCGTGGACGGCATGGCCGTCAAGAGCTGCACGATGCTGGCCGTGCAGGCCGACGGGTCGGCGGTCACGACCATCGAGGGCCTGGCGCCGGAAGGCGGGTTGCACGCGCTCCAGCAGGCCTTCTGGGAGAAGCACGGCCTTCAATGTGGTTTCTGCACGCCGGGCATGATCATGGCCGCCAGCGACCTGCTGGCGCGCGATCCCGACCCCTCGGACGAGGCCATCCGCCACGCCATCGAGGGCAACATCTGCCGTTGCACCGGCTACCAGAACATCGTCGCCGCCATCCGCGAAGCAGCCAAGATGCTGCGCGCCGGCGCCGCCGCCAACGCCTGAGCGACCGAGGAGGCACGATCCCGTGACGACCGAGCAGATCATGGGCGCTCCGCTCAAGCGGCGGGAGGACCAGCGCTTCATCACCGGCAAGGGCCGCTACCTCGACGACATCCAGATGCCGGGCATGACCTACCTGGCGGTCCTGCGCAGCCCATACGCGCACGCCAGGATCCTGGCCATCGACACCTCCGCCGCGGCGGCGATGCCTGGCGTGGTGGCCGTCTTCACCGGTGCGGACATCCCCTACAACCCACTCCCGATGGCCTGGCCGGCCGGCGGCTCGGCCGGCCTCCAGAACAACGTCAACACGCCACGGGCGCTGGCCACCGACGATGTCAAGTGGACGGGCGAGGGGGTCGCCGCCCTGGTCGCCGAAACCCCGGAGATCGCCCAGGACGCGCTCGAACACATCCATGTGACCTGGGAGCCGCTGCCGGCCGTCGTGGATGCCGAAGCCGCCACCCAGGACGGCGCACCGCAGCTGCACGAGAACGCGCCGAACAACGTCGTCTTCGACTGGACGGTCGGCGACCTGGCCGGCACCGACGCGGCCCTGGCGGCGGCGCCGACCGTCATCCGGCAGCGCCTCGTGAATCAGCGTCTCATCCCGAACTCGATGGAGACGCGCGGCGACATCGGCTGGTACAACCCCGGCACGGACGAGTACACGATCTGGATGTCGAGTCAGACGCCGCACATCCAGCGACTGCTCATCTCCGCATTCGTCATGGGCATCCCCGAACACAAGATCCGCTGCATCAGCCCGGACATCGGTGGCGCCTTCGGCTCCCGGATCTATTGCTACGCCGACTTCATCCTCGTCCTCCACGCCAGCAAGGCCATCGGTGGCCGGCCGGTCAAGTGGGTCGAGGGCCGGCGCGAGAACTACCACTCCACGGTCCACGGCCGCGATCACATCACGTACATCGAGGTCGCCGCGCAACCGGACGGCACGGTCAGCGGCCTCAAGGTCAAGACGTACGCCAACCTCGGCGGCCGCCTCTCGACCATCGGCCCGGGCATCCCGACCACGCTCTACGGGAGGGTGCTCTGCGGTCCCTACAAGATCCCCAACATCCACTGTGAGGTGATCGGGGTCTACACCAACACGACCTTCGTCGACGCCTACCGCGGCGCCGGCCGGCCGGAGGCGACCTACCTCCTGGAGCGGGCCATGGACCTCGTGGCCGACGAGCTCGGCATCGACCCGGCGGAGGTCCGTCGGCGCAACTTCCTGCCGCCCGATTCGTTCCCCTACGCCAACCCGTCGGGCCTCTTCAAGGCCTCCGGTGGCGCGGAGGTGTTCATCGACTCGGGCGACTACGAGCCGGCACTCGACAAGGCACTCGCACACGCAGGCTACGCCGATCTGGCCGATCGGAAGGCGGAGGCCAAGGCGCGAGGCAAGCTGCTCGGCGTCGGGCTTTCGACGTACCTCGAGATGTGCGGCGTGGCACCCTCGAAGTGGATCGGGGCCGTCGGCGACGGCTGGGGCGCGGCGATGTGGGAGTCGGCCAACATCCGTGTCCATCTGACGGGCAAGGTCGTGCTCACGGTCGGCACCCAGCCGCAGGGCCAGGGCCACGAGACGACCTACTCGCAGATCGTCGCCTCGGAGCTTGGCATCGGCGTCGATGACGTCATCGTCCAGCACTCGGACACGCAGGGGACCCCGTTCGGCTACGGCACGTACGGCAGCCGTTCGGCATCCGTCGGCGGGATGGCGGCGGTCAAGGCAGCCGACAAGATCCGCGCCAAAGCCAAGCTGTACGCAGCGCACATGCTCGAGGCCTCGCCCGACGACATCGAGGTCGACGGCGCGAACTACCAGGTCAAGGGCTCGCCCGACAAGGTCAAGACCTTCCAGGAGATCTCCTTCGCGATCGGCCTCGGCTTCAGCCTGCCGGAGGGCATGGAGCCGTACCTCGACGAGACGGCCTACTACGACACCCCCAACTGCACCTGGCCATTCGGCACCCACATCGCGATGGTCGAGGTCGACGAGGCGACCGGGGAGGTCGACCTGGTGCGCTTCATCGCCGTCGACGACTGCGGCAACCGGATCAACCCCATGATCGTCGAGGGCCAGATCCACGGCGGGCTGGCCCAGGGCATCGGTCAGGCGCTCTGGGAGGGCGCCGTCTACGACGACCACGGTCAGCTCCTGTCGGGCTCGATGCTGGACTACGCGCTGCCCAAGGCCTCGCGCCTCCCGAGCTTCGAGCTGGACGAGACCGTGACCCCATCGCCGGTCAACCCGCTCGGCGTCAAGGGCATCGGCGAGGCGGGCACCATCGGCTCGACGCCGGCCGTCGTCAACGCCGTCATCGACGCCCTGTCTGGCCTCGGCATCAGACATCTCGACATGCCGCTCACCTCGCAGAAGGTGTGGCATGCCATGCAGTCCGCGAAGGGAGGCCAGGCGTGATCCCGGCAGCGTTCTCCTACCAGCGGCCGTCGACGGTCGAAGAGGCGCTGCGCGCCATCGCCTCGGACCCGGAGGCCAAGGTCCTGGCCGGTGGCCACAGCCTCCTGCCGCTCCTCAAGCTGCGCCTGGCGCGGACCGAGGCCGTCATCGACATCGGCCGGCTCCAGGATCTCAAGGGTCTCCGCTACGCAGCGGACGGCAGCGCCTCGATGGGCGCGCTGACGACCTACGCCGAGCTGGCCGCGACCACGCGCCTGGACTTCGTGCGCGAAGGCATCCTGCAAGCGGCCGACATGCAGGTCCGCAATCGGGCCACGGTCGGAGGCGCGGTCGCGCACGCCGACCCGGCCTCGGACCTGCCGGCCATGCTCATCGCGCTCGACGCCTCGATCGTCGTGCGCTCGTCGACGGGCCAGCGGGTGATCGGTGCGACCGACTTCTTCCTGGGGCCCTTCGAGACCGCCATCCGACCCGACGAGCTGGTGACGGAGATCCGACGTCCCGCCCTGCCGGCCGGCGCCGGTGGCTCGTACCAGAAGCTGCATCAGCCGGCCTCGGGGTACGCGATGGTCGGCGTCTGCGCCGTCATCGCCCGCACCGGCGGCCGCATCGAGCACGCTCGCGTGGCACTCACCGGCGTCTCCGATTCGGCCTATCGCGCGACCGCGGTCGAGGAGGGCCTCATCGGCACCGACGGCTCCTCGGACGTCGTCGCGGCGGCGGCCGCCGAGGCGACCGTCAACCGCACGGTCAACTCGGACATCCACGCCGACCGCGAATATCGGACGGCCATGGCCGAGGTCTTCACCCGCCGCGCGATCGAGGCCGCGCTCGCCCGCGCCACCTGACCGTCGGTGCGCACCGCGACGCTCCGCCCCGGCCACCTCGCGATCGACGAGATGGTCGGGGCGGTCATCGTTCGCGACCTCGTCGTCGATGGCTCGCGGTGGTCCAAGGGGCGACAGCTGACCGCCGACGACCTGGCGGCACTCGCCCGACCAGGTGCCGTCTCGCCGACCATCGAGACGCTGACCCTCATCATCCCCGGGCCCGATGACCTGCACGAGGACGCCGCCGCGCTGCGGCTGGCTGCCGCCGTCGCCGGCCCCGGCCTGACCCTGCGCGGCCCGAACGAGAGCCGGGTCGACCTGCTGGCGGCTGCGGCTGGGGTCGTCCACGTCCGACCGCGCGAGCTGGAGCTGCTCAACCGGGTGGACCCGCTGGAGGTCTTCACCGCGCTCGACGGATCGATCGTCGAGGCCGGCCAGCTGATCGCCAGCGTCAAGGTCGCGCCACACGTCGTCGAGGCGGCGCTGGTCGACCACGGCACGCGGTTGGCCGGCTTCGGCAAGCGGCCCATCGTCTGGCTGGCGCCGTTCCTGCCGATGCGCGTCGGGGTCGTGGTCAAGGAGTCGCTCCGCGCGAGCGATCGCGATCGGTTCGAGCGCAGCGCGCGCCAGAAGATCGAATCGCTCGGCTCGACGGTGGTGACCATCGCCTACGTGCCCGATCGCGTCGGCCCGGTCGAGGCGGCCCTGGCGTCGGTCACCAGGGGACACCATCGGTCGGCCGTCGTGCTCACCGCCGGCGGCCGTTCGACCGACCCGACCGATCCGTTCTTCGTGGCCATCGAGCGCCTCGGTGGGCGGATCGTCCGCCACGGCGTGCCGGCCCATCCAGGCTCGATGCTCTGGCTGGCGCGCGTCGGGCGGACCGCCATCCTTGGCCTGCCGACCTGCGGCGCCTACTCCAAGGCGACCGCGGCGGACCTGCTCCTGCCGCGCCTGCTGACCGGTGAGCCACCGACCCTGCAGACGGTCTCGCGCCTCGGCCACGGCGGCATCCTGACCCGCTCGATGCGCTTCCGCTTCCCGCCCTACGCCCGCGAGCTCGAGGCGCCCGACGGATGAGCACGACGCAGGGGTGTAGATTCGCCTCCCCATGACGAAGGCTGATCAGCGCCCCGACACCCTGCGCTCCATCGAGGGCGTCCAGGCCGCCTTCCGCGAACGCGGCTACATCTGCGAGCGCTCGCTCTCGACGGCGGTCTTCCTGGGCCTCGAGCTCGGGCGCCCATTGCTCCTCGAGGGTGAGGCGGGGGTCGGCAAGACGGAGCTGGCCAAGGTCCTGGCGGCGGCCCTCGGCACGCGGCTCATCCGGCTGCAGTGCTACGAGGGCCTCGACGTCAACACGGCGGTCTACGAGTGGAACTACCCGCGCCAGATGCTCGAGATCCGGCTGCTCGAGGCGCGCGGCGACATCGATCGCGCCAAGGCGCACGACATCTTCAGCCCCGACTTCCTGATCAAGCGGCCGCTGCTCCAGGCGCTCGAGTCCGACGGCTCCGGCCTGGCGCCCGTCCTGCTCATCGACGAGATCGACCGCGCCGACGAGGAGTTCGAGGCCTACCTGCTGGAGATCCTGTCGGACTTCCAGGTCACGGTGCCCGAGATCGGCACCATCCGGGCCGAGCAGCCGCCGCGTGTCGTGCTGACCTCCAATCGGACGCGCGAGGTGCACGACGCGCTCAAGCGACGCTGCCTCTACCACTGGATCGACTATCCGACGCCGGCCAAGGAGTACGAGATCGTGCTCACCCGCGTGCCGGATGCACCCGAGCGGCTGGCACGCGAGGTGGTCGGCTTCATCCACCGCCTGCGCGAGGCCGACCTGACCAAGGTGCCCGGCGTGGCCGAGACGCTCGACTGGGCGGCCGCGCTCATCTCGCTCGGTGCCAGCGAGCTGTCGCCCGAGATCATCGACACGACCCTTGGCGTCGTCCTCAAGTACGAGGAGGACATCCGGCGCATCCAGGGTGAGACCGGGCGCCGCTACCTGGCCGAGGCCGCGGCCGGGGCCTAGGCGCGCTCGTGCTCCCAGCCCAGCGACCGATCGTCCCTGGACGCCATCCGGCCATCGTCGTGGCACCCGACGGCCGCCAGATCGACGGTCGTCGCCTGCTCGGCGAGGCGGTCGGATTCGGCCGGGCGCTGCGCGCTGGCGGGCTGTCGGTCGACCTCGGCGCGGCCATCGACTTCTCGCGGGCCCTGACCCTGGTCGAGATCGGCGATCGCGAGCAGGTCCGGGCGGCCGGCGAGGCGATCTTCGTGCGTCGGCGCGACGACCGAGCGCCGTACGACCGCATCTTCGCTCGCTGGTGGCGACAGCGAGCGGGGCGGCTGCCGAGCGACGGGCCGGCCCTGCCGCCGCCCGAGGTCGACCATCCGGACGCCGATGACGACGGCGCCGACCTCGACGCCCCGGACGCGGGCTCGAACGCTGGCGATGAGCCGGGCACGCTCCTGGCGGCGGCTGGCGAGGACGGCGAGCTGGAGGTCGAGCCGGATCGCACGGTCATCGCCCCGGACGCGTTCTCCGTGGCAGAGGCGCTGCGCCATCGTGATTTCGACCGCATGACGGCGGCCGAGCTGCGCGATGCCGAACGTCTCGTGGACCTGCTCGAGCCGCGCCTCGAGCTGCGTCGAACGCGTCGGTACGAGCTGCATCATCACGGTCGGCTGCTCGCGCCACGGGTGATGTTCCGGCGCAACCTGGCGACGGGCGGCGACTTCACCGAGTGGGTCTGGCGGCGACCCACGCGACGGCCGCGGCCGATCGTCGTGCTGTGCGACATCTCGGGCTCCATGGAGCGCCACTCACGCCTGCTGCTGCGCTTCGTTCAGGCGCTCTCGGCCGCGTCGATCGTGCGCACCGAATCGTTCGTCTTCGGCACCCGCCTGACGCGTGTCACCCGACAGCTCAAGGATCGCGATCGGGACCGGGCGCTGGCCAACGTGGCCGACACCGTCCAGGACTGGGCCGGTGGCACCCGTATCGGCGCCTCGTTCCGGGAGTTCAACCTGCGCTGGGCGCGACGCACGCTGCGCAGCAGCGGCGTCGTCATCGTCGTCTCCGATGGCTGGGACCGCGGCGACCCGGCGCTGGTGGCCAGTGAGACCGCTCGCCTGCGTCGGAACTGCCATCGGCTCATCTGGCTCAACCCGCTGGCCGGCGTCCCGGGCTACCAGCCGCTGGCCGGCGGCATGCAGGCGGCCTACCCCTACATCGACGACTTCCTGCCGGCCGGGACGGTCGCTTCCCTCGAACGGCTGGGCGAGATCCTGGCCGGCGTCCGCGCCGGAGATCTGCGCAAGGGCAGCGAGGCCGCCGCATCGACCGACGCCGGCGCCCGGGGCAGTGCCTGGATCGGCGGCTCCGCATGGGCGCCGAGGCTCGTCGCGACCACCGGACGAGACCTGCCACGAGAAGGAGATCCGCGATGAGGGAGCTGAACGAGACGCTGGCGGCCTGGCAGTCCGAGGGCCAGGGCATCGGACGGGCCATCGTCGTGCGCACGTTCGGCTCGGCGCCGCGCCCGGAAGGAGCGGTCATGCTGGTGGCCGACGACGGTCGCCTGGCAGGCTCCGTCAGCGGTGGCTGCGTCGAGGGCGCGGCGTTCGACGAGGTCGAGCGGGCACGCCGGACCGGGCGCAGCCGGGTCATCCGCTATGGCATCAGCGACGAGCAGGCCTGGGACGTCGGCCTCGCGTGTGGCGGCACCATCGATGTCCTGATGCAGCCCGAGGTGCCACCGCTCGCAGCCCGCGCCGCTGCCGGACGCGATGGCATCGCCGTCATCACGCCACTGCCCGACGACTCGCCGGGGCCGGACTTCGGCCCGCACCAGCCGGGGGAGGGGAGCCCGCCAGCCGAGCCGCTGACCGTGACCGAGGACGGCGTCCTCTCCGGCACGCTCGGCGACCCGGGTCTCGACGCGGAGCTCGTCTCGGCCGCGCTGGGCGCCCTTGAAGCGGGCACCTCGCGGACCGTCGAGCTCGCCGGTCGAAGCCTGTTCATCGAGGCCTACCCAGCGCCATCGCGCCTGGTCGTCGTCGGAGCCGTGCAGGTGGCCATGCCGCTGGTGCGCATGGCCAGGGAGCTTGGCTATGAGACCGTCGTCATCGACGGCCGAGCGACCTTCGCCACTCACGAGCGGTTTCCTGATGCCGATCGGGTCGTGGTCGGCTGGCCCGACGAGGTGGCTGACGAGATCGGCCTCGGTCCGTCCGATGCGGTGGCTGTGCTGACGCACGACGTCAAGTTCGACGAGCCGGCCATCGTCGCGGCGCTGGATCGCGGCTGTCGCTACGTGGGCGCCGTCGGCAGCCGCAAGACGCAGACCGACCGCCACGCCCGATTGCTGGCGGCCGGGGTCACGCCCGAGGCGCTCGCTCGCTTGCGAGGCCCGATCGGGCTTGACCTCGGCGGTCGGGCGCCGGCCGAGACCGCGCTGGCCATCCTGGCCGAGATCGTGGCAGCCCGACACGGGGCCGCCGGCGGTCCCATGCGCGCCAAAGCGGACCTCGTCGCGACGGCCTGACCGAGCTCCGACCGCCCGGGCCTGCCCCGAGCGCGGACCCACGGTCGATCAGTCCATGTCGCCCGATCGGATGCTGGACCGCTCCTGGGCGTCGATCGTCCGCTCGTAGGCCGTCCAGACCGAGCCGATGAGGGTCAGGGCGACACCGACCGCATAGGCCAGCACGGCCAGCATGTCGAGCGGCCCGAAGGCCGCGGCATGCTCGACGAGAAGCATCAGGTGGCTGAGCCCGAGCATGGTGCCGACGAGGGCGAAGGCAACGGCGACCCAGGCCCCAGCGACGGGCGATCCATCGGCGGCTTCGTCGGTCGACCAGCGCAGGATCAGGCCCGCGAGGAGGGCGAAGGCCAGGACGCTCGCACCGGCTGACAGCGTCCAGCTGCCGATCGTCACCATGCCGAGCCAGCCGACGACGACCAGCCCGACGCCGGCGTACGCGACCCGAACCGACCGCTCATCGCCGACCACGATGTCCATCGGATCGCTCCAGCGACGCAGGGACCCGATGAAGAGGGCCAGCCCGGAGACCGCCAGGGCGACCGCCAACGCCGCGCCGATGAGCCCGCCTCGCTGATCGAGGCTCATCATGTCGAAGAGCATCTCGAAGAGGCCCAGGACGCCCAGGACGCCGGCCACGACGCCGGCGGCCAGCTCGATGTCCCGGCTCGGGCAAGCTGTCGTCATCGTCGGGGCCGGTCGCGCTCGAGCCAGGCGACGCCCGCCGCCGCCAGCCCGGCCACGATCATGACCAGGCCGAGCCAGTCGATGCGCCAGGCACCGAGCAGGACGCCGAGCAGGGCGATGATCGCGGTCGCCAGACCGGCGCCGACGATGATGCGCGACGTGGAGTCCATCAGGTGCCGCGGCGCCAGGGCCGCGTCGGCCGCGCTCGCCTGGCCATCCATCGGTCGGATGTCGATGCCCAATCGGACCCCTTCCCTGATGCGGCCGCCGACGGGCGCGTGATCGCCACGCACTGCGACCCCGATCAGCCACGGTACCCCGCGTCGTGGCCGGTGAGAAGATGACCAGATGCATGGTTCGGTGGCGGCGATAGTCCTGGCGGCAGGGCTGTCGAGCCGCTTCGGCGGCCCCAAGCTGCTGGCGTCGTTCGGCGGACGACCGGTCCTGCAGCGCGTGCTGGACACGCTCGCATCGGCCGGACTTCGGGACGTGGTGGTCGTCCTCGGCGCACACGCCGAGGCGGTCGAGCAGGGCATCGCGTGGCGAGGCGAGCGCCGGGTCATCAATGAGCGACCCGGGGATGGCCTGTCGTCGTCGCTGCGCCTCGGCCTGGCAGCTGTCGCGCCGGATGCAGCCGCCGCCCTCATCGTCCTCGGCGACCAGCCGACCCTCGAGGCCGACGTCATCGCCGCCCTGCTGGCCGCCGATCCAGGCGGCGAGGCGACCGCCGTCCTGCCGCACTACGCGGCCGGCGGGGGAGCCAATCCCGTGCTCCTGCGACGATCGGGGTTCACGCTCGCCGCACGTCTCGACGGCGACCAGGGCCTGGGCCGCATCCTCGCCGAGCTGCCCGACGTCGTTCGCGTCGAGCTGCCTGGCGGCGTCCCGGACATCGATTCGCGCGGTGACCTCGCCGCGCTGCTGGAGGCGAGCTGGGCCGAGCGCGTCAGGGAGAACCGCGACCAGGTCGACCGACTGCGCGAGGTCGCCGACGGCCCCGACTTCTACCGTTCCATCTCGAGCCTCTTCCGGGCCGATCCGATGCGCACGGACGACCCCGTCCTGGACCGGTTGTTGACCGACGCACGGCCGGGCGAGACGTGGCTGGACGTCGGCGCCGGCGCCGGACGATTCGCCTTGCCCATCGCTCGCCGCGTGCGCGAGGTCGTCGCCGTCGATCCGTCGGAACGCATGCTGGCGGCGCTGCAGGAGATCGCCGTCGAGCACGGCATCGCCAACGTGCGGTCGATCCTGGCGCGCTGGCCGATGCCAGACGCACCGACCGCCGACGTCGTGCTCATCGCCCACGTCGGCTACGACGTCGAGGCCATCGGTCCCTTCGTCAGCGCGCTGGAAGCGGCGGCCGGACGACGGTGCCTGGCCGTGCTCATGGAGCGCCAGCCGGCATCGACCATCGATCCGTTCTGGCCGATCGTCCACGGTGAGGAGCGCGTTCCCCTGCCAGCCCTGCCCGAGTTCATCGAGCTCCTGGCCGCGCGCGGCCGAGGGGCTTCGGTCACCTACCTGCCGCGTCCGGCGGCGCGCTATGGCACGTTCGACGAGGTGCTCGCCTTCGCCCGTCGCCAGACATGGGTCGCCGAGGGCGGAGCCAAGGACCAGCGCCTGGTCGCGGCGCTGCGCGAGCGCGCCATCGAGACCGCCGAGGGATGGACCCTGCCCGCGCCGGACATGCGCATCGGCGTCGTCGGCTGGGCACCTGGCGCGCACGCGGGATCGCCGCCGCTCGTGGCCGGGGTCGCGACCGCGGCGACCGAGCTCCACCCAGCCCGATGATCGAGCAGACCCTCTGCCCGACCGATCGTCGGTCGAGAGCGCGAGGCCGACGCCCTCGAGGACGCACTCCTCGATGCGCTGCGTGGTGACGGCCGACTTGCCCTGCTTGCCGGTGAGGCGGGCCTCGGCAAGACGCGGCTCGCGCGGCAGCTCGAGGAGCGTGCCGAGCGGACTGGGTGCCGTCGTCCTGTGGGGCGGCTGCAGCGAGGCGGAATTCGCACTGCCCTACCTGCCCTTCGTCGAGGCCCTCGGCAACCACGTCTCGGCAGCGTGGGTCGTCGGCCATGGTGCGCGATCGGCTCGGGCCGGCTGCCGTCGACCTGGCGCCGATGCTCCCGCAATTCGGCGATGCCGTCGGCGACCGATGCCACCGCCGACGACCCGATGGGCCGACTGCGCCTCTTCGAGTCGGTCTTCCAGCTCCTGCGCGCAGAGGCAGCCGATCGCGGGCTCGCTGCTGGTCGTCGAGGACATCCATTGGGCGGATGCGCTCGACCCGCGAGCTGCTCGACTTCCTGGCGCGTCGGCTGCGCTCGACCCGGGCCATGGTCCTGGCGACCTACCGTCGCGACGAGCTCCACCGGCGGCACCCCTTGGCGCCCATCCTCCAGGGCTGGCGTCGAAGGCGGCAGCGACCTTCATCGAGCTCGAGCCATTCGACGCCGCGTCGGTCCGGCCGAGATGGTGCGCGCGATCTTCGCCAGCGATGTCGTCAGCCCAGAATTCCGCGACCTGCTCCTGGAGCGCAGCGAGGGCAACCCGTTCGTGCTCGAGGAGCTGCTCAAGGACGCCATCGACCGCGGCGACATCTACCGCACCCCGGCTGGCTGGGAGCGACGCCAGATCGAAGAGCTGCGCCTGCCGGCTTCGGTCCGCGAGTCGATCCTGCAGCGCATCGAGCGGCTGCCGGAGGCGTCGTCGAGGTCCTCCAGGCGTCCGCGGTCCTGGGCGCCGCGGTCCGACCGGACCTCCTGCCCGGCGTCTGCGGCTGCGAGGCGTCGGCCATCGAGACGGCCCTCGTGACGCTCGTCGGCGAGCAGCTGCTCGACGTCGATGCGGAGGGCGGCCGCTATCGATTCCGGCACGCCCTGACGCGCGAGGCGGTCTACGACGACATCGTCCTGCCCCGTCGGCAGGCCCTGCACTCGCGAGCGGCCGACGCGCTGGCGCCCGTGGCCGACCCGCCACCGGCGAGCGGGCCAGGCATCTCTTCGCGGCCGCCCGCTTCTCGGAGGCGGTGCCGGTCGGGCTGCAGGCGGCCACCGAGGCGGAGGACCGGCAGGGTTTCTCGGAGGCGGCCGACCTCCTGCTGCGGGCGCTGCCGTACGTCGACGGCGACGTCGAACGGGCGCGGCTCCTCGTGCGCGTCGGCGGCGTCATCTGGCGTGCCGGCGATCCTCCGGGCGCCGAACGCTACTCTCCGAGGCGATCCCGATCGCGCGCCGAGGCCGGCGACGTCGCCACTGCCGGCCCGGGCCATCTCCTCCTCGGACGCGTCCTGTGGGAGCAGTCGCGCCAGGACGTGGCTCGGACGGAGTACGAGCGGGCGCGCGACGTGCTCGATCCGCTCGGCCCGAGCCGCTCCCTGGCCGAGGCGTATGTCCGTCTCGCTAGCCTGCACGCCTTCGACTTCGAGTACGAGCGGCCATCGAGCTCCTTGGCGGGCGATGGCCGTCGCCGAAGCCGCCGGCGACGACGGGCCCCGTCTCTGGGCGCTCGGCTTCCTGGCCCTCGCCACATGTCGCCATCGGCGACCTCGAGCTCGGTTACGAGGAGTTCCGCCAGGTGCACGACGAGGCATGGGCGCGCGGCATGACATACGTGGCCTTCAACACGCTCTACAACGAGATGGAGGAGCGCTCGATCACCTTCGACGCCCGAGAGCCGCTCCGTCATCGCCGATCGCTTCGACCGCGACTACCCGCAATTCCCGCCGGGCCTCCAGTCGATCGCTGGGTCGGACGGCGGCCTTCCAGGCCTTGGGGCGCCTCGAGCGAAAGTCTCGCCAACGCCGAGCGGGTGATCGAGCCATGGGTCGCGAGTCCGGCGTCACGACCTACGGCCTCTGGGCCCGCAACTGCGCCGTGGCTGCCTGGTCGAGCTCGGCCGGATCGACGAGGCGCGCGCGATGATCGCCGACGTCCGACGCTGTCGAGCGGCAGGACAAGATGCCCCACGCATCGGGGCGCATGCGGGCCGCCACTCGCGGCCGCCGATCCGACGAGGCCCGCGATCACGCCGCACTGTCGCCCTCGATGCCATCGACTGGCCGCGGCCATGACCTGCGAAACCCTGGAGCTGCTCGACGTCGGCACCGAGGCGCTGCTCTTCGCCGGCGACGTCACCGGGCCCGACGGGCGGCCGAGGCCACGGACGACCGGCGACTCGACGCGGGCGGTGCCTACTCGCTCATGGCGCGATCGCGAGTCCGGATCGCCGACGGCGAGGGGGCGGCAGCCGTGGGTGACCTCGAGCGTGTCGCGACCTTCGCCGCCGGCGTCGGCTACGTGCTCGTCGAGGCCCGGGCGCGGCTCCTGCGCTCGGCCGCGGTCGAGCAGGCGGGGGCCGGCTCGAGGATCGCGATGACCGAGGCGCGCACGGTGTTCCAGGCATGACCGGCATCGGCGCCGTGACCCTCGCCGCAGCCGCTCGTCGCCGGCTGGCGGAGCTCGGTGTCGAGGTCGCGCCCGCCACGCGACGTCGGCGTCCCGGGCGCCCTGTCGGGTCAGGTGCCGACCTCCGGCTCGGCATCGAGGTCGGATGGGCCAGCGTCCATGGCGCCCGAGGAGCGCCTGGTGACCGTCCTCTTCGTCGACATCCGCGGTTACACGGCCTTTGCCGGCGATGCCGTCCCGGAGTCGCTGGCCACCCGGGTGGCTGCCTTCCACCGCTGGGCACGCGCCGAGATCGAGGCCGAGGGTGGTCTCGTGGACAAGTTCGCGGGCGATGCGGTGATGGCCACCTTCAACGTCGTCTCGCCGAGGCTCGACCACGCGTCGGCCGCGCTGCGGGCAGCCATCGGCATCCGCGACAAGGCTGCGGCCGGTGGCTTCAGCGTCGGCGGCGGCATCGCCGTCGGCCCGGCCGTCGTCGGTGCCCTGGTCGCGGGCGGCAACGTGAGCGCCATCGGCACCCCGACGAACCTCGCCGCACGGCTCCAGGCGCAGGCAGGCGGCGGGCAGATCCTGCTCAGCGGCGAGGCCTATCGGCGCATCGCGACCTGGCTCCACGAGCGGGGTCTCATCGCCCAGCGACGCGACCTCGAGCTGAAGGGCTTCGACGGCCCGGTCGAGGCCTGGGAGGTGGCCGCCGAATCTCGTTGACGCTGCACCCATGCGGGCCTATCGTTGGCGGTGGAACGGCCCCATCCGCCGTCCGGCCCCCTCGCCGTGACGACGACCCGCCGGCTCCGAAAGCCGCCAGCACGATCGTGCCCAGGGCGTGGACCCGGGGCCTCCGACCGCGTCCATTCGTGATCTGCTTCCGATGCAGTGTCGGCGCCGTCCAGACGCGCCGACGGAAGGGATGGTGAGGACCGGCGATGATCCCTCCGCAGTTCGAGTACTTCCGACCCGTCAGCCTCGACGATGCCCTCCGCCTGTTGGCGGACAACGAGGGCGAGGCCAAGATCCTGGCCGGCGGCTACAGCCTCCTCCCGCTCATGAAGTACCGGCTCGCGCAACCGGGCCTGCTCATCGACATCGGTCGCGTCCCTGGCCTCGAGTCGATCAGCCAGGTCGACGGCGAATTCCGCATCGGCGCCCGTGCCACGCACGCCGCCATCGCGTCCAGCCCGGCGGCCGCCGCCTGGGATGTCGTGCGCGAGGCCGCCGGCGGCATCGGCGATCCGCAGATCCGCAACTGGGGCACCATCGGTGGCTCGTGCGCGCACGCCGACCCCGCCTCTGACTGGCCGGCGGTCGTCCTGGCGCTGCGTGGTCGCTTCGTCCTGCGCAGCGTCAACGGCGAGCGGATCGTCTGGGCTCGAGGCCATGCCGGCGAGGCCGACGTTCGGCACGGACCGGCCAGCGCTCGACCCACCCATCCCAGCGCTGGCGAAGGTTCGACGGGCTTCTTCAAGGACGTCTTCACGACCGCCATCGAGGCCAACGAGGTGCTGACCGAGGTCCGCATCCCGACGCCGCCTGCGATGACCGGCAGCGCCTATCTGAAGCTCGAGCGCCGGGCCGGCGACTTTGCCACGGTCGGCGTGGCGGCGGTCGTCTCGCTCAGCGGTGACGGGCGCATCTCGCAGGTCGGCATCGGGCTGACCTCGGTGGCCGACGCACCATTCGCAGCCGAACATGCCGAGGACGCCGTCCGTGGCGCGCATCCGAGCGAGGAGATGTTCCGGGAGGCCGGCCTGGCTGCCGCACGGCAGGCCCGCCCGGCCGAGGATCGCCGGGGTCCGGTGGACTACAAGCTGGCCATGGTCCGCGAGATGACCGCTCGTGCCCTTCGCCTTGCCGCCGAACGCGCGGCCATGAACGCCTAGGAGCCGACGATGAGCACCATCCACGTCAACGTCACCGTCAACGGGGAGGCGCGCGAGGCGGACGTCGAGCCAAGGTTGCTCCTCGTGCACCTCCTGCGTGACGTCTTCGGTCTGACCGGGACCCACATCGGCTGCGACTCGAGCAACTGCGGCGCCTGCACCGTCCATGTCGACGGCGTGAGCGCGAAGGCCTGCACGATGCTCGCCGTGCAGGTCGACGGCCGCGAGGTCAAGACCATCGAGGGCATGGCCTCCGAGCCGACCCTCCATCCGCTGCAGCAGGCCTTCTGGGACCAGCACGGCCTGCAGTGCGGCTTCTGCACGCCGGGCATGATCATGCAGTCGGCCTGGCTGCTGGAGCAGAACCCGGACCCGACCGAAGACGAGATCCGCGCCGGCATCCAGGGCAACCTGTGTCGCTGCACGGGCTACGTCAACATCGTCAAGTCGATCCAGCAGGCGGCGGCGGAGATGCGCGCCGCTGAAGCGCCGGCCGAGCCGGCCACGGCGGGGTGACCGAGATGACCGAGGTACAGGCCACGACGACGACCTTCGAAGTCGGGGGCATGGGTCACTCCGTCAAGCGCAAGGAGGACCCGCGCTTCGTCCGCGGCAAGGGCGAGTACATCGACGACCTGGTCCTGCCGGGCATGCTCTGGCTGGACATCGTGCGCAGCCCGTACGCGCACGCCAAGATCCTGAACATCGACAGCTCCGAGGCGCTCAAGGTCCCCGGCGTGGCCGCCGTCGTGACCGGCAAGGACCTCGAGGGCTACAAGCTCCACTGGATGCCGACCTTGGCCGGCGACATGCAGATGGTCCTGCCCGTCGACACGGTCATGTACCAGAGTCAGGAGGTGGCCGCGGTCATCGCCACCAGCCGCTACGCCGCCGCCGACGGCGTCGCCGCCGTGATGGTCGACTACGAGCCGCTGCCAGTCCTGGTCGATCCCAAGGAGGCGATGAAACCGGACGCCTTCGTGCTCCGCCCGGATCGCGGGCCGGAGAAGGCCAACAACCACATCTGGCACTGGGAGTCCGGCGACGCCTCAGCCACCGACGCCGCGTTGGCCGCCTCAGACGTCCGCGTCAGCGAGGACATGTACATCCCGCGCATCCACGTGGCCTCGATCGAGACCTGCGGCTGCGTCGCCGACTGGGACGCCGTCAACGGGCACCTCACGCTGCACATGACCAGCCAGGCGCCCCACGCCATCCGGACCGTCATCGCCCTCGTCGCAGCCGGCGCCGGGCTGCCCATCGTGGAGCACAAGATCCGGGTCAAGACCCATGACATCGGCGGCGGCTTCGGCGGCAAGGTCCCGGTCTATCCGGGCTACGTGCTGGCCGTCGCCGCCTCGTTCTTGACCGGCAAGCCGGTCAAGTGGATCGAGGACCGCGCGGAGAACCTGCAGGCCGACTCGTTCGCCCGCGACTACCACATCCACGCCGAGCTGGGCACGACCAAGGAAGGCAAGATCACGGCCCTCAAGGTCAACACCATCGCCGACCACGGCTACACCGACGCCGCCGCCGACCCCTCCAAGTTCCCGGCCGGCCTGTTCAACGTCATCACCGGCTCGTACGACTTCAAGGACGCCTTCGTCGAGGTCGATGGCGTCTACACCAACAAGCCGCCCGGTGGCGTCGCCTATCGCTGCTCGTTCCGCGTGACCGAAGCCGTCCACGCCATCGAGCGCATGGTCGACATCGCGGCCCACGAGCTGGGCCAGGATCCGGCCGCCTTCCGGATGAACAACTTCATCCAGCCCGAGCAGTTCCCGTACCACACGCCGACCGGCTGGGACTACGACTCCGGCAACTACCCGGCCGCTCTGCGCAAGGCGATGGACATGATCGGCTACGAGGATCTGCGTCGCGAGCAGCTCGAGAAGCGCGCCCGTGGCGAGCTGATGGGCATCGGCATCTCGTCCTTCACCGAGATCGTCGGCGCCGGCCCCTCGCACGACTTCGACATCCTCGGCATCAAGATGTTCGACTCGTGCGAGATCCGGGTCCATCCGACGGGCAAGGTCATCGCGCGCATCGGCGTCCAGAGCCAGGGTCAGGGCCACGAGACGACCTTCGCCCAGATCATCGCCGAGGAGCTCGGCTTCCCGGTCGCTGACATCGCCATCGAGTACGGCGACACCGATACCGCGCCCTACGGCCTGGGCACCTATGCCAGCCGCTCGACGCCCGTCGCGGGCGCCGCTACGGCCATCGCCGCGCGCAAGATCCGCGACAAGGCCCGGCTCCTGGCCGCCCATCTCCTGGAAGCCAACCCGGACGATCTCGAGTGGACCAACGGCGCCTTCAACGTCAAGGGCTCGCCCGAGCAGAAGAAGACGATCCAGGAGATCGCCTTCGCCGCCTACACCAACCATCCGCAGGGCATGGAGGCCGGCCTGGAGGCGGTCGACTACTACGACCCGCCCAACCTGACCTTCCCCTTCGGTTCGTACATCTGCGTCGTGGACATCGATCGCGGCACCGGCCAGGTCACGGTGCGGCGCTTCGTCGCCGTCGACGACTGCGGCAACATCATCAACCCGATGATCGTCGACGGGCAGATCCACGGCGGCCTGACGATGGGCTTCGCGCCCTCGCTGCTCGAGGAGATGACCTACGACGAGCTGGGCAACAACCTGAACGGCACCTTCATGGACTACCTCCTGCCGACGGCCGTCGAAACGCCGCGCTGGGAGCTGGGCAAGACCATCACCCCCTCACCGCACCATCCCATCGGCGCCAAGGGCGTCGGGGAATCGGCGACGGTCGGCGCGCCGCCGGCCATCGCCAACGCCGTCGTCGACGCCCTCTGGCACCTCGGCGTGCGCAACATCGACATCCCGCTCACGGCGCCCAAGATCTGGCGCATCCTGGAGGAGAAGGGGGTGGCGCTCTAGGCCCTCGGGCCGGCGCCTTCCCGCAGCCCGTGGCGACCCAGCGACGTCGGTCCTTGCCCGCGCCCTCGAGCTCGAGGGCGCGGCTCGACCGTTCGCCATGGCCACCGTCGTCGCGGTCCGGCGACCGACCTCGGCGCGTCCCGGCGCTCGGGGCCTCATCCATCCCGACGGCATGGTCGAAGGCTGGGTCGGCGGCAGCTGCGCGCAGCCCATCGTGGTCAAGGAGGCCCTCCGCTCGCTGGCCGACGGCGAGCCGCGCCTGCTTCGCCTCAGCCGGGACCAGCCATCGGACAGCCGCCGCGGTGACGGGGTCATCGACTACGTCATGACCTGCCACTCCGGCGGCACCCTGGAGATCTACGTGGAACCGCATCTGCCTGCCCCACAGCTCTGGATCCTGGGCACGACGCCCATCGCCCACGCGCTCGTCGAGCTGGGGGCAGCCAGCGGCTACCGCGTCAGCGTGGTCGACCCCGTCGCCCAGGTCGAGGCCTTTCCCGATGCGACCGAGGTCCTCCAGGCGACCGACCTCGCTGGGCTCGACGCAGCGGCGCCGCCCTATGTCGTGGTCGCCAGCCAGGGTTCCTGGGACGAGGAGGCCGTCGCCGCGGCCCTGGCGCGCGATGTCGCCTACATCGGCCTGGTCGCTTCGCCCACGCGGGCCGTCGCCGTCCGCGAGTACCTGGCCGGTGAGGGCGTGGCGCCGGAACGCGTCGCCGCGGTCCGAGCGCCGGCTGGCCTCGACCTTGGCGCCGTGACCCCGACCGAGGTCGCGGTCTCGATCCTGGCCGAGCTGGTCCAGGTCCGTCGCGGCCGAGCGGCGTTCGTGGCCGCGCCGGGGCCGGCGACCCTGATCGGTGCCCAGGTCATCGTCATGGCCGACTCGCCACTCCAGGCCGGGTCGGGCGAGGGCGAGATCGTGCTCCTCGACCCCGTCTGCGGCATGACCGTCGAGCGCGATGATGCCCGCCACATCGCGGAGCACGCGGGCGTCGTCTATGCCTTCTGCAGCGTCGGCTGTCGGGCGCGCTTCGTGAAGGACCCGGCGGCCTACGTCGGTCCCGACGCCGCGGGCTACGAGCCCATGGACGACGACCGATGGCGCACGACGCGCACGAGGATCACGGAGCGCATCAGGATCACGCCGACCACTCGCCGCACGGCCAGCACGCCGACCATCACGCCAGCTGACCCCATCCGGAGGAGCGCATGAAGTTCGAGGGCACCGTCCAGATCGCCGCCGCCCGCGACAAGGCCTGGGCGTTCCTCATGGATCCTGACCAGGTCGGCAGCTGCGGACCGGGCGTCGAGTCCATCGATGTCATCGACGAGACGCACTTCAAGGCCAAGGCCAAGGTCGGGGTCGGCTTCATCAAGGCGCACTTCTCGATCAACATGGAGATGACCGACCTGGACAAGCCCAACCACGCCACGGTCAAGGCCCATGGCCAGGCGCCTGGGTCGGCCGTCGACGCGATCGCGCGGATGGACCTCCGCGACGGGGATGCGGCCGGGACCACGACCATGGACTGGTCGGCCGACGTGAACATCTCGGGCACGCTGGCCAGCGTCGGCGCCCGGATGATCGAGGGCACCGCGCACAAGATGATCGACCAGACCTTCGAGTGCATCAAGGCCAAGCTCGAGGTCTGAGCCACCGACCCCGCGCAGGACCTCGACCTCGCTTCGTCCGAACGCCAGCCACGCGCGGTAGACTCCACCTGTCGCATCCGACCGCGCGCCGACCAGCTCGAGGAGCCGCCAAGACCGTGTCCGTCGACGACCTTCGCGCCAAGATCCGCGAGGTCCCCGACTTCCCCAAGCCGGGCATCCTCTTCTACGACATCACGACCTTGCTCAAGGATCCGGCGGCCTACAAGGAGGCCATCGATCTGATGACGGCGCCCTTCGTCGACGCCAAGGTCGACATCGTCGTCGGCATGGAATCGCGCGGCTTCATCTTCAGCGCGCCGATGGCCTATCTGCTCGATGCCGGCCTGGTGCCGGTGCGCAAGCTGGGCAAGCTGCCGGCCGAGACGGTCAGCGTGGAATACGCGCTCGAGTACGGCACCAACACGCTGGAGGTCCACAAGGACGCCATCAAGACCGGGCAGCGCGTGCTCATCGTCGATGACCTGCTGGCTACCGGTGGCACGGTCAACGGCACCATCGAGCTGGTCCACCGCCTGGGCGGAGAGATCGTCGGCCTGGCCTTCCTGGTCGAGCTGCTGGCCCTCAAGGGTCGCGAGAAGCTCCACGGCCAGACCGTCCACAGCGTCGTCCAGTACTGATCTCGGTCCCCCGGCGCTCGATGGCCATGACCCAGGAGCCGGAGCGCGGGACCGACGAGGAGGCACCGCACCACCCGGACGCTCCTCGGCCGCGCCGGCGCTGACGCATCGGGTGCGAACCTCGAGCGGCGCGATTTCTTTCGGACCTTCTCGCGCGAAGCCTTCCAGACCGCGGCCACGGTCGTGGGCGCCGCGTCAGCGGTGCGAAAGGGCTCGACGGCCGCTGCCGTCGAGCTCCTCGGCCTCGGCGTCGACCCAGAGGCCGGCGCGGATCGCCTCGCCGCGGCCATGGTCCATGACAGCATCGGCGGCCGGAGCCCATATCGGGTCGACGGCGACCGCATCCTCGTGCTCGACCAGCGGCGCCTGCCGGGCGAGATCGTCGAAGCGGTCTGCATCAGCGGAGCCGAGGTTGCCGGGCTCATCCGCGATGGCGCGGTCGGGCCGGGGCCGGTGCTCGGGCCGCTGGCCGCGTATGCCCTGGCGCTGACTGCCGACCGCAACGTCGCTTCACGCCCATTCGTTCGCTCGGCGACGCTGCGCGGGACGGCCAACGCGCTGCGCAACGCCCGGCCGGACTCTGCCGCGCTCGACATGGCCCTCAATAGGGTGGCCGCCGCGTGGGAAGCCGCTCGTGGCGAGCCCGCAAGCGAGGACGCGGACACGCACATGGGCGCCGCCATCGCCGCCGCGGTTCGCGCAGAGGCTGACGCGATCGCGACGGAGGCGATGGTCGCACTCACCCGGCTCGTGGAGCATGGCGTCGCGGTCCTGCCACAGCCGGTCGATCGGCCGCTCGAGGTCGTGACCATCGGCGCCACCGGTCCACTCTCGGCCGGCCTCGTCGGCACGGCCATGGGCATCATCGCGGCCGTCGCTGCGGCAGGCCGGCCCATCCACGCCTGGGTCCTCGAGGCGCGACCCGGCCGGGCGGGCGCGCGCATCGGCGCCGCGGAGCTCGCGGCATCGGACGTGCCAGCCACGGTCATCGCCGATGGCGCCATCGGCTGGCTCTTCCGAGGGCGGACGATCGACGCGGTGCTGGTGGGCGCGGACTGGATCGCCGCCAACGGCGACGTGGCCAATGTGACCGGCACCTATCCCCTGGCGGCGTTGGCCGTGCGACATGGGGTGCCGGTCTACGTCTGCGCGCCGCGCACTCACGGTCAGCGAGCGCAAGCTGACAGGCGACGCCCTGAGCGTCATCATGCGCGGCCGCGACCAGCTGGCCATGCCCGGCGAGATCGCCGAGCAGGGGATCGACGCCCGCGTCCCGCTGGCCGACGTGACGCCGGCCGAGCTGGTCACGGCCTATATCACCGACGTCGGCGTCCTTCAGGCGCCATTCACCTCGGTGGCCGTGCCGATGGCCGCCTCCGAGGATCCCGTCTGATGGCCACGACCGCGAGTCGGACGGGCGAGCTCGGCGAGCGCCTGCAGGTCCGGCAGGTCGGCGACCGGGTCCTGCTGCGCGCGTTCCTGGAGCGTGACCGCCTCTTCGCCGCCTACGCCATCTGCGACCTTGACGACCGGGAGTTCCACCGCACGCGGTGGGGCGGTGCCTTCGACGGCGATCGCCTGATCGCCCTGGCCATGGAGTACGTCGGCTTCGCCCCGCAACCGCTCTTCGTGATGGGCGAGCCGGACGGCGTGACGGCCATCCTGCGGACGGTCATCCGGCCCCGCGCCGCCTACGTCGCCTCGCTCAGCTCGCAGCTGCCCGCGGTCGAGCGGGTCTACCGCCTGGGGGCCAGCCCGCCGATGGTCCGCATGTGGGTCGATCGGGCCAGCTTCCAGCCGCAGCCCGGCGGCGTCTTCCGCATCCTGCCCTCGGAGATCGGCGACCTCAATCGGCTCTACAACCTCGGCTTCACGGCCTGGCTGTCGTCGGACGCGGTCGCCAACGGCATCTACTACGGCATCCGCATCGGCGGTCGGCTGGCCGCGGCGGCGGGCACCCACGTCATCAGCCCTGACGCCCGGCTGGGCGTGGTCGGCAACGTCATGACCCATCCCGACTACCGCGGTCGTGGCTTCGCCAAGCAGGTCACCAGCGCTGTGACCCAGGAGCTGCTGCGGACCTGCGAACAGGTCGTGCTCAACGTCCGCTCCGACAACCCGCCCGCGCTGGCCGCATATGGGGCGCTCGGCTATCGCGAGCACATCCGCTTCGAGGAGCGCCTGGCGCATCGTCGCATCTCGAGCTGGGATAGCATCGTCGCTCCGCTTCGACGCTTCCTCCCGACCCGCAAGGAGTCCTGATCGATGTCCACCGCCGCGCTGCCCGCCCACGACGTGACCGACCTCGGCCTGGCCGCCGAGGGACGCCGACGGATCGAATGGGCGGAGCGCGAGATGCCGGTCCTGCGCCTCATCCGTGAGCGGTTCGCGGCCGAGCAGCCATTGGCCGGGCTGCGCGTCGGCGCCTGCCTCCACGTCACGACCGAGACCGCCAACCTGATGCGCACGCTGAAGGCCGGCGGAGCGGAGGTCGTCCTCGCAGCTTCCAATCCGCTCTCGACCAAGGACGATGTGGCGGCCGCGCTCGTGGCTGACTACGGCGTCGCCGTCTATGCCCGGCGTGGCGAGGACCGCGACACCTACTACGCCCACCTCGACGCGGTCGCCGACACGCACCCGCACCTGACCATGGACGACGGCTGCGACCTCGTCTCGCTGCTCCACAGCACGCGCCCGACACAGGTCGCGGAGGTGCTGGCCGGTACCGAGGAGACGACCACCGGCGTCGTCCGTCTGAACGCCATGGCCGCCGACGGCGCCCTCGGCTTCCCGGTCATCGCCGTCAACGAAGCGCAGACGAAGCACCTCTTCGACAACCGCTACGGGACCGGTCAGTCGACGCTCGACGGCATCCTGCGTGCGACCAACATCCTGATCGCCGGTCGGCGCGTCGTCGTCGCCGGCTACGGCTGGGTCGGCAAGGGCATCACGTCGCGCTTCCGAGGTCACGGCGCCCACGTCGCCGTCGTCGAGATCGACCCGGTGCGCGCGCTCGAGGCGCTGATGGACGGCTTCGAGGTCATGACCGTCGGCCAGGCCGCGCCATGGGGCGAGGTCTTCATCACGGCCACCGGCAACGTCAACGTCTTCCGCCGCGAGCACTTCGTGGCCATGCGCGATGGCGCCATCCTGGCCAACAGCGGCCACTTCGATGCCGAGCTGGATCTCGTCGCCCTGCGCGAGCTGGCGGAGGGGCACGTGCGCGAGGTGCGCGACAACGTCCAGGAGTTCGACCTCGGGCCGAAGCGCCTCAACCTCATCGCCGAGGGCCGCCTCGTCAACCTCGGCGCGGCGGAGGGCCACCCCGCCGCCGTCATGGACATGAGCTTCGCCAACCAGGCGCTCTCAGCCGAGTACGTGGCGAAGCACCATGCCGAGCTCGAGCGCAAGGTCTACGTCGTGCCCGAGGCCATCGACGCCGAGGTCGCCCGCCTCAAGCTGGCCGCCCTTGGCATCACGCTCGACCCGATGACCGCCGAACAGCTCCGCTACGTCAGCTCCTGGCAGAGCGGCACGTAGTCTGCCCACACGCCCGGACCGGGGTCCGGCCCAACGCCGCCCGCCGGCGGCACCTACCAGGAGGCTCGATTGCCGCCCACGATCGCACCCTACGGCAGCTGGCGCTCGTCGATCACGGTCGACGCCTTGCTCATCGACCGGATCATCGCGCACGAGCCACGCATCGACGGTCAGACGATCGCCTGGCTCGAGGGCCGGCCGTCCGAGCGCGGGCGCTCCGTCGTCGTCAGGGCGGTGGAGGGCGGCGGCGTCGAGGAGCTGACGCCGGCGGGCTCGGATGTCCACGATGGCGTCCACGAGTACGGCGGCGGTGCCTGGGCGATCGATGACGGCGTCGTCTACTACTCCGAACGGTCGGACGATCGGCTCTACCGCATCGCGGTCGGGGCAGCCGCGGCTGGTGGGAGCGCCCGAGGCCATCACGCCGGCCGGCGGCATGCGCTTCGCGGACTTCACCATCGACCGGCGTCGCTCGCGCCTGATCGCCATCCGTGAGGAGCATCGCGGCGACGGCCCGCCGACCAACGACGTCGTCGCCATCCCGCTCGGGCCAGCCGGCGCGGATCCGGCTGAGCCGATCGTGCTGGTCACCGGCGCCGACTTCTACGGCCCGCTGGCCCTCAGCCCGGACGGCGACCGGCTCGCCTGGCTGACCTGGCAGCTGCCCGACATGCCCTGGGACGGCTCGGAGCTGTGGGTCGCCGATCTCGACGCCGACGGTCGGCCGACGGGCGCCCGCCGGGTCGCGGGCAACCGAAGCGAGTCGATCGCCGAGCCGCGCTGGTCGCCGGATGGGCGGCTGCACTTCGTCTCCGATCGGACCGACTGGTGGAACCTCTACCGTCACGAGGCCGATCGCTCGATCACGGCGCTGGCGCCCCTGGAGACCGAGTTCGCCGGACCGCAGTGGGTCTTCGGCCTGTCGACCTATGGCTTCGCCGACGACGGCTCGATCGTCGCGGTCTCGCACGACCACGCCACGGACCGGCTGTGGCGGATCCCGCCCGACGGTGCCCCGCGCGCCATCGCCCTGCCGTACCTCGAGATCAGCGGCCTGGCGGTCGCGGGCGACCGGATCGTCATCGTGGCCGGTCGGCCGTCCGAGCCCGACCACGTGGTCACGATCACGGACGACGAACGTGGCGCCTCGATCGAGGTCCTCCGCCGCACGTCACCGGTCGCCTTCGATCCCGCCTCCGTCGCCATCCCCGAGCCGATCGACTTCCCGACCGAGGGCGGCCGGACCGCGCACGGGTCTTCTACCGGCCGACCAACCCCGACTTCGTCGGCCCGGCCGACGAGCGGCCGCCGCTCGTCGTGCGCAGCCACGGCGGGCCGACCGCCGGCACCGGACAGGGCTTCTTCGGCAGCATCTCTTCTACCGGCCGACCAACCCCGACTTCATCGGCCCGGCGGATGAGCGGCCGCCGCTCGTCGTACGCAGCCATGGCGGCCCGACCGCCGGCACCGGACAGGGCTTCTTCGGCAGCATCCAGTACCTCGTCAGCCGTGGCATCGCCGTCGTCGACGTCGACTATGGCGGCAGCACCGGCTACGGCCGCGCCTACCGATCGCGCCTCGACGGCGAGTGGGGCGTGGTCGACGTGGACGACTGCCTCAACGCCGGCCGCTACCTGGCCTCGATCGGCGAGGCGGACCCGGCTCGCATGGCGTGCGAGGGCGGCAGCGCCAGCGGCTACACGACGCTCGCGATGCTCGCCTTCCGGCCGGGTGCCATGGCCGCCGGGGTCAGCTACTTCGGCATCGGCGACCTGACCGGCTTCGACCTGACGACGCACAAGTTCGAGTCGCGCTACACCGAGCGGCTGGTCGGCCCGCTGCCCGAGACCGAGGCGCTGTGGCGCGAACGCTCGCCGATCCTGCACGCCGAGCGCATCTCGGTCCCGATGCTCATCCTCCAGGGCCTCGACGACAAGGTCGTGCCGCCCAGCCAGGCGGAGCAGATCGTCGCCGGCCTGGCGGCCAAGGGCATCCCGCACGCGTACCTCGCGTACGAGGGCGAGGGCCACGGCTTCCGCAAGCTCGAGAACATCCGCCGCTCGTATCAGGCGGAGCTCTCGTTCTACGGCCAGGTCTTCGGCTTCACCCCTGCCGACGAGCTGCCACCCTTGGAGCTGGTCCGCGGCTGAGGATCTCAGGCCGTCGATCGGACCTCTTCGGGGGCAGGGTGTCGCCGGAAACCGAAGTAGAGCGCCACGTCGTAGGTGATCTTGAGGCCGGCGCAGGCGATGAGCGGCGCCGAGAGGCCGAGCGGCAGCGAGACGAGGGCAGCGGCCAGCAGCGGTCCGCCGCTCTGCGCCACGCTTCGCACGACGCTCGTCAGGCCGGCCGTGGCGGTGCGCTCGTCCGGATCGACGATGGCCATCGTGTACGACTGTCGCGTCGGCACGTCCATCGAGGACACGAAGGCGCGCGCCAGGTAGAGGACGGCCGCCACGCCGGCCCACGGGACGAGCGTCATGGCCACCAGCAGCAGGCTGGCCGGGATGTGCGTGAAGACCATCGTCCGGATCAACCCGATCCGCCCGGCCAGCCAGGCCGCGACCGGGTAGGAGGCCGCCGTCAGCAGGTTGCCGGCGAAGAACAGGACACCGACCGCTGCGACGGACAGCCCGAGGACCTCCGTGAACCAGATGGCCAGGAAGCTCTGGACCACCAGGCCGCCGCCGAGGGCGTCGAGGCCGAAGAGGACCGACAGCCGCACGACCGCGTGCCGGCTCTTGTGGACGCCGAACCGGCGCCGGGCGACCGTTGCCGCATCTTCGACCGGCGGCGGGGAGGGCGACTCTGCACCGCGATCCATGGCTCGGGCGACGACGACCATCGCCGCGCCGGCCAGCGCATAGGCCGCGAAGGCCGGCCAGAAGCGCGCCGCGCCCGCCAGCCCCATCGCCGTCCCGAGCGCCGTCAAGGGACCGACCGCCAGGGCGCCGACCGCGGTCGCCAGCGCCGCCGTGACGCCATAGGTGGCGAAGGCGGCCGTCCGGTGCCGGTCGTCGGTCGTCTGCGGCAGGATGGCCTGGTCGAGGCTCTGCAGGCCGCTCGACTCGTTGCTCGTCACGGCGACCATGCCCGTCAGCGCGATGAGGACGAGGAACAGCGGGTCGGCACCGACGAGCGGGATGGCCAGCGCCAGCAGCATCAGCCCGCCGCCGATGCCCAGGATCCGGCGCCGCCCGATGCGGTCGCCGAAGATGGCGATGACCAGCGTCAGCAGGGTGGTCCCGATGAGCGCCGCCGACAGGACCGCACCGACCGCAGCCGGGCCAAGCCCAAGCTCGACGAGGTAGAGGCCGAGGACGACGGACCCGAGCCCGAAGCCGAAGGCACGGACCGCCTTTCCGGCGAGCACCAGCCGTCCGTTGCGGTCGAGGGGCGGGATGGCGGACGGGCCCGGTCTCGGCACGTTCGCAGGGTACTCGCCCGAATCGTCCTCGGAGGGGCGGCTGCCGTGGCCGACCGGTGCTACCCTTCGCGGCGATGACCAGCATCGTCGACGCGGCGCAGTACCTCTTCACGTCCGAATCGGTCACCGAGGGCCACCCGGACAAGCTCTGCGACCAGGTCAGCGACGCCATCCTCGACGCCATCCTGCGCGACGACCCGCTCGCTCGCGTGGCCTGCGAAACGGCGACCACCACCGGCACGGTCTACGTCCTGGGCGAGATCACGACGACGACGTATGTCGAATTCCAGAGCGTCGTCCGTGAGACGGTCCGCGAGATCGGCTACACCGACGCGCGCTATGGCTTCGACTATCGCACCTGCGGCACGATCGTCAGCGTCCACGAGCAGTCGCCGGACATCAAACGCGGCGTCGACGACGCCCTCGAGACGCGTGGTGGCCGCGGCGACAGCCACGACCAGGGCGCCGGGGACCAGGGCATGATGTTCGGCTTCGCCTGCCGCGAGACGCCCGAGCTGATGCCGCTGCCCATCGCCCTCGCCCACCGCATGGCGCAGCGCCTGGCCGAGGTCCGGAAGACCGGCATGTTCGAGTACCTCCGGCCGGACGGCAAGACGCAGGTCACGGTCGAGTACGCCTACGGCCAGCCGGTCGCCGTGCGGACCGTCGTCGTCGCCTCACAGCATGACGATGAGGTCGCCACCGAGCGCCTGCGCGACGACCTCATCGAGGCCGTCGTCCACGATGTCGTGCCGGCCAGGCTGCGCGTCGTCGAGCCCGTCATCCACGTCAACCCCACGGGCCGCTTCGTGATCGGTGGCCCGATGGGCGATTCGGGCCTGACCGGCCGCAAGATCATCGTCGACACCTACGGCGGCATGGCGCGCCACGGCGGCGGCGCCTTCAGCGGCAAGGACCCGTCGAAGGTCGATCGCAGCGCCGCCTACGCGGCCCGCTGGGTGGCCAAGAACGTGGTCGCCGCCGGCCTCGCCGACCGCTTCGAGATCGAGCTCTCGTACGCCATCGGCATCGCCCGTCCGCTGTCCATCTCGATCGAGACGTACGGCACCGGCAAGATCCCCGACGAGCGGCTGCTGGGTCTCATCGACGCCCACTTCGACCTCCGGCCGAGCGCCATCATCGCCGCCCTCGACCTGCGCCGGCCGATCTATCGACAGACGGCCGCCTACGGGCACTTCGGGCGCCCGGAGCTCGACCTGCCCTGGGAGCGCACCGACCGCGCGGAAGCCCTGGCGGCTGACGCCGGCCTCGTCGTGCCGGAGCCGATCTCGGTCCTCTAGGGCCCGGTTCCGGGACCGGTCGCGGCGGACCCTGCTCGAAGGCGCTGACGGCCCTCGCCACGGCCTGGGCGTCCTGTGCGGTATCACCACCGCTCACCCCGACGCCGCCGACGAGGACGCCGTCGCACTCGAGCGGCAGGCCGCCATCGAAGATGATGGTGCGACCGCCGGCCACGCTGTCGTAGCCGTAGAACTCGGCGCCCGGCTGAGCCAGAGCCGCGAGGTCGCCGGTCGGCATCCGGTTGACGAGGGCCGTCCAGGCCTTGTCCTGGGCCAGCGTGATGGTCACCAGGTCGGCGCCATCCATGCGCTCGAAGGCGACCAGCTGGCCGCCGGCGTCGACGACCGCACAGGTCAGGGCGATCTGCATGGCGCGTGCCTCGCTGACCACCGCGGCGATGATCGCCCTCGCGGCTGCGATGGTCAGCCCGGCCGCCTGCGAGGCGGTCGGTCCACGGGTCGGGTCGACGCCGTCGAATGAGAAACGGGTCATCCGGAGCATCCTTGGTTCATCGGGATCTGGCGCTGCCTCACCGGATGCGTCTGACGCGTTCGGCCAGCAGCAACAACACCAGCGTGACCGTCATCAAGAGCACCGCCATGGCGATCATGATCGGCAGCGTGGTCGTGAATCGGAGTTGGCCGAAGAGGTAGACCGGAAACGTCGGGTCCTTGCCCACGAGGAACAGGGCCAACGCGAATTCATCGAACGAGACCGTGAACGCGGTCAGGGCAGCCGCGACCATCGCGGGGGCGATGATCGGAAGGACCACGAGCCGCAAGGCCCCGGGGTATGTCGCGCCGAGGTCCATGGCCGCCTCCTCGACTTGCGGGTCGAAGCCCACCAGCCGGGCCAGCATGATGAGGACCACGAACGGCAGACCGATCATCACGTGTGCGACCGCAACGGTAAGCAACGAGCGGTCGATGTCGAAGGCGCGAAAGAGCACCAGCAGGGCGCCGGCAAGCACGACGAATGGGACGATGAGCGGCAGCACAGCGAGGCCGAGTAGGAGCCAGCGACCCCGGAACCTGAAGCGAACGAAGAGGATCGCCACACCGGTGCCGAGGATGGTCGCCACGATGCTGCTACCGACGCCCACCAGCAAGCTGTTGCCCGCAGCTCTGAGGAGGGCCGGCGTGCTGAAGACGCGTGCGAACCACTCGATCGTCAGACCCCGCAACGGGAATGAGAGCGTGGTGTTCACGTTGACCGCGAACAGTGCCAGCAACGCGATGGGCAGGAAGAGCAGGACGAGGAGCACCCAGTAGTAGGCCCAAAGCCAGCGCGACGTGCGCCGGAAAGGGCGTCTGCGTGCCTGCGGGATGGCCGTCACGGCTCGACGAACCGGCGAACGTCCACAGCACGAAGTGCGAGCACGGCGACCGCCAACGTGGCCACCAACATGACGACCGAGAGCATCGACCCGAACGGCCAGTTCGCAGCCTTCGTGAAGAAGTCCTGGATGACGTTCCCGTACATGGTCCCGCTGGTGCCGCCGACCATCAACGGAGTCACGTACTCGCCGACCGTCGGGATGAAGACGAGGAAGAAGGCGGCGATGACGCCGGGCATGCTCAGAGGTAGCGTCACGCGACGAAACTGCTCTCGCGGGCTCGCGTACAGATCCGAGGCAGCGTCGAGCACCGCCGGATCGACACGCTGGAGTGCGGCGACCATCGGCAGCGCCGCGAACGGGATCCAGACGTAGGTCAAGGTCACGGTCACGGCAAAACGGTTGTAGAGCAGAGCCTCGAGGGGGTGCGTCGACCAGGCCGCTGCCCATCAGGACCGAGTTGATGACGCCCTCCTCGCCGAGCATCAGCTTCCATGCCATGACCCTCAGCAGGTAGCTCGTCCAGAAGGGGACGAGAAGGAGGATCAGGAGCAGAGCGGCGCGACGCCCGGCGCGCAGGGCGAGGAAGTAGGCCAGGGGGTACGCCAGGATGGTGGTCACGCCGGCGACCAGGACGGCGATGCCGGCGGAGATCAGCAGGAGCCGCAGGTAGCTTGGCGTCTCAGCCAGCGATACATAGTGTTTCAGCGTGGGCGTCCAGGGTTCGAGGAGCGCCCCGCTGAGGTCAGTCCTCGTGCTCAGGGCGGCCATCATGATCAACGGCAGCACGAGGAAGACGGCGAGGAATCCGACGACCGGCAGGAGTAGCGCCCAGAAGGTGCCACGCCGAGCGCTGCCGACGCCGTCGCTTGACCGGTGCGTCGGGGATGGCGCCTGTATGACGGCGGGCGGCGCCGTCATACGGCCTCAGTGACCTCCGACGCGCCGCGTCGAAAGCGTCATTGCGAAGCCTTCACCTCGTTCCACATCGCCGTCCAGGCGTTGCGCTGATCCGCGGTCAGGTTCGGCGTGAAGTTGGTCTTGTCCAGGATCGAGGGGTCATCGAGCGAGAAGGCGGAGCGCAGGGTCGGATCCGTGATGTTCTTCATGACGTCCTGGTTCGCGGATCCGTAGTAGAAGTTGTTGACCAGGTTCGTGCCCGCCTTCTCGCCCAGCTTCTCGTCCAGGAACTTCAGCGCCAGCTCCTGGTTGGGGCTGTCCTTGCGGATGCAGTACATGCCGACCCAGGAGTTGCGCCCCTCCTTGGGATCAGCGTAGGCGACCGGCACCCCGGCGGCGAGGAGGGTCGCGTAGGCACCCTGCCAGGCGTATGCGACCGTCGCATCACCCGACTGGAACAGCGAGACCAGGTCGGGCTCGCCCACCCAATACGCCTTGTTGAGCTTGGCCTGGTCGGTCCACTCCTGCTTGATGGTGGCCAGCTGGTCGGCGGTGATCTGCGTCTCATCCCAGCCATGGATGTAGGACGAGACCGTGACGGCGCTGGGCCCGTCGTCCCACATCGAGATATGGCCCTTGTAGGCCGGATCCATGAGGGCCGCCCAGCTCTCTGGGGCGGGTGTCGCCTTCTCGGTGTTGTACAGGATCGAGCTGAAGCCCCAGTCGTAGGGCACGCAGTACTGCTTGCCGTCGACCTGGCCGATCTTCTTGAAGGCGTCCGGCACCTTGTCCCAGTTGGTGAGCTTGCTGGTGTCGATCTCGGCGGCCAGGCCCTCGTCGGCGTAGAACTGAAGCCATCCGGTATAGGGGTGGAAGACGTCCGCCTGGTCACCGGCCTTCATCTTGCCGTAGATGTCCCCATCGGATCCACCGAATTCGAAGCCGACGTTGACGTTGGGGTAGGTGTCCTTGAAGTCCTGCCAGTACGCCGGATCGTCGTAGCCGGCCCAGTCGAGGACGGTCAGGTCACCGGTGACCTGGTCCGGCGGCACTTCCGAGGCCCCAGGCGTGGCAGGAGCGGTCGTCTCGACCGCAGCCGACGGCGCGGTCGTACTGGCCGGCGGGCTCGATGCCCCCGCGCCGCCGCAGGCTGCGAGGACCAGCGCGATCAGTGCCAGGCCGGCTGGCAGCCGCATGGCCGAGCGCTTGATGGGATCGAACACGTGACCGCCTCCTCCGCCGACCGTAACGGCCGGCAACGGTATCGCCCCTCGACAGATCCTGTGAGAGTGCAGTAGGACTTCAGCCCTCGGCGCATCGTAGGAGTCACAGGGGGGTGCCGTCAACGGTCGGCTGAAGCTACACTTCATGTGTGGTCACCGAAGGTGCACGTCCGAGTCCCGCGCCGACGGATCTCGACCTCGGAGCACGCCTGCGGGCGCTGCGGCGCTCCAACCGCCTGACACTTCGCCAGCTGGCCGATCGAGCGGCCATCACCGAGAGCTTCCTCTCGCAGGTCGAGCGCGGCGTGGCGAGTCCATCGATCGCCACGGTCCAGCGCATCGCCCATGCGCTCGGCTTGTCGATCGCCGAGCTCTTCACCGAGCGGCCGACCAGCAGCCTCGTTCGTCGGTCCGAGCGGAACCGGATCAGCTACCCGGGCCTGCGCGCAGTGGATGAATTCCTGACCTCGGCTCCGAATGGCCGCCTACAGGTCATCCTGTCGACGATCGAGCCCGGTGGCGGGACCGGCGAGGAGCCGTACACGCACGATTCGGACGAGGAAGTCGTCATCGTGCTCGAGGGGCGGCTGGACGTGTGGGTCGGAGCCGAGCACCACGTCCTTCACGAGGGGGACGCCCTGACGCTGGCGTCGCGCCTCCCACATCGCAACACGAACCGAGGCGATCGACCGTGCCGGGTGCTCTTCTGCATCACGCCCCCGAGCTACTGATCGCCGCCGAGCGACTGACGGCGCCAAGCTCCGAGTGCCTCCGAGCCCATAGAATGACCCGCTCATGTATGCCGTCATCCTCGCCGGCGGCGGCGGGACCCGTCTCTGGCCGCTCAGCACGCCCGACCGCCCCAAGCCATTCCTGCCCTTGCTCGGGGAGCGCTCGCTCCTGCAGCTGACGGCCGACCGGCTGGTCGGCTTGGTCGACGCGGACGCCGTCTTCGTCGTTGCCGATCACCGCCACGGCGACCTCGTCCGTGCCCAACTCCCGGCCGCGACGGTCGTCGAAGAGCCGATGGGCCGCAACACGGCGGCGGCCATCGCCCTGGCCGCGGCGGCGATCGAGCGGCCCGCTGACGAGGTCA
Source organism: uncultured Chloroflexia bacterium (assembly GCA_963777975.1). GTDB lineage: Bacteria > Chloroflexota > Limnocylindria > Limnocylindrales > CSP1-4 > CSP1-4. The sequence goes on along the minus strand of CAVZSO010000003.1, from coordinate 203,615 downwards.
TGGTCATCCTGCCGGCCGATCACCGTATCGCGCGCCCAGCCGTGTTCCGAGACGTGCTCCGGGACGCGGCGGGGGAGCTGGCGGGTGGAGCGTTCGGCATCGCAGCGCCGCTCGTGACGCTGGGCATCCAGGTCACGCGTCCGTCGACCGACTACGGTTACCTCATCCCTGACGTCGATCGTCGGCTCGAGCGCAAGCTGATCGCCTATCCGCTGCTGCGGTTCCAGGAGAAGCCCGACCCTGAGACAGCGCAACGACTGCTGACCACGCCGGGCGTGGCCTGGAACGCGGGCATGTTCCTCTGGCGACGCGAGGTCATCCTCGAGGCACTGGCCAGTCATGCCCCGGACATCCTTGAGCCGATCGTCGGGGCGGTGGCCACGGGCACGCTCGACGAAGCCTATCCGGCCATCCGCTCGACGTCGATCGACTACGCGGTCATGGAGCCGGCGTCGCTCGCCGGGCAGGTGGTCATGGGCGCCATGGACGTCGGCTGGAGCGACCTCGGCAGCTGGGATGCGCTGCTGGCCGACCTCGACGCGGCAGACGTCGTCGGCCGCGTCGTCCAGGCCGGTGAGGCGGCGGAGGTCGGACGGCCGGACGTGGTCGTGCACCGGCGTGATGGCCGGCTCGCCGTCGCCGCCGGGCCGGGTACGATTGCCGATGAGCCGGGGCCGAGCGCCCTGCTCGAGGGAGCGGCCCCCCGACGCGCCGTCATCGATGCCCTCGTGGCCAGGGTCACCGCAGCGGAGCGCTGAACGAGATGCCCATCATCGCGGAGGTCCCGACACCGACCAGGATCGTCTTCGGCACCGACGGCTGGCGCGCCAAGGTCGCCGACGACTTCACCTTCGAGAACGTCCGGCGCTGCGCCGACGGCGTGGCTCGCTACGTCGATGGCGTCGGAGCGCGAGCCAAGGGCGTCGTCATCGCCTACGACCGACGTTTCGCCAGCGAGCACTTCGCGGCCGCGGCGGCGGAAGTCCTGCTGGCGCACGACATCCCGGTGGCCTACGCGGCCCACGCCGTGCCCACCCAGATGAGCTCCTACGAGGTCGTCGAACGCAGTGCGGCCGCCGGCATCGTCATCACCGCCAGCCACAACCCCTGGACCGACAACGGGTTCAAGGTCAAGTCACCTTCGGGATCGGCGGCCGGTCCCGAGATCCTGGCCGTGCTCGAGGCGGCCATCGCGGCCAATGGCGGCACGGCCATCCCGCGGCGACCCTTCGCGGAAGCCGAGGCGGCCGGCCTCGTCGAGCGCTTCGATCCATATCCCGGCTATGAGCGCTTCCTGCGCCGGACGATCGACCTCGACGCCCTCAAGGCGGCCGACCTGTCGATCTTCGTGGAGCCGATGTACGGCGCCGGCGCCGGCTGGATCTCCCGATTGCTCGCTGGTGGCCGGATCCGGGTCACGGAGATCCATCAGGAGCGCAACCCGTTCTTCGGCGGCATCAACCCCGAGCCCATCCGGCCGCACATCGATGAAGCCCTTGACCGCATCGCGGCCGGTGGCTACGACCTCGGCCTGCTCCTCGATGGCGACGCCGACCGGGCCGGCGCGGTGGACGAGCGCGGCGTGTTCATCCACCAGCTCGAGGTCTACGGCCTGCTGATGTACTACCTCGTCGAGCACCGCGGCCTGAAGCTGCCGGTGGTCAAGAGCATCAACGAGACGTCGATGGCCGAGCGACTCGGTGCCCACTACGGAGTCGACGTCTACGAGACGCCGGTCGGCTTCAAGTACGTCGGCCCCAAGATGATCGAGACCGGCGCCATGTTCGGCGGCGAGGAGTCGGGCGGCTACGGCTTCGGCATGCACCTGCCGGAACGCGACGGGATCTACTCCGATCTGCTCCTGCTCGACCTCTTCATGCGCGAGAAGGCGGCCGGTCGCTGGCCCGTCTCGGAGGCCATCAGGCGCTTCCACGAACTGGCCGGCCCGAGCTACTACGACCGCATCGACATCCACGTCGACCGCGACGCCTACCCGGCCATGAAGGAGCGCCTCTTCGTGGCGCTGCAGCAGGAGGCGCCGTCCGAGCTGGCCGATCAGCCGGTGACGCAGACCGTCGCGCTGTCGACGAACGACGGCTTCAAGTTCTTCGTCGGCGACGGATCGTGGCTACTGGTCCGCTTCAGTGGCACCGAGCCGCTCGTCCGCGTCTACACGGAGGCGACATCGCAGGCCGTCGGTGAGGCCTGCCTCGCGGCAGGCGAGGCGCTCGTCAAGAACGCATGACGAGCGGCATCCTCGACGAGCCGGACGCGCTGCGACGTCTCGACCCGAGCGACATGCTGGCGGCCGTGGCCGCCCTGCCGGCCGGCCTGGGCGAGGGCTGGGCCAGCACGCGCGGGGTGACGCTGCCAGCCGCCCATCGAGCGGCGTCGAGCATCGCCGTCCTGGGCATGGGTGGCTCGGCCATCGCCGGCGACATCGTCAACGGCGTCTTCGCGGACCGACTGTCGCGTCCGCTGGCGGTCGTCCGGGACTACGAGCTGCCCGCCTTCGCTGGCCCCCAGACGCTCGTCATCGCGTCGTCGTTCAGCGGCGCGACCGAGGAGACCATCGCGTCGCTGGCGGTCGCCCTCGAGCGGCGTTGCCCGGTCGTCGTCGTCACGACCGGTGGCCCGCTGCTCGATGTGGCCCGGCGCGCCGAGCTGCCGCACCTGGCCTTCGAGGGCGGCGGCCAGCCGAGGGCTGCTCTGGGACGCTCGATGGGCATCCTGGCCGGATTGCTCGAGCGCGCCGGCATGCTCACGCTCGAGGACGACGAGGTGGCCGCTGCCACGGCGGCGGGACAGGCGATGGTGGCCGTCTGCCAGCCCGAGGTTGCGCTGGACCGCAACGAAGCCAAGCAGCTGGCCTGGGACATCGTCGATCGGCTGCCCACGGTCGAGGCCGCTGGCTGGCTCGGGGCCATCGCGCGGCGCTGGAAGACACAGCTCAACGAGAACAGCAAGTCGGCCGCCGTCTGGGAAGAGCTACCGGAGGCGACCCACAACACGGTCGTCGGCTATGCCGAGCCCGAGACGCTGAGCGATCGGCTGGTCGTGATCTTCCTGGCCGGCCCGGACGACCATCCGCGCAGTCGGCGCCGGGCAGAGCTATCGGGCGAGCTCCTCAAGGCAGCCGGCATCGACCACCGCGTCGTGACCCTGGCGGGTCGTGGGCGGTTGGCGCAGGCGCTTTCCGGCATCGTCCTGGGCGACTACCTGAGCGTCTATCTCGGCATCCTCTACGGCCACGACCCGACGCCGGTCGAGGCCATCGGGCTGCTGAAGGCCCGCCTCGCAGCCGGCGACGGCAGCGATTGAGGTCGATCCAGCCGCCGACCGGACGGGTCGCGGTGGGGCCTGCGAGGCCCGACCAGCGGGTGTACGCTAGCCGCTGGGTCCGCCGCTCCCGATCGCTCGGGTGGCGATCGGTTCGGCGCCGTTAGTCGGCGTTTGGACGTCGCGCGATCGTCCACGCCAGAGGGAGGACCGGGTCGATGCACTCCAGCCTCATCGGCAAGATCGAGAAGGCCAACCGCTACGCTCGCGAGACGGACCGATTCACCTTCGACCAGCTCTCGCTCGAGTTCCGCGGTGACAACGACACCCACCGGCTCGCTCTCGCCGACGATGGCTGGCACTGCAATTGCCACTACTTCGACTCATGGCAGACCTGCGTCCACATCCTGACCATCCAGAAGCTGCTCGGGAACATGCTGCCCGAGTCGGCGCAGGTCTCGCTCCTCGGCCAGGCCGAGTTGACTGCCTTCGCCGAGCCCGAGGCCGTCACGGCCTGACCTCGCCCGGTCGGCTCCGGCCGATCGCGCTGACCTCACGGGTCACCCAGCAGGGTGATGCGGGCGCCGACCTCGAGCGTGGTCTCGGTGACGGCGGTCAGGCCGTCATCGCCGACCCGATAGACCTGCAGTCGAGCCTCGGGCTCGCTCGCCGTTTCACGCTCCAGGACGACCGCCAGCCAGTGCCCGTCGGGCGACGCCCGGGCGTCGACGACACGCCCGGCTGGACCACCAGCGACGACGCCGAGGACGGCGCCCATGGAGCCGTCCTCCGAGATGGTGCCCTCGCGAACGATAGCCTCTCCGAACGCCGTCGACGGGTCGATCATGAAGATCCGGCCGCCGCCAGCCGAGAGATGACGTCCGAGCCCCCCGACGATCGGCGTCGGCGCTCCATCCGGGCTGACAGCGACGAGGCCGCCGCCGTCGATGGCGACTACGGTCCGACCGTCCGTCAGCGCCGCACATTCCCCGATCGTGAATGCGACGGCGCCGAAGGGCTCCACGACGCCCTTGGGCAGGGTCACCAGGCTGAGCGTCTCGGCGTCGGCGAAGACCGCCCGGCCGTCGCCGGCGTAGCACGCAGGCAGGAACGGGTGGCCGACAGGCAGCGGCATGGCTGACGTCGTGATCAGCGCCCGCCCGTCGAACCTGACGCTCACCGCCTGGGCGGCGGTCGTCGCCAGGATCGAGCCGTCGGCCGAGACCGGGCCGAGCTCGAGATCCGCGAACGGCACAACGATCGGCATGCGGCGATCCGGGTGACCGGGCTCGGTCACCCACCAGGTCGTCCCCGACGCGGCCGTCGGCGGCAGTCGGACGAGGATCCGAGGCACCTCGCCGATCGTCGAAGAGGCCGCCGCGGTCGCTGACAAGCCCGTGGCGGCCGGAGGGCTCGATGCCACGGTCGCGCTTGGTGATGCCGGGCGCGCGGGACGGCCGGACGCGTCGGTCGGCCCGGGTGGCGGGCTGCCGCACGAGCCGATGGCGATGGCGAAACCGATGAGCAGGTGATGAGCTGCGACCGACGACCGGCGGGTGACCGCCCATCGGCGAGCGATGGCCGATCGACGAGAGACGGCCACCCTGCGGGTGATCGCCATCAGGCGGTCTCCACCCCGGCGATGGGGGCGCCGCTACCGGCGTCCACGAAGATGGCGACGTGATGGACCTCTCCTTCGGGCATCGGCACGGTCAGGTCGATGCGGTAGGCGAGGTGCAGTCGCACGTCCGTGTCATCGGCGCCACCACGGATCAGGAAGTCGTTGGGCCTGACCCAGACCAGCTCCTCGGCGGCCGCGGCGCTCAGGTCGCTGGTCGAGCGGCCCTGGCGCGCCGCCCACGCGCGAGCGGCGTCGATCGCCGCTGTGGCCCCGACCAGCGCGTTGGGTGTGGCTGCGTGCGGCGTCTCCGATCGCCTGAGCGCAGCCAGCTGGCCGCCGCGATAGACCCACACGGTCAACCCGTCGCCGGTCGCCAGGTACCCGTCGATCCGGCGCGCCCAGGTGACGCGCCACGCGTCCATGGCCTCGTCCCAGCCGACGCTCGGCGCGTCCGCGGGCGCGATCAGATCAGCCAGGCCGGCCTGCCGACGGGCCTCGGCCGCGGCCGCGGATCGGTCGACGCGCGGATGGTCGGCCTCGCTCGACCAGTCCAGGCGCACGACGCTCCGGAGCTCGCCGGTCTCGCCATCCATGCGGATGACTGCGTGCGTCCGGCCATGCCGGTCGATGACCTCCGACTCGTCGACGACGCGCTGATCGAGGGCCAGGCGAGTGCGCCGTGGTGGGGCGGGCCGGCCGGGGATCCCCAGGCCGTGGGCGACCGCGCCCGCGCGATCTCGGATCGCGGCAGCGTCGGCAGCCGAGATGCTCATCTGCGCGGTGAGCGGCTCGCCGGGGCGACGGCCGCTCGGCGTCTCCGCGCGGGCAGCCATCCCGACGGCCAGGCCAAGGGCGGCGCAGGCGACGACAACGGCCAGGCGGTGCAGGCGGCGTGAGGGGCGGTCGACCGGTCTGTGGGACAGCACGAGCATCGTCGGAACCTCAGAGGCACAGTTCGCAGGGGAGGACCGGCGACGGGCGACCGGAGTAGGTGTAGGTCCCGAACCAGGTCGGGTCGGTCGCGTAGCGGATGGTGTCGTCGGCCATCGGCCAGCTTGAAGGCATCGCCAAGGTTCTTGCCGTGCGTGGCGTAGTCGAAGAGGGCCCGCTCGAAGCGCAGCTGGTCGGCCGTCCAGGCCAAGCCCCGGTAGCCGAGGTAGAACTCCGGCCCGCGATAGCCACCGCCCGACGGGTCGCTGCGCTTGCGCTCGATGCCGTAGACCTCGGACATCGAGGCGTAGCCATTGCGACCCGCCTCGCCGAGGTGGCAGGTCGACATGACCACGAGGTTGGCGCCGCCTTTGCGCCCCTTCTTGATCTCGGTCGCATAGACGATGGCTTGCGTGCAGTCGCCGCCATCGTCGCGGAAGCCCTGGATGTCGTTGGCGCCGTAGAAGTCGCCGTGGCTGTGGACGTAGACGCCGGCGTCGGTCGGATTGCGGGCCAGGACCTTGGCCTTCGTGAACGTGTCGCGGGCATACGTCGTCGTCGTGTAGCCGAAGTAGCGGTACGCGTCGCGGGCGACGAGCTTGATGTCCGCCGAGATCGTGTCGCTCGTCCCATCGCAGGCATCGAACGCCGTGACGTTCGAGTACACGCTCGCCTGGTAGTCGGCGCGGACGGGTGCCACCGCGATGACCAGCGTGACGGCGAATGCGGCGAGGGGCGGTCCGAGTCGATGCCACCAGCGTGCCTCGACCATGTCGCTGAACCTCCTCCGGCGGCTCGATCTGGCGGGAGGAGGGCGGTCGCGAGCAGTCTCGCCGGCGACGCTTACCGGCCGCTTACCGGCCGCGTGGCCCGTCGCCCCGGCGGATGTAGACTGCGGACGACAACCCAAGATCCAGATCACGGGATCCCGCGAAGCCGGTGGAACTCCGGCACAGTCCCGCTACGGTGACCAGCGCGTCGACACGTCGTCGAAGGCTGGAAGTCCGGTCGCCGGGCCCTGATCGTGCTCGAGCCTTCGAGAGAAAGGGCAGGCACCCACCGTGCGACGATCCCGACCATCGACCCCCGCCATGCAGACCAGGCGGGAGCGTTCGATCCCCGGCGCTGTCGCCATCGCAGCCGCGGCGCTCCTCCTCGCGGCGTGCACGACCGGCGGCACGGCGAGCCAGAGTCCGCAGATCCAGCCGGTCCCGACGGCGGCCTCGCCCAGTCCGGCCGCAGCCGCCTTCCCGATCACGCTCGTCGACGACGAAGAGACGTCGGTCAGCATCAAGGCCGAGCCGCTGCGCATCGCCAGCCTGTCGCCCGCGAACACCGAGACCGTCTACGCGCTGGGGGCCGGCGATCGGCTCGTGGGTGGCACCGCCTCCGACGACTTCCCGGCCGAGGCCGCGGCACTGCCCGACGTGGCCACGTTCGACGGCGTGAACATGGAACAGCTCGTCGCGTCGGACCCGGACCTCGTGCTGGCGGCCGGCAACGGCCTCAACAAGCCTGCCGACATCGCCCGCATCCGCGAGCTCGGCATCCCCGTCATCGTCCTCTATCCCGAGGACGTGCCCGGCGTGCTCGACGACATCCAGCTCATCGGCGACGCCATCGGCAAGGGCGACGAGGCCGAGGCGATGACGGGCGCCATGCAGGCACGCATCGACGACATCTCGGCCGCCGCCGCCGCCGTGCCCCAGCCACGGACGTTCTACGAGCTGGGCGCGGACCCCGAGCTGTACGGACCGACCGACGACTCGTTCGTCGCCGACATGATCACGCTGGCCGGCGGTGAGCCGATCACGACCGGCTCACCGACGGTCTCGAGCCTCTCGCTCGAGCGCCTCGTCGACGCGGATCCGGAGGTCATCGTCCTCGGAGATGCGAACTACGGCACGACCGTCGACCAGGTCGTCGCGCGACCGGGCTGGAACGTCATGACCGCCGTCAAGTCGGGCGCCATCCGGCCGGTCGACGACATCGTCGTCACCCGACCCGGCCCGCGGCTGGCCGACGGGCTGGCGGCCCTGGCCCTGGCCATCCACCCCGACCTCGTCCTGCCCAGCCCGGCGCCGTGATCCGGGCCGCCAGGCGAGCGATGCCACCGACCGCGGGAGCATGAGCGCAGGCGCTGCCACCGATGCACGCCCGGCGCTGCGCGTCGGGCGGCTCGAGGCCGTTCGACATCGGCCGGTCGCGGTCGGCCTCGGGGCCCTGGCGGCGCTGGCGGTGGCCATCGTGGCCGGCGTCGCCTTCGGCAACATCGCCGTGCCCGTCGGTGACACCATCGGCATCCTGGCCCAGCGCCTGGGCTGGCCGGTGACCACCGCCTGGCCGGCGTCCGCAGAGACGATCGTCGTCGACCTGCGTCTGCCGCGGGTGCTGACCGCGGCCGTGGTCGGGGCCGGCCTGGCCGTTGCCGGCACGACGTTCCAGGGCCTGCTGCGCAATCCCCTGGCCGATCCCTACGTCCTCGGCACGGCCTCCGGCGCGGCGCTCGGCGCGGCCATCGCCGTGCTCATCCCGGTCAGCGTCGCCTGGCTCGGCTTCGGGCTCATCCACCTGCTCGCGTTCAGCGGCGCGCTCATCGCCGTGACCGTCGTCTGGCGTCTGGCCCGCACGACCAGCCTGAGCTCGCTGACCGCGCTGCTCCTGACCGGCTACGCCGTCGGCTCGTTGCTCGCCGCCGGCCTGTCGATCGCCATGTACGCCTCGGGCGCGCAGCTGCGCCAGATCGTCTTCTATCTCCTCGGCGGCTTCTCCGGCGCCTCGTGGCCGCAGCTGGCCGCCGCGGCGCCGCTGGTGGTCATCGGCTCGGTCCTCATCCTGCTCCGAGCGCGCAGCCTCAACGCCCTGTTGCTGGGCGAGGAGACAGCGGCGAACCTGGGCATGAACGTGCGGCGCGAGCGCGCCATCCTGCTCGGCCTGGCGTCGTTGGTGACGGCGGCGGCGGTCGCCGTCAGCGGCCTGATCGGCTTCGTCGGTCTCATCGTGCCCCACGTGGTGCGCCTGCTGGTGGGACCCAACGCGCGGCTCGTGCTGCCGCTCTCGGCGCTGGTCGGGGCCGCCTTCCTGACCTTCGCCGATCTGGTCGCGCGGATCCCGGGCGAGCTGCCCGTCGGCGTCGTCACCGCCGTCGTCGGCGCGCCGTTCTTCCTGATCATCCTGCGCCGATCTCGCGCCGGCTACGAGGTCTGACGATGGTCGCCTCGAGCCTCCAGGACGCAGAGCGTTCGTCGAGCGGTGCGACGGAGGCGCCGGCACGCGGGCTGGCGATCGGGCGCCCGACGAACGACGGCTTCGACCTGCTCGGGGTCGGGCTCGCGTACGGGGCGCGCACCGTCCTCGACGACGTCGACCTGGTCATCGGGACCGGCGAGCGCGTGGCGATCCTGGGACCGAACGGCGCCGGCAAGTCGAGCCTGTTGCGGATCCTGACCGGGCACGCCCCGGAACGGCGAGGGGCCGTCCGGCTCGACGGCCAGCCGCTCGAGAGCTACAGCCGCGAGTCGCTGGCGCGCCGGGTGGCGGTCGTACCGGGCGAGGTCAGCCTGCCCTTCGCGGCCCGCGTCGAGGATGTCGTGGCGCTGGGCCGGATCCCGCATGAGCACCCCTTCCGAGGCCTTCGGGACAGCGACGACCGTGCCATCGGGGCCGCCATCGAGCGGGTCGGCATCGAGGACCTCGTCGGTCGCGATGCGCGGCGGCTGTCGCTCGGCGAGCGACAGCTGGTCGTGCTGGCCATGGCCCTGGCCCAAGCGCCACGCGTGCTCATCCTCGATGAGCCGACCGTGCACCTCGACCTCCGTCATCAGGTCGACGTGATGGAGCTGCTGGTCGACGCTCAACGAGCGCGACGGCGTCGGCGTCATCGCCGTCCTCCACGACCTGTCCCTGGCGGCCCACTTCTTCCCCCGCCTGGTGCTCCTCGACCATGGCCGCATCGTCGCCGACGGGCCTCCCGACGACGTCCTCTCGGACGAGCGGATCCGGTCCGTCTATGGCGTCGACCCGGCGCTCGTCCGCCGCTCGTAGTCGCCCGACCCTGTCTCGCTGGAGGCGATGGGGCGCGATCCTGGACCGCCAGGGTGCGACGCGAGTCAGCCCTGCTCGGCGAAGGCGTCCAGGAAGCGGGCGGTGACCTCGGCCGCGTCGGCGGCGCCCTGGAGCGGGTAGTTCTCGTCCGGCGCATGGGCGCGGCAATCCTCGGCCGCGCCGCCGAGCGTCGTCATGGGCACGCCATGGCGGGCGCAGACCTGGTGCATGGGCACGATGCCGGACATGGCCACGAAGCGCAGCGCCGGCTTGCCGAAGACGGTCTCGGAGACGGTCGCCGCCGCGTCGACGATGGGATCCTCGATGTCCGACCAGTAGGCGGGTTCGGAGCCCTCGAACGAGGTCATCTCGATGTCGCCGAAACCCTGCGCGTCGAGGTGGGCTCGCAGGGCGGCCAGGACGGCGGCCGGATCCTGGTCGGGGATGATGCGCATGTCGAGCCGCGCGTGCGCCTCGGCGGGCAGGATCGTATTGCCCCCTGGGCCGGTATAGCCCGACCAGAGCCCCTGGATGTTGCAGGTCACGGCGAAGACATCGGCATGCCAGGCGGCGGTGCCCTCGCGGCCACCGAGGAAGGCCGTCACCCCGTACTCGGCCTTGATGGCGTCGAGATCCTCGGTCGGCAGGGCCGCCACCGCCGCCAGCTGGGCGGCGGTCGGGGCGCGGGCACCGGTCTCCAGCCCCGGCCAGTCCGGCACGCCATCGCGGTCGTACAGCGAGGCCAGGGCGAGCACGAGTCGGACCGGAGCGCTGGGGAGCATCGTGGCCAGGCTCGAGTGGGCGTCGTACGTGAGCATGCGTGCGACCAGCTCGACCGAGACACCGCCGCGCGCGCCAGCGGTCAGGACCGGTCGACCCAGCGCGTCCACGCCGCCACCCTCGATGAGCGCGCCATCGGCAAGGCGCAGGTCCGGACGCTCGTCGAGCAGCGCGTCGAGATGCTCGCTGCCTGACTCCTCCTCGCCCTCGACGAGGAACCGGACCCGGCAGGGCAGGGGACCGATGGTCGCCAGGTAGGCCTCGATGCCCCAGACACGCGACAGCATCTCGCCCTTGTTGTCGGTCGCGCCACGGGCATAAAGCCGACCATCGCGCACGGCCGGCTCGTAGGCCGGCGTCGTCCACAGGTCATGTGGTGCCGCCGGCTGCACGTCGTAGTGCTGGACGACATTGATGGTCCGCGGTCCGCTGCCGATCTCGCCAACGACGAGCGGCGGCACGTCCGGGCGGTCGGGCAGCTCGACGAGCTCGACCGTGGCCCCGAGGCTGCGCAGCCGCGTCGCGCTCCATTCGGCAGCTTGGCGCAGGGCGACGAGGTCGTTCGCCTCGGAAGGGATGCGGCAAAAGTCGGCCAGCTCCTCGATCCAACGCGGCAGCCGCTGGTCGATGGTCGGTCGCAATGCCTGGTATCGGTCGGTCATCGGGGTCCTCGGGCGGTGGTCTTGGGCGGGGACGTGACGGTCGTGGGAAGGGCGCCGGTCGGGCTCAGCTGCGCTTCCTGGGCAGGTCGAGGAAGGGCAGCTCGGTGACCGTCGCGGCCACGCGGCCCCGGCGGCCCTCGACCGTCCACTCCATCTCCAGCTGCGAGCCGGGTCGCTCATAGGTCGGTGGCACCGACGCCAGCGCGATGGCCTGCTTGAGGATGGGACTCCAGCCATGGCTGGTCGCCTTGCCGACCTGGCCCCGGCCGGGCGCGAAGACGGGGACCGGCGAGCGATCGACGGTCGGCGAGATGGCGGGCGGCAGACCCTGGGCGCTGAAGAGCCCCTCGATGCCGTACCAGTCGAGGGTCAGGCCGACGAGGCGGCGCGCCGGCCCGCCGCCGGCCTGCTCGGCCATCAGCGCACGACGGCCCACGTAGTCGGCCTTGTCGAAGGTGACCAGGCGCCCGAGGCCGACTTCGAACGGCGAATAGTTCTGCTCGGGGTTCATGGCGTGACGGGCCGAGGTGTAGTCGACCTCGAGCAGGATGAGACCGGCCTCCAGCCGTGTGACGTCCAGGGCGAGCATGCCGGCTGGCCGGATCCCGTGATCGGCGCCTGCCTTGAGCAGCGCGTCCCAGACCGCCGAGGCCTTGTCCACCGGCAGCCACAGCTCGTAGCCGAGGTCCCCGGTGTAGCCCGTACGAGAGACGTCGACCGCGACACGGCCGATCTTGGTGGCGCGGCGACGGAAGTAGCGCAGGTCGGTGAACGACTCGTGGCTGGCGGTCTCGAGCACCGCGCGGCTCTGCGGGCCCTGGAGGGCGAGCGCGGCCAGCGACTCGGTGACCTCCTCGATCTCGACCTCGAGGCCAGCCGCGTTCATGCGCAGCCAGCGCAGCTGCGGATCGGCGGCGGTCCAGCGGAACTCGGTCTCGCCGAGCCGGTGGATGGTGCCGTCGTCGATGACCTTGCCGTGCTCGTCGCACCACGGGCTGTAGAAGACCTGGCCGACCTGCAGCTTGGTCGCGTCCCGGGTGATGACCCGGTCGACGAGGGCTTCGGCGTCGCGCCCTCGCACGACGTACTTGAAGAGCGGGCTGACGTCGATCAGCGCGGCCGCCTCGCGGATGGCGTTGTATTCGATGTCGTGGAAGTCGGCATAGACGCTGGCGGCGTAGTAGCCGGACCACTCCCGCCATTGCTGCTTCCGGTTGAGGGCCGAGGTGCGCGGATGGAACGGGGTGCCGACGCTCACGGGTCTTCGGGCTCCTTGACGGGCTGCGGGACCGAGTATGCATGATTCCTATGCACGGTGGATGCTCGCCGACCGGCTGCCTGAGTGCCGGACCGGAGCCCACCGCAGTCGACCAGAGCGCCCCACCGCCGGGACCTTCGGCGGTGCCCGGACCGGGACGTTCCGGGCACCACCCGGTGCCAGGCGGCACAGGCCCACCGCGACGACCGCGCCCCCCGGACGAGTTTCCCTCTCGGTCGCACGCCCGAAGGCGGCTACGTTCCCCGACATCCGGGGCATCCCGCCCTGGGACGAACGACTCATAGGACCGGCATGCGACAGATCCAGCCGAAGACGACGGCGCGGGTGGGGGTAGGCATCCTCGCGGCGCTGGCCATGGTGGCCATCGCGCCCGGAGCGTGGTTCGCACGGCCTGCCATCGCCGCATCCGCCACCTCCGTGGACCTGTCGCCCGAGCACGGCAACGATGACGCCGGGACCGACGTCGTGCTCACGGCTCGGGTCTACGACGAGGACGGCAACCTCTTCGCCGGCCCTGACACGGACACCCATGTCCGCTTCTACTTCGTGGCCGGCAGCCCCAACGACCCGAACCCGCCCGGCAACAGCCCGGCCGATGCCTGCGACACCGGCGACGACGGTGTCTGCTCGATCACGTTTCGTAGCGCCCAGGTCGGGACCGACGTCATCTGTGCGCTCATCGCCGGCGGCAGTGGGCAGTGCGAGGAGCCCGTCGGCGATCCCGAGCTCGACGATCGCGTCGACGTGGTCGAGCACGTGACGACCGGCGACCCTCCGCCGCCCGACCCGAAGTCGGATCCGTCGCCAACGCCAAGCCCCGCGTCGACGCCGAGCCCGGACCTGTCACCGACCCCGAGCCCGAGTCCGTCGCCATCGCCATCACCGTCGCCGTCGCCCAGCCCGAGCCCGTCGCCGTCGCCCTCGCCGACCACCTCGCCGTCGCCGAGCCCAAGTCCGTCGCCATCGCCATCACCGTCGCCCAGCCCGAGCCCGTCGCCGTCGCCGACGCCATCACCGTCGCCCAGCCCGAGCCCGTCGCCGTCGCCCAGCCCGACCCGGGTGCCCAGCCTGACCCAGGTGCCCACGCCCGAACCGGCGGCGACCGACGCGCCCGCTGCCGCCGCCCAGGCGGCTTCCGAACCACCGCCACCGGGCACGGCCCCCGGCCCGGCGCTGACCGGTGAGCGTGACGATCCGGCCGGGGATGCCGCTGCGCCCTCTCCAGGCTTCGCCATCGGCACCGCCGACGAGGATCCCGACGACCCGGCAGCAGCCGGAGATGAACCACCGACGGGCGGGTCAGCGACCCTCCCGGCGGGCATCTCCCACGCCTCGTTCCTCGAGCCGGTCGGGATCGTCGGCGGCATCGTCCTTCGGGTCGCCGACCAGGTCCGGGCGTCCGTCCAGCCGGAGGCAGTCCAGGCGGTCGCCCAGACCTTCACCTTCCCGCTCGCATTGATGCTGGCGGTGGTGCTCTTCCTCTTCGTCCAGCACCGGCTCGATCGACGAGATCCGAAGCTGCGCAATGGACCCGCCGCCGGTGCCGAGATCGTCATCCCCTTCGTCGAGGAGCGCGAGATCCCATGACCAGCCATGAGCGTGCCGATCATTCGGCCCTCAGTGACCGGATGACCTACCTGCTCTGGTTGCGCATCGCGATGGCCGTCATCGTCATGACCTGGGCCGTCATGCGGCCCGAGGCGCTGGGACTCTCGCTCAGCGTCCTTGCTGTCGGCAGCGGCGTGTACGTCGTTGGCGCCGTGATCGTCGAGCTTGCTCGTCGACGTTATACGCGCTTTGGATATGGCCTCGTCACCCTTGCCTTGCTGGCCGATGGGCTGTACCTGGCCTGGGCGATGTACGCGACCGGCGGCACCCAGAGCCCCATCCGCTTCCTGATCTACCTGCAGCTCGTGGCTGTCTCGCTGCTGGCCTCGTATCGGACCGGGCTGAAGGTCGCTCTGTGGGACTCGCTGCTGCTCTTCGTCGTGCTCTATGCCCAGGCGGCCCAGCTCATCCCGCCGGTCGACGTGGTCCCCGGTCGAGCCATCGAGTTCGAGACGATGCCCGTCCTCAACGTGACCTCCTTCTGGCTGTTCGCGCTGGCGACATCCGCGTTCTCGGCCGTGAACGAGCGCGAGCTTCGCCAGCGGCGGGCCGACCTCCAGGCGCTGGTCGACGTCGGCGCTCGACTCGACGAGGTGACCGATCCGGTGCGCCAGTCGCAGATCGTCCTCGAGGGCTTGGCCGATCACTTCGGTTTCGCCCGCGGACTCGATCGTTGCCGCGTCCGACGAGCAGATGATCATCCTCGCCACGCGTGGCACGTCGCCCGTGCCGACCTCGCCCATGACGCCGGACGCGGTCATCCAGGCAGCCTGGGAGCGCAAGGAGCTGCTCGCCGTCCGTCGCCTCGATCCCATGCGCAACCCCGCCCTGGCGGCGACCATGCCCGGCGCGGAGCGCCTCTTGATCGCGCCCATGGTGGCCGATGGCCGGGCCCTCGGCGCGGTCGTCCTGGAGCATCGCTCGCGGGCTGTCCTGGGCATCGAGCGCCGTGTCGCCTCGGTCGTCAGTCAGCTCTGCGCCATCGCCGCCCTCAACCTGCGCAACGCCGTCCTGCTGCGCCACGTCCAGGACCTGGCCGAGCGCGACTCCCTGACAGGAGCGGCCAACCGGCTCACCTTCCAAGCCAGTCTCGAGCGCGTCCTCGACGTCGCCCGTTCCGCTCCGGTCACCTCGAAGTCCAAGGTCAGCGCGGTGCTGTTCATCGACCTCGACGACTTCAAGGTCGTCAACGACACCCTCGGCCACGCGGCTGGTGATGCGCTCCTTGTCGCGGTCACCGAGCGCATCTCCGACTCGGTCCGCGAGGGCGACCTGGTGGCCCGACTCGGTGGCGACGAGTTCGCCATCCTGACCGAGGACGCGTCGGACCTCAGCCGGTCGCGGGCGATGGCCGAGCGCCTGACGCGCGAGCTCCGCGCGCCCTATCTCATCGGCGACAACCACGTCACGACCTCCGCCAGCATCGGCATCGCCAGCGCGCGCGATGCCGGTGAGAGTGCGGTCGATGTCGTCCGCAACGCCGACGTCGCGATGTACCTCGCCAAGGCCAACGGCAAGGCCGGCTTCGCCGTCTTCGATCCTGGCATGCACGCCGTCATCCGCGAGCGCCACGAGCTCGGCGCGCAGCTCCAGCGGGCCGTCGAGCTGGAGCAGCTGCGGGTCGTCTATCAGCCCATCGTCCGCCTCGACTCCCGCCGTCTCGCCGGTGTCGAGGCCCTTGTCCGCTGGCAGCATCCGGAGCGCGGGCTCGTCTCGCCCGGCGAGTTCATCGAGCTGGCCGAGGAGAACGGCGCCATCCTGCCCATCGGCCGCTGGGTCCTGCGAGAGGCCTGTCGCAAGGCCGCTGGCTGGGGACCCGAGCGACGCGCGGTCTTCCTGTGCGTCAACGTCTCCGCGCGCGAGATCCAGCAGCCCGGTTTCGTCGAGGCGGTCGAAGAAGCGCTCACGGACGCGGGCCTCGAAGCCGGCCGACTGAAGCTGGAGATCACCGAGACGGCGCTCCTCAAGGCGACCCCGTCGACCATCGAGACGCTCGAGTCGCTCCGTGGCCTCGGCGTCCAGGTCGTCATCGACGACTTCGGCACCGGCTACTTCTCGCTCAGCCACCTTCGACAGTTCCCAGTCGACATCCTCAAGATCGCCAGCGAGTTCGTGGAGATCGCCGACGGCGACTCGAAGTCGGCCGCCCTGGCCGGTGCCATCGTCGCCATGGGCCGCTCGCTCGGCATCCAGACGGTCGCCGAAGGCATCGAGACCGCCGAACAGGCGGCCCGTATGCGCGTCCTTGGCTGCACCTATGGACAGGGCTTCTACTTCGCGCACCCTGTCGCCGACACCGAGCTCGCCGAGCTCGATATCCGGGTCGCCGCCGGCCGCGATCGGGGGCGCGCCGAAGCCTCGCCGGTGCCGCTGACCGATGGCCGGCGACCGGCTCGCAAGCGCCGTCCGACCGTCATCAGCACGAGCGCCGCCTGAAGCATCCGCCACCCGCTGGCACCGGCGGGGACCGTCGCCGGTCGGCTAGACTTGCATGAATCGTATGCAGTCTGGATAGTCCGGAGGACCACGTGGCCGAGCGCTACGACGCGGTCATCATCGGCGGCGGCCACAACGGGTTGATCAGCGCGGCCTACCTCGCCCGCGCTGGCATGAAGACCCTCGTGCTCGAGTCGCGTCACGTGCTCGGCGGCGCGGCGGTGACCGAGGAGATCGTGCCCGGCTTCCGCTTCAGCGCGTTCTCCTACGTCGTTTCCCTCTTGCGGCCCGAGATCATCCGCGATCTGCGCCTGCCGCAGCACGGGCTCGACATCCTGCCCCTCGATGGCACCTTCACGCCGCTCGACGGCGACTACCTGTGGCGGGTCAACGACCACGGCCGGACGATGCGCGAGCTCCGCCGCTGGAGCGCCTCGGACGCCGAGGCGTACGAGGAGTACGGCCAGCTGATGGTCGAGATGGCCAAGTTCATCAAGCCCATCCTGGGCATCGTGCCGCCCGACCCGACCGGTCGCGACCCGCGCGAGTTCCTGCCCCTGGCTGGCCTGGCGCGCGCGTTCCAGCAGCTGCCCGAGCGCCAGCAGGCGGTCTTCGTGCAGCTCATGACGATGAGCGCCAGCGACTTCCTCGACCAGTGGTTCGAGACGGATCCGCTGAAGGCCACGATGTCGGCCTCGGGCATCATCGGGACCTACCTCGGCGTCAAGTCACCGGGCACGGCCTACGTCCTGCTGCACCACTACATGGGCGAGATCGACGGCGCTTTTCGTGCCTGGGGGATCCCCAAGGGTGGCACCGGCGGCGTGAGCCAGGCCGTCGCCTCCGCCGCGCGCTCGCTGGGCGCGGAGATCCGCACGGAGGCACCGGTCGCGCGCATCCTGACCAAGGGCGGTCGAGCCACCGGCGTCGTCCTCGAGAGTGGCGAGGAGATCGCCGCCTCGGCCGTGCTCGCCTCGACCGACGTCCGGCGCACGTTCCTGCAGCTCCTGGAGCCGGGCACGCTGACGCCCGAGTTCGAGGCCGAGGTCAAGCGCTTCAAGTTCCGTGGCTCGTCGGGCAAGGTCAACCTCGCCGTCGACCGGCTGCCCGACTTCACCTGCCTGCCGGGTGAGGGCGAGCACCTGCGCGGTGCCATCAGCTTCAGCCCCTCGGTCGAGTACATGGAACGCGCCTATGACGACGCCAAGTACGGCCGCTTCAGCCAGCATCCCTACATCGACATGATCATCCCGACCCTCGTCGATCCGACCATGGCGCCGCCGGGCAAGCACGTCATCAGCTGCTTCGTCCAGTACGCCCCGTACAAGCTCGATCCCAGCCTCGGCACGTGGGACGACCAGCGCGAAGCCTTCGGCGACGCGGTCATCGACACCATCGCCGAGCGGGCCCCGAACATCCGCGACATCATCATCGGCCGCCAGGTCCACACGCCGCTCGACATCGAGCGCATCACGGGCCTCACCGAGGGCAACATCTTCCAGGGTGAGCTGTCCCTCGAGCAGCTCTTCTTCAGCCGCCCCGTGCCCGGCTACGCGCGCTTCCGGACGCCCATCAAGGACCTCTGGTTGTGCGGCTCGTCGACCCATCCCGGCGGCGGCATCATGGGCGCCAACGGGCGCCTGGCCGCCCTCGAGCTGCTTCGATCACGCGGCCGGAAGGTGGCCTGAGATGAGCGCGCGCTACGACGCCGTCATCGTCGGCGGAGGTCACAACGGCCTCGTCAGCGCCGCGTACCTGGGCAAGGCCGGCCTGCGCACGCTCGTCGTCGAGCGGCGCGACCGCGTCGGCGGCGCCGTCGACACCAGCGAGCTGGCGCCGGGCGCTCGTGTCCCGACGCTGGCCCACACCATCGGCCGCCTGCGGCCTTCCGTCGTCCGCGACCTCGACCTGAGGGCCCATGGCCTGTCGTTCCTGTCGCCCATCGTGCGTGTCTTCGCACCCTCGCCGGATGGCTCGGCGGTGACGCTCTTCGGCGACGTGGCGGCGACGGTGGAGGGTCTCGAGCGACGCTCGGCGAAGGATGCCCAGGCCTACCCGGCCTTCGAGCGGCAGGTCCGCGCGCTCGGCCATTTCCTGGCCGAGCTGGGCGAGGAAACGCCGCCCGACATCACCAGCCCGGGCTTCGGTGATGCGCTGGCCGGCCTCAAGCTCGGGCGGACGTACCGCGGTCTGGGCAAGCTCGACGCTCGGACGCTCCTTCGGGTCCTGCCGATGGCCGTCGCCGACTTCGTGGCCGAGGCATTCGAGACCGATGCGCTGCAGGCGGCCATCGCCTGGCGCGGCGTCCGCTACGCGCACCTCGGTCCCTGGTCGGGTGGCTCGACGGCGGTCCTGCTCACTGACAGCGCCGGCAACGAAGGGGGCGCGGCTGGCGAGACGCTCTACGCACGCGGTGGCCCTGGCGCCCTGGCGGACGCGCTGGCGGCGGCGGCACGCTCGTTCGGCGTCGAGATCCGAACCGAGGCCGAGGTCACGTCCATCAGCACGGTCGATGGTCGCGCGACGGGCGTCGTGCTGACCTCCGGCGAGGCCATCGAGGCCCGTGCGGTGGTCTCTGGCACCGACGCCAGGCGGACCCTCGTCGAGCTCGTCGATCCCGTCACGGTGGGGCCGTCGATGCGCTGGCGAGCCGGCAACATCCGGCAGCCGGGGGTCGTGGCGAAGGTCAACCTGGTCCTCGCCGGGACGCCGACCTTTCCGGCTGCCGAGGATGACCCGCGCCGGCTCCGGGGCCGGATCGTCGTCGCTCCCGGCATCGATGCTATCGAGCGGGCCTTCGACGCTGCCAAGTACGGGCGCCCCTCGGAGACGCCGATCATCGAAGCGACCATCCCCTCGCTCGTCGATCCGAGCCTGGTCGATGGCGCACCCGACGGGACCCAGGTCATGAGCGTCATCGCCCAGTACGCGCCATACCAGCTGCGCGAAGGCGGTTGGGACGACGCTCGAGAGGCGCTCGGCAGCCAGGTCATGGAGGTCCTGGAGTCGGTGGCGCCCGGCATCGGCGGGCTGGTCACGGCGCGCCAGGTCCTGACACCGCTCGACCTCGAGCGCGACTTCGGTCTCAGCGGCGGTCACCCGCTGCATGCCGAGCCGACCCTCGATTCGTTCTTCCTGTGGCGGCCGCTCTTCGGCCACGCGCGCTATCGGCTACCGGTCGACGGCCTCTATCTATGCAGCTCCGGCGCCCATCCCGGTGGCGGCGTGACGGGCGGGCCGGGCCAGAACGCTGCTCGCGAGATCATCGCGGATCTCCGGAAGCGGCGGTCGTAAGGCCGCTCGGCTGCCGGTCGTAGGGCCCGCTCGGCGCCGGGTCCGGCGACCAGCGGCCGGCCCAGGGTCGGTGGATCGTCGCGCTGTACCTCAGCCGCTGGTGGGCGCCCGGGCAGGATCGGCGTCGACGGCCGGCGTTGCGTCGGTCGCCGGGACCCCGCTCGGCTTGGGGCGGTAGCGGTCGAGGTAGAAGAAGAAGAAGCTCGAGAGCACGGCGGCGATGGGCACGGCGAACACGGCGCCGGCCAGGCCCGCGATCTTGATGCCGATGATGACCGAGGCGAGGACCACCAGCGGGCTGATCCCGACCGTGCCCGACATGACGCGCGGCTGCACGAGGTTCAGCTCGAGCAGCATGCCGATGACCATGATCAGGATGGCCGGCACGACCTGGTCCGGCGCCGTCAGCGCGGCCACGATGACGGGCGGCATCCAGGCAACGAACGGCCCGAAGAACGGGATGGCCATGAGCGCACCAGAGAGGACCGCTGACGCGGCTGTGTATTGGAGGCCGAGCACGAGCTGGCAGGCCAGCGCGACGAAGAAGTAGATCAGCCCCAGGATGGCCTGGCCGCGCAGGAAGCCACCGAAGGAGCGGGCCACGCTGACGCGCAGCAGGCGGAACTCCTCGATGTAGCGCTCGGGCACGAGGCGCTGCGAGAAGTCGAGCATGTTGTCGCGGTCGACCACGATGTAGAGCGAGAAGATGAGCACCAGGATCAGGTTGCCCAGCACCCCGATGCTGGCGAGCGCGATGTCGGTCAGCGGCTGGACGATCGTCCCTCCCAGGTTGCCGGCCGCGGCCAGGATCGCCTGGGCCGTCGCCTCGAGGTCGATACGCAATCCGAACTGGTCGAGGAAGCCCTGCCACGGCGCGAGCAAGCCGGGCAGGTTGTCGATGAGCTGTGGCAGGCTCTCGACGAACGACGTGATGGAGCTCGCGAGGACCTGCGCCGTGAAGAGCGTCAGGAGGAAGAGGCCGAGCAGCAGGGCCAGATAGGTGATGACGACGACGATCAGACGCGGCAGGCGCGGTGCCCAGCGGTGAGCGGCATCCGGCACCGGCGCCAGGATGAATGCGAGCAGCCAGGCCAGGAAGAAGATGAGGATGATGTCGCTGAAGTAGGTCAGCACGCCGGCGATCTGATCGATGAGGATCAGCGCCACGGTCAGCGTGCCGAGCACCAGCAGCGCGCTCAGCCAGCGCCTGTCCCGCCCCGACATCTGGCTCATCATGGTCGCAGTCTAGCGCCGGCATAGCCAGCAGCGGCACCCGCAGTGGCCCTCCGCAGCCGGCGACGTCGACGCAGCAGGGTCAGCGGATCGGGCCCAGCCCCATGCGGTCGTGGGCCTCGCGCAGGGTCTCGCGCGCCATCGGCGCCAGCCGCTCGGCGCCGGCGCGTAGGACGTCCTCGACGTACCCCGGTCGCGCCGCGAGGTCCGCTCGGCGCTCGCGGGCCTCGGCGAAGCGGTCGAGCATCCGATCGGCCAGCAGGCGCTTCATGTCGACGCAGCCGGTGGCCGCCGTCCGTTCACCCTCCCAGAGCGCCTCGTAGTCATCGCCGAAGAACCGCTGCAGCTGGCAGACGTTGCAGACCTCCGGACGCCCGGGGTCCGTGCGCTTGATGCGTTGCGTGTCGGTGACCATCGACATGACCTGCTTCCGGACGACCTCGGGCTGGGCGAAGATCTCGACCACGTTGCCCAGCGACTTGGACATCTTCTGCACGCCGTCCGTGCCCAGGACCATCGGCGAATCGGTGAAGACCGCCTCCGGTTCGACGAAATAGGCCCCGTAGCGACGGTTCCACGCACGGACGATCTCGCGCGACAGCTCGAGGTGGGCGGCCTGGTCGCGCCCGACCGGCACGTAGCGGGCGTGATAGATGGCGATGTCCGCGGCCTGCAGGATGGGGTAGGTCAGCAGGGCGTGGTTGACGTCATCCGGCTGGTTCCGCTTCTTCTCCTTGAACGACGGCGTCCGTTCGACCCAGCTGACCGGCGTAACGCTGGCGAAGAGCCACGACAGCTCGACGTGCTCGGGGCGGTCCGACTGCCGGAAGAGGACCGAGCGCTCGGGATCGAGGCCAAGGGCGAGCAGGCCGAGCGCCATCTCGTGGGTGTTGCGCCGGATGAGCTCGGAGTCGTGGGTCGTGGTCAGGGCGTGGTAGTCCACGATGCAGTAGATCGCATCGTGGGTCTCCTGCATCGCGATGTAGTTACGAAAGGCGCCCAGGTAGTTGCCGACGTGCGGCAGTCCCGACGGTTGGACGCCGCTGAAGACGCGTTCGCGCTGCCCGCGGGCGGCGGGCGCAGCGGCAGACGGGGCAGACTCCGGGCTCATGGCCGGCGAGTCTAGCAGCGCACCGCGCTCGCAAAGGTCTACGATCGAGCGATGACACCTCGAACGCCTGCCCGCCAGCCCCTCAAGGTCGCTGTCCTCGGTCTCGGGCACGGTCGGCGGAGCGGTCGCGCACGCCCTCATGGAGCGCGGCGCCGACCTGGCGCATGCCACGGGCGGCCGACCGATCCATCTGGCCGCAGTCGGCGTCCGCGATCCGGAGCGGACACGCATGGTCGAGATCCCGCGGGGCATCCCGCGCAGTGCCGACCTGGCGACGATCGCGAGCGACCCAGCCATCGACGTGGTGGTCGAGCTGCTCGGTGGCCTCGAGCCAGCCGGCGATCTCATCGCCGACGCATTGCGGGCCGGCCGGTCGGTTGTGACGGCCAACAAGGCGCTCCTGGCCCGGCGTGGCGCCGAGCTGGAGGCCGAGGCGCGGCGCACCGGCGCGTCACTCCGTTTCGAGGCCGCGGTCGGCGGCGGCATCCCCATCCTGGGTCCGATGGCCGCCGACCTGGCGGCCAACACGTGGACCTCCATCAGCGGCATCGTGAACGGCACCACGAACTTCATCCTGACCGCGATGACCGAGGGCGGCTGGGATTACGCGACCGTCCTCGCCGACGCCCAGGCCCGTGGCTACGCGGAGGCCGATCCGAGCGGCGACGTGGAGGGTCGCGACGCCGCCGACAAGCTGGCCATCCTCGTCCGGATGGCGTTCGGCGATTGGCCGGACGTGGCCGCCATCCGCCTGGCATCGCCCGCGGTCGCGGGCGATGGCGCACCGGGCATCACGGGCGTGACGGCCGAGGTCATCAGTGCCGCCGCCGAGCTGGACCTGGTCATCAAGCTCGTCGCCTACGCCCGACGGGCCACCGACGGGGTCGTGGGCGCGGCCGTGGTGCCGGTGGCCATCCCGGCCGATGAGTCGCTGGCCCGGATCGGCGGCGTCACCAACGTCGTCGAGCTGGTCGGGACGCCGATCGGACGGCTGCGCATCTCGGGACCTGGTGCCGGTGGCGAGGCGACCAGCAGCGCGGTGCTCGGCGACCTCGTGGCCATCGCCCGCGGGCACGGCTCGACCTGGGCAGGGTCGCCCATGGCGGGCTCGATGCATCACATGGGCGACGCCATGGCCGACGGCTTCCGCTGGTTCCACGTCGGGCCGGACGGCGGTGCCGTGACCGAGCCGCTGACGCTCTCCGACGCCCGCAAGGCGCTCGCCTCGGCCGGCGATCGGACTGCCCTCTATCCGGTCGTGGAGGGCTAGGTTTCGGTCGCTGTCGGAGGCCGCCGCCAGATCGTGTCCGAGCTGCCGCCGCTCCCTCGCGCCATCGCGGGCATCGTCGTCCCCAGGGACCGCGTCTCCGCGGCGACCTGGCGCTGGGCCCACCAGTCGCTGCCCGCCTACCTGCTGGCGCACTCGATAAGATCGTACTGCTGGGGTGCTGCCATCGCCGCCGGCGAGGGCTGGGCCTTCGACCGGCAGGTCCTGTGGACCGCCTCGCTGATGCACGACCTGGCGTTGACGAGGATCCCGACGAACGCGACGTGCTTCGAAGTGGCGGGCGCCGATATCGCGCGTCGTTTCCTCGTCGGGGTCGGGATGAACCGTGCGGCAGCCGAGCGGGCGGCCATCGCGATCGTCCTGCACATGCGGCCCGGCGTCAGCCTCGACGATGGCGTCGAGTCGGTGCTCCTCGATCGCGCGACGGGGCTGGACGTGCGAGGCGACGGCTACGAGCTCGTGGACGACGTCCGTCCCGCCGTCATGCGGGCCTTCCCGCGCGGGGCCTTCGACCGACACTTCCTGCGGGCCATCGAGCACGAGATCGCGCTGCGCCCTGGTTGCCAGAGCACGCGCCTGCTGCATGAGACCGATCTGGCGGGCTGGATGGCGCGCTCACCGTGGCTGGCGACCGAGCCCCGGCGTCGATGAAGCGGCCTGACCCAGCGTCGCGATCCCCGAAGGCGCGTCGCGACCCGGCCAGCGGCTTCACGCTGCACGGTCGACGATATGACGACCCGTACGCCTGGATGGAGCGGCTCGACGACCCAGAGACCGAGGCGTGGCTCGCGGCGCAGGAGGTCGCCACACGCGCCGTCCTCGATGCGGTGCCCGGACGTGACTGGCTGCGGGCGGCGGTCGCTCGCTCGGCGCGCTACGAGCGGCGGTCCGCCCCCATCCGAACCGAACCACCGGGACGCGAGTTCGTCTGGCAGGCCGACGCCGGCGACGAGAAGCTCAAGCTCATGCTGCGCCGCGATGCGGGCTCTCCGCTCGAGGCGGTGCTCGACCCCAACGCGTGGCCAAGTGACGAGGTCCTCGTCTTCGCCGTGCCGTCGCCCGATGGCGCGCACGTCGCATTCGGCACCGCGCGTGGCGGCACGCACGGTGCGCTGATCCAGGTGCTCGATGTCGAGACCGGGCGGCTGCTGGCCGACCGACCCCGCGGCACGAGCCACGAGTCGGTCGCCTGGCATCCCGACTCGTCGCGGTTCTTCTACGCGGCCAGCCCCGAGCCCGGCGACGTCCCCGCCGGCGAGGAGCGCAGCTCGAGCGCCATCTACGAGCATCGGCTCGGGTCGGGCGTCGCGGCCGACAGGGTCTTCGGTGACGATCCCGCCCGGTCGTACTGGTGCTCCGTGTCGGTCAGCGAGTGCGGCCGCTTCGCGATCCTGGTCGAGTGGGACTTCGTGCATGCCAACGTGGTCTGGCTCCTTCGCCTGGCTGACGGAGCGCTGCTGCCGGTGGCGCCGGAGATGCGGTCGATCAACCACGTCCAGGTCATCGGCGATGCACTGCTCATCCGCACCGATCTCGACGCGCCGCGTGGCCGCTGCTGTGTCGCGTCGCTGGCGGCGCCGACCGAGTGGCGGACGCTGATCCCCGAAGGGCCGGACACGCTGCTGACGGTGACCGGCATCGGCGGCCGTCTCTACGCGGTGTCCTCGCACGCCGCGTCGCACCAGGTGCGCATCCATGCCGAAGACGGCACCCTTCTTCGGGACCTCGACCTGCCGGCCCTCGGTTCGGTCGACCATGACGATGGGACCGGCGTCTACACCGGCATGAGCGGCGCATGGGGCGGTGACGAGGTCTGGCTGGACTTCACATCGTGGGTCCAGCCGCCGTCCGTCTACCGCTACGACTATGCGGCCGACCAGCTCATCGCCTACCACGTGCCGGATGGGGGGCTCGATGCCTCGGAGTACGTGACGGATCAGGTCTGGTACTCGTCGCCCGACGGGACGTCGGTCTCGATGTTCATCGTCCACGCCAACGACCTGCCTCGCGATGGACGGCGACCGGTGCGGCTGAGCGGCTACGGCGGCTTCAACATCTCGTTCGAGCCGAGCTTCCTGGCCCGCAATGCCGCCTGGCTGCAGATGGGCGGCGTGCTGGCCTACGCCAACGTGCGTGGCGGCGGCGAATACGGCCGTGCGTGGCACGAGGCGGCCACCAAGACGCGGCGGCAGAACGCCTTCGACGACTACATCGCGGCGGCGCGCTGGCTCGTCTCGGCGGGCTACACGACGCCCTCCCGGCTCGCCTCGCGCGGCAACAGCAACGGCGGTCTGCTGGTCGCCGTGACCGCCATGCAGGCACCCGAGGCGTTCGGAGCGGTCTTCTGCCGCGTGCCGACCCTCGACATGCTGCAGTTCACGAGGTACGGATCCGGGAGCGCCGCGACCGTCGAATATGGCTCGCCGGACGATCCCGTCGAAGGCGCCTACCTCGCCGGCTACTCGCCGTACCACAACGTGAGAGGCGATCGCCGGTACCCCGTGATGGTCTTCGTGCCGGCGCTGAACGACCGCATCGCGCGACCGCACGACGCGCTCAAGATGGCCGCCCGGCTGCAGGCCGAAGCGGACGAGGGCGGGCCGTATCTCCTGCTGCCGCTCCGGGACTCGGGCCACGGCGGTGGCACGACGCTGACGGCGCTCATCGAGCAGGACGTCGACGAGCTCAGCTTCTGCTGCTGGGCGCTCGACGTCGAGCCGCCGTCGGTGGCCAGCGCGACCTGATCGCCGGCGGCGGGCCGAGCCGGCGCCGGCGTGCCGGCGTCACACCGTCCGGGGGTCGCGCGCTGGTACGATCGATGCCATGCGGACCAGCGAGGTGCTCCGCCACCTCCGAAACCAGCAGGCGACGCCCGGCGCCCGTCCGCGGCTGCTCCACCGCTACGCGGCCTTCCTGCCGCTGACCGAGGCCACGCCGCCGCTCTCGCTGGGCGAGGGCGCCACGCCGCTGGTCCACGCTCGCAACCTGGGCCGCGAGCTCGGCATCCCCGAGCTCCACCTCAAGATCGAGGGCGCCAACCCGACCGGCTCGTTCAAGGACCGCGGCATGGTCGTGGCCGTGGCCAAGGCGCTCGAGGCCGGCGCCCGGGCGATCATCTGCGCCTCGACCGGCAACACCTCGGCCTCCGCGGCCGCCTACGGCGCGGCGGCCGGCCTGGAGGTCATCGTCGTCCTGCCCGCCGGCCGGATCGCGGCCGGCAAGCTCGTCCAGGCACAGATGGCCGGCGCCAGGGTCGTCGCCGTCGACGGCAACTTCGACGACGCACTGCGCATCGTGCGCGAGATGGCCGAACACGGCACCGAGCGCGGCCACCCGCTGACCCTCGTCAACTCGGTCAACCCGCATCGCATCGCCGGCCAGAAGACGGCCGCGTTCGAGGTCATCGACGACCTCGGCGGCGCGCCGGACTATCTGGCCATCCCGGTCGGCAATGCCGGCAACATCACGGCCTACTGGCGTGGCTTCCGCGACTACCACGAAGCGGACCTGGTCGAGACGCGGCCGGTCATGCTCGGCTTCCAGGCCGCCGGCGCGGCACCGATCGTCCTCGGCCACCGGGTCGATGCCCCCGAGACGGTGGCGACCGCCATCCGCATCGGCGATCCGGCCTCGTGGCGTGGAGCGGAAGCCGCTCGTGAGGAGTCCGGCGGGCGCATCGAGGCCGTGACGGACGACGAGATCCTGGCCGCCTACCGCGACCTGGCGCGCCACGAGGGGGTCTTCTGCGAGCCCGCCTCGGCAGCGTCGGTGGCTGGCGTGCGTCGGCTCGTCGCCGAGGGTGCCATCGACCCATCCGGCACCGTGGTCTGCGTGATCACCGGCCACGGCCTGAAGGATCCGGCCACCGCGACCGCCCAGGCAACCGCTACCCTTGCAGCGCCGGCGACGATCGACGGCGTGATGGAGGTGCTCGGGTGGTAGACGAGGCAGCAGCGCCTGGCGATCCGGTCGCGGATGACCAGGCCGTGCCGACCGCGGCCGATGCCGAAGCCGCGCGGCCCCCGCCAGTCGGCCAGCGCTTCGCAGACCGCAGCCCAGGAAGCGTCACCGGCGACCGGCGAGCCCAAGGCGAGCCGCTCGCGCGCCAAGGCCGCCGCGCCTGCCGCCCGTCCGTCGGCGCCCGATGGCTTCCGCTATCGGCGGGTCGTCGTCGATGTACCGGCCACGACGGCCAACCTCGGCGCCGGCTACGACGCTCTGGCGCTGGCGCTCGACCTGCGCAACCGCATCTCGGTCGAGATCACCGACTCGCCCGGCCTCGAGCTCTCGGTCGAGGGCGAGGGCGCCGGCGTGCTGCCGACCTCCCGCGACAACCGGTTCGTGGTCGCCCTCGAGACCGGCCTTCGCTGGGCGCTCGGCCAGGTGCCGGCCGACCTGGGTTTCCGCGTCCACATGCAGAACCAGGTGCCGATCGCGCGCGGGCTCGGCTCCTCGGCTGCCGCGACCGTGGCCGGCCTCGTGGCCGCCGACGCGCTGACCGGCGACGGCCTCGACCAGCGACGGTTGCTGACGCTGTCCATCGAGATCGAGGGCCACCCCGACAATGCCACCGCCGCGCTGCTCGGTGGCTTCGTGGTCATCGCCATGGTCGACGGCCGTCCCGAGACGGTGCGCTTCGAGCCGCCGCGGGACCTGCGCGCCGTGCTCTTCATCCCCGAAAAGCCGCTCTCGACCTCGGCCATGCGCGCGGCGCTGCCCCACGAGGTGCCGCATCGCGACGCGGTCTTCAACATCGGCCGCGTGGCCCTGGCGGTCGCCGGCCTGGCCGCCGGCCGCTCCGATGTCCTGCGCGCTGCGACCGAAGACCGCATCCACGAGCAGTACCGCGCCGAGGTCTACCCCGAGCTGCCCAAGCTCGAGGCGGCCGCCCGGGCCGCCGGCGCGCTGGGCGCCTGCCTGTCGGGCTCCGGCTCGACGGTCATCGCCTTCGGTGACTCGGTGAGCGGGCTGACCCACATCGAGGCGGCCTTCCTGGCGACCGCGGCAGAGCTCGACCTGGCGGGCACCGTGCAGGTCGTCCGGCCGCGATCGGCCGGCGCCGTGATCATCGAGTCCAGCTAGCCTCGGCGACGGTCGGGCGGCCGCGGGCGGGCCGTAGAATCGCACTCATGCCCGGCCACCTCGTCGTCCAGAAGTACGGCGGCTCGTCGCTCGCGACGGCCGACCGTATCCGCCACGTAGCGCGGCGCATCGCGCGCGATCGCGCCACGGGCAGCGGCCTGGTCGTGGTCGTCAGCGCGATGGGCGACACGACCGACGAGCTGATGGCGCTGGCGGCGGCCATCACCGACGAGCCCGACGCACGCGAGATGGACATGCTCCTGGCGACCGGCGAGCACCAGAGCGCGACGCTCGTCTCGATGGCTCTCCACGCGCTCGGTCAGCCGGCTATCAGCCTGACCGGCGCCCAGGCCGGCATCCGGACCGACTCGAGCCACGGTCGAGCCCGCATCGCCAACGTGGATCCGGCCCGCGTGCGCCGCGAGCTCGCCGCCGGCCGGGTGGTCATCGTGGCCGGCTTCCAGGGCGCGACGGCTGCCAGCGCTGTCCGTGGCGAGGTGACGACGCTCGGCCGCGGCGGGTCCGACACGACGGCCGTCGCCCTGGCCGCCAGGCTGGGGGCCGATCGCTGCGAGATCTACACCGACGTCGACGGCATCTACACGGCCGACCCGCGCGTCGTCCCCGACGCCCAGCTGCTGCCTGTCATCGGCTACGAGGAGATGCTCGAGCTCGCCCACCAGGGCGCCCAGGTGATGCAGACGCGGGCGGTCGAGCTGGGCTGGGTCAACGGCGTCGAGATCGCCGTCCGATCGACCTTCTCCGACCATCCTGGCACGCGCATCAAGGAGGACCTCGACGTGGAGCAACGCAACAAGGTGCGCGGCCTGGCCACCGACCGGCACGTGGCCAAGGTCACGCTGGTGGCCGTGCCCGACCGCCCGGGCGTGGCCCGCAGCGTCTTCGAGCCGCTCGCCGACGCCGGCATCAACGTCGACATGATCGTCCAGAACGTCGGCCACGCTGGAGCGACCGACCTCTCGTTCACCATCCCCTCGGTCGATCTCGCCCGTGCCCGCAAGCTGCTCGACGGGATCGTCGGC
Organism: uncultured Chloroflexia bacterium; assembly: GCA_963777975.1. Classification (GTDB taxonomy): domain Bacteria; phylum Chloroflexota; class Limnocylindria; order Limnocylindrales; family CSP1-4; genus CSP1-4. Next base: position 173,925 of record CAVZSO010000003.1, on the reverse strand, counting down.
GAGCTGGGCGCGCGGGAGCTGACCACCGATGCCGCGGTGGCCAAGGTCTCCATCGTCGGCGCCGGCATCCAGAACGCACCGGGCTATGCGGCGCGCATGTTCGGCGCCCTGGCGGACGCCGGCATCAACATCGAGATGATCTCGACCTCCGAGATCCGCATCACCTGCATCATCGCCGAGGCTGACGTGGCGCGGGCCGCCAGGGCGCTCCACGCAGCCTTCGCGCTGGAGCGACCGGACACGGCTGCGGGCGCCACCGCCGCTGCCGGGTGAGACCGACGTTCCCCGACCGGCTGGAACGCTTCGCGTCGGTCGATTCGACCCAGGCCATCGTGCGCTCCTGGCTCGCCGCCGGCAGCCCCGAGGTGGTGGTCGCGGTCGCCGACGTCCAGACCGCGGGCCGCGGTCGGCTGGACCGCAGCTGGACAGCGCCATCGGGCGTCGCGCTGCTGTGCTCGATCGGCTTCCGGCCCGTGGCATTGCCGGCATCGCACGCCTGGCGCCTTGGCGCGACCGTCTCGCTGGCGATGCTCGACGCCGCCGAGGACGTGGCCGGGCTGCGCGACGGCCGGCTGGCCCTGAAATGGCCGAACGACCTGGTCGCGGTCATGGACGACGGCCAGCTGCGCAAGGTGGCGGGTGTGCTCGGCGAGTCGGTCCTTGGCACCGATGGCTCGGTCGTTTCGGCGGTCGTCGGCATCGGCGTCAATGCCGACTGGGCGGCTGCCGACTTCCCGCCCGCCCTGGCCAACTCGATGTCCAGCCTGCGCGAGCTCGCTGGCGGTCGTCCCATCGACCGGGAGGCCCTCCTCGATGGCTTCCTGGCGCGGCTGGAACCGCGCTACCAGGCGCTCATGGATGATCGATTCGATGCCGGCGCCTGGTCCGCCCGCCAGGCCACGACGGGCAAGGACGTCGTCGTCGAGGTCGGCGGCGACCGGCCGGTGATCATCGGCCGGGCGAGCGGCGTCGATCCCGAGACCGGTTCGCTGTGGGTGCGGATCGACGGTCGCGACGTGCACGTCGACGCCGGCGACGTGACCCACTGCCGGTTGGCAGCCTGATCGCGCGGTCGGCCGGGTGGCCCGGGTCGGGTGTAACGGCTAGACTTCGTCGGTGTTCAGGAGAGCAGGGGAGCGGGCTTCAGGGCGCCCGGTCCCGTTCGACGCGGATCGACCGGCCGTGGAGGCGGCTCGTCGGGACCCGCGGGCGTTCGAACCGCTCTACCGGAAGTACGTGAGCCAGGTGTACAGCTTCGCCGTCTACGAGCTGCGCGACCACCATCGTGCGGAGGACCTGACCGAGGTCGTCTTCCTGCGCGCGCTGACGGCGCTGCCGCGTTTCGACGAGCGAGGCGCCGACGAGCGGTCGACGTTCCGCGTCTGGCTCTTCCAGATCGCCCGCAACGCCATCGCCAACGAGCGCCGGCGCCTGCGTCGTCGCCCCGAGGCGCCGCTCGAGGCGGCCGAGTTGATCGCCGCGACCGACGACCCGGCCGCGACGGCCACTCAGCGGGACGCCCTGGCGCGCGCCTGGCGGGCCATCGATCGCCTGCCCGAGGATCGACGTCGCGCGCTCGTGCTGCGCTTCGTCGAGGAGATGTCGACGAGCGAGATCGCGGCCATCCTGGGCCGCTCGGAAGGGGCTATACGCGTCCTCGTCCATCGTGCCCTGCGTGCCGTCGCCGAGGCGATGGACGGCCGCGGGGACGCCACGTGACGTCGGGCTGGCGCGAGGCGGACGACGCGCTCCAGGTCGACGTCTATCTCGAGTCGCTGCTGGCCAGCCACGATCGGCGGCCGCAGCTGGCCTTCGAGCTCGCCCCCGGCGACACACTCGATGCGTCCGAACGGACGGCCGCCAGGTTCTTGGCCGACCACCTCGTGCGCTTCCATCCATCGTTTCGCTTCGAGGAGGGTCTCGCCGCGCGCCTCCGGGCGGTCGCGGGCGGATCGGCAGCCGGGACTGGCGCGGCCGACGCTGGCGCCATGCTGTTCGCCTTTCCGGGCACCGCCGCAGGAGCGACCGATGACGCTGCCCCCGCGATGGCTGAGGTGGACGACTCGGAGCACGTCGCGATCGCGGTCGATAGCAGCGCTCATTGGCGCTTCCCGACCCAGGAGCAACGCCGCGTCCTGATCGGTGGCGCCATCGCCTCGGGCGTCTCGCTGGCCGGCGCCGCCATCGTCGCCTGGCGGGCGGCGTCGCCGCCTCGGACCGCCTTCGGGCGCGCCACGCGTGCCGCGCATCGCAGCCGGCCATCGCAGCGCGGACGCGCCTGATGCCGGTCAAGCTGCCCTTCCGAGCACGCGGTGGGGAGTATCCGCCCGACCTCTGGACGCGCTGTCCGGGCTGTAGCGAGATGCTCTACAACAAGCAGCTCGAGAAGAACCTGCGGGTCTGCGCCAAGTGCGGCCATCACTTCCGCCTGCGCGTCGATGCGCGGCTGGCGCACCTCCTCGATGCCGATAGCTTCGAGGAGCACGATGCCGGGCTCGAATCGGTCGATCCGCTCGGGTTCGTGGATCAGAAGCCCTATCCGGAGCGCGTCGCAGCGGCGCGCGCGGCGACCGGCCTGCGCGACGCCGCTGTCTGGGGCACCGGCCTCGTCGCCGGCCACGAGGTCGCCATCTGCGTCATGGACTTCGCGTTCATGGGTGGCTCGATGGGCTCCGTGGTGGGCGAGAAGGTGACCCGAGCCGCCGAGCACGCCCTCGAGGCGCGGCTGCCGCTCGTGATCGTCTCGGCGTCGGGCGGAGCGCGGATGCAGGAGGGCACGCTGGCGCTCATGCAGCTGGCCAAGACCTGTGCCGCGCTGGCGCGCCTGGCCGAGGCTGGGGTGCCGTACGTGAGCGTGATGACCGATCCCACGACCGGCGGCGTCTTCGCCTCGTTCGCCGCCCTCGGTGATGTCAACCTGGCCGAACCCAAGGCGCTCATCGGCTTCGCCGGTGCACGTGTCGCGGCTGGGACCATCGCCGAGGCGTTGCCACCTGGCTTCCAGCGCGCCGAGTTCCTCTTCGAGCACGGATTCGTGGACCAGGTCGTGGCCCGCGCCGATCTGCGCGACCGACTGGCGCTGCTGCTCGGCTACCTCCAGGCACACGGCGACGACGCGCTGTCCAGCCCATTCGGCGCCTCTCCCGTCAGCGTCCTGGGCGGCTTCAACCCGCTCGGTCTGCTGGGCGGCGATCGCGAGGCCGGGCGTGCCTGAGACGATGACGACACCACGGGGGCTCGACGAGGTCACGGCCGCTCGGGACGCCGCCTGGGCACGCGTCAAACACGCCCGGGACGTGCGGCGACCGCACACCCTCGAGCTTCTCGAGCTGATGGCGACCGACATCGTCGAGCTGCACGGCGACCGACTGTTCCGCGACGATCCCGCCATCGTGGCCGGCTTGGCGCGCCTGGATGGGCGCCCGTTCGTCTTCGTCGGCCAGCAGAAGGGCTCGGAGACCGAGGAGAACATCCGGCGCAACTTCGGCATGCCGCATCCGGAGGGCTATCGCAAAGCGATGCGCCTCTTCGCCCTCGCGGAACGGCTCGCCCTGCCGGTCGTCACGTTCGTCGACACGCCGGGAGCGTACCCCGGGTCGGCCTCCGAGGAACGCGGCGTCGCCGAGGCCATCGCGCGCAGCATCGCCATGCTCACGCGCCTTCGGACGCCGGTCGTGGTCGTCATCACCGGTGAGGGTGGGTCTGGCGGGGCGTTGGCGCTGGCCGCGGGCGACGTGGTGCTCGCCCTGGAGAACGCCATCTACTCGGTCATCAGCCCCGAGGGTTGCGCCAGCATCCTGTGGCGAACCGCGGAAGCCGCGCAGGACGCGGCGGTGGCCATGCGCCTGACCGCCGGCGAGCAGCTCACGCTGGGTGTCGTCGACGAGGTCGTGTCCGAGCCGACCGATGGCGCACAGGCGGATCCGGGACAGACCGCCGAACGGCTTTCAGTGGCCATCGGGCGCCAGCTGGATCGCCTGGCGGGCATGCCTGTCGACACGCTGCTCGACGCCCGCTACGCGCGCTATCGTGCGATGGGAGCGTTCACTGTCGCCGTCGAGCCGGCCGCCGCGCCACGCGTCGAGCGTGTTGGCCTGACCGATCGCATCCGGTCGCTCTTGGACGCCGGGCGCATCGCCCTCGGCGGCCCTGAGGTCGCCCCGCTCCGTCCCCAGGCTGCCGACGACATCGACGAGCCGCCCCTGCTCGAGGAGGTCTAGGTGGACGATGCGGGGCGCCCGGCAACGCCGTCGCCCGACGATGCATCCGCCTCGTCGGCGACACCGGCCGGCCGGCGCAAGGGAGGCAGGCAGCCCGCGACCGGCGCCAAGGCGCCAGAGGTGCCGACGCCGGCCGACACGGCGGCCATCAGCCGGCTCATCGACGAGATCATGCCGCTCCTGATCGCCCGCTTCCGGGCCGGACGGATGGGCGAGCTCGAGGTCCGACGGGCGGGCTGGCATGTTCGCGTCCGGCGCCCCGCCGATGAGCTGGCTCCGTCGTCGTCGAGCGCCACCCCGGTGCAGGGCGCCGACGCCGGTCGCCGGAGCCGCGGCGCGAGCTCCGCGCAGGGCAGCGCCGGGCCGACCGGTGGGGGTCCCTCGATGGGCATGGCAGCGGTCGGGCCGGGCCGACCGGTCGACGGCCATGGTGCGGCGCCCGCCGCAGCTGGTGCGTCGCTCATCGCCAGCTCGCCCGGCGTGGGTTACTTCGCGACCCGCGAGAGCATCGCCACGGGCAGCCAGGTCCGCTCCGGGGACGTGCTCGGTCACGTCGACGTGCTGGGCGTCCGCCAGGAGGTCGTGGCGCCGGGTGACGGCATCGTTGCCCGTTGGCTGGCCGAGGCCGGCGAGGCCGTCGAGTACGGCCAGGACCTCGTCCGCCTGGAGCCGGTCACGCGGCCAGATCCGGCCCGGGAGGCCTAGGCCGTGTTCGAGCGCATCCTCATCGCCAACCGGGGCGAGATCGCCCTGCGCATCCTGCGCACCTGCCGTCGGATGGGGGTCGGCGCGGTCGTCGCCTACAGCGAGGCCGATCGCGACACGCGAGCCGTGCAGCTCGCCGACGAAGCCATCTGCATCGGCCCCGCCGAAGCCCGCCGCAGCTACCTCTCGGCGCCGGCGATCCTGTCGGCCGCCGTCGTCACCGCCTGCGACGCCATCCATCCGGGCTACGGCTTCCTGTCCGAGGACGACGCCTTCGCCGAGATGACGCGGGCCCATGGCCTGACCTTCATCGGCCCGCCGCCCGAGGTCCTCGAGCGCTTCGCCTCGAAGGCCGGCACGCGGCAGCTGCTGGCAGCCCAGGGCCTGCCGACGATCCCGGGCTCGGAGGGCATGCTCGTCGACGACGACCACGCCCTCGAGGAGGCGGAGCGCATCGGCTACCCGGTGCTCATCAAGCCCTCGGCCGGCGGTGGTGGTCGCGGCATGCGCATGGTCCGATCGCCGCGCGAGCTGCAACAGGCGCTGACCATCTGCCGGTCCGAAGCGCAGGCCGCATTCGGCGACGACTCGCTCTACCTCGAGAAGTGGCTCGAGGAGAACCGGCACGTCGAGGTCCAGGTCATCGTCGATCGCTACGGCAACGGCGTCCACGTCGGCGAGCGCGACTGCTCCGTCCAGCGCCGGCACCAGAAGGTCGTCGAGGAGTCGCCCACGCCGGCGCTCTCCGAGGCGATGCGCAGACGCCTGTGCGAGAGCGCCGTGGCGGCCGTGGTCGGTGCGGGCTACGAGAACATCGGGACCCTCGAGTTCCTGGTCGACCGCGACGGCCAGTTCTACTTCATCGAGATCAACTGCCGTATCCAGGTCGAGCACCCCATCTCCGAGATGCGATCTGGCCTGGACCTGGTGGCCGAGCAGATCCGGATCGCCGCCGGCGAACCGCTCGGCTACTCGCAGGATGCGGTCCGCCTCGATGGCCACGCCATCGAGTTCCGCATCAACGCCGAGGATGTGGCGCACGACTTCCGGCCACAGGCGGGCACCGTCGGAGCCTACCTCGCCCCTGGCGGCCCGGGTGTGCGCATGGACTCGCACCTGTACGCGGGCTACGAGGTCCCGCCGTACTACGACTCGCTGCTCGGCAAGCTGGTCGTCTGGGCGCCTGATCGGCCATCGGCCATCGCCCGCTCGCGCATCGCGCTCAGCGAGCTGGTCATCGACGGCCTCATCACCAACATCCCGTTCCATCGGGCGATCCTCGACGATCAGGCGTTCATCGACGGTTCGTTCACGACCAACCTCCTCGACCGCATCGGTAGTGCCGCCTTCGTGGCTGGCGGTCGCCGATCCTGAGGTTCGCCCCGCCCGCCCACGGCAGCACGAGGACCTGATGACCGATGCACCGTCCGCCGGCTCGACCGGCGACCCGCCCGCCTCGCCCGGGATCGTCCACTACGACCCGGGAGATCGAGGCGCTCATCCCACACCGCTGGCCGTTCCTGCTCGTCGATCGCATCATCGAGTACGACCCAGAGGCGCAGCGCATCGTGGGCCAGAAGGGCGTGACCGCGACCGAGTGGTTCTTCCAGGGCCACTTTCCCGGCCTGCCGGTCATGCCCGGCGTGATGCAGATCGAGGCGCTGGCGCAGACGATGGCGGTGTATGTCGCCAAGCAGCCCGGTTTCGGCGATCGCATCGGCCTCTTCGCGGCCATCGAGGAGTGTCGCTTCAAGCGCCTCGTGCAACCTGGTGACCTGCTCCGCCTGGAGGTCACCATGGAGAAGCTCGGCCGCCGCTTCGGGCGGGGACGGGCGGTCGCGACCGTCGATGGCGAGGTCGCCTGTGAGGCGCTCCTGAGCTTCGTCATCCCGCCGGACGGCGCGCTCCGCTGATGGTCACCCGGATCGCGATCCTGGGCGACATCCACGGCAACGTGGCGGCCCTTGACGCGGCGCTGACCGCGATCGAGAGAGCCCGTCCGGACCTCATCGCCATCACCGGCGACCTGGTCATGAACGGGCCCCGGCCATCGGACGTGCTGGCACGCGTGCGGGCGCTCGACGCTGCCGGCGCCTACGTGGTCCAGGGCAACACGGATATCGCCGTCGCCGACTTCGACTTCTCGGCCGCCTTTCCCTGGCTCGACGAGGTGCCGGCGGCACATCGCGAGGTCGCCGAGTGGACGCATGACCAGCTTTCGGATGACGAGCTGGCCTATCTGCGACGCCTGCCGTCCGAGCGTCGGATCCGCGTCGGCGACCTGCTCGTGCTCGTCTGCCATGGCTCGCCAGGCAGCCAGACCGATGGCCTGCCCGTCGACCTGGATCCCTCGGTGACCATCCAGCGCATCACGCGGACGGATGCCCGGGCCATCGCCTGCGGCCACACCCACGTGGCCGAGGTCCGGGACTTCGGGCGCCGCCTCATCGTCAATCCGGGCTCCTGCGGGTACGCCTTCGACGGCGATGCCGGCGCCGCCTGGGCGATGCTCACGATCGACGACGACGTGCTCTCCGCCGAGCTGATGCGCGCGGCCTACGACCCCGTCCCGACCGCCGACGAGATCAGCGCTCGGGGTCTGGCCGGCGACGTCTATCGGGCGGCTACCGTGCGGACCGGGAAGCTCGTGCGGTGACGGCGACCGATCGCCGGCGGGTGGTCATCACCGGCATGGGCGCCGTGACGCCGCTGGGCAACGATCCGGCCACGTTCTGGTCGCGGCTCGTGGCCGGCGAGTCCGGTGTGCGCACCATCGGCGGCTTCGATCCCGCGCGGCTGACCAGCCGCATCGCCGGCGAGGTCCAGGCATTCGATCCCGGCGACGTGCTCGATCGCAAGGAGCAGCGTCGCAACGACCGCGTGACGCAGTTCGCACTCGTCGCCGCGCGCCAGGCCATGGATCAGGCCGGCCTGCCCGGTCGTCTGGAGGGCACGCTGGCCGAGGAGACCGGGGCCATCATCGGCTCTGGTCTTGGTGGCTCGACGACGCTCTTCGACCAGATCCGCGTCTATGCCGAGCGCGGTCCCGATCGCATCAGCCCGTTCTTCGTGCCCATGGTCATCGCCAACATGGCGGCCGGCCAGGTGGCCATCGCGACCGGCGCCCTGGGCCCCAACTACGCCACGGTCAGCGCCTGCGCGACGGCTGGGCATGCGATCGGAGAATCGACCGAGACGATCCTGCGGGGGGATGCCGAGATGATGCTCGCCGGCGGCACCGAGGCCCCGGTCGTCGAAGGCCTCGTCGGGGCCTTCGCCGCCATGCGCGCACTGTCGACGCGCAACGACGATCCGGCCGGCGCCAGCCGCCCGTTCGACCAGGGACGCGACGGGTTCGTCATCGCCGAGGGGGCCGCGGTGCTCGTGCTCGAGGAGGTGGGTCACGCCGAACGTCGGGGGGCGACGATCCTGGCCGAGGTCTGCGGCTATGCGGCGACCGCCGATGCGTCGCACATCACGCTGCCCGCGCCAGGCGGTGTCGGCGCCCTGCGGGCCGCCCGCCGAGCCCTGGTCAAGGCGGGCATCGAAGCGGCCGAGGTCGACCACATCAGCGCCCATGCCACGAGCACGCCGGAGGGCGACCCGGCCGAGCTGGCAGCCTTTCGCTCGCTGCTTGGCGACCGCGCGTCGGCCGTCAGCATCACGGCGACCAAGGGCGCCATCGGGCACACCCTGGGGGCGGCGGGCGGCATCGGCGCGGTCGCCACGGTGATGGCGATGCGTGAAGGACGGGTGCCGCCGACGCTCAACCTGGTCGCGCCCGACGAGGCGGTCGGTGAGCTCGACTGTACGCCGCTGGTTGCCCGTGAGCGTTCGGTCCGCGTGGCGCTCGTCAACGCCTTCGGCTTCGGTGGCCAGAACACCGCCATCGTGCTCCGGCGCTGGGAGGGCTGAGGCGCGTGGACGAAGGCCCCATCGTGCTGCCTGGGTCGCCGGCCGAGGTGGATCGTCCGCCGGCCGAGGCGGGTCGTGCGTCGGCCGACACCGTCGCGCGACCCGATGCTCCTGCCGCCAGCGCCGCGACCGACGAGGCGGCCGAGCTGATCGCCCTCATCGACCGTCTCGAGTCCGTCCTCGAGCGCTCCGGGCTGGCCGAGCTCGAGGTCGGATCGGGCGGCACGACCATCGTCCTGCGCAGTGCGGGTGCCGTCATCCCGGCCGCAGCTGGTAGCGCCCAGCATGGGTCGCCTGCGACCGCGGACGGCGGCCAGAACGCGCCGGTCGTCGCCGGATCGTCCGAGCCGGATTCGAGCGGCCACCATATGGTCGTGGCGCCACTGACCGGCCTCTACTACTCGGCGCCGTCACCGGACGCGGCGCCCTACGTCCGCGTCGGCGCCCAGGTCGTCGTCGGCCAGGTCATCGGGCTCATCGAGGCCATGAAGCTGTACAACGAGATCAAGAGCGACATCGCCGGTCGCGTCGTGCGCATGGCGGCCGAGAACGGCAAGCTCGTCAAGGCCAAGCAGGCGCTCATCGAGGTCGAACCGAGTTGAACGCAGGGAGGCAGGGTCCGATGCGACCAGCCAGCGTCAGGATCACGGGCTGGGGGATGTATGCGCCGGAGCGCGTGCTGACCAACGCCGACCTCGAGCGGCTGGTCGACACGTCAGACGAATGGATCCGCTCGCGGACGGGCATCCGCGAGCGACGCGTGGCCGCGCCGCACGAATCGACGGCCACGCTGGCTGCCGTGGCCGCCAAGCGAGCCATCGCCGTGGCCGGCATCGAGGCCGACGAGATCGACCTCATCCTGGTGGCGACGCTGACGCCCGACTACTGGATGCCATCGACCGCGGCGCTGGTCAAGGAGGCCATCGGCAACACTCGGGCGGCCGCCATGGACGTCATGGCCGCCTGCTCGGGCTTCGTCTACGCCTATGCCACGGCCGACGCCTACATCCGCTCCGGCATGTACCGCCACGTGCTCGTCTGTGGCGCCGAGCTGCTGACGCGCTTCCTCGACTTCACCGATCGCAACACCTGCATCCTCTTCGGCGATGGCGCCGGCGCCGTCGTCGTCTCGGCCTCGGACGAGGAGGGTGGCGGGATGGGCGGTCTGGAGCTGACGACCGACCCCGACGGTGCCTACATGATCTGGCTGCCGTCGGGCGGCTCGCGCAGCCCGGCCAGCCCGGAGACGATCCGGCGCGGCGAGCACTTCGTGCGCATGGAAGGCAAGGAGACCTATCGCTTCGCGACCAAGACGCTGGCCACCTCGGCGCTGACGGCCATCGAGCGAGCCGGCTGGACACTCGAGGAGATCGACCTGGTCATCCCGCATCAGGCCAACGTCCGCATCATCGAGTCGGTCGCCCAGGGACTCGAGATCCCGATGGACAAGATGTTCGTGAACGTCGATCGCTACGGCAACACGTCGGCGGCATCGGTCGGCATCGCGCTCGCCGAGGCGGTCGATTCGGGCCGCATCGAGGTCGGCGACAAGATCGTCCTCGTCGCCTTCGGTGCGGGCTTCACGTCGGGCGCGGTGGCCCTCGAGTGGACGGCCGATCCCCGTCATGGCAAACGCGCCGAGTCGGTCGTCCCGGTGGCCAGCGTCCGGGCCCCGCTCGACTGGGACTCGGTCGACCCGATGCCACCGCGACTGATGGCCGCCCTCGAGGCCGGCCCGCCCGTGCCGCTCGACGATGTCGTGCCCGGGGAGCCCGCCCACGCCCACAAGGAGGTCCCCGCATGATCGATCTGACCGGCCGGAGCGCCGTCGTGACCGGCGGCTCACGGGGCATCGGTCGAGCCATCGGCCTGCGCCTCGCACGACAGGGGGCGGACGTCTGCTTCAGCTACCGCGGCAACGAGACGGCCGCCGAATCGACCGTGGCCGAGATCGTCGGTCTCGGCCGGCGCGCGCTGGCGGTGCAGGGCGACGCGGCAGACCCGGAGGCCGCCGACCACCTCGTCAGAGTCGGCCCTCGAGGCCTACGGCAAGGTCGACATCCTGGTCAACAATGCGGGCATCACGCGCGATGACCTGATCATGCGCATGAGCGTCGACGCGTTTCGATCGGTCCTGGAGACCAATCTCTTCGGCGCCTTCTACGCCATCAAGGCCGTCACGCGGCCGATGCTCAAGGCGCGCAGCGGTCGTATCGTCAACATCACCAGCGTCTCCGGCCAGGCCGGGCAGATGGGCCAGGCCAACTACTCGTCGGCCAAGGCCGGGCTCATCGGTCTGACCAAGGCCACCGCCCGAGAGCTGGCCAGCCGGGGCATCACCTGCAACGCCGTGGCGCCAGGGTTCGTGCTGACCGAGCTGACCCAGGACCTGGCCCAGCCATTGCAGGACGAGATCACGTCGCGCACGCCGCTGGGGCGTTTCGGGACGACCGAAGAGATCGCCGACGCCGTCGCCTTCCTGGTCTCGGACGAAGCCGCCTTCATCACCGGCCAGGTGCTGGCCGTCGATGGCGGCCTCGTCATGATGTGATCGGCGCCTAGACTGCGGCGGTGGAGATCCGCCAGTTCGACCTGCCGGGCCTGGGCCACCTGAGCGCGTTGCTGGTGGACGAGATCACCGGCCAGGCCGCGGTCATCGATCCACGGCGCGACGTCGACATCTACCTCGACGAGGTGGCCCGACGAGGCCTGCACCTCGGCCACGTGCTCGAGACCCACCTCCACAACGACTACGTCTCGGGTGCCCGCGAGCTGGCTGCCCTGACCGGCGCCACGCACGTCATCGGCGCTGCTGCCGGACTGGGCACGGCCTTCCAGCCGGTGCGTGATGGCGAGGCCATCGACGTCGGGCGCCTGCGTCTGACCGCGCTGGAGACGCCCGGTCACACGCCGGAACATGTCAGCTACGCCGTCCGCGATGCCGGCCCCGGCACAGGCGACGACCCGGTGGCCATCTTCACCGGCGGCTCGATGCTCGTCGGCTCCGTCGGCCGGACGGACCTGCTGGGTCCCGAGCACGCCCGACCGTACGCCCTCGACATGCACCGTTCGCTGCACGAGACGCTCCTCCGCCAGCCGGACGAGGCGGGCATCCTGCCCACGCACGGCGCCGGTTCGCTCTGCTCGCGTGGCATCGGCGAGGCCTGGTCGAGCACGGTCGGCATCGAGCGCATGACCGATCCGCTGCTGGCCATCGAGGACCCCGACGCGTTCGCCGACGCGCTGCTCGCCGGTCAGCCCGCGGTCCCGCGCTACTTCGCCCGCATGCGCGGCATCAACCAGGCTGGGCCGCGCATGCTCGGCGGCATCCCGCGACCGCAGCCGCTGGACGTGCCGGCCGTCCGCGATCGCCTGGCCGGCGGGGCCCAGCTCATCGACCTGCGCCCTGCGGCCGCCTTCGCCGCGGCGTACGTGCCGGGGTCCATCTCCCTGCCTGCCGACGCCTCGTTCGGGACCTGGCTGGGCTGGGTCGTCGAGCCGGACCGCCCGCTCATCCTGTTGCTGCCCCATCCGGCAGCCTGGGATGACGCCGTCCGCCAGGCGTTGCGCGTCGGTTACGACACGATCGTCGGCTATCTCGACGGTGGCCTCGAGGCCTGGCGTGATAGCCGGCGGTGAGGTCGCTGCAGGGCAGGCCAAGACGGTCCTCGAGCTGGCCGCGGCGATACGCGGCGCCGAGCCGCCGCTCGTCCTCGACGTCCGTCAGGCCGACGAGTACGCGGCCGGCCACGTGCCCGGAGCGCGGCACCTGATGGCCGGCGATCTCCCCGATCGTTTGGCCGAGCTGCCCCGCGACCGTGCCATCGCGACCATCTGTGCCAGCGGCTATCGCGCCTCGGTCGCAGCCAGCCTGCTGCGCCAGGCCGGCTTCCAGGATGTCGCCTGGGTCGAGGGCGGCCTGCCGACATGGCAGGCGGCGGGGCTGCCGGTCGAGGTCAGCTGATCGCCACCGACCTCGGCCGCGGTCAGCTGACGGCGCCGACGGCAGCGGACCCCAGGAGCACGGCGTCGAGCACGATGACGAGGCCGATGCTGGCGGCCGCCAGGCCGTTTCGCAGCCGCCCGTTGACGTGCCGGCCCAGCAGCGCGTGATCGTTGACCAGCCGGAACATGAAGAGCAGCACGATCGGCAGCAGGAGGCCCTGCAGGTACTGGCTGCCGACGATGAGCCCGATGGGGTCGAGGCCGGGGATGAGGACGACGATGGCGCCGGCGAACAGGACGAACGTATAGAGGCTGAAGAAGACCGGCGCATCGCGGAAGCGCATGCCCACACCTGACTCCCAGCCGAAGGCCTCGCAGATGACGTAGGCGGTGCTCAGCGGCATGATCGTGGCGGCCAGCACGCTGGCCCCGAAGAGGCCGATCGAGAAGAGCAGCGTGGAGAGCCCGCCGGCGACCGGGCCCAGGGCGGCTGCGGCGTCGGCGGCGCTGCTGATCGTCGTGCCGGTGGCGTACAGGGTGGTGGCCGTGGCGACGACGATGAAGACGGCGACCACGTTGGTCCAGATCGAGCCGACCACCGCATCCGCCTGCTCGAGGCCGAGCTCCTCTTCGTCGATGCCCTTCTCGGCCACCGCGGACTGCAGGTAGAACTGCATGTAGGGCGTGATCGTCGTGCCGACCACGGCGACCATCAACAGCAGCAGGGCAGGGTCGAGGCCGCTCAGGTCTGGCGTCACCAGGGCCCGACCGACCTCGCCCCAGTCGGGGCCCGCCAGGACGGCGGACGCGATATAGGCCACGAAGACGAGCATCACGGCCAGGAAGACCTTCTCGACCGTGCGGTAGTTGGCGAACAGCACGAGCGCCCAGATGGCGACAGCCACGATCGGCACCGTGATCAGGCTGGGCACGCCGAGGATGCCCAGCGCGGCACCGGCACCGGCGAATTCGGCCACGGTGTTGGCCAGGTTGGCGACCAGCAGGACGCCCATCGCGAACACGGTCCAGCGCACGCCGAAGCGGTCGCGGATGAGGTCCGAGAGGCCCTGGCCGGTGACCACGCCGAGTCGCGCGGCCATCTCCTGCACGACAGCCAGGATGACCATCGTGATCGGGAACAGCCAGAGCAGCTGGAGGCCCGTGGTGGCGCCCATGACCGAGTACGTCGTGATGCCGCCCGCGTCATTGCCGGCGATGCCGGCGATGAGCCCCGGACCCATGACGGCCAGGAAGGCGAGCAGGCCTCGGCGTCGGAACCGCGAACGGAGTCGGAGGCTGCGATCGCCCCACACCGATCGCAGTCGAGCGCGCAGCCCGACGCGGCGCCGCCGCCGGCGCCGCGGCCCGGATGTGGTCCCCGTCACGACCCGCCAGACCGATTGAAGAGGCGCGGCAGGCGCCGCTTCCAGGCGCTCGGCACGACCGTATCGATGGCGTCGTCGACGGTCACGATGCCGACCAGGCGTCCGGTGGCGTCGACGACCGGCACGGCCAGCAGGTTGTAGTGGGCGACCACCTGGGCGACCTCGTCCTCGTCGGCGAGCACCTCGACCGCGGCGGGCTCCTCGATCATGAACTCCCGGATCGGCCGGTCCGGGGCCGAGACGATGAGGTCGCGCAGGGACAGCACGCCACGCAGACGCTCCTCGTCGTCGACGACGTAGACGTAGTAGATCGTCTCCGCGTCGGGCTCCAGCTCGCGCAGGCGGGCGATGGCCTGGTCCGCCGTGAGCTGCTCGCCCATGGTCACGAACTCGGTGGTCATGATGCCGCCGGCCGAGTCCTCGGGATAGCCGAGCAGCTCGGTCACCTCGTCGGCCTCTTCACGGTCCATGAGCGGCAGGATCTCGTCCCTGGCCGCGTCCGAGAGGTCGGCGATGAGGTCGGCCGCGTCGTCCGGGCTCATCTCCTCGAGGATGTCCGCCGCCCGCTCGGGTTCGAGGTCCTCGATGACCTCGACCTGCGTCTCGGGCTCCATCTCCTCGATGGCGTCGGCCGCCGCCTCGTCGTCGAGGACGGCCAGCACGCCGGCCCGGTCGCGCGGCGCCAGCTGGTCGATGATCGAGGCCAGGTCGGCGGGATGGAGCTCCTGGAGGCCGGCGTGCGGGACGCGCAGGCGGATGGAGGCGATGGATGTCTCGACCGGGTCGACGTCCTCCCAGTCGATGTAGCGCTCGGGGACGGGCAGCCGCAGGTTGCGCGCGACCGTCCGGTAGGGGCCCTCGATGCCCAGCCGGCGCAGCAGGCCGGCGGCCCCGACGTCGACGGCCACGAGGTGCAGGTTGCCCTCGATCTCGTCGAGCCGCAGGTCGTTGACACGGACCACCTTGCGACCGTCGATGTCGATGATCTGCTTGTCCTGCAGGTCGGCCGAGAGCAGCAGCTCGTTGTCGCGCTGCTGGAACTTGTCGATCTCGATGGTCGCCGTGGCCAGCTGGGCGCCGCGCGCGTCGAAGCTGGCGACGTCCGCCCAGGGCAGGAAGATGCGCCGCCGATCCGTCTTCACGACCAGGCCCGTGACCGGCGGATAGCGGTCGCCGATGGCGACGATGAGGTCGGCGACCTTGCCGATCGGCTCCCCGTGACGATCGAGGACCGGCCGTCCGACGACCTGACTGAGGTATACCTGCATCTGCCACCTCGCGAACGGGTCCGCCGGACCCGCGGAGGCGCGCAGTCGCGCGTCAGGCCGCGAGGACGGGCTGAACCCGGAAGAGGGTCGGGGCGCTCATGGCACCCCAGGATCTGGGTCCGGTCTCCACCGTGGGAGGAAGCCTCCGGTGCGCATTGGGACGCGGCAACGCCAGCTGCGCCGTGCTGCCGCCGCGAGTCTAGTCGCGCTCGGGACGAGGGTCAACGATCGCCTGGGGTACGACCGGCCGTCGGGCGCGGTACATCCGGGTCGGCGAGGAGCCCGCCATCGCCACGCACCATGGTGGCATGACCAGCCTCGCGCGTCCGCGCTCGGCCGGGTCCGATCCGGCCGCCCGGCGACGAGACAGCGCGCGAGCGAGGCCAGCGGGCCCGGACGCATCCTCGCAACCTGCGCCAGGCCGACCCGATCGCGAAGCGCACGGACGACGTCCAGCGCTGGGCTGCCCAGCTGGCCGCCGTGCAGGCCTCGGTCTCGCGCATGAACCGGCTGACCGCTGTGGCGGAGGTCGGCACCGCGGTCGTCGAGGAGACCCGCCGCGTCATCGACTACCACAACTGTCGGGTCTACCTCCTGGAGGCGCCCGACGACCTGGTGCCCATCGCCTTCCATGGCGACGTCGGCGCCTACGAGGAGATCCCCCTCGACCTGCTGCGCACGAAGGTCGGCGTCGGCTTCACCGGCTGGGTCGCCAGCCACGGGGAGTCGCTGCGCATCGACGATGCCATGGCCGACGCTCGCGGTGCGACCATCGCCGGCACGGACGACGTCGACGAGTCGATGATCGTGGTGCCCATGCGCTCCGACGACGTGATCATCGGCGTGGTCACCCTCTCCAAGCTCGGCCTTCGCCAGTTCGACGACCTCGACCTGCAGCTCATGAGCATCCTCGCCGACGCGGCGGCGACCGCCATCCGAAGCGCGCGCGCGACCGATGAGATGCGGCAGGCGAACGAACGGATGGGTCGTCTGCTGGCGATGTCGAGCGACCTCAGCCGCACGCTCGACCCACGGGCCGTGGCCGACCTCATCGCCCGCCATCTGTGCGAGGCCGCTGGGGCGGACGAGGCCGCCATCAGCTATTGGGACCCGGAGCACGACAGCCTGCTCAGCTGGGGCTACCACCCGCCCCAGCCGCCTGGCAAGATCGAGCCCGAATTCGCCCTCGCTGAATATCCCCTCACGCGGCGGGTGCTCGAGGACGGGCTGACGACGCTCGTCGACGCCCACGACCCGGACGCGGATCCCGACGAGGTCCGCCAGCTCCGCGAGAACGGCCTCGCTTCGCTGGCCATGCTGCCGCTCGTGGCTGCCGGCCGTTCGATCGGCTTGGTCGAGCTGATGAGCGTCGATGCGGTCCATCTCGAGGCCGCCAGCCTCGACCTCGTGCGAGCGATGGCCAACGAGGCCGCCTTCGCCCTCGAGAACGCCCGGCTCTACGAACAGGCCCAGGCGCTGGCCGATCGCGATCCGCTGACCGACTTCCTGAACCACCGTGCCTTCCACGAGCGCCTGGGCGATGAGCTGCTGCGGGCACAGCGCGCGCGACGGCCCGTCGGCCTGCTGATGATCGACCTCGACGGCTTCAAGCTGGTCAACGACGCACGCGGCCATCCGGTCGGCGACCAGGTCCTGCGTTGGACAGCCGAGCGGATCCTCGGTGCCATCCGGGCCGCCGATGTGCCCGCTCGGTATGGCGGCGACGAGTTCGCGGTCATCCTGCCCGATGCCGATCTGCGGGCGACCCGAACCGCCGGGGCACGGGTGATCGAGGCCTTCGCAGGCGACGGATTCTCCGCCGCGGACGGCGCTCCGGTGCCCATCGGGGTGTCGATCGGGGCGGCCGCCTTCCCCACTGACGGGCGCTCGCCGGGCGACCTCGTGGCCGCCGCCGATCGCGCCCTGTATCGCGTCAAGCGGCGCGGGGGCGGCGGGGTGACGGCCGCCATCGATGCCGACGAGGTGGCCTGACCGATCGTCCAGGTCGCGGCCTGCGGCCAACGGGAGGCTAGGGGAGGATGTCGCTCTCCGAGTCGACGTGGACCGGCAGCGCGTCTTCGGCGCCTTCGACCGCCGCCTCGATCGCTTCGACCGGGCGATCGAGGACGAGGCAGGCCTCGGGCGGGAAGCTGACCGTGACACGCTCGCCGTCGGCAGGCACCGCGAGATGCGGGTTGTTGAGCGTGTCGAAGGCGATGACGCCGCCGCCTTCGAGCGCGATGCGGATGCGCACGACGGAGCCCAGGAAGGTCACACGATCAACCACGCCCGCTCAGGCGATTGGCATCGACGCCGGCGTCGCGCAACGTCAGGATCTCCGGCCGCAGCGCGATCTCGATCGTCTTCTTGGCTCCTGCCGCGCCAAGCGGGCGACCCAGGCGAACCTGCTGTCCGCCGACCGAGACGATGCCGGCGGCGGCATCGACGACGTCGGCCTGGAGGGCGTTGAGCGTGCCCACGAAGGAGGCCACGAAGGCGGTGGCCGGGAAGTTGTAGATCTCGAATGGCGTGCCGATCTGCTCGATGCGGCCCTGGCTCATGACCACCACCCGATCCGAGAGCGAGAGCGCCTCTTCCTGGTCGTGGGTGACGTAGACCGTCGTGATGCCGAGCTGCCGCTGGATGGCTCGGATCTCGGCTGCGCAGGGAGACGCGGATCTTGGCGTCGAGTGCCGAGAGGGGCTCGTCGAGCAGCAGGACCTGCGGCTCGATGGCCAGCGCGCGGGCCAGCGCGACACGCTGCTGCTGGCCGCCCGAGAGCTGGTACGGGTAGCGATCGGCCTTCTCGGGCATGTTGATCATCTCGAGCAGCTCGCCGACGCGCTTGGCGATCCGCTCCTTGGGCTGCTTCTTGATGCGCAGGCCGAAGCCGACGTTGTCGGCCACGGTCATGTTCGGGAAGAGCGCATAGGCCTGGAAGACCATGCCCACGTTGCGCTTGTTGGGCGGCAGGTCGGTGATCTCCTTGTCGTCCACCTTGATGCTGCCCGAGTCTGGGAATTCGAAGCCGGCGATCATGCGCAGCGTGGTCGTCTTGCCGCAGCCCGAGGGGCCGAGGAAGGAGACGAACTCGCCCCGCTCGGCGGAGAGCACGAAGTCCTCGACCGCGGCGAAGGCGCCGAACTGCTTCTTGACGTGGGAAAGCTCCAGGAAGCCCATGCCTGCCTCGCTCATCAGTGGGCACCGCCGATCTCGATCCGGGTCCGCGTGTCACGGCCGATGAAGGCGATGGCGATCATGGCCAGCCAGGTCAGCCCGAAGCTGATGAGCGCGACGGCCGCCGGTTCGAAGGCCTTGAATCCGCTCAGGACGTTGAGGTACGGGCCGAAGGCGGGCCGGGCCAGGAAGCTGGCGATGGTGAACTCACCGAGCACGATGGCCAGCGTGAGGAAGGCGCCGCTCAGGAGGGCCGTTCGCAGATTGGGCAGGATGATCCGGACGATGATGGTGAACCAGCCGGCGCCCATGCTCTGGGCGGCCTCGGTCAGGCTCCGGATGTCGATCGCCCGCAGGCCGGTGTCGACGGCCCGATACATGTACGGCAGCGAGAGCACGACGTAGGCGCAGATCGAGCAGGAGCGTGCTGCCGATGTCCGTGTGGGTGAAGCGGCAGCGGCGGGTGGCTGTAGACCCGGATGAGCCCGAAGACCAGCACGACGGCCGGGATGACGAACGGCAGCAGGGTCACGAACTCGACGGCCGAGCGTGCGCGCGGCACCCGCAGCTGGACCCAGTAGGCGGTCGGCACGATGAGCGCCAGGCTGGCCGAAGATCGTCGCGATGCCGACGATCATCGAATACCCGAGGCTCTGGAAGAACTGGGGGTCCGACAGGGCGTTCGTGTAGGCCGAGAACGTCGGGCTTGGCCTTGAGCGAGAAGGCGAGCGTGGCGTACAGCGGCAGGACGAAGTAGAACACGGCGAGAAGGAAGACCAGCCACCAGGCGATGCTGCCGCGACGCCGCTTCATCGCCGCCACCGCTCGGCTCGGCGCTGAAGCACCGTGTAGACGACGATCGAGAACGCCATGATGAGGACCATGCCCATCGTCAGCGCATACCCGAGGCCGGGGTTGTGCAGCACGTCACCGGAGATCTGGTTGCCGATGAGGAGCGGCACGAGCGGGATCAGACCGCTCGTCAGCTGGTATGCGGTCGCATACGCGCCGAAGGCGTTCCCGAACAGCAGGATGATCGTCCCCAGCAGCGTCGGCATGAGGATCGGCAGCGCCACCCGCAGCCAGTACTGGCGCGAGCTGGCGCCCATGTTCTCGGCCGCCTCGCGCCACTCCGGTCGGAGCCCGTCGATGGCCGGCGCGATGATCAGGACCATGAGCGGGAACTGGAAGTAGAGGTAGACGAGCTCGAGTCCGAGCTTGCTGAAGATCGTGAAGTCGGACGCATAGAGGTTGATGCCCAGCCCCTTCAGCCAGAGCGTGATGAGCCCGAGCTGGCCGAGCGTGAAGATGAAGGCCAGGGCAAGTGGCACCCCGGCGAAGTTCGAGGCGACCCCGGAGAACGTCATCAGCGCGTCCCGGAGCGACCCGCGGCAGGCCGCCGAGGATGACGGCGTAGGCGAGCAGGAAGCCGAAGATGCCGCCGATGACCGCGGTCACCAGGCTGACCTCGATGCTCGTCTCGAAGGCATTGGCGGTCGTCGGCGACCAGAGGTCGGCGTAGTTTTGGAGCGTGGGCTGGCCGTCCAGCCCCTGGAAGCTGCCGATGATCAGGTAGCTGACCGGCAGGCCGATGAACATGACGGCGAACAGGAAGAACGGCGTCAGGCCGAGCCAGCTCCAGGAGAAACGCCGGGCAGGGCGCGCGACGTGCGCGCCCTGCCCGGTCGTAGCAGTCATAGCAGCCAGATCGCTGCGCTGATCCTGCCTATGGTGCCGGGGTCGTGATCACTTTCACGCCCGTGGCCGCGTCCCAGCCCTTGGTGATGAGCGTGATCGCAGCATCGAGCTGCGCCGGCGTCGGGAAGACCGCGCCCGGTGCTGTCGGGCAGCTTCGCCGCCAGGTCCGCCGGCACCACGCCTCGCTTCGACAGGTCGTCGTAGCGGATCGGGTTGCAGTAGCCCTTCAGATAGAGGAGCTGGCCCTCGTCGGAGTAGAGGTACTCCTCCCACAGCTTGGCGGCATTGGGATGCGTGGCGCGTCTTGTTGATGGCCTGGACATACGTCCCGCCGAAGCGGACCGCTGGCCGGGACCGTCACGTTGATCTGCGGGTACTTGTCGCGGCTGGGCAGTCCGTTGTAGGACCACTGGAGCGTGATCGGGGTGGTGCCGGCGACGATCGTCGCCGGGTTGGCGTCGACCGGCACGAAGTTTCCGGCCTTGACGATCTTGCCCCAGAAGTCGAGGCCCGGCTGCGCGTTGTCGAGGCTTCCGCCGTTCGCCAATGCCGAGGCGTAGACGGCCTGGATGGCCTGGTTGGAGTGCTCGCGGGTCGCCGTCGAGCGCGACCTGGTTCTTGTACTCGGGCTTGAGCAGATCGGCCCAGTCCTTCGGAGGATTGGGGACGGCCTCGGTGTTCGTCACGAACGACATGACGCCGAAGTAGTCGCCGTACCACGGACCCGTCGGCGGACTTGGCGGATTCGGGGATCGTGTCCCAGGTCGAGACCTTGTACGGCTCGAAGAGGTCCTTGTTGGCCTCGCCGAAGGCATAGCCGACGTCGACCACGTCGGGGTTCTGCGGGCCTGGGTTGCCGACGTTGGCCTTGATGGCCTCGATCTCCTTGCCGGAGCTGGTCAGCGGGTCAAGCACCGTGACGTCGATGCCGTACTTGGTCTCGAAGGCCTTGATGACCTCGCCGTAGTTGCACCAGTCGTCCGGCAGGGCGATGGCGGTCAGCGCACCCTCGGCCTTGGCCGCGGTGATCAGATCGGCCATCGGGTCGGCGCTGGCGCCCGGCGACGCGGCGCCCTCGGACGGCGATGCCGCCTCGGTCGGTGCCGCCGCGGACGGGGCCGTCGATGCGGCCGGCGAACAGGCCGCGGCCAGCAGGCCGGCGACCGCGATGAGGCCGAGCGCCCGGATCCGGGCACGCGGCTTCGTGGTTTCGAACTCCATCGTGTTCTTTCACCTCGCTATTCGGCAGTCGTCGTGGCATCGCCGCGTCAGAGGGGACATCACCATGCCCTCCCCGGGGTCCGCCGAACTCCTCCAGACTGCCCGTTGATGGGTCGCCGCGGAGTGATCGGTCGAGCCCGTCTGCCGCGGCGGGCCCGATCGTGGCAGTCGCATGATCCGCCGTCAAGGGATTGTGCGCGCAACGGCCGGCCTTCGCGGCCTCCACACGCTGGCGTCAGAGGCCGCAGCAGCGGCGGCGTGATGGCGGCCGCCACCACGGACGTCGTCGCCCGGGCTGACGCATGGCCTCGTGTCAGGTCACTGGCCAGTGAAGTCGAAGCCGACGACCGAGTCCCAGCCCTGCATGATCGACGTCCTCGCAGCCTCGAGCTCGGATGGGCTCGGGAAGGTCACGCGACCGGCGTCCGGATGACCGGGGAGCAGCGTCTCCGGCAGGACGCCCCGGGCCGTCAGGTCCGCGATCCGCGCCGGCGTGCACGAACCCTCCATCAGCGATCGCTGGCCCTCGTCCGACAGCAGATGCTCGATCCAGAGTCTGGCGGCGTCGGGATGTGGGGCGTAGCGATTGATCGCCTGGATGAAGGCGCCGCCGACCCCGCCCGAGCTCGGGACCGTGACCTCGATCACGGGGTCGCCGGCAGCGGCCGTGCGGTGCGCCAACGCGGTATAGGTCCAGCGGATGGCGACCGGCGTGACCCCCTGGTCGATGGTGTTGCTGCGCGCGACGATCGGCGAGAGATTCCCGGCGTCCGCCAGGGACTTGAAGAACTCGAGGCCGGGTTGGACGTCTGTGGCGGAGCCGCCGTTCGCTAGCGCCGCCGCATAGACGGCCTCCATCGCCAACGTCGAGTCACGTGGGTCGCCAGGCAGGCCGACCTTGCCCTTGAGCGCAGGATCGAGCAGATCGGGCCAGTCGTCTGGCGCGTCGACGACGAGGTCCGTGTTCGTCTCGAAGGCGAGCGTCCCGAAGTACGCCCCGTACCAGGCTCCTTCGGGATCCTTGAGCGCCGGCGGGATGCTGTCCCAGGTCGAGACCCGGTATCGCTCCAGGAGCTCCCGATTGTCGAGGGCGACAGCCATGCTGACGTCGATCACGTCCGGAGTCTGGGGACCTGGGTGGTCCTTGGTGGCGGTGATCGCGTCGATCTGGTCGCCGGCGTCGCCGATCGGGTTCAGCTCGTTGACGGCGATGCCGTATCGATCCGTGAAGCTGCGGATCACCTCGCCGTAGTCGCAACGGTCGCGCGACAGCGCGATCACGGTCAGGACTCCATCACGTGTGGCTGCCTCGATGAGCGCCTTGGATGGTCCTCCGGCGGCCGGTGCCGACGGCACCGGCGCTGCCACGAGGCCGGATCCAGACGGCGAGCAGGCAAGGACCAGAAGGCCGCCGAGCACCACGACGGCCGCGGTCCGGCATCGCTCCAGGGTCCAGGCGTCGAGCATCGTCGTCCTTCCGGTCGGTCAGATGAGGGGAGGGCAGGGCTGGGAACGAGAGCGCCCGGGCAGGGATTGTGCCTGCATCGGCGAGACCATGCACCGGTGCGTCATCATGCATGGACGACATGGCCCACGACACTCGCATCGCCTGACATGAGCCGGCGTTCCAGGAACAGCATGGCCGAGCCGGTGGCGCTCCGGACCCTCGCCATCGCTCGCGGCCTTGTCGTCGTCGGGTTGATCGTGCTCGGGTTGGTCGGGATCGGGATGATCGCTGTGGCCCCCGGGTCGCCGGTCGGCTGGATCGTGCTGGGCGCGAGCATCATCGTGGCCCTGGCACAGGTCGTGGTCGAACGCGCCGAGCTCCGTGCGGCGACCGACGCCCAAGCCGCCGAGGCCGCCGTCCACCGACTGCTCCAGGGACTCGGGCGCTCGACCTCGCCCGATGCCGTCGTGGCGACGATCGTCGATGCGCTCCGTGGCGCCTCTGGCGCCGACCACGTGGTCGTCGCGCGACGACGGCCCGGTGATCGCGACATCGAGGCCATCCTCGTCTCGACCTCGATGAGCGTGCCGCTGGCGACGACGCGACTGCCGGCCGACCTGCTGGCATCGGCGACCGGTCCGGGGCGTCGTGCAGGCGATGTGCCGGCGGAGGCCGCGGTCATGTCATCGCTCGATGACGACGCGGCGTCGATCTCCCTGCTCGTCGACCGACTCCAGGCGGTCTTCGGCCTGCGCACCGTCATCGCCCGACCGCTCCAGGCCGACGAGGCGCCGATCGGCGCTCTCGTGCTCTCGCGGCGCCGCGAGGAAGCCTGGTCGACGGCCGACGTGATGCTCCTCGAGACGGCGGCCACCGAGCTCACGATCGCGCTCCAGCGAGCCGGCGCGCAACAGGCCGCCGAGCTCGGGGCACGCATGGACGCCCTGACCGGGCTCCCCAATCGCGGTCACTTCGATGAGCTGGCCGAGCTGCTCACTCGTGGCCGCCGGGCGGGCGACGCGCTGGGCGTCCTGATGATCGACATCGATCACTTCAAGCGCATCAACGACACGTTCGGGCACGCCGTCGGCGACGCGGTCCTGCGCGCCGTCGCCCAGTCCATCGCATCCGGGGTCCGCGCCGCCGACACACCCGCGCGCTTCGGTGGCGAGGAGTTCGCCGTGCTGCTCCGCCGGGCCACGACCGACCAAGCCTGCGACGTCGCCCTGCGCATCCGCGCGGCCGTGGCCAGCCTGGAGCTGACGAGCCTCGGCGTCTCCGACGGACGGCCCGTCTCGGTCTCCATCGGCGTGGCCGTCGGCGAAGCCGACGGCGAGACCGTCGCCGAGCTGGTGCAGCGGGCCGACGGTGCGCTCTACGCGGCCAAGCGGCGCGGCCGCGATCGGGTGGTCGTGGACGAGGTCGAGGTCGGCCGGCCGGTCGCCGCCGGCTGAGCCCCTCGAGCCGGGGAGGGCCTCGCGCGGCTGGCGGGTCGCGCCCGCCTCCGGCACACTGCCCGTGTGCCCGAGCCAGCCGACGCCGACTCAGCCTCGACCGACCTCGCTGCTCGCCCGAGCGCAGCGCGGGGCGACGATGTCCCGGTCCTGACGAACGCCGAGTTGGCGGCCATGTTCTGGGAGATCGGCGACCTGGTCGAGCTGAAGGGCGAGCTCGTCTTCAAGGCCCAGGCGTATCGACGCGCGGCCGATGCCATCGCCGACGCGCCGAGCTCCGTGGTCGAAGCCTACCGACGCGGCGCGCCGCTCGAGCTGCCTGGCGTCGGGCGCGCCATCGCCGACAAGCTGGCCGAGCTGGCCGATACCGGCCGCCTCCGGTTCCTGGAACGGCTGCGGACCGACGTGCCGCCATCGCTCCTGGAGCTCCTGGCGGTGCCCGGCCTGGGGCCGCGGACGGTGCACGATCTCCACGCCGCGCTGGGCATCGAGACCCTCGAGGACCTGGAGGCCGCTGCCCGCGCGGGGCGGCTGCGCGGCGTGAAAGGCCTCGGTCCCAAGTCCGAGGAGCGCATCCTCGACGCCCTGGCGGGCCTCGGCGAGCGAACGGTCCGGATGCGGCTCGGGGAGGCGGCCGGGCGCCTTGGCACCGTCATGGGCGCGCTGGTCGGGACCAGCGGCCTGGGTGCGCTCATCCCGGCCGGGTCCTTCCGCCGACGCCGCGAGACGATCGGCGACCTCGACCTGCTGGCCGAGGCCACGGACGGCGCCGAGCTGATCGCGCGCTTCACCGCCATGCCCGGCGTGGAGCAGGTCCTCGCCGAGGGTCGACACAAGGCCGCCGTCCGGCTGCGGGGCGGCCCGCAGGTCGACCTGATGGTCATGCCGCCCGGTGAGGTCGGGGCCTACCTCGTCCACTTCACCGGCTCGGCCGCCCACAACGTGCGACTTCGCGGCCTGGCTCGCGACCGCGGCTGGAGTCTCTCGGAGCACGGTTTCGTACGGCTGGGCGACGATGGCCGTCCGCTCGAGGGCGCAGCCGCGGATCGGCGCGCCTTCGCCACCGAGGCAGAGGTCTACGCCTTCCTGGACCTGCCCTACATCGAGCCCGAGCTGCGCGAGGACGGCGGCGAGATCGAGGCGGCCGAGGCCGGTTCGCTGCCGGACCTGGTCACGCTGGGCGACCTTCAGGGCGACGCACACAGCCACTCCGATTGGTCCGACGGCCACCTTTCGATCGAGGAGGTCGCCGAGGCGACGCGCCGCCGCGGCCACGCCTACCAGGTCCTGACCGACCATTCGCGCAGCCTGACCATCGCCCGCGGGCTGACCATCGAACGCGTCGAGCGACAGCGGGACATCATCGCCGAGCTCAACGCACGCTTCGCGCGTGAGGAGGCGGACGGCGACGTGCCCGAGGGCGCCCATCCCGCCGGCTTCCGCCTGCTGCACGGCTGCGAGATGGAGATCCGCGTCGATGGCGAGCTGGACTATCCCGACGAGCTACTGGCGCGCTACGACGTGGTCGTGGCCAGCCTGCACGTCGGCCGCCGTCAATCGCGCGCGCAGCTCATGGCCCGCTACCGGACGGCGCTGCAGAACCCCCACGTCGACATCATCGCCCACCCGTCGGGTCGGAAGATCGGTGTGCGCGACGACCTCGACCTGGATTGGCAGGCGCTCTACGAGGGGGCGGCCGAAAGCTCGACGCTGCTCGAGATCAACGGCTCGGACGAGCGGCTCGACCTGGCCGACGGCCGCATCCGCGCCGCGCATGCCGCCGGCTGCCGCTTCGTCATCGACTCGGACGCCCACTATCGTCATGAGTACGACAACCTGGCCTGGGGCATCGGCCTGGCGCGGCGCGGCTGGCTCGAGGCGAGCGACGTCATCAATACGCGATCGCGCGAGGCCTTCCTCGCATGGATGGCCGGCGACCGCGACGTCTGAGCGCCTAGACTCCGCTTGATGCGGACCGAACGGCAGCGCACGGCGAACCTGGCGGTCCTGCTCGTCATCCTGGCCGGCGTGGCGGCGCTCCTGCAGGGCCCTGCCTTCTGGATCGGCCAGCTCGTCGTCGCCGGCGCCACCGCGTTCGGCGCCTTTCACTACCTGGCCGACCTCGATCCTCGCGGCGTGCCCATCGAGTCGCTGGCGATGCCGATCGTGGCAACCACGGCGACCGCCGGCCTGGCGCACCTGACGGGTCCCGGGCCGGTCTTCGCGGCCGTGCTGGCGGGCGGCGGCGTGCTCATCGCGGTGACCCTGCTCATGGAAGCACGGCTGCTCGGCCCCGCCGACGAGATCCGTGCCCGGCGCGAGCGCCAGCTGCTGCCCCTCTGCGTGCTGCTGGCCTTCCTCGCCTTCGCGGCCGTCGCGGGCTCCATCTTCGCCGGCCTGGCCGCGCCGTTGCCCGGATCGAACGAACCGGCGACCATCGACTTCTCGGGCATGCTCCTGCTGGCCGTCCTCGACGGCGCGATCGCCTTCCTGCTCGGCTACCGCTTGACGGCCGCGCGCGAGCCGGACCTCATCGAGGCGACCTGGGCGGCAGGAACGTACGCCGTCGCCATCGGGGTCGCAGCCGCCCTGCTCCGTGCGCTGGCGCTGCCGCAGCTCCTTGGGCCTGCCGTGCTGGCAGGGGTCTTCTACCTCTGGAGCGCCTACCGCGCCGCGCCCGGCTCGGAACGTCGCTCGGTCGGCTGGATCTGGGAGTACCTCATCCTCATCGTCGCCCTGGCCGGCGTGGTCCTCTGGAATCAGCTGGTGCGTTAGGCCCGGCCGGCGGCCTGCGGACGAGCCACGTTTGACACCGTTCCGGGCGGGTGGTACAACCCTTCGGCTTCCCCTGACCACCGTCGGCGCCACGCTGCGCCCGATCCCCGATCGAAGGAGTCCATGAGCCTCTCCACGACCACCGACAGCACCGGTACCAACATCGTCCGCCTCAAGCGTCAGCTGACCGAACAGGCCATCGCCGCCGCGACCGCCGCCGAATGGACCGAGGCGGGTGACATCAACCGCCGGATCCTCGAGCTGGGTCCCGACAGCACCGCCGAGAACCGCTTGGCCAAGGCGCTCTGGGAGCTCGGCGAGCTGGCTGAGGCGCGTATCCACTACCAGGCCGCCCTGGCCATCGACCCGACCAACCGCATCGCGGAACGGAACATCGATCGCCTGCGCATGCTGCAGGCCGACGCCGGCGAGAAGACCGTGCCGGCCATGAAGGGCAGCAAGGCACCCGTCTGGATCTTCGTCGAGGAGACCGGCAAGACCGGCTTCGCCGGCCTCTACGACCTGCCCGCAGCGCGTCAGCTGGCACAGGTCAATCCCGGCGACCTGGTCGAGCTGGTGCCGGTCGGGTCCGAGCTCGGCGCACGATCCAACGGCGTCGCCATCGGCAAGGTCGAACGTGCCGTCGCGGCCCGCCTGCTGAAGCTCATGGCCGAGGGCAACAAGTACGCCGCCGGCGTCACCAGCCTCGGCGACAAGGACGTGCGCATCATCATCCGCGAGGTCTTCCAGGCGCCGGCCAACTACGGCAAGGTCTCCTTCCCGACCGCCGCCAAGGCGAGCGACCTGCGGCCCTACACCAAGGGCACCCTGGTCCGCGAGGAGATGGACCTGGAGGAGGACCTCGAGCTCGACGAAGAGGACGAGGAGATCGAGGACATCGAGCGCGTGCTGCCCGTCGACGTGACCGATGACGAGGCCTTCGTCGAGGAGCCCGAGGAGCTGGACGAGGCATAGGCTCGCCGCCGGCCGTCGGCCGGCCGACGCGCCGCCGGTAGACTGACCGGCGATGTCGGGACCCCTTTCGTCGCTCATCCGGCCGGACCACGGACCGAGCCTGCCCGCGCTCGACCGCTTCGCGCCGCCGCCGCCGCTGAACCTGGTCGTGGCCGAGATCGAGTCGCGCTCCAACCCCGGCGACGTGGTCGTCGACCTGCACGGTCGGGGCGGCTGGATCGCCCGGGCGGCCGTCTCCCGGCTGCGGCGCGCCTACGTCCACGAGTCGACGGCCCTCACGCGGCTGGTGGCCGAGGTCGTCCTGCGGCCGCCCGACCTGCGCCACTTCGACGCCGCTGTCAACGCCCTCGGCGCCCAGCCGCGGGGCGAGGTCGGGCTCCGCCAGGCGCTCAACGAGCTGTTCGCATCGCAGTGCTCGACCTGTGGCCGAGCGGTGGTCGTCGACGAGTTCGTCTGGGATGGCGATGCCGATGCCCCGTTTCGCAAGATCTATCGCTGTCCCGTGTGTCGTGATCAGGTCGGTGGCCCGGAATCGCGTTCTGTGCCGACCGATCTGGCGGACGCCGACCGCGCGCGGGCGCTATCGACGGATGGTGCCGCCCGCGGTGCGCTGGCCGAGCGATTCCCGGTCCTGCCCGCGCACGCCGGGCTGACGGACGAGATCCTCGACCTCTGGACGGCGCGCTCGCTGACCGCCATCGAGGGCATCCTGGCGCGCATCGAGCAGGACCTCCGCGCAGCGCCGATCGAAGCGGCACTCCGCCTGGCGCTCCTTCATGCGCTGCTGCCGACCAGCCGCCTGAACAGCTATCCCGGACGGGTCGCCGCCCTGCGCATCGTCGGTGGTCGCGTCCGCGCGCCGGGCGATCGCCAGTGGCGCGAGCGCAACCCGTGGCTTGCCTTCGAGGACGGCTGTCGTGTCGTGCGTGGCTTCATCCAACGCCTCGAGGCGGCCGCCGGCGGGCCGATCTCCGCCCGATTGGGGGACGATCCGGCGCTCCTGGCCGATGGCTCGATCAACGTCGTCCTGCGTCGAGGTCACGCCGATCGTGGCTTCGCCGACACCGCCTCGCCGTTCGCCGACTCGTCGACACCGCTTCCACTGCACGGACCGGCCCCGCGGCCGTCGGCGAGCCGCGCGCGCGTCCGGCTGGTGCTCTCGCAGCCGCCGGTCCGCTGGACGACGGACAGCCTCTCCTTCGCCTTCGTGACGACGGCCGTCACGCTGGGACGCGACGCGGCCGCGGCCCTGCCCCTCGAGCCGCTCATCGGGCAGCCGCCGGGCCCGGAGTGGGGTTCGCACGCCGCCGCCCTGCGGCGCGCCCTGACCTCGGTCACGAACATCCTGGCGCCGGATGCGCGCGTCGTCGTGCTCCTTGAGCCCGGCGGCCCTGAAGGCCTCGTGGCCGGCGCGCTGGGTGGCGTCGAGGCCGGCTATCGGCTGACCAGCGCGATGCTGGCCGAGGCCGGCGATGCCATCGGCGGCACCCTCGAATTCGTGCCACCGAGCGGTGCCACACCGGGCAGGCCACGTACGCGCGGCAACGTACCGCTCGATCCCCTCCCGCCGGAGCCGGATGCGGCGATCTTCCGCCTGGCGGACGTCGAGCGGGCCGTGACCGAGATCGCCGTCGAGGTCCTGCGGGCGCGCGGCGAACCGGCCCGCGCAGAGCGGCTCCTGGGCGAGGTGCTCGTCGGCCTTGATCTGACCGGCGACCTCCGACGACTGACCGGGACGCAGGACCTTCTCGGAGAGCGAGGAACGCGGCGAGCAGGCGCTCGATGCCCTGGGCTACATGGCCGCCGGCAGCTACCTGTTGGGCGGGACCGCGGAGACGCCGGTGGTCGACGGGATCGAGCTCGAGCCGCCGGCCGCCGAGGCTGCCGGCGCCGAGCCGACCGAAGCTCACCACGGGGCACGAAGCGAAGGGTTCGGCCAGTGAGCCGAGCGCGACCTCCGGGCGACGCCGGGCCGATCGCGCCAGCGGCGATGTTCGTCGTCCGTCGGACCACGTGAGCATGCTGCTCGAGCTCATCGAGGGGGAGCTGCGGCGCCGGGACCAGGATCGCCTCGAGGAGATCGACGGGCGCTGGTGGCTGAAGGATGAACGCGACATCGCAGCCGCTGCGCTGCCCCTGTCCGACCGCGTCGAATGGGCGGTCTTCAGTCTCCTGTCGACCGCAGGCGGCCTGACCGAGGCGGCCTTCTTCGACCGCGTGGCGACGATGTTCCGGGGCCACGACACGCCAGACGAAGCGCTCGTCCGCGCCTGCCTGGACAGCTATCGATCGAGGGCCTCGACGCCCGACCTGTTGCGCACCAACGATGAGCTGCAGGCCCGACACCTCGACCACACCGAGCTCATCGGCCAGCTCGTGGAGTACGGACACCGACTCGGCCTGCGTTGCTGGGTGGGCAAGTCGGAGCACAAGCGTCTGTACAACGGTCGACCCTTGATCGCCCAGCTGTCCGACGTCGAGCAGCGCGCCTACTTGCCGCTCATCTCCCGAGGTCCCCTCGAGGTCCTCGAGCAGACCGACGTCATCTGGTATCTCCGGAACAAGGCGACGTTCCTCATCGAGGTCGAGTGGACGGCCATGCTCGGCGAGCCGCTCCTCAAACGGGGGGCTCGCATCCAGGACGAACCGACGCTCGTCCGCTTCCTCGTCGTCCTGCCCGAGCGCGTCGACCTGGTGCGCTTCAAGCTCGAACGGTCGCCGCTCCTGCGGCGAGCCCTGGAGCGCGGCAACTGGCATATCCTGAAGGCCGACCACCTGCGTGCCCTGGTCGCCCAGGAGGGCGCCGACCTGGACCGCATGGCGCCGTACCTCGGCCTCGATCCGGAGGTCGAGCGGGGCGGCCAGCAGCTCCCGCTCTTTGAATGAAGCAGGAACACGACCGGAGAGACCGATGACCACGACCCGAGCCACCGTCGATGACATCGCGACCCGCTTCTGGGAAGGCTTCCTGGAGTCGCAACCGATCTATGCCACGATGCTCGGCGATCGGCGCTACGACGATCGGCTCAACGATCCAGGCCCGGCCGGGCGAGCCCGCGACCACACGCTGGTCACCGAAGCGCTCGGTGCCATCACCGATGTCGACCGTGGGGCGCTCTCGGTCGAGGACGGCATCACGCTGGGCATGCTCGAGACGATCGCCACGGTCCATCTCGAACAGGATGCCCAGCGCCTCTACGAGTTCGCATCGGTCGACCACCTCGACGGGCCGCAGGGGCTGCCCGGCGACCTGGCCCGACTGATGGCCGTGGACTCCGATGAGGCCTTCGATCATCTCCGAGCCCGCCTGGCGGCCTATCCGACATATGTCGACGCCTACATCGGCAACATCGACGACGGCCTGACCTCGGGCCGAACGGCCGCGCCGGTCGTCTTCAGGCGGGCCATCGAGCAGCTCGAGCGGATGGTCGCCACACCGACCGCGGAATCGCCGCTCCTGGCCGCCCTCGGCCCGCGCCTGACGGACGCCCAGCGCGAGGCGCTCACGACTTCGGTCCGCAAGGATGTCGAGCCGTCCATCGCCCGCTACCTCGAGGTGGTTCGCGCGGCCGCGCCTCGCGCCCGTGGCGGCGATGGCGTCTGGGCCCTGGCCGACGGCGAGGCGGTCTACGCCACCGCCATCCTGGCCTCGACCACGTTGCCGCTGACGGCGACCGAGCTCCACGAGTACGGTCTGGAGCAGCTCGAAGCCATCGATCGCGATCGGCTGGCCATCGCGCGTGCCGAGGGCCACCCCGATGTCGCCTCGCTGCGCGCGTTCCTGGACTCCGACCCGTCGAACCACGTGACCGATCCGGACGACCTCGTCGAGCTTGCCCGACGCCAGATCGAGCACGCCGCCGAGGCCGCCCCGCGCTGGTTCGGTCGCCTGCCGAAGGCGCCCTGCGAGGTCCGCGCGGTCGAGCCCTACGCGGCGCCCGAGTCGCCCGCCGCGTTCTACTACCCACCCGCGCCGGACGGCTCGCGGCCGGGTATCTACTTCATCAACACCTACGAACCTGCCTCGCGACCGATCCACCAGGTCGCGGCCGTGACCTACCACGAGGCGGTCCCCGGCCATC
Organism: uncultured Chloroflexia bacterium; assembly: GCA_963777975.1. Classification (GTDB taxonomy): domain Bacteria; phylum Chloroflexota; class Limnocylindria; order Limnocylindrales; family CSP1-4; genus CSP1-4. The sequence goes on along the minus strand of CAVZSO010000003.1, from coordinate 141,658 downwards.
ACTTCCAGATCACCATCGAGACCGAGCTCGATGAGCTGCACGACCTGCGTCGCTTCGGCTCGCGCCTGGCGGGCGTCGCCTTCACCGAGGGCTGGGGCCTGTACAGCGAACGGCTGGCCGACGAGATGGGCCTCTACGAGAACCCGCGCGAACGGCTCGGCATGCTCGACATGCAGGCCATGCGCGCGGCACGGCTCGTGACCGACACCGGGCTGCATGCCTTCCGCTGGACACGCGATGAGGCCGTCGACTTCGTCGAAGGCGCAGGGCTTCCTCGGCTGCAGGCCGAGAACGAGGTCGATCGCTACATCTGCTGGCCGGGGCAGGCCCTCGCGTACATGGTCGGGCAGCGCGAGATCACGGCTCTCCGTTCCGAGATCGCCGCCCGGGATGGCGATCGTTTCGACCTGCAAGCCTTCCACGACCAGACCATCGGCCACGGCGCCTTGCCGCTGGCCACGCTGCGCGAGCAGTTGCCGCGCTGGGTCCGCCCGCGCGCCGACTGACCGCGCCGACCCTCGGCGCCGCACGCCAGGGCTGGCGGCGAAGGCCACGCTTCGGCTAGGATGAGCGGCGATCACGGTTCGTGATTCGCACGTTCTGGCCCTGCGCGCAACGAATCTCGCGCACTGAGGCCCTTGGAGGCTTCCATGAGCAAGGTGTTCGAGACCCCGGCCCTGCGGCGCGAGCGGCAGGACGCGATGTACCAGCGAGCGCTGGCATCGATGCCCGGCGGCACCAACTCCAACTTCCGGGCCTGGGGCGACGCGACGGTCTACGTCTCGCGCGGCAAGGGCGGACGCGTCTGGGACATCGACGGCAACGAGTTCGTCGATCTGCGCATGGGCTATGGCCCCGTCATCCTGGGCCATGCCGACGACCGCGTCGACGACTACGTCAACCAGCGCATGCGCCTGGGCACGACGTTCTCGCTGACCACCGAGGACGAGGTCAGGGCCGGCGAGCTGATCAAGGAGCTGACCGGCTGGGTCGAGATGGTGCGCCTGACGGTCTCGGGCACCGAGGCCACGATGCATGCCATGCGCCTGGCGCGGGCCTACACGGGCCGCACCAAGATCGTCAAGTTCGAAGGCCAGTACCACGGGGTCCACGACTACGCCCTGATCAGCGTCACGCCGAGCACCATGGAGGGCCTCGGCGACCGCGACAACCCCGTCGGCCTGGCCTGGGGTCGAGGCATCCCACAGGCCATCGCCGAGACCATCATCCCGGCACCGTTCAACGATCTCGACTTCCTGCGCCGACTGTTCGAGCGGCGCGGGGAGGAGATCGCCTCGGTCATCGTCGAACCCGTGCTCGGCAATGCGCAGGGCATCCAGCCCGCACCCGGCTTCCACGCCGGTCTTCGGGCGCTGACGCAGGAATTCGGCATCCTCCTCCACTACGACGAGGTCAAGACCGGCTTCCGATTCGCCCGCGGTGGCGCCGCCGAGTACTTCGGTGTCACGCCCGACATCGCGACTTATGCCAAGGCCATGGGCAACGGCTACCCCGTCGCCGCGTTTGGCGGCAAGCGCGAGATCATGGCCATGCTGCCCGACAAGATGAGCCATGGCGGCACCTACGCGGGCAATCGCGTGGCCGCCGCGGGCGCCGTCCGCACGCTCGAGCTCCTGCGCGACACGCCGGCGCTGGAGACCATCAGCGCGCTCGGCGAGCGCATCCAGACCGAGCTGCGCCGGATCATCGAGGCCCGCGGACTGCCGTTCGTCTTCACCGGCCATCCGACCATGTTCGGCATCATGTTCACCGACCGGGTGCCATTCGAGTATCGCGATTGGGCGAAGAGCGACCACGACCTCTACGACGCGGTCGCGGTCGGCATGCAGATCCGGGGCGTGATGCCCGAGCCCGACTCCCGCGAGCCGTGGTTCCTATGCGAAGCCCACGCAGCAGGCGACCATCTCGACCGCATCGTGGCGGCGTTCGAGGCATCCCTCGATGCGGCGCTCGATGAGCGCGCCGCGCATCGACCACAGCCGCACCTGGCCGAGCTGGCCCACGCTCGGGTCGGCGAGGACGACTGACGGGGCCGAAGCCAAGGTCTGCCACCTCGCCTGACCGCACCACCTCATCGAGAGGCTCGGTCATCGTTCGGTCCGGGCAGGGCGCTAGGCTAGCTGCCGATGGACATCGCCGGGCTCTACGACTCGCTCGGGCCGGCCGGCCGGGAGCTGCTGGCCATCGGCCTGCAACTGCTGCTCGTCGCCATCGCGACCGTCATCGCCCTCCGACTCTCGCGCCTCGGCGTGCGCGCCATCATCTCTGCGCTGCTCGATCGAGAGGTCACCGAAGGCACGGCACAGGAGCTCTCGGCTATCGAGGTCGCCAAGCGCAAGGCGACGCTGGAAGGGCTGGCCACGACGCTGCTGCGGGTGATCATCCTGGCCATCGCCTTCCTGATGACGTTGCAGGCCTTCCATCTCGACATCGGCCCGGCCGTCGCCGGTCTGGGCATCATCGGCATCGCCATCGGCCTCGGCGCCCAGCACCTCGTGCGTGACTACCTGGCGGGGGCCTTCGTACTCATCGAGAACCAATACGCCAAGGGCGACGTGGTGCGCATCGCCGACGTGTCGGGCACGGTCGAGGACTTCTCGCTGCGTCGGACGACGTTGCGCGACCTCGACGGCACGGTCCACTCGGTGCCCAACGGGCTGATCGGCGTCGCCAGCAACCTGACCCGCGTCTGGGCGCGCATCAACCTCGACCTGACCGTCGCTCACGGCACCGACCTGGAGGCGGCCTCGGGTGCGGTCAACGAGATCGGCCTGGCCATGGCCGCCGATCCGGCCTGGAAGCGGCGCGTCCTCGAGGCGCCACGCGTCGATCGGGTCTCCTCGCTGGCCGGCGAGGGAGTCACGCTCAAGATCCTGGGCTCGGTCAGGGCCGCCGACCGCTGGGCAGCGACGGGCGAGCTGCGCAAGCGCATCGCGACCGCCTTCGCCGAGCAGGGCATCGAGATCCGCGGGGTCTGAGGCGCGCCACCGGGGCGGGCTCGAGCGCTGCTCGGAGCGCGGAGACCGTGACCTATACTCCGGGCGCGCCACCGGCGCGGGCGGCAGGTTCGAACGAGCACGAGCGAAGGAGAGCCACACATGACCTCCACGAGCGCCCCGGCCCCGGCCGGACCGACCGATCAGACCGAGGGCATGCTGCGCATGGTCGGCGGCCACTGGGGTTGGGTCCTGGCCTTCGGCATCCTGACCTTCCTCGTCGGCGTCGCGTTGCTGGCAGTGCCCGGCAAGACGCTCATCACGATCGCCATCTTCTTCGCCGCCTACCTCTTCGTGAGCGGCATCTTCATGCTCGTGCGGTCCTTCACCCACGATGGCGGAAGCGGCGGCCGGCGCGTCTTGTCGGCCGTCATCGGCGTGCTCGCCATCGGCGTCGGCCTGATGCTCCTGCGGGCACCGTTCCAGGCTCTCGAGGTGATGATCTTCACGCTCGGCTTCTGGTGGGTCTTCTCGGGCATCATGGAGGTCGTCGGCGGCTTCCAGCTGCCGACGGGCCGGGGCTGGGCCATCTTCATGGGCTTCATCACCTTCATCGCCGGCCTGGTCATCCTGGCCTACCCCATCCAGTCCGCTGACGCGCTCGCCCTGATCGGCGGCATCATGCTCATCATCCTTGGCGTCTTCGAGGTCGTGGCCGCCTTCCAGGTGCGAAGCATGGCGCGCAAGGCCGCCTGACCGAACGACGGAGGCAGACCGCCCGACGGTCCGGCGCCACAGGGTCAGCGACCCGACTCGATCGACCGCGGACCCGCCCGCGCCCCGCTCGAGCGGGGCGGCTGCACCCGCGTCCGGCCGCTGATCCAGGCCGGCATCGGACTGCAGGCGATCGCACGCCTGCGGGTTGACGCACGCAGGACCGCCCAGTGGGCTTGGCGCCGGCTCCTGGCCGCGCTCCACGGGCGGGCACCGAGCCCATGCGGCGAGGACGCCTGGTCTTCGCCGCGACATCTCCGAGCGACATCACGCGGGGGCCGCCCACCCACGCCCGGAGGCTAGAATGGCTGAGCGTCCAGCCGACCATCCCATGAGGCATTGACCCGTGAACGTCGAACGCCCGCCGGCCCCCGAGGCCGCGCTCGAGAACCTGATGGCCGAGGGACGCAGCTTCCCCCCGTCGCCAGCCTTCACCGCCCAGGCCAACGCCACGGCCGCGCTGTACGAGGAGGCCGAGGCCGACTACGAGGCCTTCTGGGCCAGGCTGGCCCGCGAGCGCATCGACTGGATGACGCCATTCGAGACGACCCTCGACTGGCAGCTGCCCTTCGCACGCTGGTTCGACGGCGGCGAGCTCAACATCAGCCACGAGTGCCTTGACCGCAACGTCGCTCGCGGCCTGGGCGACAAGGTGGCCTACCACTTCGTCGGCGAGCCCGGCGACACGCGCACACTGACCTATGCCGACCTGCTGGCGGAGGTCCAGAAGGCCGCCAACGCGCTCAAGGAGCTGGGCGTCGGCAAGGGTGACCGGGTCGCCATCTACATGCCCATGATCCCCGAGCTGCCGATCGCGATGCTGGCCTGCGCTCGTCTCGGGGCGCCGCATACCGTCGTCTTCGGCGGCTTCTCGGCCGAGGCACTCTCGGGGCGCATGAACGATGCCCAGGCCCGCGTCCTGATCACCGCGGACGGTGGCTGGCGGCGCGGCAAGGCCGTCGAGCTGAAGGCCAATGCCGACATCGCCGTGGCCGATGCGCCATCGGTCGAGCACGTCCTCGTCGTCCGCCGCATCGGCGGACCGGTCGCGATGACAGCCGGCCGGGACATCTGGTGGCACGAGATCGTCGATCGCCAGTCCGCCGACTGCCCGCCGACGCCGGTCGAGTCCGAGCACATGCTCTTCCTGCTCTACACCTCGGGCACGACGGCCAAGCCCAAGGGCATCGTCCACACCACCGCCGGCTACCTGCTCGGCGCCAGCGTCACCCACGAGATGGTCTTCGACATCAAGCCCGAAGATGTCTACTGGTGCGCGGCGGACATCGGCTGGGTCACCGGACACAGCTACATCGTCTACGGCCCGCTGGCCAACGGGACGACCGGCATCATGTACGAGGGGTCGCCCGACACGCCGGCCTGGGATCGCTGGTGGCAGATCATCGAGGACTACAAGGTCACCGTCCTGTACTGCGCGCCGACCGCCATCCGCGCCTTCATGAAGCAGGGCGAAACGCTGCCCGCCGGGCATGACCTGGGCAGCCTGCGGCTCCTCGGCTCGGTCGGCGAGCCGATCAACCCCGAGGCTTGGCTGTGGTACCACGAGCACATCGGTGGCGGTCGCGTCCCGATCGTCGACACCTGGTGGCAGACCGAGACGGGCATGATCATGATCAGCCCCCTGCCCGGCGTGACATCCACCAAGCCAGGCTCCGCGACCTTCCCGTTCCCCGGCATCGGTGCCGACGTGATCGACGCCGACGGCCAGAGCATGCCCCTCGGCAGCGGCGGCTACCTCGTCCTGACCCGCCCCTGGCCGTCGATGCTGCGCGGCATCTACGGCGACCCGGATCGGTACCGACAGACGTACTGGAGCCGATTCCCGGGCCGCTACTTCGCCGGCGACGGAGCCCGCCGCGACCGCGACGGCTACTTCTGGCTGCTCGGCCGGGTCGACGACGTGATGAACGTCGCCGGCCACCGCATCAGCACGACCGAGGTCGAGTCGGCGCTGGTCGACCATCCGGCGGTCGCCGAGGCAGCCGTGGTCGGCAAGTCGGACGCCCTGACCGGCCAGGCCATCTTCGCCTACGTCATCCTCAAGACCGGGCGCGAGCCCAGCGACGCCCTGGCCCTCGAGCTGCGCGACCACGTGGCCAAGGTCATCGGGCCCATCGCTCGGCCCAAGGACCTGCTCTTCACGCCGGACCTGCCCAAGACACGTTCGGGCAAGATCATGCGGCGCCTGCTGCGCGACCTGGCCGAGGGCCGGAGCCTGGGCGACACGACGACCCTGGCCGACGCCGGCGTGGTCGAGGCCATCCGCGAGTCGTCGGGCGCGGGCGAAGAGTAGACGTGCCATTCAAGCTCTTCGGCCGAGGCAGTGGAGGAGATGACGACGAGCCCGCGGCACCGGCGGCGCAGCCGCTGCCGCCAGGCATCCCCTTCGACGCGCTGACCGAGGAGTGGCGACTGAAGGGCGTCATGGAGGTCACCGGGCGCCTCTCGGATGCGTTGAACCGTCGCGAGGCCATCAGGCTGGCGGCCGTGTCCTGGGCGCCCATCGAGGGCGATGGCCCGTTCGAGCCGGCGCCGGGCCTGCGCTCCGTCGACCCCTATGACCTGATCGTCGTCCTGGGCGGCTTCGACAGCCGGCCCCCGCTCGACGAGAAGCAACGCGAGGCATACAAGCTGCACAAGGTCGAGTACGACGTGGCGCTCGACTGCCCGCCGTTCCGCGTCATCGGCACGGTGCATCTCTTCCCCGGCACCGAGCCTGCGCGCCTGCTCGACCGCCAGACGGAGCTCTTCGTGCCCATCACCGACGCCATCACGTTCATCGAAGGCCTGAGGGTCGGCGACGAGAGCGAGGTGGCGCTCGTCAACCGGAGCTACCTCAAGGGCGTCGAGCAGATCGACCGTCGCACGTTCGAGCCGGTCAGGCCACTGCCCGGCCGGCCGCTCGGCGGCACGAGCTACGGGGAGCGCTAGGCGACCGTCGGCACGGCAGCCGCCGAACCGAGATCCGGGGTCAGGCCCGGGCGACCTCGGCCTGCGGTCGGTTGAAGAGGCCGAGAAGGCCGCGCTCGCTGCCCTTGGCGACGACCGGCGACTCACGGTCGAGCAGCCGATCGGCGAGGCGCTCGAAGTCCTCGGTGACCTTCTCCTTGGGGAACTTCTCGATGATCGTCAGGCCCTCGTTGGCGGCACGCACGAAGAGCGGCCCGCCTGAGCGGATGGTGGCGAAGGCGCGCATGCCCGTCGTGCGCTCGACGTCGGCCACGGCGATGCCCGAGTTGGCGCGATTGACGATGAGCGAGATGCGATCCCGAACGCCCAATTCGGCCTCGGCCAGCTCCAGGAACTTGACCGCGGCGGTGAGCGCGGGGACATCCGGCGTGACCGGCATCAGGATCCGGTCGCAGCGCTCGAAGATGGCGCGGTTGAGCGGTCCGTAGTCGGGGTGCAGGTCGGCGACGAGGACGTCGAAGCCGAGCTTCGAGCCCGACAGATGGTCGGCCAGACGGACGGGATCGATGTGCTCGGTCTGCAGCGGGTTGGCCGCCAGGACCGCCACGCGCATCCCGCTCGAGTGCTGCGAGGCGACGCCGGCCAGGCCGCGCGGCAGGGCTTCGTCTTCCTCCCAGGCATCGGCGACCGTCTCGATCTGGTCGAGCCCGAGTGAGTTGGCGATGTGGCCGGTCACCGTGTCGGCGTCGATGAGCAGGACCTGCTGCCCGCGATGCATCTGGAGCATGGCGGCCAGGTTGGTGGCGATGGTCGTCTTGCCCACCCCGCCCTTGGGGTTGAAGACGGCCACGATGAGCGCCCGGCGCGCCAGCGCCCCGGCGTCGAGATCGGCGTCGGCGAGGATGGGTCCGCTGCCGTCGTCGAAGGTCTGAGCGCGGATGAGCATGGCCTCGACGCGCCAGCGCAGTGCCTCGACGTCGTATGGGCGGGTGAAGTACTCGGTCGTGTCGTCGGCGCGCTGGCGGACGACGAACTGGTCGAACGCCCGAGGCGAGACGACCATCAACGTGGGGACGGTGCGCTCGCCGTGGAGGTGCTCATACATCTCGAGCGCCGTATCGAAGTCGGTCTCGCCGTCGATGATGGCGAGGCCGATGTCGCGTCGGTCGCGGACGAGGGTGCCGAGCTCGTCGGCAGTGGTCGCTCGGAAGACGGGGAAGCCAGCGTCCGTCAGGCCGCGCGAGACGTGCTCCAGCTCACCGGCTGGCAGCGAACAGGCAACGGCCGGTCGGGCCATGGAGATCCCTTTCTAACGCGGGTCGTTGCTCGACGATCAGGCCTCGGACTCGGGATCCCGAGCCGAGACGTTGACGACGCCGTCACCTGCGGCCACGACGCGGGCGCCGAAGCCGGGCAACGTGGGGATGACGTCCTTGAGGGCGACGTCGGCGTCATGCGCGGTCTTGAAGACGAACTCGCCTTCCGGCCCCGAGCTGACCCCGACCGAGCGGACGCCCGTGACCTTCCCCAAGGTCCGCTTGAAGGCCGCCACGGAGGCGACACTGACGAGGCCGATGACGACCACGCTGGTCGTCGACTCCGGCGCCGTGCGTCCATTGGACGAGATGTCGCCCAGGCGGGCGGCGATGGTCGCCTCGCTCATGGCGTCGATCTCGTGGTCGGCACCGGTGTCGGCGTCCGACTCGGTGGCCTCCGGCTCGGCGTCTGCCGTCAGGCCGAGGGCGGCCAGTCGCGGGTCGGTCCCGTCGGTCTCGGCCTGGTCGACCGTGGTCGAGAGATCGGTCGCCTCGGTCTCAGCGGGCTCGCTGGCTGCTGCGGTCGCTTCGAACGGCGTCTCCACCGGATCAGCGACGTCGGTGGTGGCGGGCGCCGCGTCGACGCTCTGTGGTGTCTCGACGGCCTCGACCGGCGTCTCGACGGCCTCGACCGGCGCCTCGACGGCCTCGACCGGCGCCTGACAGCTTGCGGCGCCTCGAAGGCTTCGACCGGGGCCTCGGCGGCCGGAGCCGTGGAGGTCTCCTCGGCCATGGTCGGCTCTGCGCTGGCCGGCTCGGCTGCGACGGCCTCGATGACGGCCGGCTCGACCGTCTCGACGGCCGGTGCGATGCGGGCCGCGGTCGTCTCGCGGATCAGCTCGTCAAGAGCGGCCGCGCGGGCCGTGGCGCTGGCCTCTTCAAGGGACGGCGGCTCGGGCATCTCGGCGGCCACGGAGCCGAACTCGGACGGATCGTCGATCTCCTCGAGACGGACGAAGAAGGCGTCCATCTCGGCTTCGTACTCCGCGATGCGGGCCTGGACGTGCTCGATCTCGCGCTCGATGAGGGCGGCATGGCCTTCGAGGCTCAGCTCGAGCTCCTGCTTGCGCTCGGCGATGCGCTCTTCGGTCTCGGCACGGATGCGGGCGATCTCGGCCTTCGACCAGTCCTTGATGCTGGCGATGTCCTCGTCGGCCACACGCCGCAGGCCGTCGACCTCTTCGGCGGATCGGGCGTGGATGCGTTCGACCGACCCAGTGCCCTCGGTGCGCATGCTCTCGAGCAAGCTGCTCCGGCTCTCTTCCGCCGTCGAGCGCATCGCGCGCACGAGATCGGCCAGGAGGCGAGATGGGGGTCGCGCGGCCGACGTCCGGGCGGCCGCCACGGTGGGGCTGGCCGATGGGCTCGCCGGCGCGGTCGTTCGATCGACGGCGTCAGCCTCGGCGGCGGTCGGCCATGGAGCTGGCTCAGCGGCAGCCCGTTCCGCCGTGGCTGCCCCATCTCGGGCGGTGAAGGCGGCGGAAGCGGCGGCCATCGCCTCGTGCTCGGCGGCCATCGCCTCGTTCTCGGCGACCGTGGTGCCCATCGTTCCGGTCTCCTGCTGATCCGAGGACCTCGTGGCCTCGTCGGTCGGGTTGCCCGCCTCGTCGGCAGGAGTGTCCGCGTCGGTCGCCGAACCCGTGCCCCAGGGGAGTCGGAATCCGGTTCGCTGTTCCGTCGAAGCCATGGTCGTTGCAGTCCTCATCCTCGTCAAAAGCCGTGTGGTGCGGTGTGGTGACTCGGTGTGCGGGCATGCTAGGTCGGGCTCGCGGACATGACGAGGGCGTCAGAGGTACTGAATCCGAAGCCCGGTGGTACCGCCGCGAGCGTGGTACTCGCTCGTCTCGCCGGTCGACCTCGACGCCATGGTGCGCGCGCGCCACACCCCGGTGCCTGGTGTCGACACGATCTCACACCCTGGCTGCCGCACCTGCTGAGGCACGACGACAGCGATGCGGCCATCGGGTGGCCATGGGCGGGAGATCGCCGGGGAAGCGGTACGATGGCCAGCGTGCGCCTCGATGATCGACTCGGCCGACCCCTGCGCGACCTTCGGGTCTCGGTCACCGACCGCTGCAACTTCCGGTGCGTCTACTGCATGCCCAAGGAGGTCTTCGGGCGGGACTTCCAGTTCCTCGACCGAGCTGACCTGCTGACCTTCGAGGAGCTGGCCCGCCTGGTGCGGCTGTTCCTCGATGCCGGCGTGGAGAAGATCCGCATCACCGGCGGCGAGCCGCTCGTCCGCCGCGACCTGCAGCGTTTCGTGGCCATGATCGCCCCCCTCGCAGGCATGCGTGACCTGACCTTGACGACCAACGGCTCCTTGCTCGCCCGGCAGGCGGATGCCCTGGCGGATGCGGGCCTGCAGCGGGTCACGGTGAGCCTCGATTCGCTGGACGACGCGACCTTCCGGCGGATGAACGACGTCGACTTCCCGGTCGAGCGCGTCCTCGAGGGGATCGCGGCCGCCGAACGCGCCGGCCTGGCGCCGATCAAGGTGAACATGGTCGTGCGGCGTGGGGTCAACGAGTCGAGCGTCGTGCCCATGGCGCGCTTCTTCCGCGATCGCGGGCATGTCCTGCGCTTCATCGAGTACATGGACGTCGGGCATTCCAACGGCTGGCGACTGGATGACGTCGTCCCGGCCGCGGAGATCGTGGCGGCCATCGATGCCGAGATGCCGCTCGAGGCGATGGCGCCCAACTACGAGGGCGAGGTCGCCGACCGCTGGCGCTATCGCGACGGGTCAGGCGAGGTCGGCGTCATCGCCTCGGTCAGCCAGCCCTTCTGCTCGACCTGCACGCGCGCGCGGCTGTCGGCCGAGGGCGCCCTGTACACCTGCCTCTTCGCCGTTCGCGCCCACGACCTGCGTGGTCCGATGCGCGAGGGCGCGGACGACGCCGTGCTGGCCGCTCGGATCGCCGCCATCTGGTCGGCTCGGACCGATCGCTACAGCGAGCTGCGGTCGGCGGCCACGGTGGCCTTGCCCAAGGTGGAGATGTCGCACATCGGCGGCTGACGAGCTCCATTCGCACGCGCGCTCCTTGATCGCGATCCTGCGCGCGTTGTCCACAGGGTTCTCCACATGGCCCCCGGATTCGTGGAAATATTCGCGCGCGGCGGCCGGAAGTTCGTGGATAACCGCGTTGACCCGTCTCGCCTGCGACGGCTACCGTTCGTCTTGCCCGAAGGGGCCGTCGGAACACCACCGACGCAGGGGACTTGTCCCAGGCGTCAGCGCCGTGATCACCCACGGCGCCCCCGCGACGGCGCTGCGGCGGCTGAGATGACATCAAGGCCGGCGGAGCTGTCCACACGGAGGCGGTGGCCGACCGGTCGGTCGCTTCGGGCGCTTCCTTGCCCATGATCGGGCGGCCCTCCGGGGTCGCGCGCGATGGGATCGGTCGGAGGGGTGCGATCGGCATCCCGGTGTCGATACCTCCTCCGGCCGGAGAAGCCCCCTCGGATCCCCTCGGACCCCCTGCGTTCGACTGCCGGCTCGGCGCGTCGCGGCGTATCCTGCCGGCCATGGCGGACGCGTTCGATCCCAGCCACCTGCCCGCCCGCCTGGACGCACTCGAAGCGGCAGTCCGTGCGCGCACTGACCTGGTGCCGCGCCTTGGCATCGTCCTTGGGTCCGGGCTCGGCGGCCTGGCCGGACGACTCGAGGCTCCGGTGGTCATCCCCTTCGCCGATCTACCGGGCTGGCCGGCGGCCTCGGCGCCCGGCCATGCCGGCCGGCTGCTGCTGGGCGGGATCGGTGGCGTGCCGGTCGTCTGCCTCCAGGGTCGCCTGCATCTCTACGAGGGCCATCCCGCCGGCCTCGTGATCCAGCCCGTCCTGCTCATGGGTCGCCTGGGGGCGCCACGGATCCTGCTCACCAATGCGGCCGGAGGCATCAACGCGGCCTGGCCGCCGGGCACCCTGATGGCGCTCACGGACCACCTCAACCTGACCGGCCTCAACCCATTGCTCGGCGCCAACGCTGATGGCATCGGGCCGCGCTTTCCGGACCTGACCGATGCCTGGGATCCCGACCTGCGGGCTCGCCTCCATGAGGCGGCCAGGCTGGAGGGCATCCGGCTCGAAGAGGGCATCTACGCCGGCCTGCTCGGGCCGAACTACGAGACGCCGGCAGAGGTGCGCATGCTGCGCACCCTGGGCGCCGATGCGGTCGGCATGTCGACCGTGCTGGAGGCCATCGCCGCGCGCTGGTCGGGTCTCCGGCTGGCCGGCATCTCACTGGTCACCAACCCCGGCGCGGGCGTGACCGGCGAGCCACTCTCGCACGAGGAAGTGCTCCAGGCGGCCGATGAAGCCGCCCCCCGGTTCGAGCGCCTGGTGATCCGGTTCGTCTCGCTGCTGCCAGATTGAACCGGCCCGGCGTCCGGCAGCGACGCGCCTAGACGGTCGGCAGCTCCCGACCCGCCGACTTCGCGGCGGCGCGCTTCTCGGCCCAGGCGCCCAGGACCGTGTCCTTGTGCGGCCGGATGGGGCAGTGCTCGTCGCGGTTGCGATCCTCGTCGCAGTAGCCGAGCGGCACGCACTTCGGGGCCAGGAACGAGCCCAGGAAGGGGCTGACGTCGAAGATCTCGTGGCGGATGAGCTGGAAGAGCCGTCGGATCTCCCATTGGGCCATGGTGCACAGGCGCAGGCCGGACATGTGGATGAGCGCCCGCAGGTTGGTCGTCATGACCAGGTTCGTGCGCGTCGCGTTGGGCATCACGAAGCGGGCGTCCTCGCCAGGCACGCCCGCCTCGAGCAGCTCGCTGTAGAAGGCGAGCGAACCGTCGAGCGTCGTCTGGTAGCGCTCGCGAAGCTCATCGGGCGCATCCTGGATGGTGCCCGGGACCATGTAGGCGGGCCGCTTGTAGTCGAGGTAGCGCTGCGATTGCTGGTCGAATGCGAGGCCGGCCCGGTGGCGCACGAGCTGGTGGCTGAGCGTCCGCGTCACGCCGCTGATGGCAAAGGTGAAGACGATGTGCTCGATGGTCGAGCCATGGCCGGACTCGATGACGCGGCGGACGAGCTCCTGCTGCTTCTCCGGCGCGACGCGACCGTCGGTGGCGCGATCGAAGATGTCCTCCGGGCGCAGCTCGCTGTAGCACGTCCGGCAGGCGGTGTAGATGAGCGGCAGGTAGTACGACTCCGCGATCTCGCGAGTCGGGAAGAGGAGCCGGGCGCGACATGCCCAGGTCGCGATTGGCCGGGCTGCGCGGCGTGGCACTGCGGGGAGCGGCTGCGACGGGGACGGCCACGGGCTGCTCGCTCACTCGGGGAGTGTACTGCCGTCGCGCCGGCGGAGCGGGCGCGTCCAGATCACCCATGCCGACGAGGCCACGGCCGCGGGGATGGCCAACGCGTAGATGGCGGCAGCCGGCCCGAATGCGCTCGTCACGGCACCGGCGACGATGATCGAGACGGTCGCCACGAGCGTCACCAGACCGTAGTCGACGCTGAAGATCCGGCCCCGCACGGCATCCGGCGTGGCGCGCTGCAGCCCGGTCGTCGACAGCGTCCACTGGGCGCCGCCGCCGACATGCGCGACGAAGACGAGGCCGGCAGCGACCGCCAGCCCAGGCGACAGCGGCAACAGCAGGTAGCTGCCCAGGAAGAGGAAGAATGCGACGCCGATGCCCACGATCAGGCCGCGATCGTCGAAGCCGAAGGCGGCGCGGGCCAAGAACGGGCCGAGGAGGGCGCCCAGCCCGCGGGCGGCGAACAGGATGCCGATGCCCACGTCGCCGGCCTGGAAGACCGACGAGCCGAAGACGGCCAGCAGCAGGATCACGCCGCTGCCGACGCCGAAGGTCGACTTGGCCAGCAGGAAGGCCGCGATGCGCCGTGAGCGACGCGCCAGCGCGAGCGCCTCGACGATGGCCGCCATGATGCCGTCGGTCGGCTGTGGAGTGGCACCCGGCGCCGACCGTGCCTCCGCCGAGGCGCCTCCGAACGATCGCCGGATGCCGACGATGAGGGCGGCCGAGATGGCGAAGCTCAGCGCATCCATCAGGAAGGCCGCGTCCCGACCGAACGCCACCGCGACGAGACCGCCGAGGGCCGCGCCGCAGGCCAGCATCGTGCCCCACGCCGAGCCGAGGAGGACATTGGCGACCGGCAGGTCCGCTTCGTCGACGAGGTTCGGCAGGGCCGCCGATGAGGTCGGCTCGAAGAACGCCGAAAGCGCCGAGATGGCCGCCGTGGCCAGCAGGGCGATCCAGAGCATCGACGGGTCGCGCACGAGCAGGAAGGTCAGCGCCGCCCCGGCGCGCAGCACGTCGGCCGTCACCATCAGCTTCCGCCGGTCGAGGCGATCAGCCAGCACGCCCGCGATCGGCGAGGCGAAGAAGAAGGGCGCCGATTGGAGCACGAGCACGAGCGAGGCGAGGGCGGCCGAGCCGGTCAGCTCGAGCGCCAGGCCGAGCAACGCGACCGTCGCGAACCAGTCGCCACCGAAGCTGATGAGCTGCGCGATGTAGAGGCGGGTGAACGACCGATTGCCGCGCAGCAGGAGGACATACGGTCGGAGACGCATCGCTGACCATCTTCCCATCCGCGTGACGAAACCTTTGCGCGTTCGACCGCCTCGGGAATGGATAGGCGAGTGGCTGTGCTCGCCGTTCCCAGCGGAGGCCCAGCATGCGCATCTCGGGTCGCGCCTTCTTCGTCCTGTCAGCCCTCGTGGTCCTGGCGATCATCTACGCCACCGGTCAGATCGCGCCCGCGGAGTCGGAGTACCAGGCGCAGATGCGCGTCTGGCTGGCGGCCCGGGCGACGGGCATCGCCGCCCTCCTCCTGCTGACGCTCCAGGTCGTCCTCGGCCTGGTCCTCAGCCACCCGACCAATCAGGCAACGTGGCGTCTCTCGAAGCGCATCTTTCCGTGGCATGAGCACCTGCTCCTGTTCACCGCCAGCCTGCTCGCGATCCATATCGTCAGCCTGGTCGTCGACCCGTATGCCGGCGTCGGTATCGGCGGCGCCCTCATCCCGGGCCTCTCGGAGTACCGCAGCCCGGCAGTGGCGCTTGGCACCCTGGCGGTCTACGCGCTCATCGCGACCTCGATCACCGCTCGCTATACGCGGCTGCTGCCGGCCGGCGTCTGGCTGAAGCTCCACCGACTGTCGCTGGTCGTGCTCATCCTTGCCTGGCTCCACGGCGTCCTGGCAGGCACCGACAGCGACGCGCTGCGCGTGCTCTACGCCGCCTCGTTCGGCCTGGTCGTGGCGGCCGCGGCGCACCGCTACTGGGTCATCCGCCGCACGCGCACGGCCTCCCGCCCAGCCGGGATCGCCCTGGGCGTGCCATCACGTCCGGCCACCGCCCCGGCCATCGTCGCGTCCGTCAACACGAGCGCCGCCACCATCGCAGCACCACTCGCAGGAGGCGACCGATGAAGGTCATCGTCCGCCGTACCTCGACCGTCACCGCGGTCATCCTGGCCATCGTCATCGGCGCGCTGAGCATCGAAGCCGCCGCCGCGGCGGTGCGCGCCTCGGCGCCGCCGGCCGGACCCGCCGTCACCGTGCAGTCGATCGAAGCGCAGCTCGAGGTGGAGCGGACCCGGTCTCAGGCCCTTCGAGGCCAGCTCCGGCAGCTGACCGATCAGTCCACGACCCTGGCGGCGAGCCTGGTGGCCGCCAATGACCAGGTGGTCACGGACGCGGCCACCGCCACCGCGCTGCGGGCTGATCTCGCGCGCGCGAAGCGGCAGCTGGCCAAGCTGCAACGGCAGATGGCGGCCTCGGCCGCCGCAGCGAAGCAGACCCGCGCTGGCACGACCACGCGTTCGTCGGGCGGCGGAGGCGAGGGCGGCGAGCACGAAGCGGACGACGACTGATGGATCGCAAGCCCGTCCAGCTGGCCGTCGTCTTCGGTGCTACGACCGGCCTGTACGCCGTGTCCCTGGCCTGCGTCACCGGGCTCCAGGCTGACCGGGACCGTGACCTCGCCGCCCACCGCTCGACCGTCGCGGCCGGTGTCGGCGCCTTCGGCGACGCCAACGACCGGTTGGCCGCAGATATCGACCGTGTCGTCGCGGCGTACGGTGTCGCCGCCGACGCCTACGCACGCACCGCAGACTCGCTGGCCGTGCACGACGCCAGCCTGGCGGCCCTGTCGGCGGTCGTGAGCGAGGTCAGCGGGTCGGCCGCGGCCCTGCCGCACAGCGTTCCGCTCCCGCGTGTCGCGCGCGCCGCTTCGCGTGCGACGCCGACCAGCCACGCCACGACCGGCGCGTCCTGAGCGGCTCAGCGTGAGACGCGCGCAGCCGCAGCCGCCGGTCGGCGACCGGACGCCGTCCGTGCGCGTTGCCGGCGACGACGACCGTCGTCCGGTTCGAGGGCCGGGCCCTGGGCTCCCCGCTGCGCCTGCAGGTCCATGGCGGTCCTCCGTCGGCCGCGGACCGAGCCTGGATGCTGATCGGCCAGGAGTTCGCCGCCGTCGATCGGGCCCTCTCCCGGCACCGGGACGACAGCGAGCTGACGGCCCTCAACCGCCTCGCCGGCCGCGACACCGTCCTGCCGCTCAGCCGGCGCCTCTATGCGGCCATCGCCGCATCCGATCGAGCGCGACGGTCGACCGATGGTCGCTTCGACGCCCGGATCCTCACCGACCTCGAGCGGCTCGGCGACCACGGCGCCGACCTCGGCGACATCGACGACCCAGTCGTCACCGATCGCGCTGAGTCGGGATCCCGGACATGGGGGGAGGGGAGTCGCACGCGACGAGATCCGCGGCGCCGATCGGTCGCTTCTCGACCGTCCCCATGACCTGGGCGGGATCGGCAAGGGCCTTGCCCTGCGCTGGGCGGCAGACCGCGTGGCCGGCGTCCTTGACCCATCGACCGGCTTCCTCATCGAAGCGGGCGGGGACATCGTCGCGCGCGGATCGCCGCTCGACCAGCCGCGCTGGTCGATCGCCATCGAGGACCCCAGGCTGGACGGCCCGCCGCTGGCGGTCCTCGCCATCGCGTCTGGCGCCGTCTGCACGTCGTCGATCGCCCGCCGCCGATGGCATCTCGAGGATGGCGAAGCGGTCCACCACCTCATCGATCCGTCGACCGGCGATCCCGGCGGTGCCGGACTGCTGGCCGTGACGGTCGCCGGCAGCGATCCGGCCTGGGCGGAGGTCTGGAGCAAGGCCCTGTTCCTCGAAGGCCGGCGCGGCATCGGCGACCTGGCCCGCGGCCGAGGCCTCGCCGCATGGTGGGTCGAGACGGGCGGCGAGCTCCGGATGACGCCTGCGGCCCGCGTCTTGACGGACTGGACCCGCGAGCCCGCGCCGATGTCGTAGGCCGGGCACGGCGCCGCCCTGCTGGCGAGCCCCGCGCCGGCCGTCGTACGCTTAGCCGATCCCGGTCGGCCAGACCGTCAGGAGGCCAGCGCATGCACGTGCCCGATCTCGGCGCCTTGCTCCAGGAGGCCCAGGGTCGACGTCTGGCCCTCGAGGCCACCGGCGTCTACTTCATCTCCGACATCGATCCTCCCCACGCCGAGGACCTCTTTCGCAGCCTCTTGCTCATGGCCCTGCCCCGAGAAGGGCAGGCCGATCAGCCCATCACGCTCTACATCAACTCGGGCGGTGGCTCGCTCGGTGACGGCCTGGCGATGATGGAGTTCATCAATCGGATGCGGCACGACTACCACGTGCGCATCGACACCGCCGTCCTCGGGTACGCCTATTCGATGGGCGCCGTCGTGCTGCAGGCCGGCGACCATCGCACGATCGGCCGCTTCGGGACGCTCATGCTCCACTCGACCTCGTGGATCCTGTCGGGTGACGACGAGCGCATCTTCAAGGACTTCCAGCATCTTGCCGAGCATTACCAGGAAACCGTCGCGCAGCTCTTCGCCGCCCGCACACGCCATAAGGACACGGCCTGGTGGCGGCGCTTCATCTGGTCCGGGCGCGACCGTTTCCTCGGCCCGCAAGAGTGCCTGGACCTGGGGCTGGTGGACGAGATCGTGGAGTCCGTGCTGGCCGATGGGACCGCACTGAGCGTGGCGGCGCCGGCAGCTGCCCCGCCGGCAACCGCACTGCCGGCAACTCCACCCTCGTCTGGCGCCGAGACCGTCGCGGAGGATTGAACAGGCAAGGGTCGGATTGGGTCCGCCTGTCTCTCCACAGCGTGACCGATGGCACGTCGCCCGGGTCGACCTCCGGGCGGACCATGGCACTCGGATGCGCCGCTGGCGCGTCGGTCACGGAAGAAGCTCCATGGAAGCCCTCGACACCGAGGCGGGGACCGTTCACCTGCGTCTCAGTCGCCCCGCGCGCATCGACCTCGAATCGGCCAGGCAGCGCCTCGATGCTGCCGCCTGGCTCGGGTTCGAGATCGGCATCGACGCCCGCCGCCCCCTGAGCGAGACACCGACGCAGGACGTTCCTGGTATCCGTCGCTACGAGACCGACCTCGGCCTGCCGCTCCGACCGGGCAGCCAGCGCACGATCTTTCGCAAGGCCGCCCTCGTCGACCTCGGCGCCCCCGAGACGACCGCGACGGGGTTGCACGTCCCGATCGCCTGGCGCTCGGCGACCATGGCCCCGCTCTTTCCGGTCTTCGCCGGTGCGCTCGAGGTCCTGCCCGACGAGCTCGTGCTGGACGGCTGGTACGCCCCGCCCGGCGGGTCTGCCGGTCTCGTCGTCGATCGAGCGTTCCTCAACCTCGCCGCACGGGGCACCGCGCGCTGGTTCCTCGACCGGATCGGCGAGGCCATCGAGACACCGGGCGCCATCGCGCAGCCGCCTCAGGGCGCTCGATAGCGGAAGCAGCCCGGCAGGTGGTCGTCGACCCAGCCGACGCTCTGCAGGAAGGCATAGACGATGGTCGGGCCCACGAACCGGAATCCCTGGCTGCGGAGATCCTTGGATAGTGCCAGGGCGGCCGGCGTGAATGCCGGCAGGTCGGCGGCCGTCGAGCCGAGCGGACGGCGGGGCGGGGGCGGCGGCACGAACCCGTCGAGATAGCCGGCGAAGCCACCTGGCGAGCGGTCGAGCAGGCGGAGATAGGCCTGCGCGTTGCCGATGGTGGCCATGATCTTGGCTCGATTGCGGACGATCCCGGCATCGTCCATCAGGCGGGCCACGTCGGCCGCGTCGAACGTCGCCACGACCGCCGGGTCGAAGCCACGAAAGGCGTCCGCGAAGGCCGCTCGCTTGTGCAGGATCGTCGACCACGAGAGGCCTGCCTGGAAGGCCTCGAGCGTGAGGCGCTCGAAGAGCTCCGTATCATCGCGGACCTGGACGCCCCACTCGTCATCGTGATAGCGGACCATGGCCGGGTCGCCGGCGATCGAGCCGCTCCACCAGCAGCGAGGCCGATCCTCGGTCGGCAGCACGGCCTGGCCCGTCATCGTCCGGGCGTCAGTCCTCGCTCGGCGGCTGGAGAGCGGCCGGCTGCTCCGATCCCTCCGCCGATTCGACGGGCAGCGCTGCGGGTACCGTCGTCGGGCTCGGCGCCACGGGCTTCCGTCGCAGGCTGCTGATGATGGTCACCAGCCCGATGAAGATGAGCACGGCCGGCCAGAGGTATTGACCGAAGTCGCTCGACAGGCCGCCCAGGGCGACGATGCCGACGAAGGTCAGGATGCCGCCAGGGATGAGCGGCCAGAAGCGCGCCTCGGGCATCCGCAGCAGGCCGCCGAAGACCCAGATGCCGAGGAAACCCAGGCCGAGGCAGAGCGGGATCCAGGCGCCGCCCTCTTCCGGGAACTGCGATCTGGAGGAGCAGCCCGACACCGATGCCGGTCACGATGGCGCCGCCGATGAGGGCACCGGCGTTGCGCGTGAAGAGAAAGATGATGAGCAGGCCCAGGCCGACGACGAGGGGCGCATAGCGGCCGATGTCTGGCACGAACTGGCCGGCCAGCAGGCCGGCCCCGATGAGGATGAGGATGAGGCCGCCGATCCAGCGTCCGTCGCCACCCCGACGCGTCGTCGTTGGTCCTGACATGCTCTCCCTCCTCGTCTGCCCTCGCGAAGTCTGACGGAGCGGCCGGGGCCTGTCAATTCCCTCTCCAGCCGTTCGTTGCTATGGTGCACACGACGCACGGTCGTCGTCAGAGCCTGGAGGCCCGAAGCATGCAGTACCTCTTGCTCATCTATACCGAGGAGGTCGACCCCGCGACGATCCCGCCGGCCGACCAGGAGGCGGAGCTGGGCGCCTACCGGGAGTTCACCCGCGTGGCGGTCGAGCGCGGCTACATGCGTGGCGGTGACGCGCTCGAACCCACCGCCACCGCGACCACGGTGCGGGTGCGCGATGGGCGGACGATCATCAGCGATGGGCCCTTCGCGGAGACGAAGGAGGCGCTCGGGGGCTACTACCTCGTCGATTGCCCCGACCTCGACACCGCCATCGAGATGGCCGCCCTGATCCCCGGTGCGGCGCAGGGGTCGATCGAGATCCGGCCCGTCTGGGAGCTCCCGATGTCGGCCACGCCGGACGCCGTCATGGCCGCTGCCGGGGCCGCCGACGCTGCGAGCTGAGGCCCGACCGGGCGTGCCCTGTCGCGGCGCATGAGCGATGCTCGAGCGGCCGTCGAAGAGGCCTTTCGACGGGAATCCGGCCGCGCGCTCGCCGGCCTGATCCGCGTCCTCGGTGACTTCGACCTGGCCGAGGACGCCGTCCAGGACGCGTTCGTGGCTGCGCTCGAGCACTGGCCCCGCGATGGCATCCCCGACAACCCTGGCGCCTGGATCACGACCACCGCCCGGCACCGCGCCATCGACCGACTCCGGCGGGCACGCGTCCTGTCCGAGAAGCAGGTCGTCCTGCAGGCCGAGGCCGATGCCGAGGCGCGGCTGGTCCAGGGGAGCCCGACCGTCGACGAGATCGAGGCACATGGCGTGATCCCCGATGACCGGCTCCGGCTCATCTTCACCTGCTGCCACCCGGCGCTCTCGCCGGAAGGTCGCGTGGCCCTGACCCTGCGCACGCTCGGTGGCCTGCAGACCGACGAGATCGCGCGCGCGTTCCTGGTGCCCGAGGTGACGATGGCCCAGCGGCTGGTGCGCGCCAAGCGCAAGATCCGCGACGCGGGCATCCCATTCCGCGTGCCACCCGACACGCTGCTGCCGGAGCGGCTGGCCTCGGTCCTGTCGGTGCTCTACCTGGTCTTCAACGAGGGCTACCTCGCGAGCCATGGCGAGTCGGCCATCCGCCACGACCTGAGCGCCGAGGGCATCCGCCTGGCCCGGCTGCTGGTCGACCTGATGCCAGACGAGCCCGAAGCCATCGGCCTGCTTTCGCTGATGCTGCTGCACGATGCCCGCCGGCCGGCGCGCATCGATGCCAACGGGGCGCTCGTGGTGCTCGAGGAGCAGGATCGCTCGACCTGGGATCGTGGCCTCATCGACGAGGGCATGGCCTTGCTCGAGCGGGCCGCCTCGATGCGGCGGTCTGGCCCCTACCAGCTCCAGGCGGCCATCGCCGCCGTGCACGACGGCGCGGCGATCGCTGGTGCGACCGACTGGGCCGGCATCGTCGTTCTCTACGACCGCCTGCGGGCGATCTCGCCTTCGCCGGTCGTCGACCTCAATCGGGCGGCCGCCCTGGCCATGGCGCGCGGTCCGGACGACGGGCTGGCCGAGATCGACCGACTGGCGCGCGATGGTCGCCTGTCCGGCTATCACCTCCTCGACGCCGCCAGGGCCGATCTGCTCCGGCGCGCCGGGCGCCGTCGCGAAGCGGCTGCGGCGTATCGGCTGGCTCTGGCCGGGACCGCCAACCCGGCCGAGCTCGCCTATCTCGAGCGCCGCCTCGCCGAGGTCACCGCGGACGCCTGACGGCGCCGTGCGCTGTGGACCGCCGGCGCGATGCGGCTCGCTGGCCCAGAATGACGCGCCGGCCCAGAATGGCGCCCGCGATCCCATCCGCCTGGAGACCAGCATGTCCGGAGTCCCGTCCGACGCTCCACCGCCCGGACCCGACGTCTACCGCGTCCCGACGCAGGTCCCAGGTCCGCCGCCGCCGGTGGCTGGTGGCAAGCCGGTCGTGCTCGGTCTCATCCTCATCGTCGTCCTCGCCTTCGGAGCGGGGATCGCCGCCGACCGGACCGGCCTCTTCGGCACGCCAGCGGTCGAAGAACCGGCCGACATCGGGCCGACACCGCCGCCGGGGGCGACCATCGGCCCCGGGGCCTCGGTACCGCCTGACGCGCCGGCGGACATCGGCCTGCTCTGGGAGGCGATCGACATCATCCGCGACAACTATGTCGACCGATCGGCGCTCGAGCCGACATCGAACCTGACCTACGGCATGCTCGACGGCCTCGTTCGGTCGCTCGGCGATGCCGGTCATTCGAGCTTCATGACGCCGGACGAGGTGAACCAGGCGAGCGAGGACCTGTCGGGCTCCTTCTCCGGCATCGGGGCCTTCCTCGGTGAGCGCGGCGGGGCTCCGATCATCGTCTCGGTCATCAGCGGCTCGCCGGCAGACAAGGCCGGTCTGCGCAGTGGCGATGCCATCATCGCGATCGACGGCGCCGCCGCCGAGGAGCTCTCGGTCGAGGACGTCGTCAGCCTCGTCCGGGGACCGGCCGGGACGAAGGTGACCCTGTCGGTCGTCCATCCCGGTGAGGCGACACCGATCGACGTGCCCATCGTGCGCGACGTCATCGAGGTCTCGCCGGTCGAGTGGGCGATGGTGCCCGGCACGAAGGCCGCCATGGTCCGCATCATCCAGTTCTCTGAGGGCACAGCGGACGAGCTGCGGACCGCGCTGGCCGAGGCCAAGACGGCCGGGGCGACCTCGATCGTGCTCGACCTTCGCAACGACCCGGGCGGCCTCGTCGACCAGGCGATCGACGTCGCCAGCACGTTCATCCCTGAGGGTGTCGTCTACATCCGCGAAGACGCCGACGGCCAACAGATCCCGGTCAAGGTGACCGACGTGCCGCGCACCGACCTGCCGATGGTCGTGCTCGTCGACTTCGGCTCGGCCAGCTCGGCCGAGATCGTGACCGGCGCGCTCCAGGATCAGGGCCGCGCCAAGGTCATCGGGACGCAGACGTACGGAACGGGCACGGTGCTCAACGAGTTCTCGCTCTCGGACGGGTCGGCGCTCCGCCTGGGCGTCGAACAGTGGCTGACGCCCAAGGGTCGGCACATCTTCCCGGCCGGCATCCAGCCCGACATCGAGGTCCCGCTGGAGACGGACGTCCTGCCCCTCGAACCGGTCGACCTGGGCCCGATGTCGGTCGCGCAGCTCCTCGCGAGCCGCGACGCGCAGCTGCTGCGCGCGCTCGACGAGCTGGGGCAGACGCCGAAGGCCGAGTAGCCCGGCGGGCCTCGGCGGGTGCGTGGCTCCGCGTAGCTAATCGCCCTGGTCGTCCTCGTCATCGTCCCTCGGCTCGATCCGCCAGCCGGCCAGCGCCGCGAACGGCGAGCCGGGGTCGTCGTCCGCGCCACCATCGAAGGTGACGCTCGGTGGGTCGCCGGGATCCGTATGTGGCCGCAGCCGGCCCGTCTCCACGCCGTCGTCGACGTCCTTGACATCGAGCGCGGCGCGGGCGACCCGTGCAGCGGTCAGGGCGTCACCTTCGTCGTGGCCGCGCTCGACCAGCGCCCGTGCCGCGTCGTCGAGCTGTTCAGCGAGGTCCGTCACCGTCAGGACGAGCAGGGTCATCGGGGCGTGGCCGTCGCGTCGCGCCAGGGACTCGGGCCGCACGACATCGACCTCCCGCAGGCGATCGACGTCGAGCTCGACGCCGGTGCGATTGGCCTCCACCAGGACCAGCAGGCCGGTCACGCCCGGCCATCGCTGACGGAGGAGGTCGCGGGCACGCGCCAGCTGGCCCAGCCCACGTCGGACGGCGCCACCGCTGGAGCTGAACTTCATCTCCACCACCCGCTCGGGCACGCCACCCGCCCCGATGACCGCGTCGAGCTCGAGGAAACGGCGCACATAGGCCCGCTCGCCGGCCGGCAGCAGCTCGGCGTCGATGACCCGCGTGTCAAGGAGCGGGAGCCGCTCTCCGAGCCAGGAGCGGACCGCGGTCTCGACGATGCCGCTGGCCCGATACAGGTCGCCGGGATCGGCGCGCGGCCCCAGGCGTCGATGCGCGGCGGCCTGTCGGCTCATCTCCTCCACGTACTCGGGATGGTCGATGCGCACGAGGTCGACACGCCGGACCTTGGCCTGCGGCCGCATTCAGCGCCGCCCCATGCCCGAGCGCTGCCCCATGCCTGGTCGCATCCGGATCCGCCTCACGTTGGCGCCGATGATAGGTCGGCCGAACGGGGGTTGGCGGTGCCCCGATGACATCGCTGGTAGAATGGAGGGCCCCAGCCACGTCAGTCGAGGTGCCCGCCCTTGAAATCCCCGTCTGTCCCCGAAGCCTGTCGACGCCGACGCTCCCTTGAAGCACGTCATCGACGTCTACAAGCATCGCGACCAGACGGTCACGTGCGTCTGCGGCTGGTACGGCAGCTCCGCCAGCATCGACGGCAGCACGACATCGCCGTGGACGGCCCACCTCGTCGAGGTCCGGGGCAAGAAGCGCTGACTGTCTGCGCTGAGCGAGCCCGAAGCATGGCCACCACCGCTTCGGGCCCTCGCCGCAACGAGCGCCGTCGCTCTGCACCCTCAGCCCCTCGGGCATGGTCCCGCCGCCGGGCTGGGCCAAATCGGTCATGGCGCGATGGCCGAGAAGCGTGGCACCCTCCGCGGTGAGCACCGCACGGAGACCGTCCATGCACCGTCCCAGGCGCAGCCGCGTCGCCGTCATCCTCGCCCTCTTGCTGCTGAGCGCCACCGTCGTCCCCGCGCCGACCGTGGCCGCGGACCCGCCGCCCGTCGTCGAGGTGCCACCAGCTGCATCGCCGGTCGTCGACCCGGTGCACCCGACGGTCGCCATCCGGCGAGCCAGCGGCGGACCGTTCGACCCGACCGCTGACGGCGAGCCAGCGGCGGAGCCCTTCGACCCGACCGCTGACGGCGACCCCGGGGTGGAGTCCGCCTCGGCCCCGCCGGCAGCACCTGCCGCGGGCGATCGCTACATCATCTTGCTGGCCGGCGACGCCAACGTCACCAAGGCCCTCAAGCGCCTGGAGGGCAAGGCAGCGTTCAAGGCCGAGCATGCCTTCCGGCACGCTCTGAAGGGCTTCAGCGCCACGCTCAACAAGGGGCAGCGCAAGAAGGTCGCGGCGGACCCGGCGGTCGACGCCATCGTCCCCGACGAGCGTATCGAGCTCGCCGCGCAGTCCATCCCGACCGGCGTCAGCCGTGTCTTCGCCACGGGATCCGACATCGCCGGCATCGATGGCAACGACGAGCGCGTCGATGCCGACGTGGCCATCGTCGACACCGGCATCGCGCTGCATCCGGACCTCAACGTCGTCGGCGGCATGAACTGCTCGACGAGCGACCCGACCGCCTGGCGGGACAGGCAGTCGCACGGCACGCACGTGGCCGGCATCGTCGGTGCGCTCGACAACGACATCGGGGTCGTCGGCGTGGCGCCCGGCGTGCGCCTGTGGGCGGTCAAGATCCTCAACGACAGCGGCTTCGGCTACATCTCGTGGTATGTCTGCGGGCTCGACTGGATCCTCGCCCAGCGCGACCCGTCCGACTCGTCACGGCCACTCTTCGAGGCGGTCAACATGAGCGTCGGCAAGTCCGGCGGCGACGACCACGACTGTGGCAATACCGTCCTGTCCCCGATGCACCAGGCGGTCTGTCGTGTCGTCGCCGGCGGCATCCCCATCGCCGTCGCGGCCATGAATGAGTCGACGTTCGCCAGCCAGTTCGAGCCGGCGGCCTACAACGAGGTCATCACCGTCAGCGCGCTGGCCGATACCGACGGGCTGCCCGGTGGACAAGGGGGCCCGGCGTGCTGGTCGTGGAACGGATACGACAAGGACGATACGTTCGCCGACTTCTCGGACTATGGCGCCGACGTCGACATCATCGCGCCCGGCAAGTGCATCCGATCGACGGTGCCGGGTGGCTACGGCACGATGTCCGGGACCTCGATGGCCACGCCGACGGTCACCGGCGCCATCGCGCTCTATCGCTCGAGGCACCCGAACGCCACGCCGGCCGACGTGCGCGCCGTCCTGCGTGGACTGGGCAACCAGGGCTGGAAGACGGGCACCGATCCGGACAAGACCCACGAGCCGCTCCTCGACGTGCATCGCATCGGCGGGCTGGGTGACTTCGACGTCAACCTGCCCGGCGGGACCCTGGCCCTCGACGAGTCCGGAGGCCCCATCCCGATCAGCATCTCGCGCACACCCGACGCCTTCGAGCCGGTCGTCTTCTCGGTCGCCGGCCTGCCCACGGGCGCGACGGCGACGATCACCCCCAGCACGGCGGGCGGCTTCGACGCGTCGTCCGCGACGATGCGCGTGAACCTGCCCTCGACGATACCGACCGGCACCGTCCACTTGACCGTGACCGGCACCATCCAGGGCCGCAGCCGCTCCGATGACGTCGCGGTCAGCTTCACCGACAAGGCGCCCGTCATGGGCGCGGTCGCCATCGGCTTCGGCTCGTCGCCTCGACCGACGGGATCGTCGGCCCCCATCCGCATCTCGTGGCCCAAGGCGACCGAGCCGTCGGGCGTGATCTCGGCCTATGAGGTCGAGCGCGCGGTCGATGGCGGCAGCTGGAACAAGGTAGCGACGCTCGGCGGGCTGACGTTCGCGTATCAAGCGACTGGCAGCACCGGCCACAGCTACGCGTTCCGCGTCCGTGCCATCGATGGACGTGGTCTGATCGGTGCCGGGGTGACCTCGACGTCGATGGTGCCCCGGGTCCTGAGCCAGTCGGACGGCGCGGTGCGCTACGTGCGGACCTGGTCGAGCCACTCGACCCAGTGGTCGATCGGCGGCACCACGCGGCGGACCAAGGTCGCCGGAGCCTCGGCGACCCTCACCTTCAATGGCCGTTCCGTGGCCTGGGTCGGGCCGCGTGGGCATGGCCGCGGCAAGGTCAAGGTCTACGTCGACGGCAGCTATGTCGGCACCGTCAACCAGTGGGCCAGCGCCTTCCGCAGCCGACAGGTCCTCTTCACGCGCACCTTCGCCTCGGGCGGCACGCCATACCCTGAAGCTCGTCAACAAGGCCACCGACGGTCATCCCCGAGCGGAGATCGACGCCTTCATCGTGTCGCCGTGAGGCCACATCGGCGGAGCCTCGGCGGGGCGCTGGCGCTGGCCGCGACGATCGTCACGGGCGGCGTCACGGCGGGCCCGGTCGCAGCCGCGAACGATTTCCCGGCCGCGGACAGTGGCTATCACAACTACCCCGAGATGGTCGCTGACATCCAGGCGGTGGCGGCCGCGCACCCGGACATCGTGCGGCTCTTCAGCATCGGCAAGACCTATCAGGGTCGCGACATCTGGGCCGCCAAGATCAGCGACAACGTGGCCACGGACGAGGCCGAGCCGGAGGTCCTCCTCGACGGCGGCCATCACGCCCGCGAGCACATCACCATCGAGCAGACCCTCGACGCCCTCCACTACCTCACGGCTGGCTATGGGTCGGACGCAGCCGTGACCAGGGCCGTGGACACGCGCGAGACCTATATCATCTTCAACCTCAATCCAGACGGGTCCCAGTTCGACCTCGGCGGGGATCCCTATCGGGCCTGGCGCAAGAATCGCCAGCCGACGCCCGGCTCGTCGAAGGTCGGTACCGACCTCAACCGCAACTACGACTATCGCTGGGGCTGCTGCGGCGGCTCGTCGGGCAATCCGGGCAGCCTCACGTATCGCGGTTGGAAGCCCTTCTCGGCGCCGGAGACGCGCGCGTTGCGCGACTTCGTGAACAGCCGGGTGATCGGCGGCTGGCAGCAGATCCGGACCCACATCACCTTCCACTCCAACGGCAAGCTCATCCTCTGGCCCTACGGACACACGCGCAAGAACGTGCCCTCGGACATGTCGACCAACGACCACGCGGCGTTCGTGGCCATGGGCAAGAAGATGGCCTCGCTCAACGGCTACACCCCGGAGCAGTCGTCGGACCTCTACATCACCGATGGCGACCAGATCGACTGGCTCTATGGCCGACATCGCATCTTCAGCTACACCTTCGAGCTCTACCCGTCAGAGCACCACACGATCGCCGACTTCTACCCGCCGGATGAGATCCTGGC
The DNA here is from genome assembly GCA_963777975.1 of uncultured Chloroflexia bacterium. Classification (GTDB taxonomy): domain Bacteria; phylum Chloroflexota; class Limnocylindria; order Limnocylindrales; family CSP1-4; genus CSP1-4. The sequence goes on along the minus strand of CAVZSO010000003.1, from coordinate 113,577 downwards.
CCGCGAGACCGCCCGCAACCGCTCGGCCATCCTCTACCTCATCGAGCAGGCCGACTGCCCCTGGCGGGCGGCGGGCCTGGCGGCCGCCGACTGCGGCGCCTTCTACGATGACCTCGAGCTCAACCATGGCTGGCGGGCCGATGCGCAGGGCACCGACACCGCGACCGACGGCACCTGGCAGCGTGGTAACCCCCAGCCGACGAGCCTCCGCGGGCCCAAGCAGCTGGGCACGACGGTGAGCGCCTCACGGGCCCTGGTCACCGGCCTGAAAGCCGGCTCGCGCGCCGGTGCCAACGACGTCGACGGCGGCCTGACCTCGGTCACCTCACCGGCCATCGCGCTGCCGGCCACGATCGGCCGGCTGACCTTCCGCTACTACCTCGCCCACTCCAACGGTTCGAGCAGCGCCGACGCCCTGCGGGCGGTGGTCATGGCCGACGACGGCGATCACGTCGTCTTCACCGAGCACGGCGCCGCCAACGATGACGATGCCGCCTGGGCGAGCGCCTCGATCGACATCGCCGCCTACGCCGGCCAGACCATCCACCTGCGCTTCGAGGCTGTCGACGGCGCTGGCGGCAACCTGCTCGAGGCAGCCGTGGACGACATCCGGATCCGCCGCCCATGAGGCGCCCTGCTTCGGCGATCGGTGCCGTTCTGGCGACCCTCGTGGCGCTCGGTGGCGTCATCCCCGTGGCGTCGGCCGCCAGCGAGTTCCCGGTCGGCTGGGAGGGCTTCCACACCTACGCCGAGATGGTCACGGACATCCAGGCGGTCGCCGCGGCGCACCCCGACATCGTCAGCCTCTTCAGCATCGGCACCTCGTACAAGGGTCGCGCCATCTGGGCCGCCAAGGTCTCCGACAACGTGGCCACGGACGAGGCCGAGCCCGAGGTCCTGTTCGACGGCCTGCACCACGCGCGGGAGCACATGTCGCTGGAGATGACGCTCAAGATCCTGCACTGGCTGGCCGACGGCTACGGCAGCGACAGCCGCATCACGAACATCGTCGATACGCGCGAGGTGTGGATCATCTTCTCGGTCAACCCGGACGGTGCCGAGTTCGACATCAAGGACGGCAGATACCACCTGTGGCGCAAGAACCGCCAGCCGAATGCCGGCGTGACGGCTATCGGCACGGATCTCAACCGCAACTACGACTACCACTGGGGCTGCTGTGGTGGCTCCTCGAAGAACCCCGCCAACCTCATGTACCGCGGCGCCAGGCCCTTCTCGGCGCCCGAGACACGCGCCGTGCGCGACTTCGTCCTGAGTCGCGTCGTGGACGGCTGGCAACAGATCCGGACGCACATCTCGTTCCATACCTCCGGTCGGCTGGTGATGTGGCCATACGGCTACACCCTGACCAACGTGCCCGGCGACATGTCCCGCAACGACCACGCGGCGTTCGTGGCCATGGGCAAGAAGATGGCCTCGCTCAACGGCTACACCCCGGAGCAGGGCAGCGACCTGTACATCACCAGCGGCCGCTTCGGGGACTGGATGTACGGCACGCAGCGCGTCTTCACCTACACGTTCGAGATGACCCATGGCTGGTATCCCGACGATTCCGAGATCGCCCGCGAGACCGCCCGCAACCGCTCGGCCATCCTCTACCTCATCGAGCAGGCCGACTGCCCCTGGCGGGCGGCGGGCCTGGCGGCCGCCGACTGCGGCGCCTTCTACGATGACCTCGAGCTCAACCATGGCTGGCGGGCCGATGCGCAGGGCACCGACACCGCGACCGACGGCACCTGGCAGCGTGGTAACCCCCAGCCGACGAGCCTCCGCGGGCCCAAGCAGCTGGGCACGACGGTGAGCGCCTCACGGGCCCTGGTCACCGGCCTGAAAGCCGGCTCGCGCGCCGGTGCCAACGACGTCGACGGCGGCCTGACCTCGGTCACCTCACCGGCCATCGCGCTGCCGGCCACGATCGGCCGGCTGACCTTCCGCTACTACCTCGCCCACTCCAACGGTTCGAGCAGCGCCGACGCCCTGCGGGCGGTGGTCATGGCCGACGACGGCGATCACGTCGTCTTCACCGAGCACGGCGCCGCCAACGATGACGATGCCGCCTGGGCGAGCGCCTCGATCGACATCGCCGCCTACGCCGGCCAGACCATCCACCTGCGCTTCGAGGCTGTCGACGGCGCTGGCGGCAACCTGCTCGAGGCAGCCGTGGACGACATCCGGATCCGCCGCCCATGACCATCGGCGGGATTGCCTCGCTTGACAGACAATGGTCCAATGCGCCGCATGGTGCCCGCTGGCACCGGTCGGTCGCGTCGTGCCCGTCGCCCGGCAGGATCGGTGGGGAGGTTGTCAGCCACGAGCCAGGAGCGATCGGCAGATGATCGAGCTGAATCCGATGACGGGCCCGGGTCCGAGATGGGCATGACCGCTCTGGACCCATACCGGGTCCTCGGCGTCGACCAGCGGGCGACCCACGACGTCATCCGCGAGGCCTATCGGGCGCTCGCCCGCAAGTTCCATCCCGACCTCGCGCCTGGGCGCGATGCCCAGCGGCGGATGGTGCAGATCAACGCTGCCTGGGAGCTCATCGGAGACGAGCAGCGACGCGCGGAGTGGGACCGTGCCAACGGCCTGACCATGGCTGCGCAGCGCGATCGCGCGACGAACGGCGACGGGGCCGCGCCGCCGCCGCCACAGGCCGGTCAGTACGCCCCGGGCGGTCACAGCTGGACCCAAGGCATGCCACCCGGCACCGGCGCAGCCGGGCCACCGCCGGGACGCCCGTCAGGTAGCGTCCTCCGGTTCGGTCGCCACCTCGGTTGGTCGCTCGGCGAGATCGCTCGCGTCGACCCTGGCTACCTGCTCTGGCTCGAGTCGCGGCCGGAAGGCAGCCCGTATGCGGGTGAGATCGACGGCATCCTGCGCCGGCTCGGCATCCGGACGTCGGACGCGGCGCCGGCAGCCGCTCGCCGCCGCCGGTTCGGGCTCAGCTAGCCCCGACAACCTCGAGCTCCCGTGTGAGCGCGTCGGTTGCAATAGTACGGTCCGTACGGTACACTCCGCAGTACTCCGCTCTGGACACCCCGACCGATTCGCGAGGGATCCCCCCGTGGGCACCACCAAGGCGCCCCAGGTCTAGGCCGCCACACTGCGCGGACATAACCCCATGGTGGGTTCCTCATGACCAGAGACATCGACCCGTACCGGGTCCTCGATGTCGACCGCACGGCATCCGATGGCGCCATCCGCGAAGCCTATCGAGCGCTGGCCAGACGATTCCACCCGGACGTCGCCGACGACCCTGAGACGCAGAGCCGGATGGTCCGGATCAACGCCGCCTGGGAGCTGCTGGGGGACGCCGATCGGCGTGCCCGATGGGACTCCGATGACCGACGACCGATGAGCCCGCATGGGGCGAGCGCCGCGACCGACGACATGCATCCACGCACCGACCTATGGCGAGTACGAGCCCGCCGGGCGAGCCTGGCATCCGAGGACGCCGCCCGGGACGGGAGCGGCTGGCCGTCCACCAGGCCGGCCGTCCGGCAGCGTCCTGGCCTTCGGGCGTCATCTCGGCTGGTCGTTGGGCGAGATCGCCCGTGTCGACCCAGGCTACCTGCTGTGGCTGGAGTCGAAGCCGGAGGGTCGGCCGTATGGCGAAGAGCTCGACGGGATCCTGCGTCGCCTCGGTATCCGCCGGTCGGATGCGGGCTCCCCGGCGCGGCGTCGCTTCGGGCTCTGCTAGCTCGGGCTCAGCGGCCGGAGCGGCCTCGCGACCGGCCGCGTGACCCCGAGCCGCTACCGACGGCCGAGCGCACGCCGCGCGCCGGACCGTTGCTCCCGCCGGTCTGGGTGCGGGGGTGGATGGGATGGACCTCGGCATTGCGATCGGGGATGAAGCCGTCCTCGACCTTCCAGGGGATGGCCCGCTTGAGCAGGCGCTGGATACCGCGCAGCAGGTCGACCTCGTCGACGCAGACGAGCGAGATGGCGTCTCCTTCGGCTCCGGCACGGGCGGTCCGCCCGATGCGGTGGATGTAATCCTCGGGCACGAAGGGCAGCTCGAAATTGACGACGTGCGGCAGGTCCTCGATGTCGAGGCCGCGCGACGCCACATCGGTCGCCACCAGGACGATGACGTCGCCGCGCTTGAAGGCCTCGAGCGCGCGCGTGCGCTCCGGCTGGCTGCGATCACTGTGGATGGCTTCGGCCGGGATGCCGTTGCGGTCGAGCCAGGTGGCCAGCCGGCGAGCGGCGATCTTGGTGCGTGTGAAGACCAGCACCTGGCGCAGGTTCCCCTCGCGGATGAGATGCGCCAGCAGCTGCTCCTTGCGGTCGCGATCGACCGGATAGACGATCTGGCGTACCCCTTCGGCGGTCGTGTTCCTGGGCGCCACCTCCACCCGCGCAGGGTCGCGCAGCAGTGATCCCGACAGGCGCCGGATGTCGTCACTGAAGGTGGCCGAGAAGAGCAGGTTCTGGCGACGTGCGGGCAGCAGCTCGAGGATGCGCCGGATGTCGGGCAGGAAGCCCATGTCGAGCATGCGATCGGCCTCGTCGAGGACGAGGACCTCGACCTGTCCGAGGTTGACGTTGCGCTGGCCGACATGGTCGAGCAGCCGGCCGGGTGTGGCGACCAGGATCTCGACGCCGCCTCGCAGAGCGGTCGTCTGCGGTTCGATGGGCACGCCACCGTAGACCGCGGTCAGTCGGACGAGCGGCAGATGCCGTCCATACGTGCGCGTGGCCTCCTCGATCTGCATCGCGAGCTCCCGCGTCGGGGTCAGGATGAGCGCCCGGACCGGGTGGCGTGCAGGTGAGAACGAAGCGTTGGCGGTCGTCTTCAGGGCCTGCAGGATGGGCAACGCAAAGGCCGCCGTCTTGCCGGTCCCGGTCTGTGCGGCGGCCAGCAGGTCGCGGCCCTGCATGACCAGCGGGATGGCCTGCGACTGGACGGGCGTCGGCTCGGTGTAGCCCTCCTCGCCGATGGCGCGGAGGAGTTCGGGCGCGAGCCCGAGGCCGTCGAAGGTCACGCGCTCGATCAGTCGGTCAGTCGACCCGGCGCCGGGCCCCGCAGATGGGGCAGGTGGCGATGCCGGTGAGGCTGTCGAGGTTCATGAAGGTAGCGCAGCCGTTCGTGCGGCAGAAGAGCCGCGCGTTCGCGGCGCGCTGGTGCTGTTGGAGCCGGCGCATGGAGGCCGACCGCTGGCTGATGGAGGTGATGGTGTTGGTGCTGCGCGAGATCATCGCGTCTTCGATCCTTCCGACCGGCGCGTCCTGGGACCTTTTCGGTCCGAACGCGGCACGGTGCTGTTCGTTATGCCACTCGACGGGCATCGGTGCCCGGAGTGGAGGTGACTTGACTACCTCGGCGGCGTCGCGGGAGCTTGGACGATCGATCGCTCAGACCTGCGGGCCGTTCATGAGGTGACCCCACTATCCTGCCTGCGCGGCGTTCTGTCAAACGCGACCATCGGACGCCCGCCGTCTGACCATCGGCGCGGGGCGGCGTTACCATCCGCCGATGACCGACGAGCGATTGTGGTTCACCGGCGACGAGGCGGCTGACCGGCTCCTGGTCAGCGAGCCCCTGGCGCTCCTCATCGGCTTCGTGCTTGACCAGCAGATCACGGTCCAGAAGGCCTTCAGCGGACCGCTCGATCTCAAGCAGCGCCTTGGCGCCCTCGACGCCGCCACGATCGCAGCCATGGATCCGGCCGACCTCGACGCCGTCTTCCGGCAACGACCGGCCATCCATCGCTTCCCCGGCAACATGGCTCGGCGCGTGCAGGAGCTCTGTGCCGCTATCGCCACGACCTACGACGACGACGCTGCGCGTGTCTGGACAGGGGCGACCGATGGGGCCGACCTCCAGCGTCGCCTGCTCGCCCTGCCAGGCATCGGCGAGATGAAGGCCAAGACCATCATCGCGGTGCTGGGCAAACGGCTCGGCGTCAGGCCGCCCGGCTGGGAGGCCGTCGCCCCGGACCATCCGACCCTCGGCGACGTCGACTCGACCGAAGCGCTGGCGACCTATCAGGCCGGCAAGCGTGCGCACAAGGCTGCCATGCGGGCCGAGGCCGACGCGACGCAGCGGGCCTGACATCGATGGCCGAGTTCGATCCGTTGTCGGGCCCGCGTGATGCCGCCGCGCCCGGACTGAGCATCGACGACGTCGCCAGGCTGCTTGGAGCGACTGCGCGGATGGTCGAGGCCGAGCTCGGCGGGCTCGGCGAGGACCTGGCCGGCTGGCGACCCGGCCCGGACGAATGGTGTGCCAACGAGGTCGTCGGTCACCTGGTAGAGGCCGACGCGCGCGGGTACGCCGGTCGCATCCGCCGCATCCTGGCGGCAGCGCCCGGCGTCGAGCCAGAGGAGCCCGGTTGGGATGAACCCAGCGTGGCGACCGCACGCGGCGACTGCGCCAAGCCGGCGGCGATGCTCATCGACGAGCTGGCGGCCAGCCGCCGGGACGCCATCGAGCTGGTCCTCGGGCTGCGGCCCGAGGACATGGCACGCGCCGCGATCCATGCCTCGGTCGGCCGCGTGACGGTCGGGCAACTCATCGAGGAATGGTGCGTGCACGACCGCGTCCACCTCCAACAACTCTTCAAGTCCGCCCAGGCGCGAGCCTGGCCCGTGATGGGCAACACGCGGCGCTTCCTGCGCGGGGACGTCGCCGACTGATCGAGATGCGATTCAGGCAGGAGGCGGTCGAGACGCGATGTGGTAGGATGGTTGCGGACGCAATCACCTCGCGGAGCAGACCTCACCATGGACGATCGGATCCGACAGACCCTCGATCACGGGCAGACCATCGATATGACGACGACCGGTCGACGAACGGGTCAGGCTCGGCGCATCGAGATCGTCTTCCACAACTTCGGCGGGCGCATCTACATCAGCGGCATGCCCCGGCGGCGGTCGCGTGCCTGGTTGCTGAACCTGCGGGCAGACCCGCGCCTGACCCTGCACCTCAAGGGAGCCGTGACGGCTGACCTGCCCGCGACGGCCCGTGTCATCGACGATGAGGCGGAACGTCGTCGGATCCTGACCCTCGTCGCCCGTGCGTGGCGCCGAGACGACCTCGAGCAGATGGTCGCCTGGAGCCCGCTCATCGAGGTCGCCATCCCCGGCTACGGCGTCGACGTCGCGGCCTGAGCCGGCGCATCGTTCGCGCCAGGGATCCTCGGTCTTTGGCGAGAACATGACAGGTCCTGTCCGGTTCCAGGGCTATCGTCTAGGGCGAGATGAGGCGGCCGGAACGACCGCCGGGAACCGAGGTCTGCGTCCCATGTTGAGCCTGGAACTCGCCCGAACCATCCATGAAGACCGTCAGCGCGGGATCGAGGCGCGGTCGCGGATCATCGGATTGATCCGCGATCTCCCTTCGCCCCGCAGCGTCGCCCGAGCATCAGGCGTCTCGCGTGGCAAAGCCCCCCGTCGTCGGGCCGGACTCACCACCTCCGACGGGCACGGCTGAGTCGATCGGCGCATAGCGGTCGGCGACGGCCCGGGCGATCGACGCGAGCTGATCACGCACGGTGAGGGGCTCGAGCACTTCGAGCTCGGGGCCGACGCCGACCAGCTGGGCGGGGACCTCGTCGGGCCAGGAGAGTCGAAGTCGGAGGTGGAGCCAGCCCGCAGGATCCGCTACGTCGAGCCGTTCGGCCTCGTTCACGATCCGCTCACCGACCACGTCAGCCAGGCGCCAGATGCGGTCGGGCCGGATGCGAACGACCACGATCTGGACCGGCGCGCCACGCTCATAGGCGGCGCTCGACTCGGCCCACTGGCTGGCAAGGTCGAAGCCCACCGGTCGTTCGAACCGCTCTTCGCCCGCGATCGCCCGCGCCATACGCGAGACACGGTAGGTTCGGACCTGGCCATCCGAGCGAGCCATGCAGTACCAGGTGCCGGCCTTCAGGATCAGCCCGAGCGGCTCGATCCGGCGCTCGACCGTTCGGTCGCCGCGCTCGTAGTCGATGGTCACCACCCGGGTCTCCCAGACGGCGTCGGAGAGGGTCGCCAGGCAGGGCACGGGTTCCTGGGCATGGAACCAACCTGACGCATCGAGGTGGAATCGTTCCACCAGGCGCGAAGCCCGGGTCCGCAGCTCCGGCGGCAGCGAGGCAAGGACCTTGAGGCGCGCCGCCGCGACCACGGTCCCCAGGCCGAGCTCGGCGGCCGGGCCGGGCATACCGGACAGGAAGATGGCCTCGGCTTCGTCGGGCGTGAGGCCGGTCAGCCGTGTCCGGTAGCCATCCACGAGTCGGATGCCACCATGCGGCCCGCGTTCGGTGTACACGGGCACGCCCGCCTCGGCCAGCGCATCGACGTCGCGCAGGACCGTGCGCACGGAGACCTCGAGATCGGACGCCAGCTCCGCGGCCGTCAGCTGGCCACGGGTCTGGAGCAGCAGCAGCAGCGTGACCAGTCGTGACGCACGCATCGACCGACAGGATACGCCGATACATGCCGGGACCTGTCAGCAATATGTGACACGATCGGGGATGGCATCCCTGCCGTCGGGGACACGACACGATAGGCTGGCCGACATGGACGCGAACCATGACCCGGGCGCGACGACCGCTCGCGCTCGCGTCGCAGCGCTCGAGGACGCAGCGGCCCAACCCATCCCGTCCGGGAGTGGTGGCTGGATCCGCGTCGGGACGGCGTCGTGGACCGATCCGACCATGACCGCGGGCGGCGTCTTCTACCCAGCCGGCGCCGACACGGCCGAGGAGCGATTGCAGTACTACGCCGCACAGTTCCCGGTCGTCGAGGTCGATGCGACCTACTACGCGCTGCCCGCCCTGCGGACATCCGAGCTGTGGGTGGAGCGGACGCCGCCCGACTTCATCTTCAACATCAAGGCCCACGCCCTCATGACTGGCCAGCCGACCGAGACGAAGCGACTGCCCAAGGTGATCCGCGACACGCTGCCGGACGCCCTGCGCGCCAAGCCAAGGGTCTACGCCAAGGACATCCCGGCCGACGCTCTCGACGCGGTCTGGGCGGCGTTTCGCGACGGCCTCGCTCCGCTCGTCGAGCGTTCGCAGCTGGGGTCGGTCCTCCTGCAGTACCCGCGCTGGGTCTTTCCCTCGAACGAAAGCCGTGCGGCCATCGAGGAGGCGGCCGAACGACTGGCACCCTGGCGCTGTGCGGTGGAGTTCCGCAATGGCTCGTGGCTGAACGAGAAGAACGCCGAGCGGACGTTGAGGTTCCTGAGCGACCACGATCTGGCCTTCGTCATGGTCGACGAGCCGCAGGGCTTCAAGAGCTCGGTCCCGCCGACCGTCGCCGTGACCTCGCCGGACCTGGCCATCGTGCGCTTCCACGGCCGCAATGCCGACACCTGGGAAGCGCGGGGCATCAGCCCGGCCGAACGGTTCCGCTACCTCTACGATCGCGACGAGCTGAGTGCCTGGGTCCCGCGCGTGCGCGAGGCGGCGACCAAGGCGCGCGAGACGTTCGTGCTCATGAACAACTGCTTCAGCAACTATGGGACGACGAACGCGCGGGAGATCGCCGCCCTGCTCAACGACCTGCAGCTGCCCGAGGGCGAGGCCGTTCTCTCTCGATGAGGTGACCGCCCTGGACCACGGCCGCCGGTCGCTCGAGAACGGTGATGTCGGCGAGCGGATCGTCAGCGACGGCGACCAGATCAGCCCACCGTCCGGGCTCAAGCGTGCCGACGCGGTCCGACCAACCCATGAGCTCCGCGGCAACCGTCGTCGCCGAGCGGATGGCCGCCAGGGGCGTCATGCCGTAACGGACCATGTACGCGAACTGCCGGGCGTTCAGGCCGTGCGGGTAGACGCCGGAGTCCGTGCCATAGGCGATCCGCACGCCCGCCTGAACGCCGCGCGTGAAGGCCGCTCGCTGGGCATCGTTCGTGGCTGCGTTCTTGGCCAGTGTCTCGGCCGGCCAGCCCTCTCGCCGACCCTGCTCGTCGATCCAGTCGCCGTCGTAGATGTCGGCGACCCAGAACGTGCCATGGCTGAGCATGAGCTCGATGCCATCGTCGTCGAGCAGCGAGCCGTGCTCGACCGACCGGACGCCCGCCCGGATGGCGTGCTTGATGCCCTCCGTGCCGTGAGCGTGGGCGGCCACGGACGCGCCGCGTGCCGCGGCCTCCTCGACCGCCACTCGGATGAGCGGCTCGGGCACTTCGACCTCGTTGACATCGGTGCCGCGCGTCAGCACTGCACCGGTGGCGATGACCTTGATCAGGTCAGCGCCGCCGTCGAGGATGCGCCCGACGGCCGCCCGAACGTCGGCCTCGTCCCGCACGACACCGACGCGGGAGTTCGCCGGACGCGTGGTCCCGACCGGCAGGCCGGTGAGCTCGCCGCCGCCCTCGGGGGCGGTCACGTAGGCGCCGGCACACTGCATCCGCGGACCGGACACCCAACCGGCATCGATGGCGTCGCGCAGCGCACAGTCGAGAAAGGCACGAAAGGTGCCCACGTCGCGAACCGTCGTGAAGCCCGCCCGCAGGGTGGCCGCCGCGTTCCGGGCGCCGATGAGGACCTCCTGGGCCTCGCTCATGGCGATCGACGGAACGTCCGAGCCCTCGATGTCGCCGATCAGATGCGCATGGCAGTCGATCAGGCCGGGCAGCACCGTGTAGGCCGACAGATCGATGACCGTCGCGGCATCGTCGAGCGGCCCGCTCCATGGCCGGACGACCTCGACCCGGCCGTCGGTGACGACGATCTCGCGAGCGGCCAGGAGCTCGCCGGTCTCGACATCGAGCAGGTGGCCGGCGCGGATGACGGTGTCGGGCATCGCCGAAGGGTAGCCGCTCGAATGGCGAGCGGCGGCACGCGAGCGCCGAGAGCCGCGGAGGCGGCTGGGCAGGGCCGCGACCTTTGGTGGTGCCTGCTGACGCCGTTTCGTCGGCCTGCGGCGTATGGTTCGCGGCATGGAAGGGTCCGTACCCGCCACGTGGCGTTCGCGCGACAACATCGCCCTCGTCGTCGCGGCCATCGGTGGCTGGCCATCGCGGATCGACACCAGCCCCGGCGGGACGACACGGGCACGGCCGGCCTGCTGGTCATGGGGGCCGGCGTGGCCGCCGGCATCTCGGCCGTCGACCCTGGCTCTGGGCGTCCTCGTCGGTCTGCCGACACCCTTCGTCGAGCTCGCTCAGGGCGGGGATCCGGCTGTCCTCGGCCCTGGGCTTCGCCGCGATCGGCCCGTGCCCGAGCGATCCGCCCACCATCGCGACCTGGACGTCGCCACGAGCGGCGTCGCGCAGTAGGCTGTCGGGAGCCATGCGCCTGCTCGCGCTCGTCGGCATAGCCCGTGCGGCCGGCCGTGCCTGTGGCCCCGCCACGATCTCGGTCCGTGAACGCACGGGGTGCCCGCGCGTCCGAGGCGCCCGAGATGATGACGTCGATGGCCGGTCGACCCTGCCTTGACCATCCGGCAGCGCGACGTGGTCCGCGAGTACAACGTCCGCCGGTCGATCCCACGATGCGCGCCCGGCAGGCCGCCGCGTCTGCACGACGCGGTGCAGTCGCCGCGCTGCGATGGCCGGCGCCCAGGTCCATCGGCGAGCGCACCGTCGACGGAGGCCTCATCGCTCGTCCGTGTCGACTGCAGCCGGACGCGTCCCGGCCGTGCGCGATGGCGATCCACACGGCCGCCTTCGACGCCTCGGACGACCTCGTTCACCGGCCAATCGGGCCTACGGTCGCCTCGATCCGACGACGGCGCACGACCGCTGCGCGCCAGCGGTCGGGCCGTACGGCCGATGCACGCCTCGCGGCGAGATCTGTACGCCTCGCTCGCGGGCAACCACATCGCCCGTGTCGACCCGCGACCGGAGTCGCGAGCCGCCGGCTCGTCAGGGCGCACGCCGGGTCTGGTCGGACTCTGGCGGCCGACTCTGGGTCGCGGAGTGGGGGCCGGCCAGCTCGGGCGCTACGACCCGTCGAGCGGTGAGTGGCAGGAATGGCGTCTGCCCGGCGAGCGGCCGCAGGCCTATGCCGTCTACGTCGACGAGCGCGACATCGTCTGGCTGACCGACTTCGGTGGCGACGCCATCGTCCGCTTCGATCCGACCACGGAATCATTCAGCTCGATCGCGCTGGCCAGCCCGGATGGCGCCGTGCGGCAACTATCGGGTCGCCCTGGCGAGGTCTGGGGCGCGGAGTCGTCGGCCGACAAGATCGTCGTCGTGACGGAGGAGTGATCCCATGGGAACGGTGATCTAGACGACAGCCGTCTCGCTCGATGGGTTTCGTCGAAACGGCGAGCAACTCACGGGCTGGCTGCAGGTCTTCAGCTCTGGTGTCGTCACGCTGCGCTACGCGACCTGTTCCGACGGCTGACGGTTTCGCTCAGTCGTCGACCGGCCAGATCGGTGGTCGCGGCTCGAGTAGCGGCTGATGCCAGTCGTCGCGGATCGGCGAGAAGACATCGAGGGCGATGGCCCCCTCGGGGGCCGATCCTGGCACCGTGGGGCACGTCCGAGGGGATGCACCACGTGCTGCCCGGGCCGATCGTCCGCGTCTCGTCGCCGATGGTGAAGGTCATCTCGCCCGTGAGGCAGATACCGAGCTGCTCCTGCGGGTGCTGATGGATGGGCAAGGTCGAGCCTGGCGCCAGTTCGACCACGCTCATCGTGATCCGGTCGCCCTCGATCTTGCGGGCCACGATCTCCTCGCCCCAGACCTCGAATGGCGGGATCGACGCCAGGTCGACCAGTCGTCTCATCGGGCTCGCTCCGTCAGCCGGCTACGTGGACGATGGTCTCGCCGCCGAACGCTAACGCGCCGGAGACCTGGTACGCGTCGGCTTTCGTGTTCCATGCCTCGAAACGTGGATCGTTGTCGTGCTCGTGATGACCTTCGCCGGTCGCGAATACGGCCACCACCAGGTACTGCGTGGCGCCGTCGACGCCGCGCGACGAGATGTCGAGGCGTGACAGCGAGGCGCGCGTCAGGACGCCGCGGGCGTGGAGATCCTGCCAGATGGGCAGCTCCTGGTCCTTGAAGCCCTGCTCGAACTCGGCGACGTGGTCGGTGCCCACGCTCAGGACGACGGCGATGGTTTCCATGGCTGCCTCCTAGGAATGCCCGTATGGACCCGCGTTCCCCTCCAGATGGGTCAACGGCTGTCCTCGCATCGTACGATGGCCCCTGTGTCACATCTGCCACAGTCCGTCCGCGACTTCATCGCCACCGGCCCGCTGGCCCACGTCGTGACCCTGGGACCGACGGGCGACCCACACGTCACGATGGCGTGGGTCGGCATCGAGGACGACGAGGTCGTCATCGGTACGCTGCCGGACCAGGCCAAACTCCAGAACCTGCGGCAGGATCCGCGGATCGCGATCTCCTTCGAGGCGCCCGGCAAGAATGCCTACGGCCTCGACCACTACCTCGTCCTGCGAGGGCGAGCGAGGGTCACCGAAGGAGGCGCCGCCGACCTGCTCCAACGGCTCGCCCGCGTCTACATCGGCCCAGACATCGTCTTTCCGCCGATGCCGAACCCTCCGCCCGGTTACGTCATCCGGATGACGGTGGACCGCGTCTCGGGCAACGGCGACTGGGCCTGAGAGCGGTGTCCGAGCCCGCCGGACACCCAAGCCCTGGCGCCGACGCCGACCGCCTCTCGCTCGAGCGTGCGCTCGATGGGCATGGCGACTACGAGCTCTTCGCCTGCGACCCCGAGCTGGCCGACACGGCGGCATTCTGCGCCGCCTACGGCTTCGCCATGGAGGACTCGGCCAACACGATCGTCGTCATCGGCAAGTCGAACCCGCCGGTCTATGCCGCCTGCATCGTCCTCGCCACGCACCGCCTCGACGTCAACCGCGTCGTCAAGCAGCGCCTCGGCACCCGCAAGGCCTCCTTCGCCTCCCAGGACGAGACGCGCGCCCTGACCGGCATGGCCATCGGCGGCGTGACCGCCTTCGGCCTGCCCGACGGCCTGCCGCTCTGGGTGGACGCCGCGGTCATGACCCGCGGGCGTATCGTCCTCGGCGGTGGCAGCCGCAGCTGGAAGGTCATCGCCCCGCCGTCGATCCTGCTGACGCTTCCCGGCGTCGACGTCGTGGAAGGCCTCGCGAACCCAGTCGAACCGGTGGCCTAGGCGACCTCAGGAAGACGAAAAGGCGGAGGTCTCCGGACCTCCGCCTTTCGCCTTCAGGGCAGATACGTCAGCTGCAGCCCGACATGCTCCCGCAGTCAAGGCACTCGTAGCAGCTGCCATTGCCGACCAGCATGGCCCCGCACTCGGTGCAGGCCGGGGCAGAAGCGGTCGATGGAACGTCGCGTTCGCGGTGATGGCCCCTGAGGAGGATTTGCATGGGTTCACGCATCGCCGACGCCAGGGTTCCGAACCGATGCGTCAAGGTCATCAAGTGTCGAGCGCGAACATGGCCCCGGTCCCTGGCGACGTTGCGCTCGACGCGGCGCAGGAGGTCGACCTGAGCCCGACGCCGTGAACGGCGGCCGTCCGTCCCGTCGAGCGCGTGGTCCACGGAGGCGATGAACTCGTCCAGATCCCCGAGGATCGACTCAGCGCCTGTTTCGCCGTGCAACATCGCGGTGCCGCCTGGCTACGAGCGAACGCGTTCGCTCAGCTGCAGCCGGACGTGCTGCCGCAATTGAGGCATTTGTAGCAGCTGCCGTTGCGGACCATGATCGAGCCGCACTCCGCGCATGACGGTGAGTCGGCACTGATCGAGAAGGCGACCTTCGTCGTGCCGCCGAAGCTCAACGGCATCGAGTTGCTGCCACCGTTCCCATTCGCCTTCCCATTGCCATTGGCATGCCCGTTCTTGCTTTCGACGACGGGCAGCTGGCCCGACGTAGCGGGAGTCGACTCCGACGCCTGGAGTGCTTGGCTGGGCGCGTCAGCGGTCAGCCCAAGCGGAGCGGGAGCGGAAGGCGCGGAGTCGGCGACCGATGCGTCGGAGGTAGGCGCGTCAGCGGTCAGCCCGAGCGAAGCGGGAGCGGAAGGCGCGGAGTTGACGACCGGCGCCTCAGTCACGACCTCGTGAGCGATGATGCCAAGGGCGTCGCGCTCGTCCTTCGGCAGGAACCGTGCTCCGAGCCACCGGAAGATGTAATCCACGATCGACTTGGCGATGGGGATCTCGGCGTTGCCGGTGAAGCCGGCCGGCTCGAAACGGACGTGGCTGAACTTGTTGACCAGGTCCTTGAGGGGCACGCCGTACTGCAGCGCGACGCTGATGGTCGTGGCCAGGGTGTCCATGAGCCCCGAGACCGTCGAACCCTCCTTGGCCATCTTGAGGAAGATCTCGCCGGGCGTGCCGTCCGGGTAGAGCCCGACCGTGATGTAGCCCTCGTGCCCGGCGATGTCGAACTTGTGCGTGACGGCGGTGCGCTCGGACGGCAATCGTCGGCGATGAGGCTTCTTGGACTCGGCCACAGCCGCGGCGAGCTGCTTCTTGAGCTCCTCGACCTCGGCCGTGTCGACCACGTCGCCGTCGGCCTTCTTGCCCGTGCTCAGAGGCTGCGAGCGCTTGGAGTTGTCGCGGTAGATGGCGATGGCCTTGAGCCCGAGCTTCCAGCCCTCCATGTAGACCTGCTCGATGTCCTCGACGCTGGCCGCCTCGGGCATGTTGACGGTCTTGCTGATGGCGCCGGAGATGAACGGCTGGACCGCGGCCATCATCCGGACGTGGCCCATGTAGTGGATGGAGCGCTCGCCGTTGACCGGCTTGAAGGCGCAGTCGAAGACCGTCAGGTGTTCCGGCTTGAGGCCCGGCGCGCCCTCGATCGTCTCGCGATCGTTGACGTACTGGACGATCTCCTCGACCTGCGCAGGTGTGTAGCCGAGCTTCTTGAGGGCGCCAGGGACGGTCTGGTTGACGATCTTGAGGAAGCCCTCGCCGACCAGCTTCTTGTACTTGATGAGCGCGATGTCCGGCTCGATG
Organism: uncultured Chloroflexia bacterium; assembly: GCA_963777975.1. GTDB lineage: Bacteria > Chloroflexota > Limnocylindria > Limnocylindrales > CSP1-4 > CSP1-4. Next base: position 97,682 of record CAVZSO010000003.1, on the reverse strand, counting down.
CCGGTCGTGTCGCAATCCATCATGAAGGCGATGGTGCCGGTCGGCGCCAGGACGGTGACCTGCGAGTTGCGGTAGCCATACTGCGTGCCGAGCTCGAGCGTCTCGTCGTAGATGGCGCGCGTCGCCTCGAGCATGCCCTCGGGCACGCCGGTCGGCGGGATGGCGTAGGCGGCATCGCGGTGCTTGGCGATGACGCGCAGCATGGGCTGCTCGTTGAGCGGGTAGTCGCGGAACGGACCACCGTGATCGCGCGAGATGATGGCGCTCTGCCGGTAGGCCTCACCGTGCATGATGGCGGTCAGGGCAGCCGCGAAGTGGCGCCCCTCGTCCGAGTCGTAGGCCAGTCCGCGGCTCATGAGCAGGGCGCCGAGGTTGGCGTAGCCCAGGCCGAGCGGTCGGAAGCGGTGCGAGTTCTCCTCGATCCTGGGCGTCGGATAGCTGGCGTTGTCGACCAGGATCTCCTGGGCCGTGATCGTCAGCCGGGCGGCGTAACCGTAGGCCTCGATGTCGAACTCGCCGTCGTCGCGCACGAACTTCATGAGGTTCAGCGAGGCCAGGTTGCAGGCCGTGTCGTTGAGGAACATGTACTCGGAGCACGGGTTGGACGCGTAGATGCGGTCCGAGTTGGCGCTCGTGTGCCAGTCGTTGATGATCGTGTCGTACTGGATGCCTGGGTCGCCACAGAGGTGCGCGGCTTCCGCCATGGCCCGGAAGACCTCGCGGGCGCGGAGCGTCTCGACGGTCTCGCCATCGAGCACGGCATGGGTCGACCAGAGGGCGTCGGTCTCGACGGCGTGCATGAAGTCGTCGGCCACGCGGACCGAGTGGTTGGCGTTCTGGAAGAAGACCGAGCCGTAGGCCTCGCCGGTGAAGGACGGGTCGTAGCCAGCCTCGATGAGCGCCCAGGCCTTCTTCTCCTCCGAGGCCTTGGAGGTGATGAACTCCATGACGTCCGGGTGGTCGGCGTCGAGGATGACCATCTTGGCCGCGCGGCGCGTCTTGCCGCCCGACTTGACCACGCCGGCGAAGGCGTCGAAGCCCTTCATGAAGCTGACCGGCCCGGAGGCGATGCCGCCGCCCGACATCTTCTCCTTCGAGCCCCGGATGGGACTCAGGTTGACGCCGGCGCCCGAGCCGTACTTGAAGAGCATGGCCTCGGTCTTGGCCAGGTCCATGATCGATGACATGGTGTCCTCGACGGAGTTGATGAAGCAGGCCGAGCACTGCGGCCTGTCCTCCACGCCGACGTTGAACCAGACCGGGCTGTTGAAAGCCATCTTCTGGTGCACCAGCAGGTGGGTCAGCTCCGCCTTGAAGGCGGCCAGGTCCTCCGGGGTACGGAAGTAGCGCTGGGTCTGGGCCCAGGCGGTGATGGTGTTGACGACGCGATCGATGAGCTGCTTGACCGAGCGCTCGCGTCCCGCGGTGCCGATGTGGCCACGGAAGTACTTGCTGACCACGACATTGGTCGCCAGCTGGCTCCAGAAGGCCGGGACCTCGATGTCGTGCTGCTCGAAGACCGACTTGCCGGACTCGTTCTTGATCTCCGCCGACCGCAGCTCCCAGGTGATCTCGTCATAGGGGTGGACGCCAGGTCGCGTCCAGCGCCGCTCGAAGGTCAGGCCGCGGACGCCCTTGCCGCTGAAGCTGGCAGGATCCTTGGCTGAGCGGGTGCGCTCGGTGGGGACGGTCGTGGTCCGGGCCATCGTTCCTTGTTCCTCCTCACGCCATCGGCGCGTCTCGCGCCCTCCGGCGACTCGTCCCGCGTAGCTGCGAGACCTCCCTCGGTTGCCTCCGCAACGTCGATCCCGATGCCGGCGTTCGCCCATCGTGTGGGGCGGCGAACGGGGCGAGAGGAGGGGGTCGGCGACCGCGGCCGTAGACCTCAGAATCTAGGGTCTGATGGACCCCGTGTCAAGCCAAAAAACACAAGATATGGTGGAGCCAGGACAGATTGCACCACAAGATGTGGTATCTCGCTGATCCCGACGCATCCAGCCGTGGACGACCAGTGGACCGCCGGTGCATGGCACGTGGATAGGTTGGGGACAGCCGACCGCCGGACCCGGGCAGCGCCGTCGTTCAGGTCAGGCGGCCGGGCGGCTCGACAGAACACGTGTTCTATCCCGGCGACGGTCGAACGGGCCTGACCATGATCCGCCCGTCGATGTACGCTGCCGCGGACGTTCCGAGGATGATGCGGAGAGCCTGGTGAACTGCCCGAACTGCCAGACCGAGGTCCAGGCCGGCCAGAAGTTCTGCCCCGAATGCGGGACCCGCCTGGATGCTGCCTGCCGTGAGTTGCGGCGCCGCGTTGCCCGGCAATGCCAAGTTCTGCCCCTCCTGCGGGACCGCGACCGATGGCGCGGCGGCTGCCGCCGACGGACCGACGACGACGCCCGTCGCCGAGCGACGCGTCGTCAGCGTCCTGTTCGCCGACCTGGTCGGGTTCACCACGCTCAGCGAGGCGCGCGACGCCGAGGAGACGCGCGACTTGCTGGCGCGCTACTTCGAGCTCGCGCGCGAGCGGATCGAGCGATACGGCGGGACGGTCGAAAAGTTCATCGGCGACGCGGTGATGGCCGTCTGGGGTGCGCCGCATGCGTTCGAGGATGATGCCGAGCGCGCCGTTCGCGCCGCGCTCGACCTCGTCGCTGATGTCGGCCGCCTGGGTAGCCCGGACGAGCCACTCCACGCGCGCGCGGCCGTCTTGACCGGCGACGCGGCCGTCACGATCGGAGCCCAGGGCCAGGGCATGGTCGCCGGCGATCTCGTCAACACGGCAAGCCGCCTGCAGGGCGTGGCCGAGCCAGGCACGGTCCTGGTCGGGGAGGCGACGCAGCGCGCCTCGGCCGCGGCCATCGCCTATGAGGCGGTGGAGGATCAGCTGCTTCGCGGCAAGACGCTGCCGGTGCCTGCGTGGCGAGCGCTGCGCGTCGTCGGTCGGCGCGGTGGACAGGGTCGGGGCGAGGGGCTCGAAGCGCCGTTCGTGGGTCGCGACGACGAGCTGGCACTGCTCAAGGACCTCTACCACACGACGGTTCGCGAGCGGCGGGCGCGCATCGTCTCCATCACCGGCCAGGCGGGCATCGGAAAGAGTCGGCTGGCGTGGGAGCTGCTCAAGTACCTCGACGGCATCTCGGAGCTGCTCTACTGGCATCAGGGCCGCTCCCCGGCGTTCGGCGAGGGCGTGTCCTTCTGGGCCCTGGGCGAGATGGTCCGAGCCCGTGCCGGCATCCTCGAAGACGAGGGGCCCGAGGCGACCGGTGACAAGCTGCGAGCGATGCTCGCCGAGTTCATCCCTGAGCCCGACGAACAGCAGCGCGTGGAGCCCGCTGTCCGATCACTGCTCGGTCTCGAGGCCTGGACCGACGAACGGGGCGAGCTGTTCTGGGCCTGGCGGACGCTCTTCGAGCGCGTCGCGGCCGCAGGCCATGCCGCGGTCCTCGTGTTCGAGGACATGCAATGGGCAGACGGCGGACTCGTCGACTTCGTCGAGGAGCTGGTCACGAGATCGCGCCAGCACCCGATCCTGGTCATCACCCTGGCCAGGCCCGAGTTCCTCGAACGGCGCCAGACGTGGGGCGCCGGTCATCGCAATTTCACGAGCCTGCATCTGGAACCGCTCGATGGCGCAGCGATGACCGCGCTGCTGGCCGGGCTGGTGCCAGGGCTGCCGGGCCCGACCGTGCGCGCCATCGTGGAACGCGCCGAGGGCGTTCCCCTGTACGCGGTCGAGATCGTGCGCATGCTCGTCGCGGACGGCAGCCTCGTGCGAGACGACGATCGCTACCGGGTGGCACGGCCGGTGGAGCGGCTGTCGGTGCCCGATACGCTCCAGGCGCTCGTCGCCGCCCGGCTCGACGCGCTGGACGCCGCGGATCGGACCCTGCTGCAAGAGGCCTCGGTCCTGGGCCAGAGCTTCAGCCTGGCAGCCATCGCGAGCCTGACCAGCCGTCCAGAGGACGACCTCCGTGGACGACTCGACGACCTCGTCGATCGCGAGTGGCTGCGGCTCGAAGGAGACGCCCGTTCTCCGGAGCGCGGCCAGTATCAGTTCGTCCAGGGCGTCATCCGTGAGGTCGCCTACGCAACGTTGGCCAAGCGCGACCGGCGCGCTCGTCATCTCGCCGCGGCGCGATATCTCGAGTCGCTCGAGGACGCGGAGCTGCCGGGCCTTCTGGCCACCCATTACCTGGCCGCCTACCAGAACACGCCCGCCGGCCCGGACGCTACGCCTCTCGCGGCGCAGGCACGGATCTCGTTGCGCGCGGCGGCGGAGCGAGCGGCCAGCCTCGGTTCGCAGGAACAGGCCCTCGGCTATCTCCGGGACGCCATCGCCATCACGGAGGAACCCGCAGAGCGGGCCGCACTCGACGAGCGGGCAGGCATCGCCGCCACGGACGCCGGTCGCTACGAAGAGGCGGTCCCGTTGCTCGAGGCCGCATTCAGCGACTCCGTCGGCAGGGGCGAGACCGATCGGGCGTCACGTGTGCTGGCCAGGATCAGCGCCGCGCTCATCCTCGGCGGTCGACCCAAGGAGTCCATCACCCGCATCGAATCGAGCCTTGATGCCGTCGGGATGGCCGATGACGAGGGCCACGCGCATCTCTTCGCGGAGCTGGCTCGCGGTTACATGCTCGACTATCGACCGTACGCCGAGATCGTCGCCATGAGCGACCGCGCTCTCGACATCGCCGAGCGGTTCGACCTGGTGCCGATCATCGCGGACGTGCTCGTCACCGAGGGCACGGCTCTCCTGCGCGATCACGCCCGACGGGGCATGGCCGTGCTCGTCGGCGCCCTTCAGCTCGCCGAGTCGCTCGATGACGTCCGGGTGCAACTGCGGGCCATCAACAACATGGGCACCATCCTGGAAGACGACGACCCGGCGCTTGCCCTCGACTACAACCGCCGCGGTGTCGCGCTGGCCCAGCGGCTCGGGAACGCCGAGACCGAGGCCCTCTTCGCGGGCGGCGTCGCGTGGAACACCTTCTTCGGCGGGCGGCCCCGAGAGTCCCTGGCCATGCTCGAGCAGATCGACGTCGACGACATCGGTCCGTACGCCCGCGGGCAGATGGACACCGGCCGAGAGCTGCTGCTGGTCCTCCTTGGGGATCGCGATGGTGCAGCGGCCGTGCGTCGATCGATCGAGGTCGACTACCAGTCGATCTCCCATCACGAGTTCCGAGCTTGGCACGTCGGCAATCGAGCGAACCTTGCCCTCCTCGACGGCCGCCTCGACGAGGCGACGCTGTTGGCCGACCAGTTCCTGGCAACGAACGTGGACGCCTACTACGGGAACCTGATGGTCGCGCGTTGCGCGTTCAGGCTGGGTGATCGCTCGCGTGCTCGCGCCGCCGTCGATGCCGTTGACGCTGCCCCGCGCAAGGGCCGTGCCGTCGAGGCCAAGCGGCTCGCCCTTCGGGCTGCATCGGCGGCCATGGAAGGCGACCAGCGTGGCGCGCTGGAGTCGTTTGGCGAGGCGTTCCGCACGTTGCGCGACCTCGGGCTCTTGTTCGACCTGGCCTGCCATCAACTCGATATGGCTGCTGTGTTCGCCGGCACGCCTCAGGGCGAGGCGGTCGCTGCCGAAGCGCGCGCCGCGTTCGAATCGATGGGCGCCATGGGGCTTGCGGCCCAGGTCGACGCGGTCACGGCCGGCGCTCGTCCGGGCATGTCCCATCAGACGGCCAGCGAGCCGGCGTCCGCGCCGACCGAGGTGGCGTGAAGCGACGGCCCGGTCAGCGTCCGAGCGAAAGCGGCACGTTCGCCAAGGCGCGCCGACATTCAGGTTTCTGAACCAGGACCCTCATCATTCCTTCAGGTTCGCCCGCGATAGTCGGGGTCGACGGCGCGATGTCGCCTGACCACCAGCCAGCCCTTACCTGGAGACGACCGCGTGACCGAACCGACGACCGAGCCACGGCGCGACCTGCGCGCCCTGCCCGACCCCGAAGATCCACGAGCCACCGCCGAGGCCATCCTGTTCGAGGTTCGACGTGTCATCGTCGGCCAGGACCGGATGCTCGAGCGGGTCCTTGTCGGCCTGCTCGCGGGCGGCCACGTCCTCCTCGAGGGCGTGCCCGGCCTGGCCAAGACGCTGACCATCAAGACGCTCGCCGACGTGCTCGGTGGGACCTTCAAGCGCATCCAGTTCACGCCCGACCTGATGCCATCCGACCTGGTCGGCACCCGCATCTATCGACCCGGCCAGGCCGAATTCGAGACCGAGCTCGGGCCGGTCTTCGCCAACTTCCTGCTGGCCGACGAGATCAACCGCGCCCCGGCCAAGGTCCAGTCGGCGCTGCTCGAGGTCATGCAGGAGCACCAGGTCACCATCGGCGGCACCACGTATGCCGTGCCCGAGCCGTTCATCGTGCTCGCCACCGAGAACCCCATCGAGGCCGAGGGCACCTATCCGTTGCCCGAGGCGCAGGTCGACCGCTTCATGCTCAAGGTGCTGCTCGGCTACCCGAGCGCCATCGAGGAGGCCCAGGTCGTCGCCCGCTCGCTCCAGGCCGGGCTCGCCCCGCGCGAGGTGCTCGACGTCGACGGCCTCCGTCGCCTGCAGGCCAAGGTCCTCGAGATCTACGTCGATCCGCGCATCACGAGTTACGCCGTGGGCATCGTCGAGGCCACCCGTCGCCTGGGCTACTGGGGCGCGGCCGATCTCGAGCCGTATGTGACCTACGGTGCCAGCCCGCGTGGCTCGATCAACCTCATCCACGGCGCCCGAGCGCTGGCGCTGCTCCATGGCCGCCGCTACGTGCTGCCGGCCGACGTGGCGGCCCTTGCCCCTGACGTCCTGCGCCATCGACTGGTCATGAGCTATGCGGCGCTGACCGATGGCATCACCCCCGACGCGGTCATCGAGCGCATCCTGAGCCTGGTCAAGGCGCCCGCCATCGAGGCTGCCGGCGAGGCCAGCGCATGACGGGAGTCGGGCAGCCGGCCCCCGATCGTGGCCTCGTCGCGGGGCGCCTCCGCACCCCGGCCCGGCCGGGTCCGGGGCCGATCGCCGATGAGATCGCCCGGCATCTCGAGCTCGGTCTCTCGCGTCGGGTCGGTGGTCGCCTGAGCGGCGATCACCGGGGCCTCGGTGCGGGCGAGGGGCTCGACCTCGATCGCATCCGGCCATACGAGCCGGGCGACGATGTCCGGCGCATCGACTGGAACGCGACCGCCCGAAGCCTCGTCCCGCAGGTCCGCGAGGACGTGCCGGACCGCCAGCTGACGGCCTGGATCCTGCTCGACACGTCGGCGTCGATGCACTTCGGGACCGCCCGCCACCGCAAGGCCGACGTGGCCGAGGGCGCCGCCATCGTCCTGGGCCGCGCCATCGTCCGACGACGCGATCGCCTGGGCACCGTGACCTTCGGCTCGACCGATGGGACCGGCGCGCCTGACGCCGCCGAGCGGCGGCCGGCTGGCCATGGCCCGGCTGGTCGGCGCGCTCTCGGTCGAGACCCCCGACGAGGGCGGCGGGCGGACCTCCGTCCGAGCTGCGCTGCGTACGGTGGCAGCCTCTCGCACGACCGGTGGCCTGGTCGTCGTCATCTCCGACTTCCGTGGCCCGCTCGACTGGCGGCCGGAGCTGACAGCGGTGGCCGGGCGCCACAGCGTCGTCGCCATCGAGATCTTCGACCCGCGCGAGGAGACGCTCGTCGACGTCGGCGAGGTGACCCTGACCGATCCGGAGACCGGACGCATCCTGCGCGTGGACACCGGCGATGGGCGCCTGCGCCGCGCCTTCGACGAGGCCGCCGCCGACGACCGCCTGGCTGTCGGCGCGGAGTTCCGCCGCCTCGGCATCGCGCACATCCGCCTCTCGACCGACGGCTCTTGGCTGGCCGCGCTGGTGCGCGGCCTCGACACCAGAGGACGACCTTCATGACCTTCCTTGCTCCCGCGCTGCTCCTCGGGCTGCTCCTCGTGCCGCTGCTGGCGGCCCTCTACGTCTGGGCCCAGCGGCGCCGATCGCGGTACGCCGTGCGTTTCACCAACCTCGACCTGCTGGCCAACATCGCCCCGCGCCGGCCAGGCTGGCGCCGTCACCTGCCCGTCGCCCTCTACCTGCTCGCCGTGGCCACGCTGGCCGTCGGGTTGGCTCGGCCGACCATGGTCGTGCCCACGCCCCGCGACGACGCCACGGTCATCCTGGCCATCGACGTCTCGGGCTCGATGAAAGCCGAGGACGTCGCCCCCACTCGCCTCGCGGCAGCTCGCGCAGCGGCGCAGGACTTCGTCGACGGGCTGCCCGCGAGCGTCCGTGTCGGCGTCGTCGCCTTCGCCACGCGTCCGGTGACCCTGGTCACGCCGACCGCCGACCGCGCCGCTGTCCGCGCCGCGCTCGACGGGCTCCGACCTCGCGACGGGACCGCCATGGGCGACGCGCTCATGCAGGTCCTCGACCTGGCCGAGGCCGTCCAGACCGGCGACGGTAGCGCCTCGACGGCCGGGTCCGGCGACACCGCGCCCGGCGACGGCGTCCCGGCCGCGACCGGCTCGGGTCCCGCCGTGGCCGCCATCCTCCTCTCCGACGGCGCCAACTCGGCGGGCGAGACGTCGCCGCTGGATGCCGCCCAGCGGGCCGCCACGCTCGGCGTCCCGATCCACACCATCGCCCTCGGCACGGCCGCCGGGACGGTCGAGGTGACCGACGAGAACGGCATGCCCGTGACCCTCGACGTCCCGCCCGACACCGCCACGCTCCAGCAGATCGCCGATACGACCGGCGGCACGGCGTTCGACGCACCGACAGCCGACGAGCTGAAGGTGGTCTACGACGACCTCGAGTCGCGCGTCGGCTGGACGAACGAGGAGCAGGAGGTCACCTGGCTCTTCGCCGCCGCGGCGCTCCTCACCGTCGTCGCGGCCGCGGGCCTCTCGGTCCTCTGGTTCGGCCGGCTGCCCTAGGGTCCAGCGTCCCGCACCGGTCGGGGCCTCGCGTCTGTCGAAGCAGCGCGGGGGTCGTGGCCGCGCGTCAGTTCAGGCCGCTGTAGGCGTGCAAGCCGGAGAAGTAGAGGTTGCCGAAGTAGGTGAACAGGACGGCGCCGAAGCCGATGACCAGGATCATCGCCGCCGGCCGGCCGGCCCAGCCACGCGCATTGCGGGCGTGCAGGTAGACCGCGTAGATGAGCCAGGTCACCAGCGCTGACGTCTCCTTGGGATCCCAGCCCCAGTAGCGCCCCCAGGCGATCGAGGCCCACCACGAGCCCAGGATGATCATCGTGGCGAAGATCGGGAAGCCGATGATGACCGCTCGGTAAGCGACCTCATCGAGCGTCTTGTGGGAAGGCAGCCAGCCGAAACGGTCGGTCGGGCCCTGCGCCAGGTAGGCCACGGCGGCCCCGAAGGCGGTGGCGAAGATGCCATAGCTGATCATGGCCATGGCCACGTGGATGGTCAGCAGCGGTGCGTTGTCGAGGGCCGGCACGAGCGGCTCGATGGTGTGCGGCAGCGTCGCCGCATAGCCGACCAGGAAGACCGCCACCGCCAACGGCAGGAAGCCCAGCGACCGGATCGGGTAGCGGCGCTGCAGGAACAGGTAGCCGGCGGTGATGCCGAAGGCGAAGGCGACCGAGAACTCGAACATGTTGCCCCACGGCCCGCGGCCGACGATGACCGCGCGGATGAGCATCGAGAGGCCGATGAGCACCGCCGCGACCCAGGTCGCCGAGATGGCGAAGGCGCCGCTGGTCGTGCCCGGCGCCGAGCCCGAGTCGCCCAGGGTCACCGTCGCCGAGCCGCCGACGGTCGCCGCCACCGGTGACAGCGCGCGGCGCGGGAGCGCCACGCCGGACTGGGCGAGGATCGTCGTGTACGCCACGTGGCAGGCAAAGGCGAAGGCCAGGGCCAGGCCGCCGGCCACGAAGAGGTAGAGCGACATGGTGGCCATCTAGCGGCTCGTTCGGTTCATGCGGGACCTCGTTGCGTCACGCTGTCGCCTGGGACGGACGACCGACCTAGGCCACGGCCTGGCCGCCAGCAGGAGGGCCACTCCGGCGCTGGACGGCGATCGATGTGTCAGACGCGCCGAGGACGTACCTGGTGCCGCAGGCCGTGCAGGTCTGCTCGGTCGCCGGGCGCAACGTGTCATCGATCGGGCAGCGCACGGTCAGCTCCTGGCGACACTCGCTGCAGCGTGTCTCGCGGCCGGGATAGAGCAGGCCATCGAAGGAGCAGTACGGCACCGACGCGGGGACGAGCGGCAGGCCGGCCTCGTCGCGCGGCACCGGGACCGGGCCGAGCTCGGCCGGCCGGACCCGGAAACGGGGCATGTGCAGCCACTGGTAGAGCCAGTAGAGGACGAGCAGGGTGATGATCGGCCCGAGGACCATGAGCACGATGGCGGCCGGCAGCATGTGCCGGATGACGTCGTTCCAGTCGGGCAGGATGAAGATCGAGGAGAGCTTGATCAGCTGATCCACGAAGCTCTGGAGGCCGGCCTGGAATTCGTTCACGGCCGCATCTTAGCGCGGTGATCGACCCCGGCGCGGATTGCCGCGTTTCTTCGTCGCGCCACGACCTGGCGACCATGGCGCGCGTTCCGGCTCGTCGAACGGAGCACCGTCCGCGGGCGCGCTCGCGCGGGTGGAAGACGGCGGTTGCCGGATGCCGGCTCGGCCGATGGGCGCCGGCGGTACGCCCGGCACGCGTGACCCACGACGGCTGAGATCGAGCGCGTCCTGGAGCCAGTCGATGCGCCGGTGGAGCGCTCCGAGCCGCTTGATGCGATCGGCCAGCCCACGGTCGTCCGTGACCACGATGGTGCCCGGCCGCTCGTCGTACATCCGTCGCTCGACGGCTTCGACGATGGCGTCGTCGGCCGAGCGCCGGCCGGCATGCGAGATGTCGACCGAGCCGATGTGCTCATGCAGCGGGGCGCCGGGGTCGGGCATGCCGTCCAGGACGATCGAGACCCGCATGCCGACCGGCATGACGGCTCGCAACCGGGGGATGAGGACCCGGGCCGCCGAAGGCCCCGGCCCACCCGCCGTCCGATGCAGGAGATTGTTGCCATCGACGATGAGCAGGCTGACCCCGTCGAATGGCGAGCGGCCGCTCACGCCTCTACCATCCGCGCGTGCTGCTCATCGTCGATCTCGATGGCGTCGTCTACAGCGGTGCGGAGCCGGTCCCGGGCATGCCCGAGCTGCTCAGCGCGCGCGTCGCGGCCGGCGACCAGGTCGTCTACGCGACCAACAACTCGCGCTGGCACCGTTCCGAGTACCTGGATCGCCTGCGCGGGATGGGCGCGCCCGCCGACGCGGCGCACATCGTGACCTCTGCACGTGCCACGGCCCTCGCCCTGGCCGCTGGCCCGCAGCCAGCCCGGTGCGTGATGGTCCTGGGTGGCCAGGGCCTCGCCCAGGAGCTCCGGGACTGTGGCATCGAGACGGTCGCACCGACGCACTTCGGCCTCGAGGTCGAGCCGGACGCCGTGGTCGTCGGCGTCGACTTCGCCCTGCGCTACGAGCGGCTCAGCCTGGCCGCCGAGGCGGTCCGTCGGGGCGCTCGATTCGTGGCCACCAACCGCGATGCCGTCTATCCGGGGGCTGACGCGCTGAAGGCCGGCGCCGGCTCGATCGTCGCCGCCCTGGCCACGGCTGCGGGCCGCGATCCGGATCTCGTCGTCGGCAAGCCAGGCCCGACGCTCTTCCTGGCCGCCGCAGCTGCGGCCGGCGTGCCGGTCGAGTCGGCCGTCGTCATCGGCGACGGGCTGCAGACCGACATCCGTGCGGCGCAGGCGGTCGGTGCCCGCAGCGTGTTGATGCTGACCGGTGTCACGACCCGCGAGCATCTCGACGACGCCGACCCGGACGCGCACCCGACGGCCGTCGCGCATGACGCCGCGGAGCTGGCCGCCATCCTGGCCGCGTGGGCCGCTGTCTGACGGTCGTCGTCTGACGGTCGGCGACGGACGATCGCCGCTGGCCATCACGAGAGGCTCGCCAGCGCTGGCTCGGCCGCGGCGAAGGCATCGAATGCGGCCAGCAGCTCGCAGTCGGAGGGGCTCGTCGTCGTGGAGGAAGGCGGCGTCCAGTGCGTGACGGTCGAGGCGCCACAGCTCCGGCATCGTCAGCCCGAGCGTGGCCCGGGCGCGGGCGTACTCCTCCGTCAGGGTCAGTGCGCTGACCGTCCGATCGTCCGTGCTCAACGTCGCCGGCACGCCGGCACGCACGATGCGCGGCAGCGGGTGGTCGGCGAGGGTCGGGCAGAGGTCCGCCTGGAGGTTGCTGGTCGGACACAGATCGAGCGTGATGCCGCGCGCGCGGAGCTCATCCATCAGGATGGGGTCGTCGCCCGCCGGCGCACCATGCGCGATGCGCGCCGGCCCCACCTCGAGCGCACGCCGGACCTGGGCGGCGCCGCCCCACTCGCCGGCGTGCACCGAGATGCCCAGACCGGCAGCGCGCGCGATGGCGAACGCGTCGGCGTGGAGGAGCGGGTCAGGGTAGGCGGCTTCCGGCCCGGCCAGGTCGAAGCCGACCAACCCGCTGGCCATCGCGTCGGCGGCGGCCCGTGCGACCGAGACGTTGAGCGGCTGGGTCGTGGGAACGCAGAGCGACCGCGATGAGCCGCACGACGATGGCGGGGCGCCGGCCGGCGACGACCGCCGTCGCGCCTCGCTCGGCACCCCTGGCCACGGCCGCGATACCGTCGCGCAGGGAGAGGCCACGTTGCAGGTGGAGCCCCGGCCCCCAGCGGATCTCGACGTAGCGCGTCCCATCGGATGCGGCGTCCTCGACGAGCTCCAGGGTGACGCGCTCGAGCGCCTCGGCGTCCTGCAGGATGGCGATGGGCAGGTCGAAGGCGCGCAGCAGGTCGGCCTGATCGAGGCAGCGCTCCGGCGCCACGAGCGCGTCCGTCATCTGCTCGAGGTCGAGGCCGGCATCGACGCCGCGCTGCCGGGCGAGCTCGAGCGCGGTCGACGGCCGCAGCGATCCGTCGAGGTGGAGGTGGAGTTCGGCCTTCGGCAGCCGGCGCAGGAGGTCCAGGTCGGCGGCAGCGATGCCCGCCGCCAGGGGGTCGGCCTCGATGGGGCGTTCGAGCGCCGCTGCTCGTCGGCCGGTCATCGATGCCGCGGAGTGCTCGCCACGGGCCGAGGATAGTCCGGGCCGGTGGGTGGCGCCTGGGCTGGGCGGGGCTCGAGCACTCGCCGGCCGCTGGCGCGGGTGCCGCTGGCCGCCGGCTCGTCGATCGCTGGGCGATAGACTGCGCGCCGATGCGCATCGTCTCGGGAATCGCTCGTGCCGTCATCTGGCTCATCGCGGCCGCGCTCATCGCGGCCGGTGCGGCTGGTCTCGCCGTGGCTGCCAACCCGGTGCCCGACGAGGCGTCGCGGCCGGAGGTCTACGCGCGCGCCGACGCCGTCGTGGCCCCCCGTCTGGCCGCCATCGATGACCAGCTGCGCGACGTCCAGGAGCTGGTCACCACCCTCTCGACCCTGTCGAGATCCGCCCTCGTCGACCTCAACGGCGGCGACCAGCCCGCGCTCGTCAAGGACCTCGATGACGGTGATGCCTTGGTGCTCCAGATCGGGACCATCGCGACCGCCGCCGCCGGTGACATCCGCGCGCTGCCGTACGACGCCGACTCGTGGCAGATCAGCCCCTCGATGGCAGCTCGCCTTGCGGCGGCTGGTGATGCCGTGACCGCCGTCCGACCACTGGCCGGCCTCTGGAACCGCGTCGCTCGTGGAGCTCTGCCAGCCAGCGAGGTCGCCAAGCACCTGGCCGACCATGACCGGGCCACCTTCGCGGCGACGCAGGACGGCACCGCCGGTCGCTATGCCGAGGCACTCAAGGGCCTCGGTTCGGCGCGGGCGGAGCTGACCGCCGCGCTCGACATCCGCGACAAGCTGGTAGAGACGGTCGACACGACGACGCTCGACCTGTGGGTCGAGCGCAACCGGACCTACGACGATGCGCTGGCCCGCCTCTACCAGTCGCTGCGTGATGCGAACGGGCGCGTGACGCAGGCCGCGCGCACGGCGTTCGCCGATGTCCAACGGGCGCAGAAGCTGCTGCCTCCCGACACGCGCGCGATGGTCGTCATCATGAGCGACCTGGCGCAGGGTGGCCTGAACCAGGCCGCCATCAGCATCGAGGAGGCCAGGGGAGCGCTCAGCGCGGCACTGGCGGCGGTAGACTAGTCGCCCGATCCCCTCGGCGTTGACCGGCCTCGTGCACTTCGGGCCGGCCGTGCGCCAACGCCATGCCGTCCGACCCCATCACCTGCCACCGACTGGAGCCCACCGACCGATGCAGACCCACGTCACGGACCGCCAGCCATGGGATGTCGAGGCGGACCTCGTCGTCGTGCCCATCCGAGCCGACGCTGCGTCCGACCCCGACCTGGCCGAGCTCGACCGTCGCCTCGATGGCACGTTGGCCGCCTACCGCACGCTCGGCGAGCAGGTCGGCAAGGCCCACGCGGCGACCATCGTCTCGAGCCGCGAGATGGGCGCCCCATGGCTCATGGCCTGTGGCATCGGTTCGCTCGTCGACTTCGACCGACTGGCTGCGCTGCGCTTCGGCGCGGCCGTCGAGCGACGCCTCGGCGGTCGCCACATCGCGCGGGTCGCCATCTGGCTGCCGGACTGGTTGGCCGACCATCCGGACCTGGACCGGCCGACGCTCGCCGAGCTGGTGACGCGCGGCGTGGTCGAGGGCATGCACGACCCGGCGACCATCTATCGCGACGAGGTCGAGAGCACGCCGCCCGCACTGAGCGAGCTGACCCTGATCATGTCGGGCGCCGACGCGGCCAGCGCGACGGCCGCCGAGCGTGGCCGGATCATCGGCGAGGGCACCAACCGCACGCGCCACCTCTCGGAGCGCGCCGCCAACGACGTCAGCCCGGAGGTCCTGGCCGACGAGGCCGTGGCCCTCGGCCGGGCGCACGACCTGCAGGTCGAGGTCCTTGGCCCCGAGGAGGCGACGGCCCTCGGCATGGGCATGTTCATGGCCGTCGGGCGCGGCAGTGACAACCCGCCGCGCTTCATCGTCATGCGCTCCGGTGCTCCAGGCGCGACCGACGCCCGCGGACGAGTGCTGGCCATGATCGGCAAGGGCGTGACCTTCGATTCGGGCGGCATCAGCCTCAAGCCGGCCGATCACATGGAAGAGATGAAGACGGACAAGACGGGGGCCTGCACGGTCATCAACGCGATAGCCACCGTCGCCACGCTGGCGCCCGGCCTGCCGCTGATGGCCGTCGCTCCAGCCGTCGAGAACATGCCCGGCCCCCATTCGACCCGGCCGGGTGACGTCGTGCGAGCGCTCAACGGCACCGTCGTCGAGATCCAGAACACCGACGCGGAGGGGCGCCTCATCCTGGGCGACGCGATGACCTGGGCCGAGCGGAACGGCGCCACGCACCTGGTCGACGTGGCGACGCTGACCGGCGCGGTCTATCGCGCGCTGGGAAGCCAGATCACCGGCGGCTTCGGCACGCCCCAGGCGTGGTGGGACGAGGTCGCCGAGGCCGGCGCCCGGCAGGCCGAGCGAACGTGGCAGCTGCCGCTCGTGGCCGACTATCGAAAGGATCTCGAGACCTTCTACGCGGAGCTCAACAACTCGTCGGGCGCCGATGGTTCGCTGGTCAAGAGTGGCCTCTTCCTGCGCGACTTCGCCACGGGGCCCTGGGTCCACCTTGACATCGCCGGCTCTGCCTACGTTCGCAAAGCCACCCCGTACACCGCTCGCGGCGCGACGGGCGTGACCCATGCCACGCTCGTCGAGCTGGCCTTGCGCGGGGCCTGACGACGCCCGTGCCGGGTCGATCCGACTGAGGTGGCGGTGACCCCGCTCGTCGTCGGCTACGCCGTCCTCGGCCTGATCGTCGGCTTGCTCGCCGACCGCCTCGCCGCTCGATGGCCGTCCCACGAGGGCGGCGCGGTGCGAGGTCGTGACTGGCGGACCGCCGTTCTTGCCGTGGGCGGGGCGGCCGCCTTCGCCGCGCTCGCCGGCCGCTGGAGCGAGCCGCTCGATCTGGGCATCCTGAGCGTCTACTTCGCGGCGCTGCTCGTGCTCATGGCCACCGACCTCGATCAGAAGCTGCTGCCCGACATCATCACGCTGCCCCTGATCGTGGCCGCGCTGGTCCTCACCCTGACCGGCCTCAACCCGCTGCTGGCCGACAAGGAATTGCCGATCGTCAGCGCGCTGCTGGCGGGCATCGGAGCGCCGCTCCTGTTGTTCGCCCTCGATGTCGTGGTCAAGGGCGCTCTGGGCATGGGCGACCTCAAGCTCGTCGCCGGCCTGGGCTTGATGTCGGGCGTCACGCGGCTCTTCGGCGGGTTGGTCGTGGCCTCCATCGCCTCGGCCGTGATCCTCATCGTGCTCATCGCCGGCCGCCGCCTGACGATGAGGACGGCCATCCCGTTCGGGCCGATCCTGATCCTGGGCGGCATGCTGGCGGCCCTGGCGCCCTGATACGGCGGCCACCGCGCTCAGGCCGGGACCAGCGTCCCAGGCGACGGACAGGACCATCGGCCGGGGGGCCGATTCGACAGGCAGGGGTATCATGCCCGCCAGCCGGAGCCGTCCAGGCGCGGGGTGACTCGCGGGTGCGGCGCCTCGGCCGGTGGGCTGCGAGGCCACTGACCGCCCGGGAAGCGGGAGGAGCAACGCCCGTCACGATGATGCCAACGTGATCCACCGGACGCGCGCGCACCGCCTGCGCGCGCTCGGCACGCTGCTTCTGATCGTGCCCATCCTGCTCGGCTCGCTGTCGTTCGGTGCGCCGGTCACCCATGGCGACGAGCTGTCCGATGCCGTCGCCCGCCAGAAGGCCCTCCAGCAGCGCATCCGCGACCAGAAGAACGCGCTTCGTGACCTGCGCGGCGCCGAGACCAACCTGAAGAACGCCCTCAATGCGACCGCCAACAAGCTCGACGGCATCAACACCGACCAGGCGGTCGTCCGCAAGCGGATCAACGAGGCAGCGGCGGCGCTGGCCGCCGTCGAGAGCCGCTACGCGGAGCTGGTCGGCGAGCTCACCCACCTCGACTGGACGTTGGGCATCCTCGAGGACGAGCTGATCCAGGCCAAGGCCGACCTTGCACAGCGCAAGCGGCTCCTCGCCCAGCGCGTCGGTGAGGCCTACAAGCTCCAGCAGACGAGCCTGCTCGAGCAGGTCCTGACCGCAGACTCGCTGACCGACGTCCTGGCCCAGGTCGGCACCTACCTGCGGGTCGGCCAGCAGGATGCCGACCTGGCGGCGCGCATCGAGCGCGACAAGGTGGCCATGGCCGAGTTGCAGCGGACGACCGACAGCACGCGCTTCCGGACCGAGGAGGTCCGCCAGGAGGTCGCCGTCCAGGCCGACACCATCCGCGACCAGAAGGCCAAGCTGGAGGCCGCTCGTCGGCGGCTCGACAAGCTGGAGGCCGAGACGCGCAGGCTCCAGGAGCAGCAGCTCCGCGCGTTCCAGCGCATCGCCAAGAGCAAGGCCGCCGCCGCGGCCCTGCTCCGAGCCCAGGTCCGGGCGCAGAGCCGGCTGAGCTCCCAGATCGACCGCATCGTCCGCGACCAGCTCGGCAAGGGCCGCATCCCGTCGCAGTACAACGGCAGCCTGCGCTGGCCGATGAGCGGCCGGGTGACCCAGGAGTTCGGCTGCACCGGTTTCGCATGGGAGCCGCCGCTCGGCAGCTGTGCGCACTTCCATCGCGGCATCGACATCGTGGCGCCATCGGGCACCGCGGTCCACGCCTCTGGCGACGGCGTGGTCGTCTTCGTCGGCTACAACCCGTGGGACCCGCCAGCGGATCGAGCCTGGATCGTGATCGTCGCGCACTCCGCCGACCTGGTGACCTGGTACGCCCACATGCAGCCCAAGAAGCCGTCGGGCATCTATCAAGGGGCCCATGTCGATGCCGGGGACGTGGTCGGCTGGGAAGGCAACACCGGCAACTCGACTGGCCCCCACCTCCATTGGGCGGTCCAGTACAAGGACGACTTCACCAACCCGCGACTCTTCCTCTGATCCGCCTCTTCGCCTCCGATCCGATCCGCGCGGCGTCGGTGACGACGTCGGCCCAGCGCGGTAGCATCGTCCGGTGAAGCGAGTCCTGGCGGTCATCCTGGCGGGCGGAGAGGGCGAGCGGCTGTCGATCCTCTCGAGCATGCGCGCCAAGCCGGCCGTGCCCTTCGCCGGCAAGTACCGGATCATCGACTTCGCGCTCAGCAACTGCGTCAACTCGAGCATCGACAACGTCGTCGTCCTGACGCAGTACAACCCGCGGTCGCTGAACGACCACATCGGCCTCGGCCGACCCTGGGACCTGGATCGCAATCGCGGCGGCATCCGGATGCTCCAGCCGTACATCGCCCGGGGACGTGCCAGCGAGTGGTATCGCGGCACCTCCGATGCGGTGCTGCAGAACATCGAGACCATCCGCTCGACGCCGGGCGACCTGGTCCTGATCCTGGCCGGCGACCACATCTACAAGATGGACTACACCCCGTTCGTCGCCGCTCACCGGCGTCACCGCGCCGACGTCACGGTGGCGGTCCGCCGAGTGCCCATCGGCGATGCGCATCGCTTCGGCATCCTGGCCCTCGGCGAGAGCGACGCGGTCGTGGACTGGGAGGAGAAGCCGGCCAAGCCCAAGAGCGACCTGGCCTCGATGGGCATCTACGTCTTCAGCAAGAAGGCCCTCCTGCGCTGGCTGCGGGACGACCTGATCGACTTCGGGCGCGACGTCATCCCGGCCATGCTCGACGACCGGGCGCGGGTCTTCGGCTACCGCTTCGACGGCTACTGGCAGGACGTGGGCACCATCGAGAGCTACTGGCAGGCCAACATGGACCTGCTCGTCGATCGGCCGCAGCTCGACCTGTATGACCGCGACTGGCTCATCCATACGCGCTCCGAGGAGCGTGCTCCGGCCCGCATCGGAGCCACCGCCAACATCCACAACAGCCTCATCAGCCACGGTTGCCTGGTGGCGGGCACGGTCGAGCGGTCGATCCTCTCGCCCGGTGTTCGGGTCGACATCGGCGCCGTGGTGCGCGACAGCATCGTGATGTTCGACTCGGTCATCCGGGCCGGCGCCATCGTCGACCGCTCGATCCTCGACAAGGAGGTCTCGGTCGGACCCAACGCACACATCGGTGACGGGACCGACCTGAGCATCGCCAATCGGCAGGAGCCGAGCCGGCTGAACACCGGCATCACCGTCATCGGCAAGCGGGCGATCATCCCGCGCGGTGTCCGCATCGGCCGCAACGTTCGCATCGCCGAGGGCGTCCGCGCTGTCGACTTCCGCTCGCGGGTCATCCGATCGGGCGGCTCCGTAGACCGACGTGCCGGCGTGGCCGAGCCCGGCGTGGTCCCGGTGCGCAAGATGGGGACCGCGTCGCCGCGGGTGAGTCGCTGACCGGAGGTCTACCCGGGGCGCCGATCGACGGCTGGCTGGCGGAGCTGGACCTGGAGCCCATCGAGCGCGCCGAGCGCGACGGCGTCGACAGCCGCGACGTGCGCACTCGATGGCCGCCGGCGAGCTGCCATCCGCGTCACGCTCATCGTCGCCCCCGATGTCGGACTGCTTGCCTGGGCCCACTTCGCACCTGCTCTCGGCGACAGCTTCCGCAAGACCTATCGCCGGCTGCTGCGCTGGAACGACGAGCTGCCGTTCGTCAAGTTCGCACTCGCCGAAGACGAGCGGATCATGCTCACGGCCGAGGTTCCGGCGGCCGACCTCGATCGCGATGCCGTCGGTCGGGCGCTGGCGCGGCTGGTCGCCGTGTGCGACCTGCTCCACGAGGAGTCGAGCGGCTTCCTGGGTGACTGGGCCGCCCCGAAGCCGATCGCGCCGAGCCCGCTTCTCGAGCGCTATGCCGCCGAGGTCGCGGAGCTCGCCGTGGCCGACGTCGTGAGTCGCGCGCGCCTTGCCAGCCGGCCTCCCGCGTGGGCCACGGCTCGCGCCGCCGCTGGCGGCCCTCGGTCGTCGCTGCGCTCGTGCTCCTCGGTGGCCTGGTGCCTGGCGCCATCTCGTCGGCGCAGGCGGTCGAAGGCGTCGTGGCCACCGGCGCGACCACGCTCATCGTCCAGCCGACCAAGCGTCGCGTGCACGCCGAGGTCGAGCTCCGCATCCACAACGATCGGCCGCGCACGACCGTCGGTGGCGTCTCCACCGACTGGGTCGTCCAACGTTGGGCCATCGCCGTCCCCGACCAGGCCACGCACGTCAAGGTCACGCGCGGCGGTGCTCGCCTGCCGACCACGATCCGCGAGCGAGACGGCTTCGACCAGGTCGCCTTCGACCTGCAGCCGGACGTGCCCTTCAGCAAGACGGCCACGGTCCGCATCAGCTACGACCTGCCCGACGGCGGCGCCCGGTCGGCCAGCCCGATCCGCGTCGGGCGGGCCTACATCAGCTTCTACGCCTTCGCCCACGGCGACGATCGGGCGACGCTGACCATCGAGGTGCCGAAGGGCTATCGAGGTTTCGACCCGTGGCGGCGACATCGCGACCAGCATCGACGCCGAGGGCCGGACGATCCTGACCACGGCTGGATCGGTCGACGACAACCATTGGTACGTCATCGTCGAGGGCACTCGGCCGGCAGCCCTCCAGGACGAGACGCTGCAGGTCCAGATCGACGGCCGGCCGCGCTACCTCGATGTTCGCTCGTGGCCCGAGGATGACCTCTGGGCGCAACGTGTCGGTGACCGGTTGACGACCGGCCTCGTCGCGCTGCATGACCTCAACGGCCTGGACTGGCCGGTCGTCGGTCCGCTCCAGGTGACGGAGTCGGCGACCCGCAGCCTGAACGGCTACGCCGGCTTCTACGATCCGGGCGGGCAGGGCGTGCTGGACGAGATCACCATCAGCGAGGAGCCCGACGACCAGGTCATCGTGCACGAGGCCGCGCATGCCTGGTTCAACGACGGCCTCCTGAGCGGACGCTGGATCAGCGAGGGCTTCGCCGAGGCCTATGCCGCCCGGGCGCTGGCACGCCTGGGGACCACGCCGCCACCCGCGGATCCCGCCTACCGCGACACGAGCGTCGCCTTCGCCCTCAACCTCTGGGCGCCGCCGGGCAGGATCGACGATGCCACCGCCCAGGCGCACGAGGTCTACGGCTACGACGCATCGCGCAAGGTCATCGATATGCTCATCGACGAGATCGGCGAAGAAGGCATGCGGGAGGTGCTGGCCGCGGCCGACGCCGAGTCCATCGCCTATCCTGGAGCTCCCAGGCGCGAGACCCAGAGGCTCGTCGCGACCTTCAAGGATTGGCGCTACTTCCTGGATCTGCTCGAGCAGGTCGGCGGCTCCGCGCAGGCGCCCGAGCTCTTCAAGACCTGGGTCCTCTCGGACGCCGAGCGCCCCTTGCTGGTCGCCCACGAACGACTCGTCGGGCGATACGACCGATTGGTCGAGCGCGGCGACGGCTGGCTGCCGGCCTACGCCATCCGGGCTCAGATGGCGCGCTGGGCGTTCGTCGACGCCCTGCCCGAGCTCGATCTCGCCGAGACGGCGCTCGATCGACGGGCGGCCATCGAGCCGCAGGAGGTGCAGCTCGGGCTCGACGACGGTGGCGCGCTCAAGTCGGCGTTCGAGGGTGCCCAGGTGAGCTACGACAACGTGGTCAGCCTGGCTGACGAGGAGCTCGAGACGCTCGACGCCATCAACGGCGCCAGGGCGGTCGTGACCGCCGAGCGCGAGCCGTTGGTGGCCATCGGGCTCATCGGGACCGACACATCGGTCGACCTGGGCGCCGCCGCGGCCGCGTACCGTGCCGGCCACCTCGCCGAGGCGCGTGACGATGCGGCCGCGGCCGAGGCGCTCATCGATGGGGCGCAAGCCATCGGGACGCAGCGGGCGACGGTGGCGGGCGGCGCCGCCTTGGTCGTGTCGGTGGTCGGGCTCGGCATCGTCATCCTCGTCGTCCGTCGCCGTCGCTCCCGGGCGACCGCACTGGCCGCGCTCGGGGCCCCTGCTACACTCGCCGCCCGGACGGAGCCGACGGCCTCGGACGGGTCGAGCGAGGCGGGGGCAGCGGAGGGCGAGGAAGGCACGTGACGCGGGCCGGGCTCCGAGATGGCTGACCACGTCATGCAACGGCGTCGCCCCTCGAAGGAGATCCTCTCCGGCGAGTCGGCCGACGTCTACTTCGCGCGCGCCGAGGAGATCCTCGAGCGCGAGGGCCTCGACCCGCTGGTCACGATGGAGGTCTTCGCCCGCCAGGACGCCATCCTGTGCGGCATCGACGAGGCCAAGATCCTGCTCGCCCATGCGCTCGACGGCGCCGATGCCGACGAGGTCAAGGTCGAGGCGCCTCGATGACGGCGACGCCATCGAGCCCAAGGAGATCGTGCTCCGCATCCGCGCCCGATATCGCCAGTTCGGGCTCTACGAGACGGCCGTCCTCGGCCTCATGTCGCAGAGCACCGGTTGGGCCACGGCGGCTCGTGAGTGCGTCGACGTCGCTGCACCGCAGCCGGTCATCTCCTTCGGCGCCCGGCATGTCCATCCGGACGTGACCGACAACCTCGACTACGCCGCCATCGTCGGCGGCTGCGTCGGCGCCTCGACGCCCGCTGGGGCGCGCCTGGCCGGTCTTCGCCCGACTGGCACGATGCCGCACTCGCTGGTGCTCATCTTCGGCGACACGGTCAAAGCGGCCGAAGCATTCGATCGCGACCTCGGTCCCGAGGTGCCGCGCATCGTCCTCGTCGACACCTTCCGCGACGAGGCCGAGGAGGCGTTGCGCGTCGCGCACGCGCTCGGCGACCGGCTCTACGGCATCCGTCTCGACACGCCATCCGAGCGTGGCCGCGTGACCGCCGACCTCGTCCACGAGGTCCGCGCGCGGCTCGACCAGGCGGGCTATGACAAGGTCAAGATCATCGTCAGCGGTGGCCTCGACCCCGATCGCATCCGCTACTTCAAGGAGCAGGGCGCACCGGTCGACTCCTATGCCGTCGGCTCCTACATCAGCGGCGCCCGGCCGGTCGACTTCACGGGCGATCTCAAGGAGATCGATGGCAACCCGATCGCCAAGCGGGGCCGTATCCCTGGCTCTGACGCTCAGCCCGCGGTTGCGGCCGGTCGATCTCGATGCCTGGCGGGCGCCCTAGGAGAGCCGAGGGTGCGAACGGACGACGATCCCGCCGCACCCGTGCCCGACGACCCCGGGCAGCCCGATGACCCAGGTGCGCCCCAGCCCGAGGACGGGGGCGCGCACGAGGATGGGCGGAGGCTCCCCGGCAGGACGAGACCGCGGCAGCTCGGCCGGACGAGACCGCGCTGCTCGATGCCCTGGCCGAGCGCGAGACGGCCTACGGCCTGCTGCAGCGCGGCACCGCGCTCCTGGCGCGGCGCCATCACGCCCAAGCGGCGGTCGTCCTTGAACGCGCGCGCCGACTGGAGCCCGGCAAGGGCTCGATCGTCGAGCCGCTCGCGCGTGCCTACTACAACGGCGGCCGCATCCCCGAGGCGGCCGAAGCCTTCGCGCAGCTGATCGAGATCGACCCCACGGCCGCCTATGGCCACTTCGGCCTCGGCCAATCGCTCAAGCGCCTCGGCCGACGCGACGAGGCCCGGCGGCATCTGCGCATCGCCGTCGCCATGGCACCGGGTTCGAAGCTCTACCGCAGCGCGCTCGAACGTCTCGGCTGATCAGCCGAGGACGGCGGCCAGGATCGCGCGGGTCTGGTCGATGGTCGGCCGGCGGGGCGCGTTGCGGATGGCGGGATCGGCCATGGCATCGGCGGCGAGCACGTCCAAGGAGGCCTCATCGAAGCCGAGCGAGCGCAGCGTCGGCCGCTGGTCGAGCGCTGCCAGGAATGTCCGCAGCGCGGCGATCGCGGCCGCTGCGCCGATGGCATCGTCCGCTGTCGATGAAGCTGGCTCGAGGGCGACGCCGATGAGCGCCAGCTCGCGGTCGCGGAGACCTCGTTCGGCGGCGTAGAAGGCAAGCACCTCGGGCAGGACGACCGCCAGCGCGGTGCCGTGCGCCAGGCGACCGCGGGTCCCGATGGCGTGGCCCAGCGCGTGCACCAGCCCGACGCCGGTCCCGCTGGCCTGACCAAGGCCGGCCAGGTGCGAGGCCATCAGGAGCTGGGAGCGTGCCTCGAGGTCGGTCCCCTCGGCCACGGCGCGAGGCAGCCAGGCGCCGGCAGTTCGGATGACCTGCAGCGCCAGCGCCTCGGCGTACGGGTTCGGGTTGGCCGAGAGGAGCGACTCGATCGAGTGGGTCATGGCGTCGATGCCGGTCGCCGCCGTGGTCGCAGCCGGCAAGCCGATGGACAGGGACGGATCGAGGATCGTCCAGGCCGGACGGACGGACGGGTGACCGACGTAGTCCTTGCGTCCGGCCGACTCGTCGGTGATGACGCCATACGTGTTCGTCTCCGCCCCCGTGCCGGCAGTCGTCGGGACCGCGATGAGCGGCCCGGCAGGGGTGAGGTCGACGCGGTGGTAGCCAAGGGCCAGGACGTCGCCACCGTTGACCGCGTGCAGGGCGATGACCTTGGCCGAGTCCATCGACGAGCCGCCCCCGACCGGTACGACGATGGTCTCCGGCGTCCCGAAGGTGGCGAGCGCCTGGCTGCCGGCGAGGATCGATGTCGAGCCGGGGTCGGCCTCGACGTCCGTGAACAGACCGACCGGCAGGTCGGCGTCCTCGAGCACCTCGCGCACGCGATCGACGACGCCGGAGCGCAGCACGCCCGGGTCGCTGACGACGAAGGCGCGCCGACCATCGAGCATCCGCACGAGCTCCGGCAGGGACTCGATGGCCCCCGCACCGAAGCGCACCCGAGTCCGCAGCTCGAGCTCGAGGGTGCGGTCGGCAAGGGTCGCCATGTCAGCCAGCACGCCCGACGTCGATGCGCGACACCTCAGCGGACCTCGAGCACGACGTCGAGGCTCGTGTCGCGACGCACGGTCAGCCAGCGTCGACAACCGAAGGCGTGGAACCAGCGCTCGGTCGTCGGCCCATCCGGGTTCTCGAAGATCCAGACCTCGTCGAAGTCGCGTTCGTCGGCATCGGCGATCGTCTCCGGAACGGACCGTCGCTCGCCGCCGAAGACGTATTCCTCGAGCGGTCGGCGGCCACAGCGGGGACAGTCGAGCCAGTGCATCAGCGCGTCCCCGCCGAGCCCTGGTCGGCCAGCACGTGGTCGCGGCGGAAGCGGTCGAGCGCGAACGGCGCGATCAGATCGGGCGTCCGGCCGGTCGCGATGAGCTCGGCCATCGCTTCGCCGCCGGCTGGGATGGCCTTGAAGCCCCATGTCCCCCAGCCGGTCGTGACCAGGAAGCCGTCGGTCGGGGTGAAGCCCATGATCGGGCTGTAGTCGGCCGAGATGTCGCAGATGCCAGCCCACGTGCGCAGGATGCGCATCTGGCGCAGGAAGGGGAGGAGTCGGCGTGATCTTCCAGCTGTAGCCGCGCAAGGCGCTGAACGAGGACAGCCGAGAGTAGGACGGCTGCGAGTCGAACTCGGCGCCGATGAGCATCTGTCCGCGATCGGTCTGCGATGCGTAGCACATCAGCTCGGTGCTGGCCACGATCGGCCCGAAGCCCTGGGCGTAGTCGTTGGTCACGAAGGCGTGCAGCGGATGGGTCCGGATGGGCAGACGGATGCCCGCCATGGCGGCGATGGCGGTGATCCGACCCCCGACCGCGGACAGGACGATGCCGGCCGAGATGGGGCCGGACGGCGTCTCGACGCCGACGACCCGGCGCCGTCCAGGCGCAGTCCGGTGACCGTCGTGTGCTGGAGCACGTCGACGCCGCGTTGCGAGGCGCCGGACGCGTATGCCCAGGCGACCCGATCGTGGCGCGCCGTGGCCGCCTCGACGTGGTAGGAGGCGCCCAGGATCGGGTAGCGGCCGCCGCCGGTCAGGTCGAGCTGTGGCACGAGCGCCTTGATCTGGGCCGGCGTGACCATCTCGGTCTTGGCCCCGCAGGCCTGGTTCATCAGGCAACGGCCGCGCTCGGTTCGCATGGCCATCTCGGTGTGGGCCATCCACAGGATGCCCTTGGTCTGGTGGAGGATGGCGGCGCCGGTCTCGGCCTCGAGCTGCTGGTAGAGCTCGAGCGAGTGCTGGTAGAAGCGGATCGCCTGTGGCAGGCCGTAATTGGCCCGGATGATGGTCGTGTTGCGGCCCGTGTTGCCCGATGCGATGTAGTCGGCCTCGAGGACGGCCACGTTCGTGATCCCGTGCCGCGCGGCGAGGTGATAGGCGGTCGACAGGCCGTGCCCGCCGCCGCCGATGATGACGACGTCGTAGGCTGGGCTTCGGGGTCGAGGCCCAGCGGATGGGCAGCAGGGAGCTCGTGTAGTCGCTCATCGCAACCAGCCCAGTCGAGCGGCAAGCTCCCGCGCGTAGGCCTCGCTCGTGTAGAGCACCGCGAACGTGTCGTCGAGGAGCCAGAGCTTGGCCGGAACGCCGGCGACGGCGCCCTGCGTGAAGGTCGGTCGCTCGATCGGGAGCGTCCAGTCGATGTGCGGCAGGATGTCGGCGATCCGGCACCGCGTGGCGACGATGCCATGCTCCTCGACGACGATGGCGTGCTCGTCGTCGATGACGACCGATGTCGAGCCCGGTGAGAAGGCCTCGTCCGGTGCGAGGCGATGCACCGGCGCAGACGTGTCGAGGTCGGTCGTCCACGTCGCGCCGTCGATGGCCGCCGGATCGGCGACCACCCGCATGCCGCGCACGGCCCTAAGCTCGGGCACGACGACCCTCCGGGTCGTAGAAGGGCGTCGGCGCGACGATCGCCTCGCGGCCATCGATCTCGACGCGGTCCGCGAACGGGGCTCGCTTCTGCCAGCCGAGCATGACCGCATGCCCGAGGAGCGGCGACGCCCAGCTGCCGCTGACGTGGCCGACGACGTCGCCGCCGACCACGATGGGGCTGCCCTCGGTCGGGGCCCGGCCTGACATCGTGTAACCGAAGAGGCGCCGCTCGTCGGGCAGCTTGCCCGTTCGTTCGAGCGCGGCCCGGCCGATGAAGCGCGGCTTCTCCATGCGCACGGCCCAGTCCATGTCCAGGCGCCGTGGGGTCGTGTCGAGCTCGGTGTCCATGCCCACGATGACGTGGCCCTTCTCCAGCCGTAGCCCGAAGAGCGCCTGCAGCCCGTGCGGTCGGATGCCAAGGTCGGCGCCAAGGTCCATCAGCGCCCGCCAGAGCTCGACCGACCGATGCACCGAGTGGTGCAGCTCGAACGCGGCCTCGCCGGTGAACGAGAGCCGCATGACGTGGCAGGGCACGCCGGCGACATCGGCATGGGCGTGACCGAGGAAGCGTGGCTGTTCGGTCAGACCGGCGCGCGCCAGCAGCTCGCCGGCGAGCGGGCCGGTGACGTTGATGGCCGCCAGCGACATGGTCCGGTCGAGGACGTGGACGCGCAGGCCCCAGGTCTCGACCCAGTCGCGGATCCACATCTCGGCGTTGGCCGCACCGCCGGACGTGAAGGTGAGCACGAAACGGGTCTCCGACTCGCGCAGGATCATGCCGTCGTCCATGACGTGGCCACGCTCGTTGAGCAGCAGCGCGTAGCGCGACCGCCCGGGCTTGATGTCGGCCACGTGGCAGGGGTACAGCCGCTCCAGCGCCTCGACCACGTCTGGGCCGGAGACGACGAGCTTGCCGAGCGTGCTCACGTCGCCCAGCGAGACGCCTTGACGCACCGCCCAGTACTCGGCCACCGCGTCGCCGTAGTGCCATGGCCGCCACCAGCCGCCGAAGCGGTCCATGCGCGCGCCGGCGGCCAGATGGACCTCGTGAAGCGGCGTCTCGCGGAATGCGTCGACGGTCACGTCGGTGGCCGCCTCGGCGAGCGTGATCTGGCGCGAGGCTGGGCGCGCCGTGAATGGCGCCGGCACCTCGCCCGTCCGGGCCGCGATCCAGGCTCGGATGTGCGGCAGGCAGGCACCGCCCTGGCAGGTCCCGATGGCCGCCAGCGTCGCTCGCTTGAGCAGCTCCAGCTCGGTGAAGCCCTTCGCCCAGGCCTCGTCGAGGTCGGCGACCGTCACGTCCATGCAGCGGCAGACGGTGACGGCAGGGTCGCTGGGCGGCAGGCGGCAGCGCGTGTTCCTCGGCGGCCGCCCCGACCACTCGCACGGGCACCGATGGGCCGGCCATGCGGGCGAGGAGGTCTCGGGCCGCAAGTCCCAGCCCGACGATCGCCGTCCGACATGGCGTCGTCGTCTCCAGCCCGGTCTCGGAGTCCGCGGTCACGACGGCGATCAGCCGCCCGGCGCCGTCGCCCTCGAAGCGAACCAGGGCGCCATCGACGGAATTCGCATGGCACACCGATCGGAGGCGTCCCGACGGCCGACCGCCTGCCCCAGATCCAGGCCCGCTGCATGCAGGCGTTCCGCGGCGCGGGCCGTGACGATGCCGGCCAGGTCGTTGCCGGGGCAGACCGGCTGGATCTCGGCCGCGCCGGTGGCGACGATGATCTCTGCCGCGTCGACATGCAGCATGCCGTCCGGCGTGCGGGCCACGACCGTTGGGCCGGGGTAGATGGCCACGACCTCCCGGCCATCCTCGGCGTCGAGGAGCAGGACGTCGCGCCCGGCCGCCTCCGCCTCGGCGACGGCCTGTTGACCGGCCGCTCCGCCGCCGATGACGACGACCTGCGCGGCGTGGCGCTCGACCGAGATCTCGGGGCCGAGCGGCGCCCGCGTGGCATCCGTGCCGTCGACGACCGGCAGCCCGGGTAGTCCGTCGACCGGGTGGCGCACGACGGCCAGACCCGGCCGCGCTGCGACCTGGCACGTCCGGACGTATGCCACGCCGTCGACGGTCGCCAGGCAGTTGCCGCAATCGCCGGCCAGGCAGAGCGTGCCGCCACGGCCGGGCACGTCGCCGCCCCGCAGGATCGCGATGGCGACCGAGTCGCCGGCCTCGAACGCCATGGGTCGCCCGTCGACGACGAGCCGACCGCCGGTCGCCTGATCGGTCACTGCCGCATCCGCAGGCCCTGCGGGTCGAAGAGCGGCTCGGGCTGGAGGCGCGCCGGCCGGCGCCGACCGATGATCTCGATCTCGAAGCCCGGGCCGCCCGGCCCGTCCGGCGTCGAGAGCTCGGTCGGGACATAGCCAAGGGCGATGGACCGCTTGACGTGATGCCCGTATCCGCCCGAGGTGACCCAGCCGACGACGGCGCCGTCGTGCCAGATCGGCTCGTCGCCGATGACATCGGCCGGATCGTCGGGGTCCGGCTCGACCACGAACGCGCACAGCCGTCGCTTCGGGCCGCCGGCGGCCAGCTCGGCCTCATGGGCGGCGCGACCGATGAACTCGTGATCGAGGCGGAGGTAGCGAGTGATGCCCGCCTCGAGCGGCGTGTAGATCGGGCGGTACTCGCGGAACCAGGTCCCGTAGCTCTTCTCGAGCCGCAGCGACATGAGCGCGCGCATGCCGAAGAGTCGGAGCCCGTGCGGCTCGCCGGCGGCCACGATCCGGTCGAACAGGACGGACTGGTACTCCGGCGCGACCCACAGCTCGTAGCCGAGATCGCCGGCGTAGTTGATACGGCCCAGGTGGACCGGGATCATGCCCATGTCCACCTGGCGGAACGTCATGAACGGGAACGCCGCCGTCGAGAGGTCGAGGTCGGGTGCCACCGCCGACAGGACGTCGCGCGACCGGGGGCCGGCCACGGACAGGCCGGTCAGGCCAAGGCCAAGGACCTCGAACGTGACGCCGCCGTCGCTCGGCAGGTGGTGGCGGAACCAGCGCGAGTGGTGGACCTCGGCGGGCAGGGAGCCGAAGAGGTAGAACGTCTCGTCGTCGGTCGGGCGGGCGACGGTGAACTCGCCGACGATCCGCCCCTGGTCGTTGAGCATGGCCGTCAGCGTGATCCGTCCGACGGCCGGCATGCGCGCCGTCAACAGCGAGGACAGCCACCCTTCCGCGCCCATCCCACTGACGCGGTACTTGGCGTAGTTGGAGATCTCGGTCATGCCGGCGCCCTCGCGCACCGCGGCCACCTCGCCCGCGACCTGGTCCCAGGCGTTCGAGCGGCGGAAGGTGACGTCCTCGCGCGGCTCCTTGCCGGGCGCCTGGAACCAGAGCGCATGCTCCAGCCCGAAGGTCGCCCCCCAGACCGCGTTGGCGGCCGTCAGTCGGTCGCGGATGGGCGTCGTGAGCAGCGGCCGGGCGGCGGGCAGCTCCTCGTTGGGGAAGGTGATGCGGAAGCGGCGGCGGTAGTTCTCCTGGACCTTGGCGTTGGTGTAGCCGAGCGTGGCGTAGTCGCCGTAGCGAGCGACATCCATGGCCCAGATGTCCATGCCGCTGTCGCCGTCGTCGCCGGCCGCCATCCAGGTCGCCAGGGCGAGACCGACGCCACCGCCCTGCGAGAGGCCGGCCATCACGCCGCAGGCGACCCAGTAGCCGCGCAGGCCGCGGATCGGGCCGACCAGCGGGTTGCCATCGGGCGAGAAGGTGAAGGGCCCGTTGACGACCTTCTTGATGCCGATCGTCCCCATGGCCGGGTAGTGCGCGAAGGCGACCTGCAGCTCGGGTGTGATGCGCTGCAGGTCAGGCGTCAGCAGCTGCGAGCCGAAGTCCCAGGGCGTCTGCTTCGGCGACCACGGCACGCACGCCTGCTCATAGGTGCCAAGGAGCATCGCGCCGCCCTCCTGGCGGATGTAGATCTCGCCCGAGAAGTCGAGCGCCATGGGCATCTCGTGACCGGTCCGGGCGACGTAGTCGGCGACCTCCGCCATCGGCTCGGTCAGCAGGTACATGTGCTCCATGGCCAGCACCGGGAGCTCCAGCCCGACCATCCGACCGACCTCTCGGGCCCACAGGCCGCCGCAGTTGACGACGTGCTCGGCGTGGATCGAGTCCCCGCTCTCGAGTCGTACGTCCCAGGTGCCGTCGGGGCGCTGGGCGAGCCCGACGACCGGCGTCTGTTGGTGGACCTCCGCGCCCGCTAGTTGCGCGCATCTCACGTATGCGCGGGTAACGCCGGTCGGGTCGACGTGGCCCTCGACCGGGTCGTACAGCGCGCCCACGAAGAACTTCGGATCGAGCAGCGGGAAGAGATCGCGCGCCTCGGTCGCCGAGATGAGGTCGAGCTCCATGCCCAGGTAACGCCCCCGGGCCTGGGCCATGCGCAGGAAGTCCATGCGCACCTCGGTGTCGGCGAGCATCAGGCCGCCAGGCAGGTGGATCGAGCAGTCCTGGCCGCTGGCCCGCTCGATCTCCTCGTACAGCTGGATGGTGTATTGCTGGAGCCGGGCGACGTTCGGGTCGCCGTTGAGCGTGTGCATGCCGCCCGCGGCGTGCCAGGTGGAGCCGGCCGTCAGCTCGCGACGCTCGAGGAGCACGACGTCCGTCCAGCCCAGCTTGGTCAGGTGGTACAGGACGCTGGCGCCGACGACGCCGCCGCCGATGACGACGACCCGGGTGTCCGACTTCAACAGCCTCGATCCTCACTGGCGAAGCGGTCCGACCGGCACGCGTGCCCCGATGCCATCGCGCCGACCGCCTGCGCGTAGGATGTCAGAACGGGGCGTCGGTCGACGGGGAGGGCAGCGCATGGAGCGGCAGAGCGAGCCCGTGTCGTCCGGTGTCGGTGGCCCCGACCGACTGCGGATCGCCACAGTCCGGACGTCCGACCTCAGCCCCGCGCAACGAGGCGCCATCGTCGACCTTTGCTCGGAGGCGCATGGTGTCGACTTCGGCGAGCTGTTCTCCATGCTGCCGCCGGATGGTCTTCACGTCATCGCGGCCGTCGACGACGAGGTGGTCGGCCACGCCGTGACCACGACCCGCTGGCTGCGACCCGGCGGGCTGCCGTTCCTCCGCTGCGCCTACGTGGACGCCGTTGCGACGGCACCGACACACCAGCACCAGGGGATCGGCGGCGCCGTCATGCGCAGGCTCGCGCAGGCCGCCGACGTCGACGGGTACGAGATCGGCGCTCTCGAATCCGAGCTGCGCGGCTTCTACGAGCCCTTGGGCTGGGAGCGCTGGCGGGGCGCTCGGGCCGCGCAGACGGACGGCGGGCTGGTGTCGACACCCGACGAGGAGGGCGTCTTCGTGCTTCGCCTGGCGCGCACGCCACCGCTCGACGTCGACGGGCCGCTGACGATCAAGGCTGACGGACGCTTCTGGTAGCCGAGAGCGAGGCGTCGACTATGGCGCCCCGGCCGGAGCAAAGAACCCCTCGGTCACTTCCTTCTTGTGCGCCGCGAACGCACCGATGACCTCGTCCTTCTCCGCTTGCGGCACCTTGAAATGGTCGAGCGTCCGGCCGAGTTCCGCCGCGACCTCATCGAACTCCTCCGGGGAGATGTGAAACCGGCGATGGGCCTCTTCCAGTCCGACGGGTGTGCTGCCTGGTTTCGTGCCCACGTACTCGAACGGTCCGCCGGCGACGTTGCAGACCCACAGGGTCCGCATCCACTTGAGGCCCGGGCAATCTGCCCAGCTGCTGGGTGTGCCACTCCCTCAGGCCGGCGTTCTTCGAGTCCTGACCGACGATCGGGTTCTTGACGATCGCGTCGCTGAAGTGGTCGACCACCGCCGCGATGGCAAAGACGCCGCCGAGTCGCTCGTACAGGGTCGTGTCGCTCACCTTGGGACCTCCTTGCCGTCGGGCGAGGCCCGACGGCGGGTCGATAGGCCGCCTGTCTGGCAGATCAGGCGAGCGATCTAGTGGTGCTGGGTCACCTGGAAGCAGGCCACGTCGTACTGCGAGACGGCATGAGCGCTGGCTGCATGCGCCAGCGAGGCCGTCCCGTCGCTGCCCGCGTAGTGCGCTTCGGCGTTCGCGAAACCGCCCGAGGAGAATCCGTTGGGCTCCATGGTCGCGCCTTCAGCGCCGCACTCGGCACCCGGCTGGCCAGTACCGCTTGGGTTGCCGGCAGCGACTGGCCCTGCGACCAGGGCGACGGCGAGCAACAGGCCGCTCGTGATGGCGATCAGTCTCCGTGTCATCGGGGAACCTCCGTGAACAGGTGAGGTGGTCCGGCCGGGGCATCGCCCGACGCCGAATGGCTCGCGGCCACCACCGTGTGCTCGAAGTTCCCCAGCACGCGGCTCGCGGCCACGACGGCTGACACTCCCCATACGTCGGCCGCTGGACGATCGGATCTCAGCACGCGCCGACCACGCCGTCCGCTCAGATCTGCCGGCCTCGTTTGCCCGACGGCGACGCCCCGCGGGCCGCTCAGGCCTGGTCCTGGACCTCCGACAGCGGGCCGCGCGCGACTTCATCGAACGGCGGCCCGCCGAAGTGGTCCCAGCACTTCGCGTGGAACCACTCGCCGACCAACCACTGCTCGACCTTCTCGCCGGAGACATCCTCTCGGCGGTCGACCTTCACGGTTCGCACGACGATGTCCGCTGGCCGCAGCAGGGCGCCGCAGCTGTAGCAGGGGTAGACGAAGTCGCTCATGGTCCCATTCTCGTGCCACTGGTCCAGGCCAACAAGACCGCCGTTCGGACTAGTTCGGCCAGCGACACGATGTCGACTTGGGACCGGCCTAGTAGTCGGTCGGGACGCCGCCCTCGGCCACGCGCCGTGCGACGAACGAATCCAGCTCCTCGCGGATGGCTGGATCCATGGCCGGTGGCTGATATGCCGCCAGCAGCTCCTTCCAGATGCCGTTGGCCTTGCCATACGCCTGCGGGCTGCCGGCTTCCTCCCAGGATTCCCAGTTGCGCCAGTCGCTGAGCATCGGCTTGTGGAAGGCCGTGCGGTACCGGGCCTGCGTGTGGGCGGCACCGAAGAAGTGGCCGCCGGGGCCGACCTCGCGCATGGCGTCGAGGCCGAGGGTCTCCTCGTCCACCACCGGCGGCTCGAGGAAGGCGGCGACCATGCCCAGCAGCTCGGCATCGAGGATGACCTTCTCGAAGCCGGCGTGGAGGCCACCCTCCATCCAGCCCGCGCCGTGCATCAGCAGGTTGACCCCACCCATGATCGCGCCCCACAGCGAGAAGACGCTCTCGTAGGCCGCCTGGGCGTCGATGGCGTTGGCGGCGCAGACGTTCGACGAGCGGTAGGGCACGTTGTAGCGGCGGGCCAGCTGGCCGCCGACCATCGCCGTGCGCATGTACTCCGGGGTGCCGAACGCCGGCGCCCCCGACTGCATGTCGACGTTGCTGGTGAAGCCGCCGTAGACGACCGGCGAGCCGGGTCGCACGACCTGGGTCAGGACCATGCCCGCCAGCGCCTCGGCGTTCTGCTCGACGAGCGCCCCGGCCAGGGTCACGGGCGCCATCGCGCCGGCCAGCGTGAAGGGCGTCATGACGATGACCTGGTTGCGCCGCGAGTACTCGAGGATGCCCTGCAGCATCGGCGTGTCGAGGCGCAGCGGCGAGCTGGAGTTGATGACCGTGAAGATCGACGGCTCACGCTCGAGCGTTGCGTCATCGATGCCGCGTGCGATGCGCACCATCTCCAGGGCGTCGATGTTCCGCTGTCGACCGAGCGAGTAGGCGTGGATCGGCTTGTCGGCCAGGGTCAACAGGTCGTGAACGGCGTACAGGTGGCGGACGGACGGATGGAGATCGATCGGCTCGACCGGATAGCCGGCGAAGAAGTGGACGACGTTGAGCATCTGGAGCAGCCGGATGAGGTCCTGGTAGTCGGCCCGGTTGCCGACCCGTCGCCCGCCATCGGCCGAGAAGACGTTGGGCGCGCTGGCCACCGAGCCGAAGGCCACGCGGTCACCGCCGATGAACAGGTCGTGGTCCGGGTTGGTGGCATGCAGCGTGAACGTCGCCGGCGCCGTCGTGATCCGTTCGAGGACGAAGGCACGGTCGAAGTGGACGCGCTGCGTACCCGGGTCGACCGTCGCGCCGGCGGCGACCAGCAGGTCGCGCGACTCCGGCTCCAGGAAGTCCATGCCGATCTCTTCGAGCACCTGGAGCGAGGCGAGGTGGATCGACTCCAGCTCGTCGGCCGAGAGGACCTCCGTCGGGCGATATGGGAGGCGCAGCTGCGCCCAGGCGGGCTGCTCCGGCAGCCGGCTCCGGGGACCGGTCTCGCGGCCGCCCCGGCGGCGATGGGCCGGCTCCGCCTCTGTCAGCGGCCGATCGTCGGTCATCGTCGGCTCATCCCTCGGAGAGGTCGAACCAGGTCGTCTTGAGCTGGGTGTAGCCATCGAGCGCGTGGATCGACTGGTCGCGCCCGAAGCCCGACTGCTTATAGCCGCCGAAGGGGACCGTGATGTCGCTGGTGTCGAAGGTGTTGACCCAGACCACCCCGGCCCGGATGGCGCGCGCGAGCCGATGCGCCCGGTTGAGGTCGCGCGTCCAGATCCCGGCCGCCAGTCCATAGGGCGTGTCATTGGCGATGGCCAGTGCGTCCGCCTCGTCCTCGAACTCGGTCACGGTCAGCACGGGCCCGAAGATCTCCTCGCGGGCCACGCGCCAACGGTTGTCGACGCCGTCGAGGACCGTCGGCTCGATGTAGAAGCCACCGGTCTCGGTCCGGACCTGTTGCCCGCCGCTGGCGATCCTCGCCCCCTCGCGCACGCCGAGGTCGACGTAGCCGAGGACCTTGTCGAGCTGCCGGGCATCGATCATGGCGCCCAGGCGGGTCTCGGGATCGAGCGGCTCGCCGGGTGCCATCTCGCGGCCGAGCGCGGCGATGCGCTCGACGAGCTCCTCGCGGACGCTGCGATGGACGACCAGTCGCGAGCCGGCGTTGCAGGTCTGGCCGCTGTTGTAGAAGATGCCGAGCGCGATGGCCGAGGCCGCCACCTCGAGGTCGCCACAGTCGGCCAGCACGACCTGCGGGCTCTTGCCGCCGAGCTCGAGGGTGATGACCTTGATGTCGGTCTCGCCGATGTCGCGCATCAGGGAGCGGGCGACCTCCGTCGACCCGGTGAACGCGACCTTGTCGACGCCTGGATGCCGCGCCAGGGCGGATCCGACCACCGCGCCGGGTCCCGTGACGACGTTGAGGACGCCTTCCGGCAGCCCGGCCTCGATGGCCAGCTCGGCCAGGCGGAGGGCCGTCAGCGGCGTCTGCGAGGCGGGCTTCAAGACGACGCTGTTGCCCGTCGCCAGGGCTGCGCCGACCTTCCAGGCGGTGATGATGAGCGGGTAGTTCCAGGGCACGATGGCGGCGACCACGCCGATCGGCTCGCGGGTGACCAGCGACAGGGCGCCCGGTCCGGTCGGCCCGACCTGGCCGTAGACCTTGTCGATGCACTCGGCGAACCACTGGAAGGTCGTCGCCGCCGAGGGCACGTCGACGGTGAGCGTGTCGCGGATCGGCTTGCCGCCGTCGAGCGCCTCGAGCAGGGCCAGCTCGTCGAGATGCTCGCGGATCAGGTCGGCCAGGCGGAGCATGACGACCTTCCGCTCGTCAGGCGTCTGATCCGACCAGCGGCCGTCGTCGAATGCCGTTCGTGCCGCACGGACCGCTCGATCGACATCCTCGAGACCGCCCTCGGCGACCTGCCCGATGACCGAGCCGTCACGACCGGCGATGTCTGCGTAGGTCTGGCCGCTGGCGGCCGGCTGCTGACGACCATCGATGAACATGTCGGCGGCCGGGTTGACGGCGGCCGCCCGCGCGATCCAGTCGCTGGCCGTGAGCGCCTGCGTCGTCACGCTGCGTACCTCGTGATGGCCGCCTCATCGAGGACCGCGCCGATGCCAGGATGAGCCGGGACGTGGAGCAGCCCTTCGCTATCGGGTCGGATGGGCTCGGCCAGGAAGGCGTCCCGACGCTCGGGCGTCCAGTCGGGCGGATCGTAGGGGAACTCGATGAAGGGGCCGCCGCCGACGCCGGCCGCGACGTGGAGATTGGCCAGCAACCCGATCCCGTTCGTCCAGGTGTGCGGCGTGAACCAGCGATTGCGGGCCAGGGCCAGCTCACCCACCGTGCGCGTGCGGAGCATGCCTGCCGCCAGGACGGCATCGGGCTGATAGACGTCGAAGGCGTCCGCATCGAGCGCCGCCAGCGACTCGGCGAAGGTCCGCGTCATCTCGCCGCCGGCGACGCGGATCCAGGGTGCGGTCGCGCGCAGGGCGGCCAGCCCGCGCAGGTCCGTGCCCAGCAGCGGCTCCTCGACCCACAGCACGCCGTGCTCGGCCAGCAGGGTGGCGATCCGTCTGGCGGCGACCGGGTCGAGCGACGCGCTCGTGTCACCGGCCATCCGCCAGCCCTGGTTGAGGTCGACCATGATGGCCATCGTCTCGCCGACCGCCGCGCGGGTCGCCACGACGGCCGCCAGGCCCTCCTCGAGGTGGCGCGGATCGATGCGGATCTTGACCGCGCGGAAGCCCTCTTCACGGAGTCGCAGCGCGGCCTCGGCGCGCTCGGATGCCGGCCGCAGCACGCCGCACGAGGCATAGGCCGGGATAGCGTCGATGGCGCCGCCGAAGAGCGTGGCCACCGGCAGGCCGGCGACCTGGCCGGCGATGTCCCACAGCGCGACCTCCAGCGGCCAGAAGCGGCC
Organism: uncultured Chloroflexia bacterium; assembly: GCA_963777975.1. Classification (GTDB taxonomy): domain Bacteria; phylum Chloroflexota; class Limnocylindria; order Limnocylindrales; family CSP1-4; genus CSP1-4. Next base: position 60,267 of record CAVZSO010000003.1, on the reverse strand, counting down.
GGCATGGAAGTCGATCGTCTCGATGACGCGCACATGGCGCGCGATGGCCAGCGGATCCTGGTCCAGGAAGAGGTGCTCGAAGGCCTCGAAGCCATCCATCGTGTCGCCCGATCCGACACCGACCACGCCCTCGTCGGTCTCGACCCGCACGAGCGTCACGGCGAAGCTCGTCCGCGGCACGGGATCCCAGGCGGCTGGGAAGGGCGGCTCGAGGGGCACCCGCAGGCGCTGCAGTCGGATGGCGCTGATCTTCATCGACCGCGCCAGTATCGCCGACGAGGTCGCGTGCGGTACATTCGCCCGACCCGATCCCGCAGGAGCCCGCTGTCGATGGCCGACCAGCCCGCCCACCGCGCCGCCGTCGTCGAGTTCGAGCACGTCACCAAGCACTACGACGCGCCGAAGCCGACCAAGGGCAAGCCGCCGGCCCCGACGCCGGGCGCCGTCAACGACCTCTCGCTGGTCGTGCCGGCCGGCAAGATCTGCGTCTTCGTCGGGCCCTCCGGCTGCGGCAAGACGACCTCGCTCAAGATGGTCAACCGGATCATCGAGCCGACCAGCGGCCGCATCCTCATCGACGGCGTGGACGCCGCCACGCGCGACGTGACCGACCTGCGCCGCAGCATCGGCTACGTCATCCAGCAGGTCGGGCTCTTCCCGCACCAGACGATCGGCGAGAACGTGGCCACCGTGCCGCGGCTGCTGGGCTGGACCAAGGAGCGCCAGACGGCGCGATCCGACGAGCTGCTCGGCCTCGTCGGATTGGCGCCCGACAAGTACCGCGATCGCTATCCGAGCCAGCTCTCGGGCGGCGAGCGTCAGCGTGTCGGTGTCGCGCGGGCCCTGGCCGTCGACCCCCCGATCATGCTCATGGACGAGCCGTTCGGCGCCGTCGATCCCATCGTCCGCGAGCGGCTCCAGAACGAGTTCCTGCGCCTTCAGGAAGAGCTCGCCAAGACCATCCTGTTCGTGACCCACGACATCGATGAGGCCATCAAGATGGGCGACCTGGTGGCCGTCTTCCAGGACGGCGGCATCCTGGCGCAGTTCGGCACCCCGGCGGACATCCTGTCGAATCCGGCCTCCGAGTTCGTGGCCCGGTTCGTGGGTGAGGATCGCGGCCTGAAGCGCCTGGCGCTCAACCGCGTCGGCGACCTCGAGCTCGTCCAGCCGACCGTCGGCCACCCTGGCGACGACGCGGCCGAGGCCCGGCGCCGGGCGCAGGCCGATCCCTTCGGCTACCTGCTCCTGGTCGATCAGGCGAACCAGCCCATCGGCTGGGTGAGCGGAGACGACATCCCGGCCAGCGGCACCCTCGACGTCGCGATGGCCAACCCTGTCTCGCCGCTCGTCAATCGGCGCACGACGCTCAAGGACGCGCTCTCGATGATGCTCGACGCCGACGTCCAGGCGGCCGTCGTCGTCGATCGCACCGGCGCCGTGCAGGGCATCATGACCGTCGATCGGGTGGCCCGCCTGATGCGCGAGGGCGAGCACGGCCGCTCGTTCGGCATCTTCGGCGACGCTCGCCGACGAGGCCGAGGCGGCCGACGCGGCCGTCGCGTCCGACGCTGAACCTGCCGAGATCTCCGCCGCACGGGGCCTGAGCACGGCCATGGACCCGCGCGAGCAATTCATCGACTGGGACTGGATCTTCACGCATCTCGACGACATCGCCGATGCGGTTGCTCCAGCACATCGAGCTGACCGTCATCCCGGTCGCGGTCGGGCATGGTCATCGCGGTCGCTGCTGGCCATCTGGTCCGTCCGCCGGCCGTCGGTCTATGGGCCGATCACCGCCGTCAACGGGTTGCTCTACACGATCCCGAGCATCGCGGCCTTCGCCATCGTGCGGCCGATCTTCGGGCTCTCGCTGCTGACGGCGATCATCCCGCTGACCACCTACACCCTGCTCATCCTGGTGCGCAACAACGTCTCCGGCCTGCAGGCCGTGCCGCCGGACGCGATCGAGGCCGCGACGGGCATGGGCTACACCGACCGACAGCGCCTGCGCGCGGTCGAGCTGCCGCTGGCCATCCCGTTGATGATGACCGGGCTCCGGCTGGCGACCGTGACGACGGTCGGCCTGGCGACCGTGGCGGCCATCCTCGGGGAGTCGTTCGGCGGCCTGGGCCAGTTCCTGACCGAGGGGCTGCAGACCTTCTTCCCGACCAAGATCTACGTCGGCGCCGTGCTCTCGGTCGCGCTCGCATTCACCTTCGACATCCTCATCGTCCGCCTCGAGCGCCGACTGACCCCCTGGGTCCGAGCCCGGGAGGCGCGCGAGTGATCGGGCAGATCGCTGCCTGGTTCCTCGACCCGGCCAACTGGCAGGGCGAGACCGGGGTGCCCAACCGCCTCGTGGAGCACCTCTTCATCGCCGGCCTGGCGGTGGTCGTCGCAGGGCTCATCGGCCTGCCCATCGGGCTCTACATCGGCCACACCGGGCGCCTGGTGGGCCTGGCTGTCAACACCGCCAACATCGGTCGGGCCGTGCCGTCCTTCGCGCTGATGGTCGCCATCCTGCCGGTCTCGCTGGCCCTTGCGCCGTTCTTCGGCTACTCGCCCCAGGTCGGTCTGCGCTTGATCCCCATCTTCCTGGCCATGCTCCTGCTCGGCATCCCGCCCATCCTCGTTGCCGCGTACGCGGGCCTGCGGGCCGTGGACCGCGACCTGATCGAGGCCGGTCGCGGCATGGGCATGACCGGCCGGCAGATCCTCCGACGCCTGGAGCTGCCGCTCTCGATCGCCGTCATCGTCGGTGGCTTCCGCACCGCGACGCTGCAGGTCATCGCGACGGCGACCATCGGCGCCGTCCTCTCGTACGGTGGCCTGGGCCGGTTCATCATCGACGGCCTCGCCCGCGGCGAGCCGCCGCAGATCTTCGCCGGCGCCATCCTCGTCGCCGTGCTGGCCCTCGGCGTCGATGCCATCCTCGCGCTCGTCCAGCGCGCGCTGACGCCCAAGGCGCTTCGCCAGAAGGTCGAAGGCAGCCGATCGATGACCGAGGCCATCGATCCGTTGCTCGAGGTCGGTGCTGCCGGATCCTGAGCACCTGGCTCGACCGCCGAGGCGTCTGCGATAAGGTAGGCCGACCTGCCGCGGGAGCGCGACGCCGCCCTGAGGTAAGGTACGCCGACCGGTCAGCGGAGGAGGACCGGGTGCCCACCGATCGCCGACGGCGATCCTGAAAGGAGTCCCGAACGTGCGGAAGACCCGCCTGATCGCCGTCCTGTCCACGATGGCGATCCTCCTGGCCGCCTGCGGAAGCATCGGCGGCAGCAGCAAGGCCGACATCAAGATCGGCTCGGACAACTTCTACGAGTCGAAGCTGATGGCCGAGATGTACGCCCAGGTCCTCGAGAACGCGGGCTACAAGGTGACCCGGAATCTCGGCCTCGGCTCGCGCCTCGAGCGCCAACCGGCCTTCGAGCAGGGTCAGGTCGACCTGGTGCCCGAGTACGTCGGCTCCGGCCTCGGCTACTACAACAAGTCCAACCCCACGGCAGCGACCACGCCCACGGGCGACGGCGAGGCCAACAAGGCGGCCCTGCAGGCCGTCCTCGACACCAAGGGCGCCGACGGCGGCAAGCTGGCCACCGTCCTCGCCATCACGCCCGCCCAGGATCAGAACGCGGGCGTCGTCCGACCCGACACGGCGACGAGCCTGAACCTGGCCAAGATGAGCGACCTGGCGGCCGTCCAGGATCAGCTCAAGTGGGGCCTGCCGCCGGACTGTGACAACAACTCGCTGTGCAAGGGCGCGCTCGAGGCGTACGGCATCACCTATCCGCCCAAGCAGCGCGAGGCGCTCGCCGCCTGCGACGCCCCGATCGCCGAGGCGCTCAAGGGCAAGGCCGTCGACTTCGCCTGGCTCTGCTCCACCCAGCCCGCCATCCTCGTCAACGGCTTCACGATGCTCGAGGATGACAAGAAGACGCAGCCGGCCGACAACATCGCGCCGGTCGTCCGACAGGACTATCTGTCCAAGGTCGACGCCACCGCGTTCGCCGCCCTGCTCGACGCGGTCTCGGCCAAGATGACGACCGAGGAGCTCCTCGCCCTCGGCGTCAAGGTCGCCGTCGACAACCAGGACGTCGGCGATGTGGCCAAGCAATGGCTGACGGATAACGGGCTGCTCAGCAAGTAGGACATCCGCGTCCTCGCGATCACGGAGAGACCCGCCCGGCGACGGGCGGGTCTCTTCACGCCATCGATCCGTGACGCGCGCTCCGCGCCTTCCGACCCTTGACGCCGCCTGCCACGCTGGACGCCGCATGACCACCGCCCGAGATCGCCCGCCAGAGGAAGCACCCGAGGACACCTCGTTCGCGCGCGGGCTGCGCGTCTTCCTGACCATCGCCGACCGCGGCCTGGTCCGTGCCGACGAGCTGGCCGCGCTGCTCGACACCCCGCTCTCGACCGTCTATCGATACCTCCGCACGCTGACCGAGTTCGGCTTCGTCGATCGCCGCGACGGTGCCTACCAGCTCGGGCCGCGGCTGCTCGTCGGTGGCGGCTCCATCGTCAGCACGGAACAGCTCGTCCGTCGCGCGGAGCCGATCCTGGCCATGCTGGCGGCGGAGACCGGCGAGACCGCGGTCCTCTGCCGGCGTGTCGGCCTGGCGTCGGTCTGCCTGCATCAACAACCCTCGCGACATCCGCTCCGCGTGGTGCCCGAGACGGGCAGCTCGGCGCCGCTCGGTGTCGGCGCCCTGGGGCGTGTCCTGCTGGCCTTCGCGCCACCGGACATCCAGGACGAAGTCCGGGCGGCAGGATCATCGGAGGCCGACGACGTCGCGAGCCCGGGTCCAGCCGGCGATCTGGCGACCATCGTCGCCGACGGCATCGCGGTGACCGAAGGCGAGCTCATCCCGGGTAGCGTGAGCATCGCGGTACCGGTCATGCGGGACGACGGCATCGTGGCGGCGGTCGGGGTCATCGCTCCGTTGGCCCGGGCGTCGGCAGCCTGGCGGAGGCGGACGTCGGGGCTCGTGGTCGCCGCAGGCGCCACGCTGAGCCGGTCGCTCCACGCAGCGGAGTAGTCGAGTCGGGCGACCTCGATCCTGCGGCCGCCCGAGCCGATGCTCGGCAGGCTGAGCATGGCGGAGTCGGCAATGCCAGGATGTGGCGACTGTACTTCTTACCCGTTGACAATCGGGACGAACTGCCTATGCTCGGTGGTCGATGGACGCGCTCGACCGGCTCCAGCCGATCTCGGATCGCTACGCGATCGCTGCCCATCGAGGATGCCTTCGACTGGTCGGCCGTCGGTCGTCAGCTCGGGGTCGGGGAGTGGTACCTCGTGGTCTTTCGATCCGTGCGCCGTGCCGGCGCCGACGAGAGCCGACTGACAGCTTTCGACGAGGCTGCCCATTTGGAAGCCGCCGGCGCGCCGGGCTTCATCCACTACTTCAAGGGCCCGTCAGCGGCCGATGGCTCGTGCCTCTCGTTCTGCATCTGGACCGGCCGCGCCGAGGCGAGGGCCGCGGCTGGCCGACCGGATCACACGCTGGCGGTCGCCTTGCGCCACGAGATGTATCAGGACTACCGCCTCGAGCTCATGCGCATGCGCGGAGACGCCGACGGCCGGCTGACGTTCGAGCCCTACGACCGGCCCGACGACACGGCACCGTCCGCCGACGCCAGCCAGGCTGCCTGACCCGACCCAGCTGATTTCAGTCGCCTCGGATGCGGGCGACCCACAAGATGCCGGCCACGGTCTTGGCGTCCGCGAAGTCGCCCCGCTCGGCAGCCGCGATGGCCTCCTGCCAGGGCATGCGAACGAGATCGAGCCGCTCATCAGGCTCCGGTCCGGCGTAGCCATCGATCGGCGACAGGTCCGTCGCCAGGTAGAGGGTCATCGCCTCGCTGGCGAAGCCAGGCGCCGTCCAGAACATGCCCAGGCGGCGCCACGTCGCGGCGCGGTAGCCGGTCTCCTCGCCGAGCTCTCGCGGGCCAGCGATCGGCGGGATCCTCGATGGTGCCATCGGCCTGGCGATCGAGCGTCCCGGCGGGGATCTCGAGCAGGATCCGACCCGCGGCCAGCCGGTATTGGCGGACGAGGAGCAGGTCCTCGCCCACGAAGGCGACCACGGCCACGGCGCCGGGATGCTCGACGATGTCGCGCACGTGGCGGCCGCCATCGGGGTCCTCGACGGTGTCGACGCGGAAGGTCACGTAGTTGCCGCGGTGGACGACCCGCGACTCGACGATGGTCTCGTGGAGGCGTTCTTCGGACATCGCCGGAGCATACCGGCCGCACGTCCGAGGCGGCCTGCCGAAGTGCCCGTGACGGGCTGCTGCCGGCGCCGAAGGTCCCATGGCGGACCGGGACCTCCTTCCTATTTCGCCAGGCGCCCTGGCTTCCGATGATGACCTCCCAGTGTCGGAGCAGTGTCTCCGGGGCCGGCGGAACTGATGACAACGTCGTGTCATGCGAGGTCGAGAACATGAACAGGGATCAGGTCAAGGCGCTGCTCTACCGCTTGGCGCCACTCTTCGTCTTCGCCGTCCTGGTGGCTCCGAAGAGCTGGCGCTGGTAGCACCGCACACGTCATCCAGACGACCCGATGGCGCGCCGAGAGGCGCGCCATCTTCGTTTCCGGGTCCGAGTCGGCTCCGGGACTCATGTTCGGTAGCCTGACAAACTAGGCGCTCGCACGGCCGCTTGACACGGTCCGGTAGGATGACTTTGTCCATATCCTGGGCAAAGTCCGATGAGGTCCGATGGACCGTCCCGCACGAGCCACGCACCAGCACACGCGCGCCTACAACGCCGGCCTGGTCCTGCGCACCTTGTACGACCTGGGACCCATCAGTCGGGCTGACGTCGCCCGCCAGACCGGTCTCACCCGGACCTCGGTCGGCGAGATCGTCGGGGGATTGATCACGGATGGCCTCGCCGCGGAGGTCGGCCGCGGACCATCCAGCGGGGGGAAGGCTCCGATCCTCGTCCAGGTCGTCGACGACGCGCGATCCATCGTCGCCCTCGACCTGGGCGAGAGCTTCACCGGCGCCGTCGTCAACCTCCGCGGCGATATCCGCGCGACGGTCGAGGTGGAGGTCGGCGATGCCGACGGCGATGCCGCGGTGGCGCTCGTCTTCGACCTCGTCGACGGCCTGATGCGCGAAGTGCCCGGCGCCCTGCTCGGCATCGGCGTCGGTACGCCGGGCATCGTCGACACGGCCTCCGGCACCATCCGCAGGGCCGTCAACCTCGACTGGCAGGAGCTCCCGCTGGGACGCCTGCTGTCGGAGCGCTATGGCGTGCCGGTGGCGATCGCCAACGACACGCGGGCCGCGGCCATGGCCGAGGCGCTCTTCGCCGGTCGGTGGCATGGCTGACAACCTGGTCGCCATCAAGGTCGGCCGAGGCATCGGGGCCGGGGTGGTCATCGGCGGCGAGCTGTTCCATGGCGACGGATCCAGTGCCGGGGAGATCGGCCACACGGTCGTCGTCGACGACGGCGCAGCCTGTCGCTGCGGCCGGTTCGGATGCCTCGAGACGGTCGCCAGCTCGCGCGCCATCGTGCGCCGCGCGCTCGAGGCGGCCGGCGAAGCGCCGGGCTCCTGGCTGGGGCGGCGCCTGGCCGAGCACGGCGACCTCGAACTCGATGACGTCGTCGCGGCCGTACAGGCGGGCGATGAATCGGCCCGCCTCATCGCCGTCTCGGCCGGACGCTACCTTGGCGGCACGGTCGCCGCGCTGGCCTCGGCCCTCGACATCGAGCGGATCGTCCTGCTCGGCACCGTGACCAGGCTTGGCGAGCCATGGCTGGCAGCCGTACGCGAGGAGGCCATGCGGCGCTCCCTGCCTTCCATCGGCGCTCGCACGCGTATCGAGCTCACGACGTCGCGCGGCAACGAGACGGTCCAGGGCGCAGCCGCCCTGCTGTTGACCGGACCAGCTCGGCCTGAGCATCGCCCGATGAGCGGAACCGAGTCGCTCGTCGGGGTCGATGTGGGTGGCACCAAGACGGCCGCCACGATCGTCGACCTCGAGATGGCCAATCGAACCGGCAGCGGGTCGTTGGTCGCCGGCGTCGACGTCGGCGGTACCACGACGTCGATCGTCGTCACCGACGATCGGGACCGCGTCCTCTACGAGCATGTCGCGCCGACGGACCCGTCGTCGCTCGTCGGCCAGATCGCCGGCCTCGTCGACGACGCCCGGCGCCAGCTGGGGCGGGACCTGGTCGCGGTCGGAGTGGCCGTCCCCGGCCACGTCGACCCGGCGGATGGCTCGGTCAGCATGGCCGTCAACCTGGGCATCACCCACCTGGCTCTGGGACCGATGCTGCAGACGGAGCTGGGAGATACGCGATCTTCGTCGAGCACGACGCCCGCGCGGCGGTGCTCTGGCTGAGCGAGCACGCGGCGGACGGGTCGGCTCAGGCGCCGGCGAGCGTCGCCTTCCTGGCGATCGGCACCGGCATCTCCGCCGGCGTCGTGCTCGACGGGGCGCTGCTCCGCGGCGAGAACGGCTTTGCCGGTGAGGTGGGCCACGTGGTCGCCGATCCGGACGGAGCCGTCTGCGCGTGCGGTCTGCGAGGCTGCCTCGAGACGATCGCCGCCGGTCCGGCGATCGGTCGCCAGGCCGACGAGGCGATGGCTGCCGGTCGCAGCACCGTGCTCTCGCCCCAGTCGAGTGCCGCAGATGTCTTCCGCGCCGCTTCTGCCGGCGACGAGGTCGCGGTCGAGATCATCGACCGCGTGGCCGATCACCTGGCGCGAGCGATCCGCTCGCTCGCCCTGACCCTCGGCGTCAAGCGATTCGTCATCGGCGGTGGCGTGGCGGCCGCCGGACCTGCCCTCCTCGAACCCATCCGATCGCACATCGCCCGCGAACGCGCGGCCTCGCCACTCGTCGAGGCCGCCTTGGGCGATGCGACGGTCGAGCTGCTATCGCCGACCGAGGCGCCCGGCGCGCGAGGGGCGGCAGCGATCGCTCGCCACCGCATCGGCTTGCCTGAGCGAGAGGGGGTGGGCGAGCGATAACCCATAGTGCGGCTATCGCTGGAGTGTGGAATCATGCTTGGACCCAGCGGAGCCACTCGTCACCCACAGTCGTGGTAGTTCATAGGAGGAGGAATCCATGGTCAAGAGACTCAGGACAACGTCCGCTCTGGCGGTCGTCGTCATGATCCTCGTCGGCGCTTGCTCGAGCAACGCGTCGCCGACACCGGCCGCGTCTGCGCCGGCCGCGTCTGCGCCGGCTGCGTCCGCGCCGGCTGCGTCGGAATCTGCGCCGGCCGCGTCAGCACCGGCGGCATCGCCCGCCGCGGTCGCGCCAGCTGTGCCGGCGGTCCCGACCGGCTACACCGAGCTGGACCTGGCATTGACGAAGGGCGCCGACGGCAAGCTGCCGATGGCCGGCAAGAAGGTCGACATCCAGACGCAGTGGATCGGCGGCGAGGGCATCAACTTCGCGTCGACGCTGGCCGACTTCACGAAGGCGACCGGCATCGTCGTCAACGTCGAGGGTGTCGGCACCAGCCACGAGACGGTGCTGAAGACCCGCATCGATGGCGGCAAGCCGCCGGACCTGGCGATGCTCGCCCAGCCGACGCCCGTCCTGGCCTACGCGAAGGCTGGCAAGACTCAACGACGTCGCGACGTTCATGGATCCCGAGAAGCTCAAGGCCGAGCATGCGGGCATCATCGGCCTGGTCTCAACGGGCGAGCAACATCTGGGGCATCCCCTACAAGGCCGATGTGAAGTCGACCATCTGGTACCCGATCAAGGCCTTCGAGGCCAAGGGCTACAAGGTGCCCACGACGTGGGACGAGCTGATCGCCCTGTCCGACCAGATCGTCAAGGACGGCTCCAACCCGTGGTGTGTCAGCGCGGGCGGTCCCGGTGACGCACCGGCTGGCAGCTCACCGACTGGGTCGAGGAAGTGGTCCTGAAGACCAAGGGCCTCGACTACTACAACGACTGGATCAGCCACAAGGTCCCGTTCCGGACCCGGGCATCAAGGATGCCTTCGACAAGTACGTCGGCAAGATCTTCTTCACCCCCAACTACGTCTTCGGCACGAACACCGCGATCGTGGCCACCGACCAGAAGACGATCATGGATCCGATGTTCACCGACGATCTGGCGAACCCGAAGTGCTGGATGCAGAAGATCCCGACCTGGTACGGCCCCGACTTCTTCCCGGATCAGCGGGCCAGCGGACAGCCGTCGAAGTACGGCATCGGCGAGGACGTCGGCATGTTCCCGTTCCCGACCATCGACCCGGCCCAGAACAACGCCGAAGGGTCGGCCGACACGCTCATGGTGCTCACCGACCGGCCCGAAGTCCGCGCCGTCGCCGAGTTCCTGGCCACGCCGGAAGGCATCCAGAAGTGGATCCGAGAACGGCAGCGCCATCTCGGCCAACACGACCACCCCGGCCGACTGGTATGAGGGCTTCTATAAGTTCAAGGTCGCCTCCGACGTCGACGAGCAACGCCACGGGCGTCGGCTTCGACGCGTCCGACCTCATGCCCGCCGCCGTCGGCTCCGGGACGTTCTGGACCCAGATGGACCAGTGGGTCAACAACAACGGCGCCAATACCGATGCCGTCCTGAAGGCCATCGACGACAGCTGGCCCAAGTAGTGATCTGATCGGTAGCGATCTGATCGCTTGCGGGGCGCGCCACCTCACGGTGGCGCGCCCCGTTACTATGTCCGCGAGGAGGGTCGATGGCCGTAGCTCGAACCTGAGCGTCCCGGACTATCGCGCTTCGTCCTGCCGATCGCCGGGCTGATCGGCCTGGGCCTGTGCGGCGCCGGCATCCTCGTCCTGTACGACCCGCAGGGCGCGCCGAACCTCCTGGCCTCGATCTACGAGGCTGCTCGGCAACGCGTCGGGCGCGACCGACCTGCGCAACGGCACGGGCGATCAAGTTGATCGCCAAGATCCTGCTGGCGGCGATCGCGCTGGCCGTCGGGCGTCGGCGGCATCTGGCTGCTGTTCATCGGCGTGGGCGCGCTGGTCAGCCTGCTGCAGCCGAAGTGGCGCGACCGGATCCTGCCGTGGGTCTTCGTCGGCCCCGCCCTGGCGCTGTTGGCGCTCTTCCTGGTCTACCCCGCGGCGGGCACGGTCCTGCGCAGCTTCACGGACAACGAGGGCCACTTCACGCTCGAGAACTACCTCGTGCTGGCCGAGCCCGACTTCATCCAGATCCTGCGCAACAACGCCCTCTGGCTGATCGTCGGTACCAGCTGCCAGCGTGGGGCTCGGGCTCGTCATCGCCTGGCTCTTCGATCGCGTCCGACGTGAAGCGCTGGCCAAGACCTTCGTCTTCCTGCCGCTGGCGATCTCGCTCGTCGGCGCATCGGTCATCTGGGGCTTCGTCTACGCCTGGCAGCCCGCCGGTCAGCCGCAGATCGGCACTCCTGAACGCGATCGTGGTCCAGCTTCGGTGGTCAGCCGATCCCGTGGCTGACGACCAGCCCCATCAACGTCTTTGCCGAGATCATGATCCTGGTCTGGCTCCAGACCGGTTTCGCCATGGTCGTGCTGTCGGCCGCGATCAAGGGCGTGTCGACCGAGGTCATCGAGGCGGCCCGACTCGACGGCGCCAACGAGCGCCAGCTCTTCTTCCGGATCATCGTGCCGATGATCCGCGGCTCGATCATCACGGTCGCGACGACCATCGCCATCGTCACCCTGAAGATCTTCGACATCGTCTACGTGACGACCGGCGGACGGTTCAATGACGACGTCGTTGGCGTCCGCCTCTTCCACGAGATCTTCCAGTTCTTCAACGACGGTCGCGGCGCCGCGCTTGCGACGCTGCTCTTCATCGCCATCCTGCCCGTGATGTACATCAACCTGCGCAACTTCAGGCGACAGGAGGCGGAAGGATGACCGCGCCGGCCAAGCCGATCGAGCAGCAAAGGGGTCGCCCGCGTCGCCGCCTGGCGCCCGTGGTTCATGCAGAGCCTGCCGCTGCGCCTGTCGGTCATCGCCATCTGCTTCCTGTGGACGCTGCCGACGCTCGGCCTGCTGGTGACGTCCGTCCGCGACCCGATCCTGATCACGACCTCCGGCTGGTGGACGTCGCTCCTCAGCCCCTTCGACCCCCCGAACCAATGGACGCTGTCGAACTACCAGACGGTCATCTCGAGCGACGGCATGGGTGACGCGTTCATCAACAGCCTGATCGTGACCGTCCCGTCGACGGTCATCCCGATCACCATCGCCGCATTCGCCGCCTATGCCTTCGCGTGGATCCCGTTCCGCGGCAAGGGGATCCTGTTCACGATCGTCGTGGCGTTGCTCGTCGTGCCCATCCAGGTGTCGCTGATCCCGATCCTGCAGGTCTACGCGGCGGGAAACCTGTACGGCACGTTCCTTGGCATCTGGCTGGCGCACACGGGCTTTGGCCTGCCGCTGGCGATCTTCCTGCTCTACAACTTCATCTCGCAGCTGCCGCGCGACCTGTTCGAGTCCGCGGCCATCGATGGCGCGTCCCACCTGCAGGCATTCATCCGGATCGTCCTGCCGCTGTCGTTGCCGGCGCTCGTCGCGTTCGCGATCTTCCAGTTCCTGTGGGTCTGGAACGACCTGTTGGTCGCGCTCGTCTTCCTCGGACCGGGCACCGATGTTCGCGTCCTGCCGACCGCCCTCTTCCAGCTGATCGGCAGCCGTGGCGGCTCCTGGCATCTCCTCACCGCCGGCGCGTTCATCACGATGCTCGTGCCGCTGATCGTCTTCCTCGTTCTCCAGCGTGCATTCGTGAGAGGGATCCTGGCCGGCTCCGTCAAGTCGTGACGCTGGCGCGGCTCATGATCGCCTTCGCCGGCACCGAGCTGCCGCCATCGGCGGCGACGCGGATCAACGATCGTGGCGTCTCCGGCGTGACGCTCTTCCGCGTCCACAACGTCGTCGATCCGCCCCAGGTCCGCGCGCTGACGGCCGCCATCCAGGCGGCGCGGCCGGCAGGAGCACCACCATTGCTGGTCGCTGCCGACCAGGAGGGCGGCCAGCTGGTCGGCCTGGGCGAAGGGACGACGCAGTTCGCTGGCGCGATGGCGCTTGGCGCCACCGGCGACGAAGCGCTGGCCGAGCGCGTCGCTGGCGCCACGGCGCGCGAGCTGCGGGCCCTCGGCGTCAACGTGAACTACGCGCCGGTGTGCGACGTTGCCAACAACCCGGCCAATCCGGCGCTCGGTATCCGCAGCTTTGGCGACGATCCCGAGGCGGTGGGAAGGCTCGCTGCGGCGACCGTCCGGGGCCTGCAGGACGAGGGCGTGGCCGCGACGGCCAAGCACTTCCCAGGCGCCGGCGACACGGCAGCGGATCCCCACCACGAGCTGCCGCTGGTGGCGCGCACGAGTGCCGAGCTGGCCGAGCGGGAGCTGGTCCCGTTTCGAGCGGCACTGGCAGCTGGCGCACGGATGGTCATGACCGGCCACTTCGCGCTCCCCGGCCAGCACGACGACCTGCCGACGAGCCTGTCCGCCGCGGTCCTTCGCGACCTGCTGCGCGGGCAGCTGCACTTCGACGGCGTGACCGTCACCGACGCCCTCGACATGCATGCCCTGGCCCAGGGTTCGGCGCAGATCGTCGACGCCATCGCTGCCCTCCGCGCGGGCGAGGACGTGCTGCTCGGGACGGCCGACGAAGTGGCGCTCGAGCGGCTGGAGGAAGGCCTCGCGCAGGCCCAGCGGCGTGGCCTGATCGATGCCGACGACGATGCTGCCGCCACCCGTCGGCTGGGCGAGCTGCGCCGGTGGGTCGGACGCTTCGAACAGCCGCCGCTCGACGTCGTCGGGTGCGGGGAACATCAGGCACTCGCCGCCGAGCTGGCCCGACGATCGATCACGCTCGTCCGCAACGACGACCGGCTGTTGCCGTTGAAGCCGGCCGCCGACGCGCGGATCGCGGTCGTCCAGTCGATGCCGGCCGACCTGACGCCGGCCGACACGTCGTCGACGGTGGCGCCGACGCTGGCCTCGGCGCTTCGTCGCCGGCTCGCGGGTGTCGAGGAGATCCTCCTGCCGGCGATGCCAGGCGAGGCTGACATCGCAGGTCTGGGCGAGCGGCTGGCGACCTTCGACCTCGTCGTCGTCGGGACGTTCTCGGCGCACCTCCAGCCGGCGCAGGCGGCGCTCGCCGCGGCGGTCCTGGCGTCCGGCAAGCCGACGGTCACCGTCGCCCTGCGCACGCCCTGGGACCTGCTCGCCTACCCGTCCAGCCGAACCCATATCTGCAGCTACGGCATCCTGCCGCCGTCGATGGAGGCGCTGGCCGCCGCACTGCTGGGCGAGGCGCCGTTCGCCGGCCGGTTGCCCGTCGCCATCGCCGGTCTCTATCCGCGCGGTCACGGGCTCATGGCATGGGGCTGAGAGACGAGATCCTGGAGCAGCCGGCCGCCGCTCAGCGGCTTCTCGACGCTGCGCCGGCGACGTTCGCCCCGATCTCCGCCGCGCTGCGGTCGCGCCGGCCCCGGTTCGCCGTCATCGCCGCCCGCGGCACCTCGGACAACGCCGGCATCTACGCGCAGTACCTGCTGGCGATCCGGAACGGCTTGATCGTCGCCCTGGCGGCGCCCTCGACGATCACGCTCTACGGAGCGCGCCCGAACATGGCCGACGCGCTGGTCGTCGGCATCTCGCAGTCGGGTCGCTCACCGGACATCGTCGCGGTCGTCGAAGAAGCGCGGCGGCAGGGCGCGCTGACCGTCGCGCTGACCAACGACGCGGCATCCCCGCTGGCCGAAACGGCCGACCACGTGGTCGACCTGCGCGCCGGACCGGAGCGGGCCACGGCCGCGACCAAGACCTACACCACCGAGCTGCTCGCGGCGGCGCTGCTGTCGACGGCACTCGACCCGCCCTCGTCGAGCGAAACGGTCGATCTGGCTGGGCCTGCCCGCCCTGATTGTCGGCAGCGCTGACGGCGGAGCCTCAGGCGCGCGACCTGGCCGCCGCGCACGCCAAGCGCCAGCGTGCCGTCGTGCTCGGCCGCGGCTACAGCTACGCGAGCGCTCGCGAGTGGGCGCTCAAGCTGCAGGAGATGGCGCTGGTCGCTGCCATGGCGTATTCGGCGGCCGACTTCGAGCACGGACCGCTGGCCCTGGCCGAACCCGGCTTGCCGGTCCTGGCGGTGGCCCCGAGCGGCCCCGAGCTGGAGGCCCAGATCGCGCTCTTGACCCGCCTGAAGGAGGACCACGGTGCGCGCCTGCTGGTGATCTCGGACGCGCCGGCAGCCCGTGAGATCGACGAGGGGCTGGCCTTGCCAGACGGCATCCCGCCCTGGCTGGCGCCGATCGTCGAGATCGTGCCCGCCCAGCTGTATGCCTATCACCTGACCGTCGCGCGCGGCCTCGACCCCGAGCATCCGCGCACGATCAGCAAGGTCACCGAGACGCGCTAGCCCCGGGCGATGAGCCGCTGATACCAGCGTGCGCTGTCCTTGGGGGTGCGTCGCTGGCTGTCGAAGTCGACGTGGACCAGGCCGAACCGCCGGCTGTAGCCAAGGCTCCATTCATAGTTGTCGAGCAGCGACCAGACGTAGTAGCCGGTCAGCGGCACGCCTGCGCCAAGCGCCTCAGCTGCCGCGGCGACGTGGCGTGCCAGGTAGTCCAGCCGGCCCGCGTCCCGCACCCGGCCGTCCTCGATCGACGGTATCGGGGTACGCGGCGCCGTTCTCGGTGACCACGATCTCGGGCGGTGCGTACGTCCGGTTGAGCTCGAGCAAGACGTCGCGCAGGCCGTCGGACGCGACGTGCCAGCCCATCTGCGTCTGCTCCGAGCCCGGCACGGCGCCGATCTCCCAGTCGAATGCGCGGTCCGACGTGGCGCTGACCGAGTCGCGCCGGTAGTAGTTCAGGCCCAGGTAATCGAGGTCGCCGGCCGGCGGCTCGGCGAGGTCGATGCCGTCGAGGTGACCCGCCTCGCGGTGAGCCGCGAGTCCCAGCGCCGGGTAGCCACGGCCGAAGAGCGGATCGAGGAACCACGCGTCGCGAGCGGAGCTCCACTGGTCGGCGGCGACTCGATCCCGCTCCGAATCGGTCGCCGGCGCGACCTGATTGACGTCGATCGCCACGCCGACTTTCGCGTCGTCGACCAGCGCGCGGATCGCCTTGGCGGCGGCGGCATGAGCGTGGAGCTCGTTGTCGGCCACCCGGATCGCCGTCGGCCAGTCACGCAGCCCCGGCGCATGGATGCCGTCGGCATGGCCGAGGAAGGCAAAGACGGCCGGCTCGTTGAACGTCATCCAGTCCTTGACACGGTCGCCCAGGTTCGACGCGAGCAGCGTGGCGTAGTCGGTGAACCAGCCCACGACCTCCGGGTTGGCGAAGCCGCCGCGGTCCTGCAACGCCTGCGGCAGGTCCCAGTGGAAGAGGTTGATCAGCGGTTGGACGCCTGCTCCGAGCAGGGCGTCGACGAGGCGCTGGTAGAAGTCGAGGCCGCGCTGGTTGATGGCGCCGGTCCCAACGGGCAGGACGCGCGACCAGCTGATGCTGAAGCGATAGGCCCGCGCCCCCAGATCGGCCATCAGTCGGACGTCCTCTGGGTAGCGGTGGTAGTGGTCGCAGGCGACGTCGCCCGTGCTGCCGTCGGCGATGGCGCCCGGCTGGCGGGCGAAGGTGTCCCAGATCGACGGACCCCGGCCGTCCTCGGCCGCTGCTCCCTCGATCTGGTAGGCCGAGGTCGCGAAGCCCCAGGCGAAGTCAGCCGGGAAGGGCTGCGCGAGCCTCGCTGGGTCGGTGTCGAACGAGGGCGATGGACTCACCCGCGGATGGTATTCGCAACGCGTCGAGCCATGCGACCGTTCCGCAGTCGCCGGCCAAGGTCACCCGCCCGACCAGGTCAGTCCCCCACGAGGGCGACGATGACGGCCTCCAGCGGCCGAAGACGGATCCGGTCGCCCTCGAGAAGCGGCGTCACATCCGGCCCGAGGCTCGAGAAGACGCCTCGGGGCTGGCCCGACGAGGCCGCGCAGCTCGACCGTCCGCTCCGCCGATGCCGTGGTCAAGGCGACGAGCATCCGCTCGTCGCCGGACGTCCGGAGCCAGGCCAGGACGTCGTCGGTTCCGCGAACGTGCCAGTCGAAGTCACCGACCGAGAGTGCTTCGGACCGGTGGCGGAGCGCGATGAGCCGCCGGTAGCAGGCAAGGATCGACTCCGGGTCGGCCGCCTGGCTGGCCACGTTCCGGGTCGGGTAGTCCGACGCCATCCGCAACCACGGCTGCCCCTTCGTGAAGCCGCCGTTGAGGCTTCCGGTCCAGGGCATCGGGCCGCGACACCGGTCGCGGTCGAACCAGATCGGCAGCGGCCAGTAGCGTCGCGCCGGCGGGTCCTGCATCTCCCACCGAGGCACGCCGACGTCGCCCAGCCCGATCTCCTCCCCGTAATAGAGGAACGGGGTGCCTCGCAGGCCGAGCAGCAGGACGGCGGCGGCGCGCGCGATCGCCTCACGGTCGCCCGTTCGACCACGCGACAGCCGCGTCGCCTGCCGTGGCTGGTCATGGTTGCCCATCACGACAGCCGGCCAGCGATCGGGGCCGAAGGCCGCCTCTGCGTCGGAGATGGCCCGGGCCAGTCGATCGGCCGCCCAGGATTGCTGGAGGAGCCCGAAGTCGAAGATCAGGTGGCGCGGCGCGGCGTAGGATGCCGCCCAGACCGAGTCGCCGGTGAACAGCTCGCCGACGCTCATGCGCCCCGGCGCGGCGTCCAGGATGGCCCGGAACTCCGCCAGCAGGCCGGCCATCTCGGGCTGGTCCTTGTCATAGATGTGCTCCTGGCGGTCCCAGGCGCGCCAGCCCGCGCGACGCCAGCGCGAGACGCGCCGCTTTGGATTGTCGGGCAGGTCGGGGTGCTTGAAGAAGACGTTGAAGACGTCCAGTCTGAAGCCATCGACGCCGCGCGCCAACCAGAAACGGACGACGTCGAGCATCGCCGCGCGGACCGCCGGATGGCGCCAGTTGAGATCGGGCTGCTCGGGCAGGAAGGTATGCAGGTAGAACTGGTCACGAGCCGGCTCCCAGGTCCAGGCCGGCCCGCCGAACCAGCTCACCCAGTTGTTGGGAGGTCGAGGGCGACCCCGTCGATCGACGCCCTTCGGCCCGCGCCACAGGTACCAATCGGCGTACGGCCCGCTGCGCGACGCCCGCGAGCCGCGGAACCAGGGACTCTGGTCGCTGGTGTGGTTCATGACCAGGTCGAGCACGACCTTGACGCGACGAGCGTGGGCCTCCGACACCAGGCGGTCGAAGTCGGCGAGCGTCCCGAAGAGCGGGTCGACCGCCGCATGGTCGGAGACGTCATAGCCGAGGTCGAGCCCGGGCGAGGGGTAGATCGGCGAGAGCCAGATCGCATCGACCCCCAGCGACTGGGGCGTGCCGTCGTTCAGGTGGTCGAGATGGTCGATGATGCCGGGCAGGTCGCCGACGCCGTCACCGTCGCTGTCGGCGAAGCTGCGCGGGTAGACCTGGTAGACGACGCCCCGCTGCCACCAGTCCTGGTCCAAGGCCGGCGACCGAGTCAGGCGGTCGCCGCGACCATCGACTCGGTGAGGGTCTCACCGCTTTCGTTGTCGAAGAGGTACATGCGGTCCGCCGAGAAGACGAGGTCGAGGACGTCGCCGACGTGCACCCGCAGGTCGGCGTCGACGACGGCGACCAGGTACTGCTCATCGGCCCGGATGTGGAGCAGCTCCTCGTTGCCGAGGTACTCGACCACGTCGACGTTGGCCCGCACGGTGCCCGTGCCACCGGTGGCTTCAGCGACGTCGAGGTGCTCCGGTCGGACGCCAAGGATCAGCTGCCGGCCCGTCGATTCCCCGATCGAGGCGCGAAGCCGCTCCGGGATCGGCGCATCGAAGGCGCCTCCCTTGAGGCGTGCGTCGGGGCCCGAGCCCTCGACCTTGACCTCCACGAAGTTCATGGCCGGGCTGCCGATGAAGCCGGCCACGAATCGGTTGGCGGGGTGTTGGTAGAGCTGCTGGGGCGTACCCACCTGCTGCAGGAGGCCGAGGTTCATGACCGCGATCCGCGAGCCCATCGTCATCGCCTCGACCTGATCGTGGGTGACGTAGACGATGGTCGTCTTGAGGCGCTGATGGAGACGCGAGATCTCGGCCCGCGTCTGGACGCGGAGCTTGGCGTCGAGGTTGGAGAGCGGCTCGTCCATCAGGAAGACGGCCGGCTCTCGGACGATGGCGCGACCGAGCGCGACGCGCTGCCGCTGGCCGCCGGAGAGCTGCTTCGGCTTGCGATCGAGGAGGTTCGTCAGCTCGATGGTCTGGGCGGCGTCCTTGACGCGCCGGTCGATCTCGTCCTTGGGGACCTTGCGCAGCTTCAGCCCGAATGCCAGGTTGTCGTAGACCGTCATGTGCGGGTAGAGCGCGTAGCTCTGGAAGACCATGGCCACGTCGCGGTCCTTGGGCGGGATGTCGTTGACGACCCTGTCCGCGATCTTGAGCTCGCCCTCGGTGATGTCCTCCAGCCCGGCGATCATCCGAAGGGAGGTCGTCTTGCCGCAGCCCGACGGGCCGACCAGGACCAGGAACTCCTCGTCCTGGATGTCGAGGACCAGGTCGTTGACCGCGACGAAGTTGTCGTATTTCTTCCACACGTGGTCGAAGGTGACGGTCGCCATCAGATGCTCCCGTTCGGCTCCGCCGGCCATCGCGGACCCATGCATCCTGCCGCCGAGGCGGACCCGGACGAGTCCCGTACGTGGTCAGACGCGAAGTGAGTGCATCATAGCGGCCACATCCCATCGCGGACCGACCGGGTGCGACGGTCGTGGACGCGGCCGGCGGAGCGGAGGACAGAGCCATGGCGCTCCACATCCCGACCATCCATGTCGCCCGGGATCAGACCCACCTGACCTGGGACCCGGCCATCCCGCCCATCGCCAGGGTCGCGTCGGGCGAGATCGTCGACTTCGATTGCCTCGATGCATCCGGTGGCCAGCTCACGGCGACGTCGACGGTCGACGATCTGGCGACGCTCGACTTCGACCGGGTCGACCAGGTCAACGGCCCCATCGAGGTCGCCGGTGCCGAGCCCGGCGACACGCTCCAGGTCGACGTCCTCGAGCTGACGCCGGCCGATTGGGGTTGGACGGCTGCCATCCCGGGTTTCGGTCTCCTGGCCGACGACTTCCCCGACCCGACCTACAAGGTGACCCACGTCCCGGGACCCGTCGGGACGACGGAGTTCTGGCCCGGCGTCCGTGTCCCGCTGGCGCCGTTCTGCGGCGAGATGGGGGTGGCGCCCGAATCCGGCCCGCGCTCGACCATCCCGCCCGACCTCCACGGCGGCAACATGGATACCCGCCATATCGTCGCCGGGTCGTCGCTCTTCCTGCCGGTCTTCGTGCCCGGCGCACGTTTCAGCATCGGCGACGGTCATGCCACGCAGGGCGATGGCGAGGTCTGCGGCACGGCCATCGAGACGCCGATGCGGGCGCTCGTCCGCCTCACGGTGCGCAAGGACCTGCATGTCACCGGTCCCGAGTTCCTGGCCGCGCCCGATCCCAACGCCACGCTGCGCGATGGCGCTCGCTACGCCACCGACGGCGTCGGCCCCGATCCCATGGCGGCCGCTCGTGATGCCACGCGTCGGATGATCGATTGGCTCGGGCGCGAGCATGGGCTCGGCGCCATCGAGGCCTACCTGTTGTGCAGCGTGGCCATCGACCTGCGCATCAGCGAGATCGTCGACATGCCCAACGTCGTCGTCACCGCCTACTGTCCGTTGGGCCTCTTCGACAGCTAGATCGAGACAGGTTCAGACACCGCCGAGACGAGGTCGACGCGACGGATGCGTGACGGCCGGCGAGTGGACGCCGACCGTCACCTGCGTATGGGCGAAGGACCTAGGCCGCGTCAGCAGGACCCGCGCCAGCGGCAGGACCTGCGTCGGCGGCACTAGCGTCGGCGGCACTAGCGTCGGCGGCACCCCCGGCAGGGCCTTCGCCGTAGACCTCGCCGACTCGGGCGAAGGCTTCGGGTCGCCGGGATCGGAGCACGAAGTAGAGCACGATGCCAAGCACCATCCAGATCGCGACCAGGGCGGGCACGATGTCGTACGGCGCCGGGATCGCCGAGAGCGGGATGTCCAGGATGGGGATCGAGACGTTGGCGATGCCGAGCACGGTGGCGAAGGCGGGGATGACGAAGATGATGCCCAGGATGGGCACGACCAGGTGCTTGAACCAGTTGAACTCAGCCCGCCGCTCGCGAAGGTAGAAGCCGATGACCGCGATGTTGACCGCGATGTACATGCCAGCGAAGAGCAATCCCAGGCCGTAGCCGATGAAGACGTAGACCTTGAGCGGATCGTTACCGAGGTAGACGCCCAGCGCGACGACCAGCACGAGCGCCAGGATGGCCTGGAAGTGGATGGAGTTGACGGGCGTGCGATGGGTCGCGTGGATGGCCCCGAACCACTTCGTGATGAGCCCGGTCCGGCCCATGTTGAAGAGCGAGCGCGTGGCCGCCGTAGCACCGGAGTTGGCATTCGCCAGCGAGCTGTTGATGATCGCGAAGGCGATCAGCAGGGAGCCGATGCCGGGCAGGACCTGGTCGGCCATGTAGCCCCACGGGTCGCCGTTGTTGAAGGTGTAGAACTCGGAGGCCATCCGGTCCGGGCCGAAGAAGACGGTCGCCGCGTAGTAGTTGAAGGCGTAGAAGACGCCGATCAGGATGCAGGAGAGCATCACGGCGCGCGGGATCGTCTTCTTGGGGTCGCGGGCCTCTTCGCCCAGCGGTGCGGCGGCCTCGAAGCCGACGAACGCGAGCAGGGTGAAGACCATGCCCTGGAACGCCGGCCGCAGGCCATCCGCGCCGGGCAGGAAGACCGACAGCGTGTTCTTCGAGCCGGCGTTGATGATCAGCAACGCGGAGATGCCCAGGAAGATGACGATCTCGATGGTCCCCAGCGCGATGCCCACGCCGGTGCTGAACGAGATGCCGCGATAGAGCAGCCACCAGACGAGCAGACCACACAGGATGGCCAGCACGAGCCACAGGTATGGGCTGCTGAAGCCCGTCAGCTGCGTGATCAGCAGTGCTCCGAACAACCCGAACGAGGCGTACAGCGCAGGCGCGATGATCGGCTCGGCCAGCGCGAAGGCCCAGGCCATGAGCCAGCCGAGGAAGCCCCCGAGCCCCCGTGCGACATAGGTGTACATGCCACCGGCCGACGGCAGATGCTTGGCCAGCTGGCCGATGCCGTAGGCCGTGAACAAGGCGGCGATGAGCGCGAGGACTACCGCCAGCGGCGTACTGCCACCGGCGAAGATGGTCGCCGCCCCGATCGACAGGGCTGTCGCCACGGCCGGAGCCATGTGGGTGATCGACTGGAACGTCACCGCGGTCAACCCGATCGCGTTGCGCTCCAGCCCGGTTGACTGCGAGGCCACCGGATCCCTCCCTCCGACTCGCCCCTTCCTGGCGCCAAACGTCGCCGACGAGCCGCTCTGAATAGTAGGAGCGCTGTCGAGCCAGGCCAAGGGTCGATCGCGCAGCCCGATGTGCGGGCTCGATGACGATGCTCGACCGTTACTCGACAGGCCCCTCGACGTCGTCGTAGACGCGAGCGTGCGCGATGCGCCCGGTCGCGCCGCGTTCGTAGACGGCGATGCCGGCCTGCGGCGGCAGCGCCACGCCGCCCCAGCGCACGGCATTGAACTCGAGTGCCGTCCGGACGCCGTCCTCGGTCACCGTGCAGTGCTCCAGGACGATGCCGCCGCCGGCGCTGAAGAAGCGCGCGTAGAAGGCAGCGAGGTCGACCGTGCCGCAGACGCGGAACTGGGGGCCGGCGGGTTCCCGGAAGCAGCCGTCGGGCTCGAAGGTCTGGGTGATCGTGGCCGCATCGCCCGCCGCCAGCGCCCGTTGGTAGGTGCCGACGACATCCGATTCGCGCACCGACGGATCGGCCGCCAGCAGGGGAGGGCGGACGCGGTGGTGCCCCAGGAGGGGCCATTGGCTGTGGTAGATGCGGATCTCGGTCGGGCGGCCCGAGGACTGCGGCTCGACCATGACCGCGACCGGCAGCGTCAGCCGGCGCCCGTCGACGGTCAGGTCGACCTCGAACTCTCCGACCCGGCGTCCGCCGCCGACCGTCGTCGCGACGTGGCGCGTGACCGCCTGGCGGGCCTCGAGCCAGGCCGCGCTGTCGGCCACGAAGGCGACCACGGCGGCCGACCCCTCGATCCTGCCAGCGGTCGGGTCCTCGATGGCGACGTCGGCCGCCGCGAGCGGACCCCCGCCGGGGTCGATCAACGTTGCGAACGGTTCCAGCCAAGGCATGCCGGGAGTCTATCCATCGTCGACGGGTCCGAGTCGAAGGTACGGCTTGCGCCTTGGGCCCCGTGGTCGCACCGTTACCGGGCTCGTCGCGCCACATGGGGCTGGTTTCGCACGAGCCTGTGATACTGGACGTCGACGGGCAGCCCCGACAGACAGGACAATCGAAGACCGCCGCCCCACGGCAGGAACCTGTCGTCGCGCCAGGTCGGGTGTCGTCCCGACCTTCTCGGATCCGGTTCACCGGTCGATCGGTCGGTCGCCCATCCGGCGGTGCGTCGCCACCGACTCGCGGGCACGATCCACGTCGTCGCCCGGCTCGGCCATCCATCCAGCCTGCCAACCGCGGCCACCCATCGTCGCCACGCGTGAGCGCGGCGTTCTGGTAGATAGGAGGCACGACTGTTGTCTGTACCCACCGACGGCGCCCAGCGGGCGTCTGGCCATCGCTTCGCACGACTCACCGTCGTCTTCCTCGCGGCCTTGCTGGCGGTCGGCGGACTGGCGGCGAGCCCGCCCACAGCGGTCTTCGGGGCCGTTCCGCACAAGGTCGTGATCATCGTCGGACCCAATGAATCCCGGACGGCCAAGTACCGCGACCAGGCGAATGCGCTGGCAGCGATCGCCTCAGGCTATGGCGCGTCGGTCGTCAAGATCTACAGCCCTAACGCCAGCTGGTACAAGGTCAGGACCAAGGCCCAGGGCGCGAACCTGCTGATCTACCTCGGCCATGGCAACGGCTGGCCGAGCCCGTACAAGCCGTACCAGCCGTACACCAAAGATGGCCTCGGACTCAACAAGTCGTCCGGCAACGGCAACTCGAACCTCAAGCATTGGGGCGAGTACTACATCCGGAACTATCTCCATCTGGCTCCCAACGCCGTGGTCATCCTGAACCATGCCTGCTACACGGCCGGCAGCTCGGAGCCTGGTCGGGCGGATCCCTCGAAGTCGACGGCCATCAAGCGCGTCGACAACTATGGTGCGGGCTTCCTGCGCACCGGTGCGAAAGCGGTCTTCGCGGCGCCGATGAGCTCGGTCTCGTACATCGTGCGGGGGCTGTTCACGGCCGACCAGACGATGCAGCAGCTCTTCTGGAGCAGTCCCAGTGCGACGCACACCTACGCGTTCGGCTTCGACTCCTCGAGGACGGCGGGCATGAAGGCCATCATGGACCCGCCCAAGCCCGGCAAGTACTACCGCTCGGTGATCGGCAACCTGGACATGACGACGGCAACCTGGCGATCATCGCCTTGAGTTCGCATGTCGAGGCCGCGACCGCGCGAGGGCGCCTCGCCGGGCGGGGCCTCGTGCAGCCGGGTGGTGGGGTGGCCTACGGGGATTGAACCCGTAACCTTCGGAGCCACAATCCGATGCTCTGCCGATTGAGCTAAGGCCACCAAGGAGCTCGCCACAGGCGCGCCGCGAGCGCGAAGTATCGCATGCGCGGCAGCGGTTCGTGGCGATCGCCGTCTCGCCTCGGACCTCCAGCAGGAGTCGATCGAGCGGGCCGATCCGGTGCCCGATGGTAAGGTTCCGCTCATGACCCGGCTGTCCTGGCCGCGTCGGGTCGCCCTGGCGACCCTGGCTGCGATCACCATCGGCGCTCCGAGCAGCCTGGCAGGCGTCGCCTCCGTCGAAGCTCGCGCGCCATTCGAGATCGATCTCTATCGCCCCGGCGACTTCGTCTCCCAGACGAACCTCGTCCAGTGCGTCGGCGCCAGCATCCAGATGATGCAGAACATCGGTCCCGGCCGGAACGACCGTTCGGCCGCCACGCAGCGACGCTACTGGGCGCTGGCGCGCAAGCTGAGTCCGCCTCGCCCGAGCTGGATGCCGAAGCGGCGCGGTGCCTCCGTCCACGGCTGGGCCGCTGCCCTCAACCGCCTGCACGTCGATACCTACAGCGTCATCGGCTACCCCACCATGCAAGAGGCGTTGACCGCTGCGGCCAAGGCCATCCGACGGACCGGCAAACCAGTCGGGTTGCTCGTCTGGGGCGGCCGGCACGCGTGGGTCATGAGCGGCTTCCGTGCCACCGGGGACCCGGCCACGACGGACGACGCGCGCGTGACCGATGTCGACATCCTCGATCCGCTCTACCCCCGCTCCAGCCTGACCTGGGGCCGGAGCCCGCGACCGGGCGAGCGGATCTCGGTGCGGACCCTGGCCCGCACCTTCGTGCCCCGACAGAGCACCTGGTCGGGGCCGCTCGCCGGTCACTGGGTCATCGTCGTGCCGACCGATCTGGAGCCCCGTCCCGGCATGCGCTGACGTCCCGCCTTCGGCGCGCGGCCCGACGGCTATGCTGCCCGGATGAATGTGCCAGGCTTCCTAGCCCGCCGCTTCTACGTGTCCGGCAGCCTGCGCAACACGCCAACCGGCTTCCGTTTGCAGGCCCAGAACCCGATGGGAGCGGGCACCCTGGTCGGCATCGGGCGCCTCGACGTGGACGGACGAGCCATCCCGGTCGAGGCGGTCTCGGCTGTGCGCGACGGCGATGCGACGCCGCTCCATGCCAAGGACGTGTCGCCGCGCAATCCCATCCGGGTCGCCGTCGGCGATCGGATCACGCTCTTCGTCGAGGGCAAGCCCCTGGCGGCCGGGCGCCATCGCCTCGAGGTCGAGCTGTACGAGGTCAACATGGGTCGCCTGCGCTTCTCGATCACCGACGACCTGGCCGCCGACGGCTGACCGCACGCGGATGGCATCGACCGACGTCGTGGTCATCGCGCATCCGGGAGCCGGTCGAGGCGCCTTCGCGCGCGTCTGGCCGGCGCTGGCCGCGGAGCTCGACGCCCGGCAGGTCGGCTACGACGTGCGGCTCACCACGCGGGCCATGGAGGCCGCCGACTTCGCGCATGCGGCCGCGGACGCCGGCGCGCCGCTGGTGCTCGCGGTGGGTGGCGACGGGACACTCCACGAGGTCGTCAACGGGTTGCTCCATGACGATGGCTCGGGCACGCCACGCCCGGCCGACGACCTGCCGGCGCTGGGCCTGGTGCCAGCCGGTCGAGGCAGCGACTACGCGCGCGGCCTGCACATCCCGCGCGACCCATCCGTGTTGGCGGATCGCTTCGCGACGGTGATCGCGGGCGACCCCACGGCAGCGCGCGGCGTGGACATCGGCGAGACGACCTACCGGACCACGGCCCTGGTGGCCGGGCGGCCGACCCCGGAGCCACCGATCGCCGATGCCGCGGTCTCCGACGAACCCGGCGTCCCGGACCACGAGCGCCAGGCCCGCTACTTCATCAACGGCGCGGGGGTCGGCTTCTCACCCTTCGTCGCCCAGCGCACGGCACGCTTCCCGCCGCGCCTGGGCGCCTACCTCTACACGGCGGCGTCGCTGCTGACCATCGTCGACTGGCGCGACCGCAGCCTGCACCTGCGCTGGGACGCCGACGGCGCGGAGGAGACGCGATCGGTGGAGTCGATCGAGCTGGCACTCGGTGGCTACGAGGGTGGTGGCATGCACGTGGCGCCAGACGCCGACCCGACCGACGGCCTCTTCGATGCCGTGCTCATCGACGCCACGTCCCGCTGGGAGCTGGTGACCTTCGCCTGGCGCATCCGGAGCGGTGATCACCTGCGCTCGCCACAGGTCACCGTGCGCCGCACGGCGAGCCTCTCGGTCGAGGTCGCCGACGGCCGGGGACCGGTCTACCTGCAGGCCGATGGCGAGCTCCTCGGCCGGGACCCGTTCACCTTCCGCGTCCTGCCCGCCGCGCTCCGGTTCGTCTGGTAGCATCCGGCCGTGGTCAGCTCCGCCCGCCTCCTGCGCGTTCCGCCGGTCGAACGCGGCCTGACCCTCGGCGATTTCCTGGTTCCCATCCGCGTCAGCGAGCACATCAGCGCCCGTGTCCGGAACCTGATGCTGGTCGGCATGGGGACGCTGCTCATCATCCTGGGCGCCCGCATCAGCTTCTACCTGCCGGGCAATCCGATCGTGCCGGTCACGCTGCAGACCTTCGGCGTCATCTTCACCGGCGCCCTGCTCGGCTTCCGGCGCGGGTCGGCGGCGGCCATCCTGTACCTCGCCCTGGGCATCATCGGGCTGCCGGTCTTCGCCTACGACGCCGACCTTGGCGTCTACCGCTCGGGCCTGGCGACGATCATCGCCCGACCGGAGGGTCAGTGGGTGCTCGGCGCGACCGGTGGCTACCTGATCGGCTTCGTGGTCGCGGCGGCGGTCGTCGGACGGCTGGCAGAGCTGGGCTGGGATCGCCGGTTCTTCGGCGCGCTGGCGGCCATGGTCATCGGCGAGACGATCATCTTCACGCTCGGCGTGAGCTGGTTGAAGGTCGCCATCGACGTCCCGGTGGCGACCGCCCTCGACTACGGCCTCTGGCCCTTCCTTCTCGGTGACGCGCTGAAGGTCGTGCTCGCGGCGGCCGTGCTCCCGTTCGGCTGGTGGGTCGTCAACCGGCGACCAAGCGACCGTTAGTCGCCGCCCAGACCGCCGCGAGATCGTCCGTTCCTTGACCGCCGTCATCCATACGGACGGGCTCAGCAAGCGTTTTGGCGGCGGCCGCCGGCTCGGCCGAGGCTCGGCCCCCGTGGATGCGCTGGTCGACCTCGACCTCGACGTCCAGCAGGGCGAGATCTTCGGCTTCCTCGGTCCCAACGGGGCGGGCAAGAGCACGACCATCCGGCTCCTGCTGGGCTACCTCCATGCCACGGCCGGCACGGCCAGCGTGCTCGGGCTCGATGCCGGCCGCGACAACCTGGCCATCCGCCGACGAGTCGGCTACCTGCCCGGCGGCATCGCCCTCTACGACACGATGAGCGGCGAGGACATCCTCGACTACCTGTGCCGCCTCTATCGTCGGCCGGCGGTCCGGCGACAGGCCATCGCCGATCGGCTGGAGATGTCGGCGGCCACCCTCCGACGGCCGGTGCGCGACTACTCGCGCGGCATGCGCCAGAAGATCGGCGTCATCCAGGCCCTCCAGCATGACCCCGAGCTGGCCATCCTCGACGAGCCGACCGAGGGCCTCGACCCGCTCATGCAGCGCGCCTTCTACGACCTGCTCGACGAGCTCAAGCGAGAGGGACGGACGATCTTCCTCTCCTCCCACGTGCTGTCCGAGGTCGAACGCGTGTGCGACCGGGTGGCCATCATCCGCCAGGGTCGGCTGGTCGCCCTCCAGGACGTCGGCGTCCTGCTGTCGAGTCGCAAGCGCTACGTCGAGATGCGCCTGACCGGCCCAGCGCCGGTGCTCGACGGCGTGCCCGGGGTGAGCGACGTGCATCTCGCCGACGGCTTGCTGAGCTGCCAGCTGCAGGGCGACCCGAGCCCATTCCTGCGGGCCATCGCCGGCGACCCAGCTCTCCGACCTGACCATCGAGCCGGCCCATCTCGAGGAGGCGTTCCTGGAGTTCTACGCCGAGGACCTGGCGTCGTGAAGGGTCAGAGCTGATGGACCGGGTGCTGCTCGGTCGGACGTTCGTCGCTCAGCGCACGAAGCTGCTCGTGGTCGTCGTCGGGCTGGCCATCTGGGGCGTCCTGATGCCGCTCGTCTACGCCCAGCTCATCGACACGGCGCTCGGCGCGCAGTTCAAGCAGATCGTGGAGTCAGGCGCGGTCCCGGAGCAGCTCACCCAGTTCGGCGGCGGCAACATCTTCACCCTGCCAGGCTCCATCGCGCTGGGCATCATCCATCCCATCGCGGTCGCGCTGTCATGCGTCTTCGCGGTCGGCTTCGCGGCCGCTGCCGTGGCCGGGGAACGGCAGCGCGGCACGCTCGAGGTCCTGCTCGCCCGCCCCGTCTCCCGGCGCGCCACCTACGGCACGCTGTTCGTGGCGACGATCGTCTTCGTCGGCATCGCGACCGCAGCGGCGCTGGTCGGGACCGTGGTCTCGTCGGCGGTCTTCGGGGTCCTCGATCAGCTCGACATCAGCATGATGCCGCTGCTGTGGCTCAACGCCACGCTCCTCTACCTCGCCTTCGGCTCGGTCGCGCTGGCGGCCTCGGTATCGTTCGACCGGCTGGCGCCGGCGCTCGGGATCGCCCTCGGCTTCACCGTCGTGTCCTACTTCCTCGAGGTGCTCGGGTCGCTCTGGGATGCCGCCAAGCCGCTCCAGCCGCTGTCGCTCTTCCACTACCTCGATCCGCAGTCGGTCCTCCTCGGCCAGGCCAGGCTGAGCGACCTCGTCGTGCTCGGCGCGGCCGTGCTGGCTGGTGTCGTCTGGTCGCTCGTCGTCTTCCCGCGCCGCGACCTCGCAGCGCCGAGCTAGGAGGTCGCTCATGGAGGCCTGGAGCCTCGACGAGCTGCGCACGGCACGCGAGTCGCTCGACCGCCTGTACCACGAGTTCCTGCGCGTGTCGACCATGAGCGTCGGCTACTACCGACTGCCGGCCGGCGGCATCGACCCGCAGTCGCCGCATCTCGAGGACGAGGTCTATGTCGTCGTCGGTGGGCGCGCCCGGGTGACCGTGGGCGGCGACGAGCGCGAAGATCACACCGGGCGACACGATCTTCGTCGGCGCCAACGTGCCGCACCGCTTCCACGACATCGTCGAGGATCTCGAGCTGATCGTCGTCTTCGCACCGCCCGAGACGCGCTAGGGCGCTGCGACCTCAGTCGGTCGGCGCCGGGCACGCCGTACAATCGTCCTGCGTGCGCCTGTAGCTCAGTGGATAGAGCGGATGGCTTCGGACCATCAGGTCGCGGGTTCGAATCCTGCCGGGCGCGCCAGAACAACAACATCTCGATGCCGGTTCGCTAGGTGTCGGTGAGTCGTTCTCGGTTGACGCTCTCTAGCTTCGGTCGAACCTCACGCCCGTAGCGCCGAAGGTACGTGATGAGCGCCTCGCGCCCGTCGCTCGGCGCGCTGATGCGCGACACTCCGCGCATGACACCGCCTGACGTCTCGTACGCTCGAAGTGGCGACGTCGCTATCGCCTACCAGGTCGTCGGCGACGGCCCGACCGACATCGTCTTCGTACGTGGGATCACCGGCGACCTGCTGTCGACGTGGGAGCAGCCGCTGCTCGTCCGGCACGTCGAGGGTCTCGCCGCCATGGGTCGCCTGCTGATGCTCGACAAGCGCGGCACGGGTCTCTCCGACCGCGTCCGCGAGGTGCAGTCCATCGAGACGGCG
The DNA here is from genome assembly GCA_963777975.1 of uncultured Chloroflexia bacterium. GTDB lineage: Bacteria > Chloroflexota > Limnocylindria > Limnocylindrales > CSP1-4 > CSP1-4. The sequence goes on along the minus strand of CAVZSO010000003.1, from coordinate 29,890 downwards.
ATGGACGACATCCGCGCGGTCATGGACGCCGCGGGATCGAAGAGCGCCGTGCTGTGGGGTGGCGGCTCGAGCACGGGCACGAACGCTCTCTTCGCCGCAACGTACCCCGAGCGCTGCATGGGCCTCGTCTTCTTCGACCCGACGATCAGGGGAACACGGGCAGACGACTACCCGTGGGCTCGCACGGCCGAGGCGTGGCGGCAGCGCCTTGCCGAGGTTCGTGCCGGCTGGGGCGATCGAGCCTACCTGGAGCAGCTGGCCCGCGAATGGGCCCCCGGGGTCTCATCCGATCCGGCGTTCGTCGACTGGTTCGTCTGGCACATGCGTCGGAGCCTGAGCCCCGGGGCCGCCCTGACGGCGTTCCGGACCGAGATGGAGCTCGACGTCAGCGACATCCTCCGGGCCGTCCGCGTGCCGACGCTGATCTTCCCCCGGCCGACGAACCCGGGGCCGGCGCAATACGCGGCCGAGCGCATCCGGGGCGCGCAAGTCGTAGACCTGCCGCCGTTCGAGGGCGTCTACACGTGGGTCGACGACGAGGCCCACCAGGCGACGATGGCCGAGACGGAACGCTTCGTCTCACGCCTGACCGACGGGCAGGTCCGCGAACGGGTGCTGATGACCATCCTCTTCACCGACATCGTGGGTTCCACGGAGCTCGCCGCCCGCCTCGGAGACACGGCGTGGCGCGAGCTGCTCGAACGCCACCACGCCGTCGTGCGTCGCGAGCTGGCGCGGTTCCGCGGCCAGGAGCTCGATACCGCCGGTGATGGGTTCTTCGCGTCCTTCGACGGTCCGGCTCGTGCCGTCCAGGCTGCCGCCGCTCTCCGCGTGCCGTTGCGGGCGATCGGCCTCGAGATCCGGGCCGGCCTCCATACCGGCGAGTTCGAGATCAGCGACGGCAAGATCGTCGGGATAGGCGTATCGATCGGCGCGCGCATCTCGTCGCTCGCCGGGCCGGGCGAGGTGCTCGTCTCGAGCACCGTCAAGGATCTCGTCGCCGGCTCGGGCATGCGCTTCGAGGACCGCGGCGAGCGACAGCTCAAGGGTGTCCCCGATACGTGGCACCTGTTCGCCCTCGCCCCTGGTTGACAGGTTGTCATTCCCTCGCGCCGACGGTTGTCGTCCCTGCGCGCCCGAGGTCTGCCGGGCGCCTGAACCGTTTCCGGTAACGCGAGCTGCGCGGCCCAGCCGATGCTGGCCGGCGAGCAGCGGACCCGGTCATGCGCACTCCATCGTAGTGGTACCGGCAGCGCACCCTGCTCAGTGGGTCGCTTTCGCAGGTTACTGGTATGCCGTAGGTTGCCGTCGCGCGCATCGATCGAGCTTCAACGAAGCTGCGCCTTCAGCTGCGTCGCGGCCGCGGCCAGGATCTCCCGCGAGAGCACCTCATCGTCGACGGCTCGCGCCATCGACACCGCGCCGACGAGCGTGGACAGGGCGGCGATAGCCGATGCACGGCGTGGAACGTCGGACTCTGGCGGGAGCAGCCCCACCAGCATGTCGATGTAGATGCCGACCTGCCTGGTGTACGCGGCCCGGGCTCGCGGACTGCTCCGTGCAACGTCACTCGCGAGTGTCGTGACGGCGCAGCTGGTCCCGAGGTTGTCGCGGTGGCTCGTGCTCAGGTACGCATCGATGACGGCCGCAAGCGGATCCTGCGGCGACTCGGCGACGGCTGCCATCGCCTGTCCGCCGTCGTGGAGCGCGCGTTCGACGGCCTCCGCCACCAGTTCGTCCCGCGACGCGAAGTGCCGGTAGAAGCCGCCATGCGTCAGCCCGGCGTCGTGCATCAGTTCGGCGACGCCCACCCTGTCGACCCCGTCCTCGCGGAAGCGCGACGCAGCGACGCCGACGATCTGGTCGTGGTGCTCGCGTTTGTTCGCTCGCGAATGGCCCATGCGCCCTACCTTCTACCTGCGTGTTGACAGGGTAGATGATGGTCGTCATCCTGCATATCTGGATGACGGGCGTCATCGTGGCGCCCGATCCATCACGATCCAGCGAGGCGAAGAAGCTTCGCTGGGCGATCGAGGACGGAGCCTGACACATGCCGATGATCGACGTCTACGCCGCAGCGGGCACCTTTGACGACACGCACACCCTGGCCCGCGACCTCGCCACGGCCGTCATGACCGTCGAGCGCGTGCCCGACATCCCGATGTTCCGCGACAACACCGCCGCGTTCGTCCACGAACTGCCCGCCACTGCGATCTCGAACGTGAACGGCGACAGCTCCTACGTCCGGGTCCAGATCCTCACGAACGCCGGCGCACTCGACCGCGACAAGCAGCTCGCGGTCGTCGCCCAGCTCACCTCGATCGTGGCCGACGCAGCGGGCGATCCATCGCTCGCCGACCGGACATGGGTCCTCCTCACCGAAGCGCCCGAAGGGGGCTGGGGTCTGCGCGGGCACGCCAGCACGAACGCGGAGCTCGTGGCGGCAGCCCGGGCACAGATCGCCGAACTCGGGGCTGAAGCGTCGAAGGCCTGACGACGGCCAGGCGCCGCCGGGCACGCCGACTCCGTCGTCGGTCGCACTAGCGGCAAATCTCGATGACGATGACGCCGCGGCTCAACGACGCTAGCCGGGCGAACGCCTCGTCGCTGAGATCGATGAGCCGCCGTCCCTTGGGGCACCAGCAGACATCGTTCAGGGTCACGCGGATGCAGCGTCCCCCCGAGCAGACCCGGACCTGCGTCCCTCGCCAGCCGCGCCCGAGCGCCTCCCGCAGGAGCGGTCCGGCCGCTGCATAGGCGCCGTCGCGGCCGGTCGCATGCCAGGTGGCCACGCCGGAGAGGACGTGGTGCGTGCGTCTCGTCGTCGGTGCGGACTGTCTCTCCGGTCGAGCCTCGTTGGCGAGCGGTGTCCGGGCCACGGGCACGAGCATGGACGCGATCGCGACGCGTCTCCGGTCGCTCATGCCGCGGGGCTGGAACGGCACATCGAACGGACGCGGGGCCGTCGCGGCTATCCGGGAGGGGAGCGCTGTGCGCGGATGCGACCCACGTGACAGCGGGCGGGCACGTCCCATTGCAGGCTACCGCTGCCTCGGGCCGCGGGGGCGATCCGTGTGGGCGGACGGTGGCGATGGCGTACTCGGCAGCGATGCCGGCCACGGCCGTCGACAGCACGAGCATGATGGTGAGCTCGACGAGCGACGTGACCCATGTCGCGGGCCGCACGTCGCCGGGCGGAAGGCGAGTCATGCGCGTTCATGGGACACCCCTGGATGTGCCACCGGCGTGACGCTGCGCCGTTTCCGCCTTGCGGGCGGGTGACACCATCGGGGGAAGCACCTACGACCGCTCGCGCACGCGCTCCGCCGCGGCTCGACTGTGATCAGCCTCGCCGCCGCGGCTCGACTGTGATCAGCCTCGCTCTACGGTTGCGGTGACGCCTGGGGTCCCACGAGGCTCTTCGGGTCGAGGATGAACTGCTGGCCGGACGGCAGGATGATCGTCTGGATGCTCGGGGAAAGCTTCTGGATGAGCGTGTATTGGATGAGGTCGGGTGTCAGCGACTTGGTGAGCAGGTCATTGGCCTCTGACTGACCTCGCGCCGTCTCGACGATCGCCTGGGCCGCGCCATGCGCCACTGCGACGGCCTGCTGAGCCTGGACCTGCTTCTGAGCGAGGACCTGGTTCTCCGTCTGGACCTGTTGCTGAGCGACCTGCTTGGCTTCGATGGCCGCCGTGTATTCGGGGCTGAAGGCGATGTTGGCCAGGTAGATGTCGTCGATGATGATGTGGTACTGAGCGAGGTTGGCCTGCAGGTCCTCTTTTGCCCGCTGCCGGATCTCGTCTCGCTTGCCGAGGATCTCGGTCACCGATACTTGGGCACGACCGTCTTGATGTAGTCGTTGAAGGCGGGGTCGAGGATCTTCGGCGCGAAGTCGTCGCCGACCCGCTGATAGAGGTCCGAGGCGAACTGCCCGTCGATGTGGTAGTTCATGACGCCCGTCAATTTGACCTGCTGATACTCGGAGCTGGCGGCGTCGATCTCATCGAACGGGTGGGGTTGGACCCGGGTCGTGATCTGGTGGACGACGTTCACGAAGGGCAGGCGGAAATGCAGGCCCGGTGGCAGGGTCTCGGGCTGGACCTGGCCGAAGGCCGTGACGACCCCGACCGAGCCGGCGGAGACGATGACGGCGCTGAGCAGGGCCGCCAGCCCGAGGATGAGGAGCACGCTGGCCACGGCGCCCATCTTGCGGACGGCAGCGTTGTTACTCCGAACGACGCTGACGATGGCGCCGATCAGCGCCACCAGCACGATGGCGTCGAGGATGATCTGCGCAGTGCCGTCCATGTCGTTCCCCTCCAGCGGTGGCTTGATGTCTGGGCATCATGACGCCGATGTCGCGGCCGGGCGCGCCACAGCTCCCTGGTACCACCCCGATGGCCCATCCGTCCGGCATCCTCCTCGGCCGTCGGCTGCTAGCATCCCCGCACGTTGTCCGACCCGACCACCGGGCGCTCCGGCGCCGACCCCAACCGACCCGGCCCGCTCGATCGGCCGACCGCGCTCGCCGTGCTGGCACAGGCCGAGGCGCTGGCGGAGGCGAGCGACTACTCGACCGCGCTCGGCGTCTACTACCGTTGCGTCGGCAATCCTGACGCCGAGATCCACGTCGCCGGCCTGCTCGGCCTGGCCGAGTGCTTCTACCGGCTGGACGACGCGAACCAGGCCCTCGATGCCTGGCGGCAGGCGGTCGCGGCGCCCGAGACGCCACTCACCTGGCTGGCCTGGAAGCGGCTGGCCGCCGAGCTGGTTCGCCGCGACGACCTGAAGGGTGCCCTGGGCGCCTATCAGCAGGCCGATTCACGAGCGCCACAGGCCGAACGCGCAGAGATCGCCTCACGCATCGGCTGGCTGCAGAAAGAGCAGGGCAACCAGCGCGCGGCATCGCGCGCCTTCGGTCGCTCGCGGAGCGGTGTGGCGCCCATCCCGTACGTCACCTACACCATCCTGGCCATCACGGTGGGCATCGGCGTCAGCGCGCTCCTCGATCAGCAGGCGGCGGCGCTCTGGTTCGGGCTGTTCGGGCTCCAGAAGGACCTCGTGGCGCAGGGCCAGCTCCATCGCCTCGCTGACGGTCGTCCTCGTGCACGACAGCGGGTCCCCGATCCATCTGCTCTCCAACATGTACGCGCTCTACCTCGTCGGGCCGATCGTGGAGCGCCTCTACGGCTCCGTCCGCTTCCTCCTCTTCTACCTGCTGACCGCGGCGGCAGCCTCGACGCTGAGCTACGTCATCACGCCGAACGACGCCGTCGGCGCCAGCGGGGCCATCTTCGGCCTCTTCGGCATCCTCTTCGTCGCGCAGCGCATCCACCATCCGCTCATGGATCGCCAGGCGCGCTCGATCGCGACACAGATCGGCGCGCTCATCGTCATCAACCTCGTCATCGGCTTCGGCCTGGCCGGCGGCGGCGTCGGTATCGACAACTTCGCTCACATCGGAGGTCTGCTTGCGGGCGCGTGGATCGGGCTGACCATCCCGCCGCGCGTGCCGACCCTGGCCAGCTCATTCACCCGTCCTGGCCAAGCGCCGCCGACGACCAGCTCGCGCAGCATCCTGCTCCAGGTCGCCGCCATCTTCGCCCTGGTGGCGGTCATCGGCGTCGGCACCCTGGTCGGCACCGCACGGCGATCGCCCTCGCCCGGGGCCGCGTCGGCGACGCCTGTGCCCGGCAGATGCGGCGGCCGCGGACCCGACGCGCGGCCGGATGCGCGCTTCGGCGAGGACCTGAGCTAGACGACCCGGTTCGCGACCAGCAGGTCGCGTCGCGATCCGAAGCGGTCGATGATGCGGTAGAAGTTGCGCTTGCTCAGCCGATCACGTTCGGCGGGCGGGAGGCTGGCGTATCCGCGATGCTCGTGGCGCTCGAGCGGCAGCGGCTGCGTCCGCACTGCCCGGCGAGGGACAGCCGCCTCGCCTTCATCGCGCAGGACCAGGCTCCACCAGATGTCCAGGTTGCGGTAGAAGCGGAAGCGTTCGTCGAGCGGGCCGCGAGCCACGAAGTCCGCTCGCCGGAATGCCAGGCAATAGCCCTCGATCGCATCCACCTCACCGGGCGGCGCATCGCGAAACGTGCGCAGGTCATCGGAGACGATGCCCCAGCCGCCGGCGACGGCCACGCTCGCGATCCTCGAGCACCGCGACCATGGGGCTGACGAAGTCGCCGGTCGGCTCGAGGCTCGTGTCGAACAGGACGACGACCTCGCCACGCGCGCGGCGGATGCCGCAGTCGAGGGCTGCAGCAGTGCCCAGGCGTGCACTCGTCCAGACGATCTCCGGGCCTCCGCTCGATCCACTGACCGGCTCCTGCCCGTCGAGCGGCTCCATCGCGTCGAGGGCTTCGACCTGTTCCCTCGACGGGTCGTCGGCCACGATGACGACTTCGGTCCCCGGCGGCACGTGCGTCCGCAGTCCGGCCAGCGCGCGAGCCAGGTCGGTGGGCCAGTCCGTGGCCAGCAGCATGACGCTGGCGACTCGCGTGGGCGGCTCGTCGAGCCGTGACGGCACCGAGGCACTGGAGCCATAGCGCACGCGGGCACCATCGGTGCGATCTGGCGGATGCGCGGGCTCGAGGCTCGAGTCGACGCCCCGATCGACCACCTTCCAGCCGGCGGCCTCGATCGCTGCCCGGAGGCGGTCCGCCGTCGCGAAGTCGCGGGCCGCGCGAGCCTCCGAGCGGGCATGCGCGAGGTCCTTGACCTCGTCGGGCGGTCGAGTCGGGTCGTCGGGCATCCGGGGAGCATAGCCGCCGGTCGACCCGGTACCCTGCATCGGTGGATCGCTCCCTGTGGGCAGTGCTGCTCGGCACCTTCACGCTCCGTTTCAGCACCGGCCTGACGGGTGCGCTGCTGGGCGTCTACCTGGCCAGCCTGGCGGATCGCTCGGTGGCCGGAGTCGGGCCCATCACCATCGGCGTCCTGGCGGCGACCTTCTATCTCGCCGAGATGGTCCTGTCGCCCCTCTTCGGGTTGCTCTCCGATCGCATCGGCCATCACCGGGTGATGCAGTACGGCCCGATCTTCGGCGCCGTCGCCGTCGTGCTCACGGCCTACGCCACGAACCTCGTCGGGGCCAGCCTGGTCTTCCTGCTCGTGGTCGCCGCCACTCGCGCGCTCGAGGGCGCCTCGACCGCCTCATCGGTGCCCTCGATCCTCGGCTACATCGCGCTCGTCACTGCCGGCGACGAAGACCTCCGAGGCAAGTCGTCGGCTCGCTTCGAGGCCGCGACCCTGGCAGGCCTGGGCGTCGGCATCATCGTCGCTCGACCGATGTGGGACGCCCTCGGCGTGGTGGCGTTCCTCGTCAATGCCGGCATCTACGGCTTGTCGTTCCTGATCTACCGTTACGGGGTCGCCGATCCGCGCGGCGAACCGGAGTTGCTGGCCGAGCCTCACCCCGGCTGGCGACGCTACGGCGACCTGGTCCGCAGCAGCCACGTCATGCTCCTGGCTCCGACCTGGATCGCGGTCAACGCCGCCATCGGGCTGTGGTTCAGCCAGTCGATCTTCCAGTTCGCGCGGACCGATCCGAGGTTTCCCGACCAGTTCCTGCACCGTGGCTTCGACACGCTCGAATTCACCGTCGCCGCGATCGTCATCGCCATCATCTTCGGCGCCGGCCTGATCTACTGGGGCAATCGCTTCAAGTCGATGCGCCGGACGACGATCATCCTCTACGGCATCCTCGGCGGCGCCGGCATGGTCGCCGCGGGTCTGGCGCTCAACCACCTGGCCGGCGTGGCCGTCTGGTTGGCGGTCCTGTGCGTCGTCGGCGCAGCGGCCGGGCTCTTCGTGCTGGCCGGAGCGACGCCCGCCGCGCTCGGCCTGCTGGCGGACATCTCCGAGGCCTTCCCTGCCGATCGCGGCGCGATCATGGGGCTCTACAGCGTCTTCCTGGCCATCGGCCAGATCACCGGCTCGTTGATCGGTGGTTTCGCCGCCAGTGCGCGTGGTATCGACGGGCTGTTCGTCGCCACGCTTCGTGCTGCTGGGCGTCGCGCTGGTTCCGCTCTCAGCGCTGCGACAACGCGAGCACTTCCTGGACGGACCGGCCTCAGCGACGATCATCGACTGAGGCGCGTTCCTCCCAGTCGTCGAATTCGACGCCAGTCTCCTCGAGGTAGGCGTCGACAGCGGCTCCCACGGTCGGGTAGAAGCGCCGCTCGTCGATGCGGTCGAAGAGGCCGTAACGGCGCAGGCTGTCCTTGACCGGGCCTTTCAGCTCGGCGAAGGCGAACTCGACGCCGGCTCGTTCGAGCTCGGCCTGGAGCGCGTCGACGACGTCGGCCGCCGTCGTGTCGATGTCGGTCACCGGCTCCGCAGCGACCACCAACCAGCGGACCGGCGTCGTCGACTCGGCCATCGCCGCCTCGACGGCCGTCCTGAACATCTCGGCATTGGCGAAGAAGAGCGGCGCGTCCCAGCGGAAGAGGATGAGGCCCGGGACCTGTTGGGCTTCGGGATGCCGGTCGGTGTCGTGGTAGCCCTTCATCCCCTCGACGCGACCGAGCACCGCGCTGTACGGCCGCCACGCCCGCCAGAGGAAAGCCAGGATGGCCACCCCGACCGAGAAGAAGATGCCGGGCACGACCCCGATGACCGCCACGCCCAGGAAGCAGATCATCGAGATCAGGAACTCCGATGGCCGGATCCGCCACAGCCGAACGAGGCCGCGGACCTCGACCAGCGACAGGCAGGCGGTGATGACCACTGCCGCCAGGGCGGCGGTCGGCAGGTTCGTGGTGATGCCCGGGACGAAGACGAGCATGACCGCGATGGCGGCTGCCCCAACGATGCCGGTCAGCTGGGTCCGCGCCCCGGCCTGCTCGGCGACGGGCGTCCGCGAGCCGCTGCTGCTGATCGGAAAGCCCTGCACGAATCCCGTCGCGATGTTGGCGGCGCCGAGCGCCACCAGCTCCTGATTTGGATCAGGGCGCGTGCCCGCGCGTCCCGCCAGGATCCGCGACAGGACGCTCGTGTCGGCCATCGAGACCAGCGCGATGGCGGCACCACCGGTGATCATCACCACCAGGTCGCCGAGCGGCAGCGCCGGCAGGGCTGGATGCGGCAGCCCCTGCGGCAGGGGACCGACCGTCGCCACGCTCCACGTCGACACCGCGCCGGTGACGGCCACGAAGACCGTCGTCGCCACGACCGCGATGAGGACCCCGGGTACCTTCGGCAGGAACCGTTTGAAGCCCAGGATGACGACGATGCTGATCGTCCCGATGGCCAGGTCCACGGGGTTGGTCAGGCCGTCAGCCACGCCCTGCACGAAGGCCCGCACCTCGTCGACCAGGCCGTCGGCGTCTGTCGAGAAGCCGAACAGCTTGGGCAGCTGCCCGACGAGGACCGTCAGCGCGATGCCGTTCAGATAGCCGTACCGGATGGGCGTCGACAGCAGGTCCGTGATGAAGCCGAGCTTGGCCAGGCCCGCGCCCAGGCTCATGAGGCCGGCGACCACCGCCAGCCCGCCCGCCAGAGCGACGGCGGTGGCGGTATCACCGCCTGCGAGGGGCAGGATGGTGGCCGCGATGAGTGCGGCCAGCGATGAGTCGGGACCGAGGACGAGGATGCGGCTGGGGCCGAAGATGGCATACGCGACCAGCGGGATCATGGTCGCGTAGAGACCGTAGATGGCAGGCAGACCGGACGCCTCTGCATAGCCCATGCCGACGGGCACGAGCACGGCCGTCAGCACGAGGCCGGCCACCAGATCGCCGACCAGCCATGCGCGCTCGTATGAGCGAGCCGTGGCCAACCCAGGCAGCCGACGGGCGATGGCGCTGTCGCGACCGCGGCGTGTCGGCCTTGGGCTGCGCGTCGGTCATCGGTCGCCCGCTCGCACCGCGGTCATGAGCCGGCAGTCTCGCTCCTCGGTCATGTCGCCATTGTCGCTCCGGGGCATGGGCTCGTCAGATCGATCGCAGGGCGCGGCCGACCTCCGGCTGCGTGCGCCGGACGCGCATAGAATGCCGGGCATGAGCGACATCCTCGACCGAGCCGCCGGCGCCGTATCGGCGATCACCACGCCTACCTTCGGCAACTTCATCGGCGGGGAGTGGCGCCCGAGCCAGTCCGGCGGCACGTTCGAGAGCCGCAACCCGGCCGACACGCGCGACCTCATCGGCACCTTCGCGGCCTCCGACGCGCGCGACGCGGCGATGGCCATCCGCGCGGCCGAGACCGCCTTCCCGGCCTGGCGGGCGATGCCGGCGCCGAAGCGTGGCGAGATCCTCTACCGCTTCGGTGCGCTGATGGCTGACAACAAGGAGCGACTGGCCCGGGCCATGACCCGCGAGATGGGCAAGGTCCTGCCCGAAGCGCGTGGCGACGTCCAGGAAGGCATCGACATCGCCTTCCTCATGGCAGGCGAAGGCCGCCGGATGTTCGGCGACACGGTGCCCTCGGAGCTGCCCGACAAGTGGGCGATGAGCATCCGCCAGCCGATCGGCGTGGCCGGCATCATCACGCCCTGGAACTTCCCCATGGCCATCCCCTGCTGGAAGATGATGCCGGCCCTTGTGACCGGCAACACGGTGGTCATCAAGCCCGCCTCCGATACCCCGCACTGCGTCGTCCTCCTCGTGGAGTTGATGCATGAGGCGGGTTTCCCGCCCGGCACCGTCAACCTGGTCACCGGAACAGGCGAAGAGGTCGGGCTGCCGATCGTCGAGAGTCCGGACGTCTCGGTCATCAGCTTCACCGGCAACGGCGAGACCGGCACCCGCATCGCCGGCATCGCGGCGCGGCGTCTGAAGCGGCTGAGCCTCGAGCTGGGTGGCAAGAACGGCGTCATCGTGCTGGCCGACGCCGACCTCGACCTGGCCGTCGAGGGCATCATCTGGTCAGCCTTCGGCACCACCGGTCAGCGCTGCACGGCCTGCAGCCGGGTCATCGTCCACGAGTCGGTCGCCGACGACCTGACCACGCGCCTGGTCGATCGGGCCGGCACCTTGCGCCTCGGCTCGGGCCTCGAAGCGACGACCGATGTCGGCCCGCTCATCAACGAAGGCGCACTGGCCAAGGTCGGTCGCTATGCGGAGGTCGGTGCCCGAGAGGGCCGGCTGCTCATCGGCGGCGCACTCGCCACCGACCGACCAGGCTGCGAGCACGGCCACTTCTACGCCCCGACCATCTACGACGGCATCGCGCCTATGGACCGCATGGCCCAGGAGGAGATCTTCGGGCCGGTCCTGTCGGTCATCCGCGTGCCGGACATGGACGCCGCGCTGATGGCCGCCAACCAGACGCGCTTCGGCCTCTCGGCGAGCATCTTCACCCGCGACGTGAACGCCGCCTTCCGGGCCATGCGCGACCTGGAGACGGGCATCGTCTACGTCAACGCCGGCACCACGGGCGCCGAGACGCATCTGCCCTTCGGGGGCTGGAAGGGGACCGGCAACGGCCATCGCGAGGCCGGTCATGCGGCCCTCGACACGTTCACCGAGTGGAAGTCCATCTACGTGGACTACTCGGGCCATCTGCAGCGCGCGCAGATCGACAACCAGCCCGACTGACCGCCGCGGAACCAGCCCGACTGACCGCCCAAGATAGGGCGGCTGCCCGATGTGCCGCCCCCCACCTTAGGTCGACCGTCCGAGTCGAGCCAGCGATGAAGCTGGCCGGCTCGGAGGACGACAGGTGGCTGATGCAGCCGTTGGATTCGGGACCGACCGACCTTTCATGCTCGTCGGTCACGGTGTACCGTGCACGCCAGTCGAGGCCAGCAAAGCAAGGGGGGGCCAGGCCGACATGTACGTAGCGTCGATCTACGAAGCGGATCGTGCGTCCCTGGAAGGGTTCGTCCGGACCATCACCCATGACCAGGAGGTCGCCGAGGAGATCTGCCAGGAAGCCTTCACGAAGCTGCTCATGGAGGCCCGGGCGGGGCGGACGCCGGACAACCCTCGTGCCTGGCTGCGGCGCGTGGCCAGCAACCTGGCCATCAGTCGCGGTCGACACAACCAGGTCGTCGAGCGCAAGCACTCGGCGCTCGTCTCCTACGAGATCGGCGACTCGGCCGAGGTCATGGCGCTGCGCCACGAGGATGCGCGAGCGACCTTCGAGGCGCTCGGGCAGCTCCACGCGACGGATCGCCGGGCGCTGCTGATGGCGGCCTCGGGGCTGAGCGGAGCCGAGATCGGCGAGCGCCTCGGTCGCTCGAACGGGGCGACGCGCACGCTGCTCTGCCGCGCACGCCACAAGCTGCGCCTGGCCATGGAGCCCTCCGGAAGCCCCGTCTAAGGCCCCATCCGAGGCTGATAATGGCCTCGTGGCGGGGAGCACCAAGCGGCACTTCATCGGGCGCTCATCCGAGGTCGCGCGACTTCGGGCGGCCCTCGACGTCGCACGGCTCGGGCGAGCCACGGGTCGTCATCGTCTCGGGCGAAGCCGGCATCGGCAAGTCGAGCCTCGTCGACGAGCTGGCCGGCCAGGCGGCGATCGAGGGCTGGCTGCGCATCGGCGGCTCGTGTCTCGAGCTGCAAGGCGGCCAGGTCGCCTACCTGCCGTTCGTCGAGGCCCTCCGATCGCTCGTCGCGCAGGTCCCCGCCGATCGGGTCCGGCCGCTCGTCTGGCCGGCGCGTGAGCTGATCGGCCGACTGCTGCCCGAGCTGGCCATCGAGGCGGCCCCGAGCGCATCCGACGGCGATGGCACCGCCGGCGGGGAGGGTGGTGACCTCGACCGTGCCCGCCTCTTCGAGTCGCTGCTCATCGTCGCCGGCCGACTCGCCGGTGCGCAGCCGCTGCTCGTCGTCATCGAGGACATCCAGTGGGCTGACACCGGCACCATCGACCTGCTGCGGTTCTTCGTCCACGGCGTCAACGCCGCGCCGGTGCTGTTGATCCTCACCCTGCGCGTCGATGGCCCGGCCGGACCTGGATTCGTGGCTCGGATGCTGGCGGAGCTCGATCGCAGCCCGCGCGTCGAGCGGCTCGAGCTCGGCCCCTTCGACCGTCGCGAGGTCAGCGCGATGCTGGAGGCGATCGACGGCCGGCCGCCGGACCCCGACGACGTGGCCGCGGTCGTCGCACGCAGCGGCGGCAACCCATTCCTCGTCGAGGAGCTGGCGCGAGCGAAGGCGGACCCGGCCACGCCTGATGAGCCGCTGCCTGCGGGCCTGCGGGACCTCCTCCTGGCTCGGGTCGCCGGGCTCGGCGACGCGGCCCAGGAGGTCGTCCGCGTCGCCTCGGCGGCGGGCCGCGTGGTCGATGACGACCTCCTGGCGAAGGTCGTCGAGCTTCCCGAGCGCGACCTCGTCCAGGGGCTGCATGAGGCGATCGACCAGGGCATCCTGGTGCACGTCAAGGGCCCCGGCGTCGACGGCTACGGGTTCCGACATCCACTGCTGCGCGAGGTCGTGGCCGGGCGACTGCTGCCGATCGAGGCGCGACGACTGCATGGCGCGTTCGCCGCGGCCCTGACCGAGGATGGAGAGCGTCCATCGTCGGCCGCCGAAGTCGCCTTCCACTGGGACGCGGCCGGCGATGCCGGACGCGCCCTCGAGGCGTCGGTCGAGGCGGCCGCCGCGGCGGAGGCGGTCTACGCCTTCGCCGATGCTCGCGGGCACTACGAGCGCGCGCTCCGACTCTGGGAGCTGGCGCCCTACGCCGACGACCGGCTGCCCATCGACCGCCTGGGGATCATCGACCGGGCAGCCGCCATGGCGGCCCTGGTGGGCGAGCCACAGCGCGCCATCGCCCTGGCGCGGGAGGCGCTGGTGGCGATCGATCCGGCGCTCGATCCCGAGCGGGCGGCGCTCTTCCACAGCTCGCTGCGTTGGTACCTCTGGGACGCCGGCGATCACGAAGCCGCACTCAAGGACGCGCTCGAGGCGGTGCGGCTGATGCCGACCGAGCCCCCGACCATCCTGCTCGCCAACGTCCGCGCCCATGCCGCCGGACTGCTCCTCTTCGCCGGCCGCCTGGCCTTGGCCGAGGCACAGGCGAACGAGGCCCTGGACACGGCCAGGACGGTCGGCGCCCGCGCCGAGGAGGCTGTCGCGCTGGGCGTGCTCGGATGGGTCGCGGTGGTGCGTGGACAGGCCGACCAGGGCATCGAGCTGGTTCGCCAGGCGTGGTTGATCGCGCGCGAGCTGGCGCACGTGACGGGCCTGGCGGTCGCCTACAACCACCTGGCGGCGGTCCTGGACATCGCGGGGCGTGTCCGCGAGAGCCTGGAGATCGCGCAGGAGGGCATCGTGGTTGCCGAGCGCCTGGGCATCGCCAGGTCGTTCGGCGCGTTGCTCCAGGGCAATGCCGCGCACGCGCTGCTCCGTCTTGGCCGCTGGGCCGAGGCCGCTGCGCTGACAGACGCCGCCATGGCCCGAGGCACGTCAGCGGCGCCCTCGCCTGGTTGCGCATCGTGCGCGCCCGGCTCGACGTGGCGCGCGGGCAGTTCGAAGCGGCTGAGGGCGAGCTGCGTGCCCTGGAGGCAGCGGCCGACCCGGCCGCCATCTCGCCGTACGTCGGCTGGTGGCACGTGGCGAAGGCCGAGGCAGCCACCTGGCAAGGCGACCCGAGCGGCGCCCTGGACATCGTGCAGGCCTCGTTCGGCGACCCGCGGCTGCCGTCGATCGACGCCTCGATCGGGAGCCTGGCCGCGCTCGGGCTGGGCGCCGCGGCTGACATCCTCGAGTCCGAGCCGGCCGGGTCGCCGCGCGCGGTCGCGGCGCAGGCCGCCGGTGAGGCGATCCACCAGCGCATCCGACGTCTGCGGCGGTCGGGCCTCCTGACGCCGCCCGATCTGCCCACGCGCCGGACCGGGCGAGCGGAGCGGACCTGCCACCGCCAAGGTCGCACTGGTCGAGGCAGAGGCGTCGCGCTTGACGGGGCGTGGCAGCGTGGCCAGCTGGCGTCGGCTCGTGCTGGCAGCAGAGGCCGAGGATCGGCTCCCGCTGGTGGCCTACGGACGCTATCGCCTGGGCGCCGCACTGCTCGCCGGGCAAGCGGATCGCGAGCAGGCAACGAGCGCCATCCGGGACGCGCACACGATGGCGGTCGGGCTGGGCGCTCGACCACTGGCGTCGATGGTCGAGGCGCTGGCTCGCCGGGCGAGGATCTCGCTGGTGACGCGTGGCGGAGGCGACCGAGGTCGCGGGCTCGCCCTATGGGCTCACGGAGCGAGAGCTCGAGGTCCTCGAGCTGGTGGTCGCCGGGCATTCGAACCGCGAGATCGGCGCGGCGTTGTTCATCAGCCCCAAGACGGCCAGCGTGCACGTCTCGAACATCCTGGCCAAGCTGGACGTCGACGGTCGGGTCGAAGCCGCCACCATGGCCCTCCGCCTGGGCATCGTCGGCTCCGGCCTCGACCGCCGGAGCGCCCTCGCGCGCCTGATCCGGGCTGACCGATGGCGTCCTCGGCGGGACGTGGGTTAGAATGCGGCCTCCGAGGTCGGTCCTCTCGTGGACCGTCCGTCGGCACGATGGGCCGCTAGCTCAATGGTAGAGCAGCTGACTCTTAATCAGCTGGTTGAAGGTTCGAGTCCTTCGCGGCTCACCAGCGAAATACTCACGAAATGGCCCTCCGGTCGCCCCCGGAGGGCCTTTCGAATTCTGGCCTGTACCCCCGCTGTACCCCTACCCCGCTCCGAGAATGGCGTCCATCCGGTCGGCTGCGCGCTCGCGTCATCCGATCCGTCAGGTGGCTGTAGGTGTCCATCGTCAGGCTGACGGTCGCGTGGCCGAGGATGCGCGAGACGACGCCGAGTTCCTCGCCTGCTTCGAGCAGCAGCGTGGCCGCTGCGTGCCGGAGATCATGGAAGCGTTGGTGGGGGAGGCCAGCAGCACTGACGGCTGCCTGGAACGTCCGTGTGACGGTTGGCCCGTCCCGCTCCGTCACCGCCCCGACCTGGCCCTCGAGCGATCCAACGTCCGAGCTGAATGCCGGAGGCACCAGCGGTACGCGCAGGAGCATGCACCTGGTCAGCTGCTGCCACGACTGACACGATGGTGACCGCAGAGGTAGGGGGGCATCCCCCTCGCGAAGAATCACGTTCTCCTCGCCCATATCCCGTGCTAGCAGGAGACCTACTTTCAAAGGAGCAAACTGGGCCGATGAGCTGCGCGACCTGTGGCCAGGCGTTGCCAGCCAAAGGCATCGGTCGGCCGCGCCTCTTCTGCTCCAATACCTGCCAGCGGGTCATGGTCCGCCGTCGCCTCGACGTCGAGATCCTGGAGGCGGACTTGGCCGCCGCTCGTGAGAAGCAGGCCAACGGCTTCTGGCCAGGTGCAGCCGACTGGAAGCGGCGAGCCGAGCTGCTGGAAGCCGATCTCGCCGACCTCAGGGCGCGGACGCTGCCAGCGTCGGGCTGAATCAATCCGGTGGGCCCGGTGGTCTGTCGCCGGCCGGGTGTCGCCCATGGGCGCGTTACCAATCGCGGCCCGCGGCTTGGTCCAGAGCAAGGCGACCCTGGTCGTCAGAGAACCGCCAGACCGAGGTACTTGACGATGACGGCGCCGACCACCAGCAGCCCACCAGCGCCGATGAGGAGGAGGTAGTTGCGCACGACGCGGCGGTCATGGGCTGCCGAGGAGGCGACGTAATGCAGGAGGAGGGCGCTCGACACGACGATGTCGAGGACCCCCACGAGGGCCATCGCGAGGGCGAGGTAGTGGAGCGCCATCGCCATTCTCTGATTCTGGCGTCGGGCGCAAGTCCCGGCTACAGCGGAACTAGGAGATCTTGTCCCCGCCGGCTTCGGCTGACCGTTCGTGATAGAGGGTCCGCGCGGCTGTTTCGCTGCCGTCCGCGGTGACCTGCTCGGCCTCGGCGTTCGTGACGTCGATGTTCGCCGCCTCGAGGACGATACGGGCTGCATCAGCCGTCTCGGTGGCGGACTTCTCCGCGAGTTCGGCGGCATCGGCTGCGGCTCGGGAGGCAGCGGCGCCGGCCTTCGCGGCAGCGGCGGTCGAAAAGGCGGCCTCGGATGCCCGTGCGGCGGCTACCGCCGCGGCTTTCGCCGCCGCAGTCCCTCGCCTCGCGACGGCCGCCACCTGCTCCGCGGCGCGCCAGTCCTGGAGGACCTGCGCGGTCGTTGGCTTGCTCGGTTTCTCATCCCCCATGTGATGCCTCCCCATCTGCCCCGGTCGGGCTACGCCGCAGCGGTCCAGACGTACAGAGTACGCCCCGGTTGCGGCGGCGCCGCTGCGGGGCTGGCCTGACCAAGTAGGCTCGACCTAGAGATCCCCGCCGTGAAACCCCATCTCCGGCGGGGGTCTTGTCTACTTCGGCACCCGGCCCGCGCTCAACTCCCGCAGGCACCTGGCCATCTCCAGCAGGCAGTCGACCTCGGTTGCGCCGATCGCCGTCCACTCACGGCTCCTCACGCCGACCGTCGCCACCTCCTTCCGGTCCCAGCCGTACATGGTCCACGTGTGGCGCTCGTCGTGGTAGGAGGGCCTGCCAACCCGCCCAGCCGGCCGGCAAGGCGTCGAATACCGCGTCCCAGGCGGCCTCGACGTCGTCGTCGCTCACAAGCGCATGGTAGGCTCGGGCCTCCGGCGATGGTGTCCGCCGAGACGCTCGTGCAGCGTCTGAACCGCCCGCCCGGGCTGATGGCTCCTGACTGCTCGACAGCAGGGGCCAACCCTTGTCGGCCCGGAGGTGAGCGATGGACAACGTGTTCCTGACGGCGGCAGTCTGGGTCGGCCTCGCTCTGGTAGCAAGCCTGATCTCCGTCCGGCTGGGCATCTCGGTCGCTCTAATCGAGATCATGCTGGGCATCGTCGGAGGCAACGTCCTCGGCCTGAAGACCGCCCCGTGGATCGACTTCCTGGCCGCCTTCGGCGCGGTCCTGCTGACCTTCCTGGCCGGGGCCGAGATCGACCCTGGTGCCCTGCGCCGGCACCTCCGGCGAGCCTTGTCATCGGCGTCATCAGCTTCGCGCTGCCCTTCGTGGCAGCCTTCCTCGTCGCCTATGTCGCGCTCGGATGGACGCTCCATGCGTCCGAGATCGCGGGCCTCGCGCTCTCGACGACATCGGTCGCCGTCGTCTACGCGGTGATGATCGAGTCCGGTCTGGCGCAGCGGGACATTGGCAAGCTCATTCTGGCCGCCTGCTTCGTGACGGACCTCGGGACCGTGCTCTTCCTCGGCATCCTCTTCGCCGACCTGAGTCCCTTGCTGCTCGCCTTCGGTGCGGTGACCGTGGCCGCGATCCTCACGGTGCCACGCGCGACCCGCTGGCTCGTCGGCCGCGTCCCGAACCGCGTCTCGGAGCCTGAGATCAAGTTCCTCTTCTTCGTCTTGCTCGCTCTTGGTGGTCTGGCCCAGGTCGCCGGCAGCGAAGCCGTGCTGCCGGCCTACGTCATCGGCCTGGCGGTTGCCGGTGTCTTCGTCGCCGACCGCATCTTGGTCCATCGGATGCGGGCGATCGCGTTCTCGGTCTTGACCCCGTTCTACTTCATCAAGGCCGGCCTCTTTGTCTCGATCCCAGCCGTCATCGCCGGCGCCGGTCTGATCGGCACTCTTCTTCGCGGTCAAGGTCGGCGCCAAGGTCGATCGGCGTCTGGCCGGCGGCCCGCCTCATGGGCTTGGCGCCGCGTGACGCGAACTACACGACCCTGCTCATGTCGACCGGGCTGACCTTCGGCACGATCGCGGCGCTCTTCGGTCTGACCCACGGCTTCATCGACCAGGCGACGTACACGATCCTGGTCACCGTCGTTATCCTGAGCGCCGTCGTCCCAACGCTAATCGCCACCCGGTTCTTCGAGCCTCACCCGACCGACCAGGCTGGTTTCGAGGACTTCGAGGCTGCGGAGGAGATCGACGCAGGGCCTCTGCCCCTGCCGCCGCATCTGGCTGGCTGACACCGACCACGACAATTCATCGGGACCAGCACCCAGCGCCATCTCGCGACCCGCATCGCGGCATCGTAGCCCGGCGTTGTGCCAGGTCCGAGGCAGACGCCAGAAGCTAACTGTCCGGCAGGTCAAGGCGAGCGATCACCGCGGGCATCCAATTCGGCCCGCACGACCCTGGTCGCGATGGCTGCCACCCGAGCGTCCCAATCGTCTTCGGCAGTGGCGCTCAGGTCTGAGTGACTGGACCCCTGAGCTTCAGTGAGCGGCTTGAAACGACGATCGACGATGCCTTCGAGCCACTTCCGCACCGGGGTGAAGACAGCCGCCAGGATCAGCGCCGAGAAGACGATCGCCGCTTCCGACGTGTCTCCAGTGACCGCTTCGAAGAGCCGCTGGAAGAGCGCCACGGATGCGGCATACAGCCCCGCCAATAGGCCTGTCAGCGGCACGTACACGAGCGTGCGGTTGATGAGGCGGTCGATCTCATACAGGCGATAGCGGGTCACCGCGATCCAGATCGAGACCGGCACGAGCACGAGGCCGAACCCGGACACAAGGAAGATGTCCCGCCCACTAGTCAGCGGCAGGACGGACAGCACGAAGGGGACGGCTGCGACCAAGATCGCACCGACGAACCAGCGCTGCTGCTGCTGCTCGATGGCGCTTCCTCGCCGATAGCGCACGATCACCGCGGCAACCCCGAGTGTCGTGATGGCCAGGATGCTCAAGGGGATCGCGAGGTTTACGACGCCCCCGAGGTCCGCCGGCAGGATGCCGAGCGGGTTCGTCGTGCCAGGCTCACCGACGACGGGTCCAGCCAACAGCAGGAACGCGATCGATGCGAGCCCGAGGATGGCGATCGTGAGGGCGACCGGCCACTGCCAGCGAGACGAGGGCAGATGACCGTCAGGAAAGGCGATGGCGAGGCCCGGCAGGATGGCGGCATACGCCGGCCCCAGCGCCAGCGGTCCCAGCATGAAGATCAGGCTCGCGAACGCCGAACCGGGGTACGTAGCAACTAAGGTAAGGCCGACGGCGAAGCCGAACGGAACGAGCGCGAAGAGTGCGCCGCCGGCCAGGAGCAGCGCCGCGATCCGCGCCGCTCCGGCACGCCCAGCGAGCAGGGCCCCGACGCTGACGTATCCCATTGTCACAATGAGAATGGCAGCGAGGCCACCGACGACAATCGGGATATCTTCCGCGGCGGGCGTGAGGCTCACGGCGGTCCCGGCAATGAGCACCCATGCGGTCGCGACGTCCATCCCAAGGGTCAGGAGCCAGACGAATCCGGCGACGACCTTAATCCGCGGCGTCGCGCTGCCTGCCCGAGGTGCCGAGATCGTCGCCCCAGCCTCTTCCAATAGGGACCGATGGTGGGTCCAAAGGGGCCTGCGATCCCGTTATCCGGAAGCCGACGATGCCTGCGCAGCGAGGCAGCCCTCACGCCAAACCGGGCGATCTGGCTCTGTCGCTGCCCGGCATGGTTGCGCTATCCATGTGGTCTGAGCATCGGCGGGTGCCAAGAAAGGAGAGATCCATGGACGAGTTGATCAAGGAACTCAAGGACCGAGCCGAGCTGTCCGACGAGCAGGCCAAGGCGGCAGCCGAAGTCGTCGCCGAGTGGATGAAGGACGAAGACAAACGCAAGAAGGTCATCGCCGCCGCCTTCGCGACGACGATCGCGGCCGCCGTGGTCACCGTGCCGATCTAGACACCTGTCAGCGCGGCACCCGCCCGGCGCTGATCTCCAGCAAACAGCGCGCCGTCTCGACGAGGCACTCGACCTCGGTCGCGCCGATCGCCGTCCACTCCTTCGACCTGACGCCGACCTTTGCCACCTCGAACGAGTCGAAGGCGTACTGCGTCCACTCGTGCCGCTCGTCGTGGTAGCTGGGCCTGCCGACCGACCAGGCGGCCGGCAAGGCGTCGAACACCTCGCCCCAGGCGGCCTCGATGTCGTCGTCGGCCACGGCGCGGGGTAATGGCGGTGTTACTCGGCCACGGTGTCGGCGTGCCGATGCGCGACCTTCCACTCGCCGCCCTCCCGGCGATACACCTGAGTGGCCCGCAAGGTGAAACTCCGGGGCTGACCGTCGACCGACGTCGAGATGTGCTCGAGGCCCGCGGTGTAGGCCATGTCACCCACCACGTCATGGGCCTGCAGTTCGAACGAGTAGGACGTGCAGTCGGAGAACGACTTCTCGAGGAAGACGAAGGCTTCCTCGATGTCCTGATGCCCATAGGCGTTGCGCAACGCACCGAGGATGGTCACCGGCTCGTTGCGCGACCAGATGGCGCGGCGCGGGTTTGCGTCGCCGTTGTGCAGAGCGACCTCCGCGTCGTACAGCGTCGACCTGACCCAGGCCAGGAACTCATCGCGATCGGTCATGCCTTCACCTCGCTCGGCTGTCCCGTAACGGGATCGGTGCCGTGAGCGGGATGCTACGGCGCGTCAACCCCATGCGCTTTCAGCTCACTCGTCGCCGGCCCGAGACGGGACGCCAGCCCGTCGGCGTGGCGTCGTGGACAGCGGCCCAGGCGGCCTCGATGTCGTCGGTATCGGTCCGGCTCACTTGACTCCTTGTTCGGCGATCAGCAGACCCACGTAGTACGAGGCGTTCCGTGTGACGTCCTGGTAGTCGCGCGGTCGAAGGCTGCCCGTCTCGTTGTAGCGCGCGACGAAGGCTCGCGCTGCTGGCCGGCCATCACTGCGGCCCAGCCCCGTGGACTCCGGGGTGAAGAAGGGGCAATCGAGGTAGACGCCGACGGTGAACCTCGTACCGGTGACGGTCGTGAGCGTCTCTCCCTCATGTCGTCGAGCCGTGAGGAGCAGCTCGTCGTATGTCATCCAGGCTCCTGCATTCGTGTTGCCGTCAACATCAGTCCGGGCCAGCGACATGCGTTGCGGTCCAGGCGGCCTCGAGGTCGTCGTTCGGTCACTGACCTCTAAGGCTCGGACGACCGCCGCCACGAGGTGACGATCACGAGGCCCGCTCGCAGCGGCGGGACCACCAGCAGGAACGGCACTTGGAACAGCAGCCCCAGGCCGACGCTGACCGGAGTCGTCGCGAGACCCACCACCGTGCCGCGCCGGCGGCCCTGCCACAGCCACCTGCTGGTCGCCACGTCAATGGCGGACACGCCGATTAGCACCCACGCCAGCGCCGTGCCCGTCGGCGTCAGCTGGTCGGCGCCCATCCCCGGCACGGTGCTCCCCATGAGGCGCCAACCGAACGGGGTCATCGGCAGCTCACCGCGCCAGTGCTGGTACGCCAGGATCAAGAGCGTCGATATGGCGATGCCAAGTCCTGGAATGAAGTAGAGGATCGCAGCGAGCCGACGGGCCATGACCCATCTCCTTGGTGGTGGTCAGTTGAGGCCGCAGTGTAGCCGCCCGCCGGCTGGCGTCGCCTCGTGGACGGTGCCCCAGGCGGCCTCGACGTTGTCGTCGGTCACGGGACCGGGACCGGGTAGTTGCGAGGCGTCTGGATCTCGAAGCCTGACTGCAGGCCAGTCGGCCCGTCGATCACGATCCACCCACCCGGTTCGCGACCCTCAGGTTCGAGGTCGGGATAGAACAGCACCCACACGGGTCGCTCGTTCATGCCCACAAGCGCGCCTGGTCCTGGCCTGCACTCCGACTCTTCCAGGCAACGCAGGACGCCGAAGACCGGCACCGCCGCGAGGCCGGCGAGCCGGTCGGCCCCGGTGGTGGACTGAACCGCTGCCACCACTTCCTCTGCGCTCATCACGCCCTCTCCCGGATCCGCGGGCGTGAAGGTCATCCCGGCCGCGTCCAGATACCTCGTGAAAGCGGCCTCGAGGGTGGACGCGCTGGGACGGGGCAGGCACCCGGCGACCACGACGATCATCGGGACCAGCAACCATCGCCATGTCGCGACCTTCATCGCGGCATCGTAGGCTTCGAGCGGGCCACCTAGACCGGCGCGACCCCGACTAGCGGCCTCGACGCATGCATCTGGTCTACCAAGCTCGGTGCTTGGATGGTGCCGTGATGCACCACCTGGTGCGAATCATGCAGTCGTGCGCTGCGGAACGGCGCATAGTTGGCCTTCCGGTGCTACTGCCGTCGTAATGGGGAGGTCCTTCCATGCGTCCTATAAATCAGCGCGCCCGTGTCGTCGTCGCTATCGTCTTGGCCGCTGTGACCCTGGTGACCGTGATCGCGCCGGCGGCAGCGGCTGCGCCCAAGCCGGTCACCATCGACGTCGTGAACACCTTTGCGGATGGGCCTCCGTTTGGGACCTTTACGGCCTCTGGGAGCGCCGTGGACAGCGGCCTGATCTGCCCGAGCGGGGCCACGCTGGATCCCCTTGACCTCTTCGCTGGAGGGCAGAGCGGCCGCAAGCTCCAGATCCTCGTCCTCAAGCAATTCACCTGTGACGATGGCAGCGGGACGTTCCTGATCAAGATGCAAGTCCACATCGACTTCGCAACCGGGGAGACATTCACCTGGGTCGTCCTGAACGGGACGGGCGACTACGAGCACCTTAATGGCGGCGGCCCGGGCGCCACGCTGTCTCTCCCAGATGACGACGACGGCGGCCACAACGAAAACATCTACACCGGGTTCCTCATCGGCTAGGCCGAGCCGCTACCCGGTGCGTTAGGGCAGGGACCAGCGCACCCGGCAACGCCCCAGCGGCTTCGCTCTCCCCGCCAAACGGGGACCAGAGGACCGCCGCGATCGGCGGCCGTTCGATGGCGTTGGTCGCATTCCGACTCTGACGCAGGTCTCGGATGCCACGAACTATCGAGGCGAGGAAGTTCGCCCGCCAGGCTCGTGGTATTTCACCGCACACCCGTCGGGCGACCGGTGTTTTGGACTACGTGGCGGCGCCAACTAGATGGCTGCGGCTGGGCGGCGGGAACCCTCCGCGCCGACGCCCAGGCGCGTGCCATTGAGAGCGGGCCGAGATCGTTTCCACTCGACAACCGACTTACAGTGACGGTCCGACGTTGTGTAAGAGGTCTAGGCCGTCGATGGGCCCAACCGTTCAGTCAGTGACCAAGGAGTACCGACATCGTTACCAGCGCCTGGCCCAGGGGAAGTTCGAAGCAGACGCGGCCAAGATGGCCGGTCAAGGCTGGGTACCTACCCAGGTTGCTTGGGTGGAGCGCCAGTCGGACTGTCTTAGCACCGCGCTGACCCTGGGCCTTGTCGAAATCTGGGGACAGGGTGGCAAGTTGGTCGTTACGTACAGCAAAGCGGCGCCGGCACCTCCACCTGCCTGGACGCCAACGCATCGCGCACCCGGCGAAGGGATGCCCGCGTGGGCGGTACCAAACGGATCATTGAACCCGATCGTCACGCTGGCGGGTGGGCTCGCGTTGGCCGTTATCGAGAGGAAGGGAGACTGGGCCCGCGTGGTAGCCGTGAATGGCTGGACAGGTTGGGTAGACGGCCGCCGCCTAGTGCCTAAGTAGAGTCCGCTTACCGCAGCACCCGACCCGCGGTGATCTCGCGCGGACAGCGCGCCATCTTGCGCAGGCAGTCGACCTCGGTCGCGCCGATCGGCGTCCACTCATTCGACCTGACGCCGACCTTTCGCGTCCTCGAACGCGTCGAAGGCGTACTGCTGCCATTCGCGACGCTCGGGGTAAAAGCTGGGTCTGCCGACCGACCAGCCGGCCGGCAAGGCGTCGAATAGGGCGTCCCAGGCTGCCTCGATGTCGTGGTCATCGGTCATGGCTGGCACGGGGTGTGCGTGACATAGCCACCATCGAGTCCGGCCGCGGCGTCGACGACCATCCAGCCGAAGTCGCCGGCGGCATCGGTACAGTCCGGGTAGAGAATCCAACCATACGGTCCGGGCCGGCGCTCCCGGGGCGCCACCTGGGCCTGGCCTACAACCCGGGACGCGGTGGCAGTCGATGACGCCGAAGACCCTGACGGCGCGGCCCGCCCCTAAGGCGGCCACCACGTCCTGCCCCGTCGCACCGGCGGGTGGCGGTTGCACCACGAAGGTCGCACCGTCGCCGAATGGTGCGAGGAAGTCAGCGGGGAGTGCGGGCGTGGGCTGGGGCAGGCAGCCGGCGACCAGGACGATCATCGGGACCAGGATCCAGCGCCATCTCGTCTTCCGCATCGAGGCAGCAGCCGGGACCTTCAGCAGATTGGCGTGGCGTCGTGGACGGCGGCCCAGAGGGCGTCGAGGTCGATGGTTGCACTCAGGGGTTCGGGGGAAGGCCAAGATCGTCCCGGAGGATCGCGGCCTTATCGGTAGCAATGACTGCCGCCTTGTTAGCCTCCTTGACCCGCGCGAGCATGGCACTCGCTGACTTGGCTATTGAGGCCGAAAGATCTCGGTGCTGTTCCACGATGACGGCTTTGAGAAGCGCGTTCGCGTCTGGCTGGATCTCTGGTGGGAACGCAATCAATTTGAGTCCATCGATGAACTTGTCCTCCGCTTTGGCCAATGCCGCGAAGTACCTCTTCTGCGCCTTGAGCGCGGAACTCTTGCCCCATTTCTTGTCGGCCGCTTTGACGGTCGCGTTGTATGGCTTGGCGACCGCGAGGTACGCCGCCGCGGCCTCTTTGATCGTGAGGGGCGCCGACGGCATCGCACCGGGCGACTCGGAGGGCTGAGATGCCACCGCTTCCGGGCTGGGTACGCCCGTGGACTCGGCGGAACCGGGAGTCGAGCTAGCGCAGCCAGCGGCGACGAAGATTGCGACGAGGATCGCCGATAGCTTCATTCCGCGAACCCCTCGTCTGCTCCCACGGGTTAGGCACACATCAACCATCATGCACCCGTTCGATGGCTTCCCAACCCGCATCGGCGGCATCGTAGCCCGGCCGTTGCGCCAGCTATGTGGCGTCGTGGACGCCGTCCCAGGCTGCGCCGGCTTCAGCCGTTCCGACCCCGCCGAAAGCGCTCAAACAAGATCCGCCTCCAGGCGGCCTGCTCTTCTGGCGGGAGAACCTGTTGTCTGCTCAGCAATGGGTCGTCGACCGTCTCGTCGGGCGGGCCAGGCAGCTGATCCCCGAGCCAGGCAACCAGACGGAGCAGCGGGTTGACCCCACCGCTCGAATTCCCCGGATTCTTCGTCACGTCAGGCACTCTCCCTCAGGTCCAGCGCGACGATCATCTGCCGGATGTCAATCAGCCCGCCAGGCAAGGCGTCGTGGACGGCGGCCCGGCATCGAGGTCGTCGGACACGCGGGCTCAGGTCACTTCGAAGGCGTCGCTGCTGCTCCGCAAGTCGATGCGTGTCCGCACGCCCTCGGGCGTTGAGGTGGATGTTGACGATGATGGCCTCGCCCGTTAGGACGCGACGGCCGAGGCCGATCCTGACCTTCGATGGTTGCTGAGACCGAGACTTCACTGGCACCGCGCCCGGCGCCAGGACGGAGGCAGCCCATGACCCTTCATCGACCGTCGCCGATCCGTCGAGGACCTGGATCGCCAGCTCGTCGATGTCCAGCGTCGTGACCCGGTACTCCTTCATGGCCGAAGTGTAGGTCCCGCTAGAACAGCCGACTTTCGACCGTTGCTGATACCAACGCGTGTACCAATAGGGGCGCACGGCTCCGGATTCTCAACGCGAGCGGATGGCCGATTCGTGCGTGAATTCGGCGTCAGCGACCATCCGCGGACGCCGTCGGGTACACTGCAAAACCTCTATTCACCGGTTCGAATCCGGTCGTCGCCTCCACTCTCCCGCACGAAGTGGCCGACCTGGCAGGTTCCGATCCTGCGGTCACGATACCGATGCGTCGTGGCCGATCTCGAATCGTGCTACAGCCACGACCGTTACTGCGCACGGCTGTGCGATCGCGGTGCTCTGTGTCCACGCCATCGCGACGACGCCCGCCGCCGCTCAGTCGCCGTCGACACCCCGGATGACCACCATCCGCCACTCGCCGGCGCCGGCGCGGAGCGCTCGGATCGCGGTGTAGTCATCGGACTCGTACCACGCGACCGCCGCCTCCACGGTGGCGAACTCGATGACCACGAGGCGATCTGGATCCCAGTCGCCTTCCAGCACGAACGTCTCGCCACCTCGGGCGAGGTAACGACCTCCGTGGCGCTCGACGCTGGGGCCTGACAGGGCGCTGTAGCGCGCCGCCTGCTCGAGGTCGGTCCGTCGCGCATCGACGACGAGGTAGGCAGCCATCTCAGGATGGTACCCCCCGTGCCGCGTCGGGATGTCCCATCCCGTCACATCGTCAACACGACATTGCCGACCTTGTGCCACGTCTCCACGTAGCGGTGCGCCTCGGCGACCTGTGCCATCGGATACGTCCGATCGATGACCGGTCGGTAGGCCCCGCTCTCGATGAGCTGCTTCATGAAGCGCACGTCGGCTTTCGATCGCCGGCCGCTCGCGAACTTCAGCCTCCGGCTGCCGAGCCAGCGGGTCGCGATGGCCATCACCAGCGTCTCCAGCTTGTATGGCCCGAAGTCGGTCTCCACGTAGATCCCATCCGGCTTCAATGCCCGGCGGCCCCAGTGGTAGGCGTACTTGCCGACGGCGTCGATCACGACATCGAAGATCGGGCCACCCTTTGTCAGATCCTCCTGGGTGTAGTCGATCACGTCATCGGCGCCGAGCGACCGGACGAGGTCGACATTCCTCGTGCTGGTGACACCCGTGACCTCGGCGCGGTAGTGCTTCGCGATCTGCACCGCCGCCGTGCCGAGCGAGCCGGACGCACCGTAGATGGCGATGCGGCTGCCCTCGCGGACGGCCCCGACGCGCAGGGTGGCAAGCGCCTGCATGGCGCCGTCGCAGACGGCGGCCGCTTCCTCGAAGCTCAGGTTCGCGGGCTTGTGCGCGATCGACGCGCTCTCCGCGAGGCAGACGTACTCGGCATGCGCACCGAACAGGCGCACGAGGCCGAAGACCTCGTCGCCGGGAACGAACTCGGTCGTGCCCGCCCCGACTGCCTCGACGACCCCCGCGAGCTCCACGCCGAGGGTTCGCCACCGCGGCCGTCGCCATCCCGCGAACAGTCGCCACAGCGCCGGGGATGGGAGCCGGATGTGGGTGTCTGTCTGGCTGACGGTCGATGCCCGCACCCGGATGAGCACCTCGCCAGCACCTGGTGCCGGCCGTTCGACCTCCTCGATGTGCAGGACCTCCGGAGGCCCGTACCGGTCCTGCACGACGGCCCGCATCAGCATGGCGGGACGAGCATGTGCAGATGCTTGATCACCTGATGAGAGTAACGTCGACTGGGCTCTCCGTGCCCTTGATCGTAGTCGGCATCCTCATCCCATCGCGGCCGCAGCTGGCATCGGTCGCGTGCTCAGGAACGCGGGGGCCCCCAGGAACTAGCTCATAGGATCGCCGGTCTGCGGGCCACGATGTCGAAGACGTGCCAATGCTTCGGCCCTGAGAATGAGTCTCCGTCCTGGTCCTCTTCATCGAGGCTGACGATCTGCAGGCCGTCGACCAGCCGTCGAACGGCGGCCAGGTCGAGGAAGGTCATGCTTCGCGCTTCCGGACGGCCGGCCCACGTGTCGCGGACCCCGAAGACGTTGACGACGAGAAAGCCGCCTGGTCGGAGGTGCGCGCGGGCCTGTTCCCAGAAGCTGCTGAAGGCGGCCGGCTCGAGGAACGAGAGCGCGTAGGCCGCGTAGAGCAGGTCGAATCCCGGCAGCTCGACCATCTCTGCAGATGCGATACGGATCACCAGGCGGTCCGCGGCATCCTCCGGCACCTGGGGGCCGAGGACCTCGGCCGCCTGCGGCGTCGCGTCGATGGCCAGGACGCTCCAGCCGGCCCTCAGCAGCGCGACCGTCTCTGTCCCGTCCCCGAAGCCGACCTCGATCGCCTGACCCGGTTCCATTCCCGCCGCTGACAACGCCTGCATGCCACGTTCGAACAGCGGTCGCGGTTCGCGTCCGATGGTCTTGCGGTAGTAGGCGGCCCAGTCTGGTCGCGCCTGCGCGTCCTCGGTCACTGAAGCATCAGAAGATGGGAACGGGCCCATGCCAGATTGCGCGCCGCGCCGCCGGCCGGTAGCCATCCGTCGAGATCCGATCCACGCACCATGACGTACATGGTATGTAGAGCCGGGCTGGCACCGGTAGGTCATGACGTTGCGAATTGAGCGCCTGGCCACGACCGGTGCTTGTCGGCCTCGCCCGTCGAGATCGTCCGTCGGACGGATCCGCCGGACCCGACGATCTACAGGAGGAAAGTACATGCACATCGTCCGTTCGATCCTCGCTGGCGCAGCGGTGAGCATCTTGCTCGTTGGCTGCTCGGCCGGTGCGTCACCGACCGCGCCAGCGACCGAGGCTCCGGCGTCGGTCGCCCCAACGGAGGCTCCGGCTTCCGTCGCCCCGTCAAAGGCGCCGGCATCGGTCGCCCCATCCACCGCGGCGGACGTGACCGTCGAGGCCAAGCCGGTCGGCACGATCGGGACCGTGCTGGTCGCCAAGTCGAACGGCATGACGGTCTACAACTTCACGAAGGACGTCAAGGACAGCGGCACGAGCGCCTGCACGGGCGGCTGTATCTCGACATGGCCCGCCGTGACGGTCGCCGCAGGTGAGACTCCGTCCGCTGGCTCCGGCATCACCGGCAAGCTCGGGACGATCACCCGTGACGATGGCTCACTGCAGGTCACATACAACGGCCTGCCGCTCTACTTCTTCAAGAACGACCAGGCGCCCGGCGACGCCAACGGCGTCTACGAGAACTGGGTGGCTGTCCAGCCGTAGCACCTGGCAGATCGGGATAGATCGACTGGGTCAGCCCGATGACATGACCAAGCGACCGCGGCTCAGGCCGCGGTCGTGCCGTTCCGGCGCCGAGTGCCAGGCTCTGGTATCGATACCGGCTGAGCCCTGCCGCAGTCCGACCTCGTCCAGGCGCGTCGCAGCAGCCGAGACCGGCGCTAGACTCGGCCGGGCCGGAGTGGCGGAATGGCAGACGCGGCCGACTTAAAATCGGCTGAGGGCAACCTCGTCAGGGTTCGAATCCCTGCTCCGGCACCACGAGGAGCTGGACCCTGAACCTAGGTGTCGCCGAAGCTGCCCGCGACGCCGATACCGCCGACGTCCGGGCCTCACGTCCGAC
>CAVZSO010000002.1:0-506846 GCA_963777975.1 uncultured Chloroflexia bacterium | reverse complement strand
AGAACATCCTCGCCGTCCTTGGCGGCGGGCGCCCCCCGTACCCGGTCAACGAGCCCCGGCGGTGCTGACCCGGCCCGGCCCCGGCTGCCGGCTGGCCTACCACCATCTCCGCGTACTGAACGGAGCACTGCCGGCGGGGCGCACGCCCCGTTCGCCCTGCGTCGGCCCCTCCGCCGTCGGGCAGCGGGCACGGCGTTCGGCCGGCCCGGCCGGGGGCGAGGACCGCGCCCAGGCCCAGCTTCGCCCGCCAGAGGCGACATCTCGCCCGCGAAAGGCTGCCAGGTGCCCGAACGCATGCGCAGAGTGATGAACGACCCGTCGTTCGCGTACGGCCAGGTGTACCAGCCGGAGGAGATTTTGGAGAAGTCCATCACTCTGCTCCAGACCCGGCTGGCCAAGATGGCTCCGGCCATGCTGACGATGGACTACCTCGAACGGGAGTACCACAGCCTGTTCCAGATGCTGGTGGACAACGGGTTCTGCACCGTCACCGCGTACACCCAGCCCACCATCTCGCGCGACGTCTGGCTGCGGCACCAGCTCTCCCGGATCGAGCGCTACCGCGACTGAGCGCGCCAATCCGCTGGGAGGACCGAATGACCGCCGTCGAGCCCGAAGTGCAGATCGTCGCCCTGCAATTGCCCCGGCGCGCCTCGGCGCCGTGCGGTCGGAGCTGAATCAGCTGTGGTACGGCCCGAGCGAGGTGCTCGTCGCCCGGCGCTCGCGGCGGCCGGCCCGCCGGCGCCGGGACGAGCCGGTGCTCGGCGCCGTGCGCCTGGCCATGCGCGAGCGCCCGTCGCGCCCCCACGGCCTGATCGCGGACCTGATCGTCGACGACGACCAGCGCGAAACCGGCCTGCCGGAGCGCCTGATCGAGGCCGCCGAGGCGCGGCTGAAGGCCCGGGCGCCGAGAAAGTGGACGCCGTCGTCGTCGACGGCAAGGGCTGGGCCTCGTACTTCTACCGCCAGGGCTACTGGTCCTGGCGGCCGACGGTCGTCCTCGGCTGGGACCTGGACGCCCGCAAGCCGATCGAGCGGAGCCCGGACTTCGAGGTGCGCCAGGAACACCACCCCGACCCGGAGACGGTCGCCCGCTTCATCCTCAACTCCTACCAGCCCTACTTCCGCTGGTGGAAGGAGCCGCGCGAGGACCAGAAGTGGCTGCGGGTTGAGCTGCAGCCGGAGGACCTGGAGGACCAGTTCAACCGCGCCTCGGCCGGGATCCGCCGCCAGGTGATCGAGGACGTCGCCGCGCCGGGCAGGACGGCCCGCAGACCTACTTCCTGGCCTACCGGGACGGCAACCTGGTCGGACTCTGCGACGCCCGCGACGCGGCCGAGGGCGAGGACACCTTCCAGTGGTGCGTCCTGGTCGCGCGCGAGTACGGCGGGCGCCAGCTCGGCTCCACCCTCTACGACCACGCCCTGGAGTGGCTGCACGCTCGGGGGCGCACGACGGCCGAGTACACGTCCACGTCCGGCCTGGACGACTACGACCCCCTGATCTACCTGACCACGGTTGCCGCCGGCGGCGCGATCCGGGGTGAGTTCCTGAACCTGGTCAAGACCCGCCTGTAGCGTTAGAGTGAGGGCGGGAAGGATGCGCTGCCCTTACTGCGAGCACCCCAAGACCAGCGTCATCGAGACACGCGAAGTCCGAGGAGACGGTGCGCCGGCGGCGCGAGTGCGGCCGCTGCCGCTCCCGCTTCACCACCTACGAGACCGCCCGCTCCCCCGGCCTGATCGTCGAGGACGGGCAGGGGGCGCGCATCGACTTCACCCGCTCCTGGATTCAGGCCGCCGCTCGTTGCCGCCGGCGCGGAGCTGCCGGGTAACGCCCTCAAGCGCGTCGCCGCCGGCGTCGAGGCGGAGCTGAAGACCCGGGGCAGCGCGGTGGTCAGCACCGGGGACGTGGCCTCGGCCGCCGCCCGGGAGCTGGCCCAGGTGGCCGCCACCCGCTCGCGCAACGGAGTCGTCCTGCCCACGGCCGAGCAGGTCGGGGCGGTGCTCGAAGCGCGGTTCGACGGGCAGCGCCGCACGGCCGCCCAGCTCCCCCTGCCGATGGGGCGATGACGTCCCGGGGCCCAGGGCCCGGGTCGGGAGTTGGGGTTCCGGGGCTAACCGCGGGACGTCGCCGGGCTCTTCCGCTTCGGCGTGGCCGACCTGGGGCCCGGGACTTGGGACCCGGGACGTTCCCCCTGCGCCGGGGCGATCCCGGCCTCGTCCAGGTAGGCGAAGAGGGCCTCCTCCTCCCGGAACCAGCGGGTGCAGTAGCGGGTGAAGAAGGGGCTGGGGGCTGCTCCGGCAGCCACAGGGCGTAGACCCGCTTGCCCCGGTGGATGGCCTCCTTCATCTCACAGATGACGCCGGCGGAGAGGGTGGTCGTGGGGTAGTAGACGACCACCGTCTGGGACTGCTCGATCAGCTTGTAGTCGCGGTCGACGATCTGGCCGTCGATGTGCTCCAGGTTCTCCGCGTTCTCCGGGCGGGGCGGGCCGCCGTCTGAGCCGTCGCGGGCGTCCAGGATCAGGTCGCGCGCCCGCCCGGTCTTGCTCGCCGGGCCGCCGACGCCGCCGAAGGCGCCACCGCGTCCGGCGCCGTCCGGGACGTCCCCCTCCAGCTTGGTCGAGCTCAGGGTCGCCCCGACGTCGCCGGCCTGCACGCTGCCGTCGGAGAAGCCCACCGGGGCGTCGAGGTCCACGGTGAAGTCGTCGACCGCCGCCGGATCGAAGACGATCACCCGCTGCCCCAGGCGCTGCCGGAACGCTTCGAGGCGGGCGAGCAGCTCCTCACCCTGGAGGTGGGTCATCGGGTAGGACAGGTAGGTGGTGGTGGTCTGGGGGGCGAAGATCAGGCGGTGCAGCGTCTCCGGGCCCTGCCGGCGCCCGATGAGGTAGTGCGGCTTGCGCTGCCAGGCGGCCATCATCTCGGTCGAGGCCCGCTCCACGTCCCGCCACCAGAGCAGGTTGTTGACCGTGTACAGCCGCTGCCAGCGCTCTTCGGTCAGCCGGGCGCGGATGGAGAGGATGCCGTCCGCGATGGTCACGTACAGGTCCGGCTGCAGCAGGTTGAGGTAGTAGACGTCGAGGCCGGGGACGATCGAGTAGTTCCAGGAGAACGTGGCGTGCGTCACCAGGATCCAGGACTTGTCCTCCGGCAGGGCCTTGACCTCGGCGGCGATGCGCTCCAGGGCCGCCTGCGCGGTAGGCGCCGAGGGCGGTGGGGAAGACGTCCAGGACGGTCTCCTCTTCGAGGTGCTCGCCGCGCTCCCGCGCCAGGTGGAACATGGCGTCCCGCACGTCGAACACGTGGAGGGTCTGTCCCGCCGCCCGGGCGGCCTCGGCGACCCCCCGGACGTAGCTCGTCCGGCCGGTCCCGGACATCCCCGTGCAGACGACTTTCACTGCCCCGCTCTCCTTGGATCGCCCCAGTGCGTAACCTGGACGCGCCTTGACGCTCCGCGATTTCTGGGGCTATGGTGATGGTACGCCCAACGACGGCCGGCAGGAAAGGAGCACTCCCATGCCCTTCGCGGTCAAGGACCTCCCCTTCGCCAAGGATGCCCTGGATGGCATCTCGGCGCAGACCATCGAGACCCACCACGACAAGCTCTACCCCGGGTACGTCAACAAGCGCAACGAGATCGAGGCGGCGCTGCCCAACGCCGACCGCAGCAAGTCCGCCCAGACCTACAGCGAGTACCGCGCCCTGAAGCACGAAGAGACCTTCAACGCGGACGGGCAGATCCTCCACGAGCTGTACTTCAGCCACCTGGGCGGCGACGGCAGCGCGCCGGCGGGCGCCCTGGCCGAGCAGATCACCCGGGACTTCGGCTCCTTCGACGCCTTCACCACCGAGCTCCACGCCGGCGGGATGGCCGCCCGCGGCTGGGCCAACGTGGCGCTCGATCCCACCGACGGCAAGCTGCACATCTTCATCGCCGACGCCCACAACCAGGGCGGGGTCTGGGGCACCATCCCGGTGATGACCCTGGACGTCTACGAGCACGCCTACTTCATGGACTACGGCTCGGCCCGGGCGGACTACATCAAGGCCTTCTTCAAGAACATGAACTGGGGCAAGGTCGCCGAGAACTACGACAAGGCCGTGCAGATGGCCCGGATCGCCGGAACGGCGAGCTTCGCCTGAGACGCGGCCCGCCGGCCGGGGCCCGGGCGCCACGCCGGTCGCGGCGCCCGCACCCCCGGCCTCGGCCCCCGGACGTCTGCCTGTGATCGATTTCCAGCCCTTGCTCGCCCGGCGCGCCGCCCGCGCCGCGCCGGCGCTCTTCCGCGCCGGCGCTGCCTCGCCGCCGGGCGTCATCCCCCTCACCTACGGCTTCCCCGACCCCGGCTCGTTCCCCATCGATGTGCTGGTGGAGACCGCCGGTCGCATGCTGCAGCGCAGCGGCCGGGACGCCCTCCAGTACGGCCCGATCGCCGGCCCCCCGGCCTTCATCGAGCTGCTCGTCGCCAAGCTCGGCGCCGAGGGAATCGGCGTCACCGCGGACAACCTGCTGGTCACCGTCGGCGGCTCGCAGGGCATCGATCTGGTGACCCACCTGCTGGTCGATCCCGGAGACGTGGTGGTCGTCGAGGCGCCGACCTTCATCGGCGCCCTGCAGACCTTCCGCAACGCCGAGGCCGACCTGCACGAGGTGCCCGTCGACGGCCAGGGAATGGACACGGCCGCCCTGGAGGCGCTCCTGGAGCGCCTCCAGCGGGAGGGGCGCCGGGCGAAGCTGATCTACACCATCCCCACCTTCCACAATCCGGGCGGGGTGACCCTGGGCCTGGAGCGGCGCACGGAGCTGGTGGCGGTCGCCCGCCGCTTCGGCGCCGCCGTCCTCGAGGACGACGCCTACAGCGAGCTGCGCTACGACGGGGAGGCCCTGCCCTCCCTCTACTCGCTCGACCCCGAGGCCCTCGTCTTCCAGGTGCGCACGTTCTCCAAGATCCTGGCCGCCGGCCTGCGCCTGGGGTATCTCGTGGCGCCGCGGGCCCTGCTGCCCCGGCTGCTGCAGCTGAAAGTGGACGTCGGCACGAGCCCGTTCGCCTGCTACCTGGCCACCGCCTTCGCCGCCGGCGACGGCGGATCGACCTCCCGGCTCGCGGCGCACATCGCCGACCTGCGCGGCATCTACCGCGCCCGGCGCGACGCCATGATGGACGCCCTCGCCGAGTACGCGCCGCCGGACGTCTCCTGGACGCGCCCGGACGGCGGCTTCTTCACCTGGGTCACCCTCCCCGAGGGGATGGACGCGGCGGCTCCTGGCGCCCGCGGCCGCGGCCGGGGTGAGCTACATCCCCGGGGCGAGCTACTTCGCCCACGGCGACGGCCGGCGCAACATGCGCCTGGCGTTCTCCTTCCTGCCGCCCGACGAGCTGGTGGAGGGTATCCGCCGCCTCGGGCGAACGATCGACGCCGCTCGTTAAGAGCAGCGGCGGCCGCTCCGCTTCTCGGGCCCCGCGGCCGCGCCGCTACACTGGCGCACTTTGTCCTGAAGTAGCCCTTGACGACGCTACCCGTAGTGGTAGGATGTGCACGAACCGCACATTTAGTGGCATAGGGCCTGCAAGGACGGACTCGGCAGCGCGGCCGCGTGCGACGTCAGGCGCAGCGGACATCCAGCACCCGTTCGGGAGGGAACGATGGCAACCGTTCAAGATCACGTCGGTCAGCAGCCCGGCGGCCCCAGGGACATCCAGCTGCCGGCGGCGGGCACGGTCCTGGACGGCATCCGGGGCAAGGTCTTCATGGACCGCTACGCCCTCAAGGACGAGACCGGGCAGGCCGTCGAGCACTACCCGGAGCAGATGTGGCGCCGGGTGGCCCGCGCGATCGCCGAGGTGGAGACCACGGACGAGGCGCGCCGGCACTGGGAGGAGCGCTTCAACGACGTCCTCTCCGACTTCAAGTTCGTGCCCGGGGGGCGCATCCTCTCCGGGGCCGGCACCGGCCACCACGTCACCTACTACAACTGCTTCGTCATCCCCAGCCCGGAGGACTGCCCGCAGCGGCATCCTGGACAACCTCAAGGTCATGACCGAGATCATGGCCCGGGCCGGCGGCGTCGGCATCAACCTCTCCTCGCTGCGCCCCAAGGGCAGCTACATCAAGACCGTCAACGGCACCGCCTCCGGCCCCTGCTCCTGGGCCGAGCTCTATTCGGTGGCCACCGGCGACGTCATCCAGCAGGGCGGCTCGCGGCGCGGGGCGCTGATGCTGATGCTCAACGACGACCACCCGGACATCGAAGAGTTCATCACGGTCAAGAAGAATCTGACCAACGATCAACCACGCCAACCTCTCCGTCTGCGTCTCGGACCGCCTTCATGGAGGCGGTCAAGGCGGACGCCGAGTGGCGCCTGGTGTGGAACGGCGAGGTGCGCAAGACCCTCCCCGCCCGCCAGCTGTGGAACATGATCTGCGAGAGCGCCTGGGAGGCGGGCGAGCCCGGCCTCGTCTTCATCGACCGCTACAACGAAGAGTCGAACACCTGGTACTACGAGAACATCATCTGCGTGAACCCCTGCGGCGAGCAGGGGCTGCCGGAGTGGGGCGTCTGCAACCTGGGGGCGCTGAACCTCTCAGCGTTCGTCGCCGGGGGCACCGCGGACACCCCCGGCGTCTTCGACTACGAGGCCCTGGCCGAGGCGTCGCGCATCTCCATGCGCTTCCTGGACAACGTCGTCGACGCCACCGAGTACTTCTTCGACGAGAACGCCCGCGCCCAGCTCAGCACGCGGCGCACCGGGCTGGGCACGATGGGCCTGGCCGACGCCCTGATCAAGCTGCACATCCCCTACGGCACGGACGAGAGCGTCCCGGTGATCGAGCGCATCTACCGCACCATCCGCGACGCGGCCTACGACGCCTCGGCCGACCTCGCCGCCGAGAAGGCGCCGTTCCCCATGTTCGACCGGGAGAAGTACCTGCAGGGGCGCTTCATCAAGCGCCTGGCGGCGCCGGTGCAGGAGAAGATCGCCCGCAACGGGATCCGCAACGCCGTGCTGCTGACGCAGGCCCCGACCGGGCACGACCTCGCTGCTGGCCGGCGTCTCGTCCGGCATCGAGCCGGTCTTCGACTTCGCCATGGTGCGCCGCGACCGCACCGGCGAGCACATCCTCTACCACCCCCTGCTGCAGGCCTGGAAGGACGAGCACCCCGAGGCCGCGGCCGCCACGGCGCCGGGTTGGTTCGTCTCGGCCAACGACCTCAGCCCGGAGGAGCACGTCCGCGTCCAGGCCAAGGTGCAGCAGTTCACCGACTCGTCCATCTCCAAGACGGTGAACGCCCCGAACGACCACACCGTCGAGCAGGTGCAGGAGCTCTACATCAAGGCCTACGACTACGGCTGCAAGGGCGTCACCTACTTCCGCGACGGCTGCCGGGAGGGCGTGCTCTCGCACATCGAGGAGAAGCCGAAGGCCGCCGCCGCGCCCGAGGCGGCGCCGGCCGCCCCGCCGCGGCTCCCCGTCCCGGACGGGGTCGCCGGCCACGCCTCCCCTGAGGCCGTGCAGCTCGGCCTCTCCTTCGGCGGCACGCCCGAGCCGGGCCAGCACCTCAAGCCCCGCCCGCGGGCGGCCGAGGGGATCACCTACCGCATGCCGACGCCCCTGGGCACGATGTTCACCACCGTGACCCGCAACGGGGGCGGGCAACCGTTCGAGGTGTTCCTCCAGGTGGGTAAGGCCGGATCGGATACGGCCGCCGTGACCGAGGCCCTCGGCCGGCTGATCTCCCTCGTCCTGCGTCTGCCCTCGCCCCTCTCGGCGGGCGAGCGCCTGCAGGAGGTGGTCGACCAGCTCTCCGGGATCGGCGGGGGGCGTCAGCTCGGCTTCGGGCGCAACCGCGTGCGCTCCCTGCCGGACGCCATCGCCCAGGTGCTGGCCGAGTTCCTCGGCGGGATGGAGGTGGTCAATCTGGCCGCCCAGGCGCCCTTCCCCGAGGCCCCGGCGGCGCCGCCGGCGGCCCCCGAGCCGGCGCAGCTCCTGCTCGGGCGCAGCATCAAGGCCGACCTCTGCCCGGAGTGCGGCGACGCCGCCCTGGTCTACGAGGAAGGGTGCGCCAAGTGCCACAGCTGCGGCTACAGCGAGTGCTGAGCCGGGCCGGGCGCGGCGCCCGGAGCTGAGCGACAGGAGTCAGGGCGAGGCCCGCCGGTCCAGCTTCCTGGACCGGCGGGCCTCGCCCCAGCGGGGGGCAGAGGTAGTTCGCGCCGGCGCCGGCGTTACCCCCCGCGCGTCACCGGGTCACTCCACGACGATCCTGGCGGTCATGCCCGCCTCTTTGTGGCCCGGCTGCACGCAGACGACGCTGTAGGTGCCCGGCTTGTTCGCCAGGAACGTGCCGCTGCCGGCCCGGCCGCCGGTGATGTTGGTCAGGCGCACGTTCTGGTCGGCGCCCTCGGTGATGAAGTCGTGGGGCAGGATGCCCCCGTTGCGGAAGGTGAACTTCACCGCCGTCCCGGCCTTCACCGTGACGGCGTCCGGATTGAATTTCATCGAATCCAGGCCGACGACGGTCGTTCCGGGGCCGTCGCCGGCGGCGTCGGTCGCCCCGGCGCTGCCGCCGCAGCCGGCCAGCCCGATCGCCACAGCGACCAGGGCGCTGCACAGTGCGGCGCGTGCCCACATCGAACGGTGACTCCCCTCAGTCCAGGCCTCGTCCCGCTGCCGTCCGGCGGGCGACGCCCGCCGCGCGCTCGCCTCAGGGACTTTGTGAAGCATATCACGATGTCCCCGGCGGGGGGTGGGGTGAGGCCCCCATTGCGGGGGCGGAGGAATCAGCGACCCGGGGCCAGTGGAGGCCCCGGGTCGCCCAGGAAGCGGTAGCGGTTGTCCGCGGAAGGGGCGCGCGCCTCAGGGCGCTCAGACGCCGGCCGTCTCGGGCGCGGCGGCGCCGTCCTCGTTCGGCTTCACCGCCTCAGCGCCGCCCTGCACCTTGATCTGGCGCGGGCGGGCGTGGGCTGCCTTGGGGAGCTGCAGGCGCAGCACGCCGTCCTCCAGGTGGGCGGCGACCCGCTCGGCGTCGACCTCGCCGGGCAGGGTGAAGGTCTGCTGCCACTCGCCGGAGCCGAAGCCCTGCCAGAGCACGCGGGCCTGCTCGGGGGCGCTCCACTGGCGCTTGACCGTGAGCGCGAGCAGGTTCTCCTGCACGCTGATCTCCACGTCCTCCGCCTTGACGCCCGGCAGGGGCAGCTCGACGGAATAGCCGGACTCGGTCTCGTAGAGGTTGCTGGTCAGGCCGGGACGGCGGGCCTCGGCGTAGCGCGGGGCGAGGCCGAGCGTGTCGAGCACCATGCGGTCGAAAGCGCGGTCGAGCGCCGGACGCGGGCGACGGGGGGCGACGCTAAAGGGCTCAAAGCGGACGATGCGGGCCATGGCGGACGGTTCCTCCTCGGGAGCGCTGCGTGATGTCTCTACCGTATCACGATGGTGGTCTAGATGTCAATAACCTTGCCTTATGAACGCTCAAGTTTCTTGTTGTCTCCTGAGCTACTGTGTTCGTCGGCGTAGGATTGGGGCCATGAGCGCCGACGGGAGCGCCCTGGAACGGGTGCGCGCGCACTACCAGACCTACGCCGCCGAGGAGCTGGAGCGCCTGGCCAAGGACCGCTACGCCCGGATCGAGTTCGAGGTCACCTGGCGCTTCGTGCGGGAGGCCCTCGCCCCGGACTCGCGCGTCCTCGACGCCGGCAGCGGCCCGGGGCGCTACGCCGTCGCCCTGGCTCAGGCGGGCCACCGCGTCTCGCTGCTCGATCTCTCGCCGCACTGCCTCGAGCTGGCCCGGGAGTGGGGCGCCGTCGCCGGGGTCGAGGAGCGCTTCGAGGCGGTCGAGGAGGGGGACGTGCGCGATCTCTCCCGCTGGCCGGACGGGCACTTCGACGCCGTGCTGCTGCTCGGGCCCCTGTACCACCTGCTGACCGCCCGCCAGCGGGGGCGGTGCGTCGCCGAGGTGCGCCGCGTGCTGCGCCCGGGGGGCGCCGTCTTCGCCTCCGCCGTCGCCCGCTACACCCCCGCCCGGCTGGCCCTCCAGCACTGGCCGGAGCAGATCGCGGCCCCGGAGCTGCGCCTCGCCCTGGGCCAGGGCGTCGCCCCAGCGGTGCCGGGCGCGGCCTGGACGGACGCCGCCTACCTGCGTCCGGCCGAGCTGCGGCGCCTCTTCGAGCGCCGCGGCTTCCGCACCGTCGCCCTGGCCGCCGCCGAGGGCTTCGCCGCGTTCCAGGAGCAGGCCGTCAACCGCCTGCCGGACGGGCAGTGGGCGGACTGGCTGCGCCTGATCGTGGAGACCTGCACCGACCCCGATCTGCTGGGGGCGTCGGCGCACCACCTGTACGTCGGGCGGCGCGGGCCGGCGTGAGCCCCGGCGGCGCCGGCCGGCCGGCGCCCGACGGCTCAGCGCTGCTCCTGGATGCGGATCAGGTTGCCCGCCGGGTCGCGCACGGCGCAGTCGCGCACGCCGTACGGCTGCTCGGTCGGCTCCTGGACGATCTCGGCGCCGCTGGCCTGCAACCGCTCGAAGGAGCCGTCGAGGTCGGAGGTGGCGAGCAGGATGCCGGCGAAGGTGCCCTTGGCCATCATCTCCACGATGGTGCGGCGCTCCTCTTCGGTCACGCCGGGGTCGGCGACCGGCGGGATCAGGACGATGGACGTGCCCGGCTGGCCGGCGGGGCCGACCGTGATCCAGCGCATCCCGCCGAACCCGACGTCGTTGCGGACCTCGAAGCCGAGGACGTCGCGGTAGAAGGCCAGGGCGGCGTCCGGGTCGTCGTGCGGCAGGAAGCTGGCGTGAATGGTGATGTCCATGGCGGTCATGGTAGGAGCGACTTGGGCGCGGGCGCTTCTCTATTCCTGATCGGTCTGGTCACCTGCTTCGCCACGCACGCCGGCATGCCCTCAGACGCGCGCACCGCGTCGCGCCGGTAGACGCCGGGCGGGACGCCGACCAGCTCGGCGAAGCGGGTGCTGAAGGTGCCGAGCGACGCGCAGCCGACCGCGAAACAGACCTCGGTGACGCTGAGGTCGCCGCGACGCAGCAGGGCCATCGCGCGCTCGATGCGCCGCGTCATCAGGTAGGCGTAGGGCGATTCGCCGTAGGCGAGCTTGAAGGCGCGACTGAGGTGCCCGGCCGACATGTTCGCGCCCCGGGCGAGCGCCTCGACGTCCAGCGGCTGCGCGTACTCCCGGTCGATCCGGTCGCGGACGCGGCGCAGTTGCGCCAGGTCGCGCAGGTGCTGCGCCGCGGCGGGACTGCTGGTCACCTGCGAGATCATGCCACCTCGGGACGCGGGGCCTGCGGGGGAGGGCCAGACTGCGGTACGAACCGGCCGCGTGCCGCGCTGCGTTGGAGGCGCCGCTCGTCGGGACGCGGGGCCTGCGGGGGAGGGCTCAGTCGTCCTTCTCGATCGTGGCCGTCAGGCCGAACGAGAGGAGGCGCTGCTGGTAGAGCTCGGCCAGCTCGAGCGGACAGGTGACCACGATGGCCTTCCCCGCCGTGTGGGCCTCCCACATGATCGCCGTCGCCCGGCCGAAGCTCATCCCGGGCACCGACTTCTGCAGGGCCTTCACCACGTGGGGGATGGGGTTGTGGTCGTCGTTGTGGAGGATGACTTTGTAGGGGGGCAGGAGGCGCCGGCGAACGTCGACGTCGTCCTCGACCTGCGGCGGGTTCTGCACCACCGCCGAGGGCGCGTCGGTCGATGCCAGCGGGGTCATCGTTATCGACGCTATCACCCCCGCCCGGGCACCGTCAACTGGGAATGCGGCCGGCCGGGCGGCCGGCGCCGCGCTCAGACCGGCGCCGGCAGCAGCGCCTCGGCGACGCAGCCGGCGGCCTCTCCGGCCGTCTCCACCTCGCCGAGCAACCGCGCCGGATCGACCGAACGGTCGACCGACCCGCGGCCGGCGTCGCGCGCCACCACCCGGTAGCGGTCGAGATGGGGGACGTAGAGCACCTCCAGGCTGGTGGTGCCGTCCGGCGGCGCCGGAAAGACCACCCAGGCCAGCTCACTGCTCGACCGGAACCCCGCCAGGCCCTCGCGCTCGAGCGCCGCCAGGAGCTCGGTCCGCGCGCCACCGGCGCGCACCGAAAGTCGAATCGGCACGCTACTCTCTCCCTCTCCCGCCAGCATGAAGATGCTACGGCCGGGGCCCCGCCCCGGCAACCATTTCGCCCGTTCGGGCTATGAGGAGCGGGCCCCGCCGCGCCACCGGAGGCCGGGCCGCCGGCGGCCCGCGTGGACGACCCGACGCGGACCACAATCCGGGCCCGCACAGGAGGACAACGGGATGCGACTCGCCGGCAAAGTGGCCGTCGTCAGCGGTGGCGGCGGCGCGGGGATCGGGCGCAGCACGGCGCTGCGCTTCGCTCAGGAGGGCGCCGCCGTCGTCGTCGGAGACGTCGACGAAGCGGGCGCCCGCGACACGGTGCAGGCCATCGCGGCCGCCGGGGGGCGCGGCGTCGCCCGCCGGGCGGACGCGGCGGCGGCGGCGGACGTGGCGGCGCTCGTGCGGCTGGCGGTCGACACCTACGGCTCGCTGACCACGGTGGTCAACGTGGCCGCCGCCGCCAGCGGCAAGCCCCTGCACGAGATCGAAGAGGCGGAGTGGGACCGCTCCCTGGCCGTCGGGCTCAAGTCCTGCTTCCTCACCGCCCGCTACGCCCTTCCGGAGATGATCCGCGCCGGGCGCGCGGCCGGGCCGTCGATCGTGAGCATCTCGTCGGCCAACGGGGTGATCACCAACCCCAACATGGGGGACTACTCGGCCGCCAAGGCGGGAATCCTGGGGCTGACGCGCAACGTGGCCCTGGACTACGGGCGCTACGGCATCCGGGCAAACGCCATCTGCCCCGGCCTGATCCTCAACGACCGCTCCCGCCCGCGCGTCCAGGCGGACGCCGCCGAGTGGCGCGGCAACGTGGACTGCTACCCCCTCGGCCGCATCGGCACCCCGGA
Organism: uncultured Chloroflexia bacterium; assembly: GCA_963777975.1. GTDB lineage: Bacteria > Chloroflexota > Limnocylindria > Limnocylindrales > CSP1-4 > CSP1-4. The sequence continues at coordinate 493,888 of CAVZSO010000002.1, read as the reverse complement.
GGACATCGCCAGCGCGGCCCTGTTCCTGGCCTCGGACGAGGCCAGCTGGGTCACCGGGGTCACCCTCATGGTGGACGGCGGCCTGACCATCCAGTCCGTCGAGGCCCTCGTGCGCCCCTCGTTCCGGCGACGCTGGAAGCGCAGCACCGTCACCATCTCCGGGGAGGATGCGTGAGTCACCCGGCGACCGCGCCCCCGCGCCGCCACCGCACGAAGGGACATCGTCGCCGCGGTGGCCGGCCCGATCCCGACCGCCGCCGCGCTCGCGCCGAAGATGACGCCGAGCGCGGCGGGCCGGGAAGAAGGGGGCGGGTATCCCGGACCCCGGGCAGGAGCCGGCGCCGCCCGGGCGTCACCGCTCCCAGGAGGGCAGTTCCAGCGCCTGGGCGAGGGCCTCCCGGGGGTGCTCCAGGGCGGAGCGCCCGTGGGAGACGAGCACCATCTCCAGGGGCAGGTCGAGCAGGGGGCGCAGGGCGGCGACGACGGCCTCGCGCGCGTCCGCGCTGATCCAGCCGAGGCGTAGCCGGCCGTCGCCCTCGCCGACGAGTGCGTCGCCGGCGAAGGCGGCCCGGTGCGCCGGCAGGTAGTAGACGACCTCAGGGGAGTTCCGCTCGGCGGCGGGAAAGGTGAGCAGGCCGCCGGGGCAGCGGGTCACCGGGCACGAACGGGTTCGTGACCTCGCCGTCGACGTCCCCCCGGCTCGCCTCCGGGACCCAGACGCTCGCCCCGGGGCCGGCCCGATAGCGGGCGAGCACCGCACCCGAGCTGCGCTCGTGAAAGCCCTGGGTCAGCAGGCAGGCCACCGGGAGGCCCAGCCGGTTGACGTCCCGGTCGAGGGCCTCCCAGAAGCGCGTCGCCTGCGGCGTGTCGTCGGGCGGGGCCTGCGGATCGATCAGGAGCGTGGCGTCCGGCGCCTCGCAGTAGAGGCCCCAGACGTCGCGCGACCACCCGCCTGGCCCGCCATCGGCCGGCGTCCAGTCCGGGTGCGGCGCCGACCAGCACCACAGCCCGGGCCGCAGCGAACGGACCTCCATCGGAGCGGAGTTCTAGTCCGCCGCCGAGGGGTCGCTCTGCCACAGGCCGATGGGGTTGCCCTCGGGGTCGGTGCAGACGGCGCCGCGGCCCATGTGGTTGACGACGAACGAGTGCAGCACCTTGCCGCCCAGCTTCTCGATCCGGGCGGAGTGCTCGGCGAGGGACTCGACGCCGATGTAGTTGACCGGCGAGGCCCCCTCGTTCATCTTGGAGAAGACGGCGAAGCCGAGCATGTCGTCTGCCTCGCCGATGTTCGCCGCCGCGTAGTCCGGCATCGCCGGCATCGCCTCGAACTTCCACCCGAACAGGTCGCTGTAGAAGGCCTGCAGCTTCTTCGGGTCGTTCGCCGGGACCTCGATGTGGACGATGGTCGCGGTGGTCGCCGGGGGGGCGGACGTGCTGGTCTGTGCGGTCTCGGTTGCCATGGCGTGCTGACCCTCCATTGCGGTGAGCGCTGACCGGGACGGCGTCGCCGGCGCGGTGACCGGCGCCGTCCGAGTCCTAGAACGCCTGTACCAGTCGCGAGTTGCGAGCGCGCCCTCCTCCCGGGGTCGTGATAGGCTTGAAAGAGTGCATCCCGCTGATGCGTAGTTGAGAGTGACATGAGTCTCTTCGGCAACGTCGGTCATCCCATCTGGCGGCTGGCCGGAACGGTGGGACGCCTCCCCCGCTACCTCCAGCTGGCGCGGAGTCTGTTCGCGGACGAGCGCGTGCCCGCCGGGCGTAAGGCCGTCCTGGGCGCCGCGCTCGCCTACACGATCTCCCCGATCGACCTGGTGCCGGGCGTGATTCCGGTGGCCGGCCAGCTGGACGACCTGGCCGTGCTGCTGCTCGGCGTGCGTCAGGCCCTCGCCGGCTGTCCGCCCGAGGACGCCGCCGGGTATCTGGCGGACGCCGGCCTCTCGGCCGCCCTGCTGGAGGACGACCTCCGGTCCGTCCAGGACGCGGCCAAGTGGCTCGTCGGGCAGACGGCGGCCTGGGGGATGCGCGCCGTGTCCGGTGGCCTGCGCGCCCTGGCCGGCCTGTCGCGCCGGGCCGGCGCGCAGGCGCCGCCGCCAGGGGCTGAGCGCCGCCCCCGCCCCGGACGGCCGGCGGCCCCTCCGTATAATGCCCGCAAACCGCGGGCCGGGGGAGCCACCGATGGCAGACACGTACCTGATCGAGCCGAAGGCGCTTGAGGCGCTGGCGCAGCAGATCTTCGCCGCCGCCGGGACGCCGCCGGACCTGGCGGCCCACGTCGCCAGGCACCTGGTGAAGGCTAACCTCTCCGGCCACGACAGCCACGGCGTGATCCGCATCCCGGCCTACCTGCGCTCGATCGAAGACGGGCGGCTGGTCGCCGACGCCCGGCCGGAGGTGGTCAAGGAGCTGCCGGGCACGGCCGTGGTCGACGCCAGGCGCGGCTTCGGGCAGGTGGCCGCCTCCTTCGCCCTGGACGTGGCCATCGAGAAGGCCACGACGGCGGGAATCGGCGCCGCCTCGGTGCGCAACTGCAACCACATCGGGCGCCTCGGCGACTACGGCGAGGCGGCCGCCGAGCGCGGGTACATCGCCATCATCACCTACGGCTCCTCCGGCCCCAACAGCGGCCACGCCGCTCCCTTCGGCGGCTCGGCGCGGCACCTGGGCACGAACCCCCTCTCGGTCGGCATCCCCGGGGGCGAGGGCGACCGGGTGGTGGTGGACTTCGCCACCACCATGGTCGCCGAGGGCAAGATCCAGGTGGCACGGGCGAAGCACGTCCCGCTGCCTCCGGGCTGCATCGTGGACAAGGAGGGGCAGCCCTCGACCAACGCCGAGGACTTCTACGCCGGGGGCATGATCCTGCCCGTCGGCGGCCACAAGGGCTACGGCCTCTCCCTGGTCACCGCCCTGCTGGGGGCCGGCCTGACGGCGGAGCAGCCGCCGCAGGGCGGGCGCGGCGGTGGCGTCTTCGTGCTGGCCATCAATCCCCAGGCCTTCACCGCCGGCGCGCTCTACGGCCAGACCATCGACGCCCTCACCGGGGCGGTGAAGGCCGTGCCGCCGGCCCCCGGCTTCTCGGAGGTGATGCTCCCCGGCGGGCCGGAAGCGAAGTCCCGCGCCGAACGCGAGGCCCAGGGCGTCCCCGTGCCGGCGGACACCTGGGCGGCGTTAACCGAGGTCGCCGGGCGGCTGAACGTGCAGGTGCCCGAGGCGCTCTCCGCTTAGGCGGTCGTCGCCACCCGCACCAGCAGCCGGGTGAGCTGCTGCACCTCGTCCGCGTTCAGGTCGCGGAAGAGGACACGCTCCGCCTCCGCCTGGGCGGCCCGCCCGGATTGCAGGCGGGCGTGCCCGGCCTCCGTGATCTCGGCGAGGGTCACCCGCCGGTCGTCCGGATCGGACACCCGGCGGACGAGGCCCTCCGCCTCCATCCGGTCGATCAGCTGGGTGATGTTGGAGCGCACGCAGGACTGCCGCTGGGCGAGCGCGCCCAACGGCAGCGACCCTCGCGAGAGCTGGCGCAGCACGCCCAGCTTCGCGACGGAGAGTCCGAGCGGCTCCAGCAGGTCATCCAGCCGGCTGCTGATGGCGTGGTGCGCCTTGATCAGGGCGCCCACCGGCGAGGCGTCCGTCCCCTGCGGCGGCCGCCCGAGTTCCACAGCTGTCACGACCCTTTCCCCTCTCCTGTAAGAGTATCCCCGGCGTCACCCCCTGGCAAGAGGCGCGCGCCGCTCCGTCCCGGCGGGCGCGACGAATTCCCCCGCCCCGCCGGTCCGCGGGGGCACGCCGCGCCCCCACGGAACAGGTGGAGGGCCTACAATCTGTCGATTCGAACGGGTGCTTCCATGAGCGAGAGAGACTTTTCGGCACAGACGGCGGCCGCCGCCGGGCAGCAGCGCGTCGTCGTCACCGGCGTCGGGGCGGTCACCCCGCTGGGAACGGACGCCCCCGCCACCTGGACGTCCCTGCTCGAGGGGCGCTGCGGGATCGGCCCGATCGGCGCGTTCGACGCCTCCGGCTTCTCCACCCGCATCGCGGCCGAGGTGCGGGGCTTCGACCCCCAGGCGGCCTGCGACCTCAGTCCCAAGGACGCCCGCCGGCTCGACCGCTTCGTGCTCCTCGGGCTGGCGGCCGCGCGCGAGGCGGTCGCCGACGCCGGGCTGCCGCTGCCCCTCCCCGACGGCGACCGCTGCGGCGTCTACGTCGGCTCCGGGATGGGCGGGCTGGTCACCCTGAGCGAGCAGTTCGACGTCCTCCGCCGGCGGGGCCCCGACCGGGTGAGCCCCTTCCTCGTGCCGATGATGATCTGCGACATGGCCTCAGGGCAGATCTCCATCTCTCTCGGCGCGCGGGGCCCGAACATGGCCATCGTCTCCGCCTGCGCGACCGGGGCCCACGCCATCGGCGAGGCCGCCGCCGCCATCCGCGCCGGGCGCGCCGACGTCATCCTGGCCGGGGGCGCCGAAGCGGTGATCACCGCCATCGGCATCGCCGGATTCGCCGCCGCCCGGGCGCTCTCCACCCGCAACGACGAGCCGCAGCGCGCCTCACGCCCGTTCGATCGCGAGCGCGACGGCTTCGTCATGGGCGAGGGCGCGGCCGTGGTCGTGCTCGAACGGGAGGACCTGGCCCGGCGCGCGCGGCGCCGGATCTACGCCGAGGTGGCCGGCTACGGGGCCAGCGCCGACGCCTACCACCTGACCGCCCCTCCGGAGAGCGGCGAGGGCGCCGTGCGCTGCATGCGCCAGGCGCTGGCCGGCGCGGGACTCGACCCGTCCGACGCTGGACTACCTCAACGCCCACGGCACCAGCACCCCGCTGAACGACCGCGCCGAGACGGCGGCGATCAAGACCGCCTTCGGCGCCGCCGCCGGACGGCTGGCGATCAGCTCGACCAAGGGGGCGATGGGCCACCTGCTCGGAGCCGCCGGCAGCGTCGAGGCCGTGGTGGCGATCAAAGCCATCGAGTGCGGCGTCGTGCCTCCCACCCTGAACTACGAGATCCCCGATCCGGACTGTGACCTGGACTACACCCCCAACCGGGCCCGCCGCCTGGCGGTGCGCACGGCCATGACCAACAGCTTCGGCTTCGGCGGACACAACGCCACCCTCCTGTTCCGCGCCGTCGAAGACGGCCGGCGGGCGGCGCGTAGGGAGCGCGGTACGGATGGAGAGCGAGCGCGCGCGACTCCTGGCCGCCCTTCCGGCGCTGCTCAAGGAGCTGGCCGCGAGCGGCGTCACCGAGCTGGACGTGACCGCCGGCGGGGCCACCCTCTACCTCCGCCAGCGCCCCGGCGTGGCGCCGCCGGTCGATGCGCCCGGCGCCGGCGACGGCCTGGCCGCTGGGGGAGACGTTCCGGGCGCAGCCGAAGACGGGCTGACGGCCGTCCTGGCCCCGCTGGCCGGGGTCTTCTACGGCGCCCCTAAGCCGGAGGAGCCTCCCTACGTCTCCCCTGGCGACGAGATCGAGGTCGGCCAGGTGGTGGCCCTCGTCGAGGCGATGAAGGCCTTCAACGAGATCCACGCCGAGGTGGCCGGCACGGTGGTGGAGGTGCTGGTCGCCAACGGCCGCTCGGTGACCGCCGGGGCAGCCCTTGATGACCGTGCGCCCTGACCCGGCGGCGCTCCCGGCCGAGTCCTGATCCGGGCGTACGGGAGACGCCGCCGGCCGGCCCGTCCCCCCGTTTTCGGGGGCGGAAGGTGGCGTCATGGGGTCAGGTATCCTCTTGCCAACCATGTGGCGGGCCAGCGTCGCCGGCTGGGGGAAGGCCCTCCCCCAGCGGGTGCTCACCAACGCGCAGATCGAGGCGATGGTGGACACCAGCGACGAGTGGATCCGCACCCGGACCGGGATTCGCGAGCGGCGCATCGCCGGCCCGGACGAGTCCACCTTCACCCTCGCCACCGAGGCCGGGCGTCAGGCGCTGGCCGTGGCCGGGGTCGGCGCCGAGAGCGTCGACCTGGTGATCGTCTGCACCTTCTCCCCCGAGTTCGGCGGCATGCCGAGCACGGCCAGCCTCGTGCAGGACGCCCTCGGCGCCTCGCGAGCGGGCGCCTTCGACCTCAACGCGGCCTGCTCCGGCTTCGTCTACGGGCTGGCCATGGCGCAGGGCACGATCGCCGCCGGCGTCTTCCGCCGGGTGCTGGTGATCGGGGCCGAGACGATGTCCCGCTTGCTGGACTGGCAGGACCGCAGCACCTGCGTCCTCTTCGGCGACGGCGCCGGCGCCGTGCTGCTCGAGGCCGGCGAAGGGCCAGACGGGCTGCTCAGCTGCGTCCTCGGCTCGGACGGCTCAGGCGGCGAGTTGCTGTGGATTCCCGGCGGCGGCAGCCGCCGTCCGGCGTCGGTCGAGTCGGTCGCGGGCGCTCAGCACTACATCCGCATGAACGGCAAGGAGGTCTACCGCTTCGCGGTCACCGTCGCCCCCCGGGCGGCGCTGCAGGCGGTGCAGCAGGCCGGGCTGACGGTGGACGACGTCGACCTGTTCATCCCCCACCAGGCCAACATGCGAATCATGCTCTCCGCGGCCGCCTCCCTCGGCATCTCCCCCGAGCGCACCTTCGTCAACCTCGACCGCTACGGCAACACCTCGGCCGCGTCGATCCCCATCGCGCTGTGCGAGGCGGTGGAGAGCGGTCGCATCGGCCCGGGCGACGACATCCTGATGACCGGCTTCGGCGGCGGCCTCAGCTGGGGCGCCGCCGTGCTCCGCTGGCGGGGCTGACCCGGTCCGCGCCCCGGCTAGTTCAGCGAGGGCGAGCCGAAACTCGAGTCGAACCGCGGCCGGCTGCCGGCCCGCTTGAGGCGCAGCACGTGCAGCCGCTCCCGGGCCAGCAGGCGGTGCTCGAGGTAGAGACGCTGGCGCAGACTCGGGGCGTCCAGCAGGCGCTGCCGCTCCTCGGGTGAGGCGACGCTCAGCAGCCGGGGGACGAAGAACGAGAGCTCGCCGGCGTCGGTCGGTACCGCCCGCTCGGCGGCGTCGATCAGCAGGCGCTGCCGCACGTCGCTCTCCGGTGTCCCCTCGCGCACCGCCTTGAGCAGCCCGCCGATGCCGCGGCGCACGGAGTCCGAGAGGTCGGTCCGGCCGGCCTCGCCCTCCGGCTCGTCCGCGTCCACCAGCGGCTCGACCTCCCCAACGAGGTACGGCTCCTCCTGGACGAGCCGGCGCAGGCGGATGCGCTCGGTGCCGACGCAGGCGATGCGCAGGCGGCCGTCGTCTGCGCTCCGGGCGTCGAAGATGCGGGCCACCGTCCCCACCGGATAGGGCATCGGCGGGCGCCCCCGGCGCTGCCCCCCGGCGTCCTCCAGCACCTCATCCCCCTCCTTGATCAGCAGCACGCCGAACTCCGGCTCGGTGGCCCTCAGGCAGCGCCGGATCATCGTCCGGTAGCGCAGCTCGAAGATGTGCAGGGGGAGGAACGCCCCGGGGAAGAGGACGGTGGAGAGCGGGAACAGGGGCAGCTCGCGCCGGCCGGCGCCACCATCCTCCGGCGGGGGCGGTTCCGTCATCGACCGGGCCCTTCCTCGCGCGGCGCCCGCGCCGGCCGGCGGCGGCGCAGGCGCACCGTTGGCCCGGCGCCCGGCGCCGCCGCCGGCGCGCGGGCCTGCGCCGTGGGCGGTGAGGTAATCCCGGGCCGGGCCGTGCAGCTCGGCCAGAACGGGATTGTCCAGGATCATCCGCTCCATGCGCAGGCGCAGCGCGGCGTCGTCGCTCGCCAGCAGCTGCTCGGCCGCGCCGCGCTGGTGCAGCTCGCGCCAGCGCGAGACGAACGCCCGGTACGCCGCCGGATCGCGCGTGCGCAAGGTGGCCAGCAGGTCCTGCACGTAGCGCCGGCAGATCGGGCTCCCGGTCAGTCACCGTCGCACCCCGCCCGGCGCCTTCAGTTGAGGGCGATCCGACCGCCGCCGGCGGCGGACTCCTCGGCGGCCAGGGCGACGGCGACCGCCTCGCGGGCCAGCCGGGTGGCCGGCGCCGGTCCCGGCCCCGGGCCACCCCGGTCGAGCGCGGCCGTCAGGAAGGCGTCCGTGGTCTGACGGCTGGCCCCGGCGAGGGCCACCTCCGGGAAGGCCAGCCGCTCCGAGCCGGCGCCGGTCACCCGGGTGAGGTGCCCTTCGGTGGAGTGGCTGCCCGAGACGTACCCCCGGTAGGAGAGGAATCCGTTGCTCATCATCATCGATTTCGGCCTGCTCGCTGCGCGGGACGGCGAAGCCGCGCACGTAGAGCAGCTGCCCGACGCCGCCGTTGACGAATCCGGCGGTCAGGGTGGTGACACTGGAGCGGTAGAAGCCGCCGTCGTCCAGGCCCTCGTAGCGGCTGGTGCCCTCCACCCAGGCCATCCGCCCGAAGAGGTCGAGCAGGTGGTAGACGTAGGCGATCCCCACCATCAGCGGTGGACCGGAGAGGCGCTGGTTGCGCCAGATGCTGCGCCCGCCGCCGGGGTGGGGGTGGTGAGCACGCCGTTGATCGCCAGCAGCTCGCCCAGCCCGGCGGCGGCGGCCTTGATCCCCAGGTGCCAGCCGACGCCGGCGTGGTCGTGCCCCACGCGCAGGATGCGCTTCCCCGACGCCGCCCGGTCGAGCAGGACGTCCGCCTCCCGCAGGGTCATCGCCAGGGGGTACTCCACGAGCACGTGCTTGCCGGCCTGGAGCGCGGCCAGGGCGATGGCGGCGTGGCTGTCGTTGTGGGTGGTGACGAAGACGGCGTCCACCTCGGGCCGTCCGATGGCCGACTCCCAGTCCTCGACGTAGGGGACGCCGCAGCGCTCGGCCAGGGCCCGTCCGGTCACCAAATTGCGGGAGGAGACGCAGACCACCTCGGCCCGCTCGTCCCCCTGGACGTGGGCGGCTCGGGTGTAGGCCATCCCGCCGGAGCCGACGACGGCCGCGCGCAGCCGATCCATGCGAATTGTGCCTCCCATGCGCTCGCTCGCGATACGAGGCAGCCTGAACACGCCCCAGCGGGGCGCTACCGATTGCTACACTGGCCGGCCGATGAAGCTCGGGACGTGCAACGAGATGTTCGAGGGCTGGGACCTGGCCCGGCAGCTCGAGTTCGTCGCCGTGCGTGCGGTGACCAGGGCGTCGAGCTGGCCCCGTTCACCATCGCACCGTCCGTCACCGACGTGCCGGCGGCCCGCCGGGCCGAGATCGTGCGGCTGGCGGCGAGCGGGGTCGAGGTGATCGGCCTGCACTGGCTGCTCGTCGGACCGGAGGGCATGTACATCACCGACCCCGACCCGGCCGTGCGCCGGCGCACGACGGACTACCTCAAGGAGCTGATGCGCTTCTGCGGGGACGTCGGGGGCAGGGTGCTCGTCTTCGGCTCGCCGAAGCAGCGCAACCTGAAGGAAGGGGTCAGCGCCGGCCAGGCCCGGGAGTGGCTGATCGACGCGTTCGCCGAGGCCCTGCCGGTGGCCGAGAGCGCCGGGGTGACCCTGTGCCTCGAGCCCCTGCCGCTGCCGGAGTGCGACTTCATCCGCACCACGACCGAGGCCCTGGACGTCATCACCGCCATCGACAGCCCCCGCCTGCGCCTGATCCTGGACGTCAAGAGCATGTCCGGCGAGCAGGGGCTGACCGGCGAGCCGATCCCGGACATCATCCGCCGGGTGGCCCCCTACGTCGCCCACGTCCAGGCCAACGACGCCAACCTCGGCTACCCCGGCTCGGGCGAGATCGACTTCGTGCCCATCTTCGGCGCCCTGCGCGACGCCGGCTACGACGGGTACGTCTCGGTTGAGGTGTTCGACTTCGCGCCCGGCCCGGAGCGGATCGCCCGGGAGAGCATCGCCTACCTGCGTCAGACCTACGCCGCCAGTGGCGCCCGAACGGGAGGGTGAGAACGTGAGCGCAATCGAGTTGATGGAGGTGCTGGTCAAGGCCGGCAACCACGACCGGAAGGCCTGCCCGGTGTGGGTGCAGGTGCCGATCCCCGCCGGCGGGGTCCCGGACATCCGCCTGACGGACGAGGACGGCGCGGCCGTCGCCTGCCAGGCCGAGCCCTCCGGGACGGGCACCGAGGACCGGCTCTGGCTCTCCTGGATCGTGCGCGACCTGCCGGCGGGCGGGGCCCGCCGCTACCGCATCACGCCGGTGCACCCCACGCAGGAGGGCGAGACGCCGGAAGGGGCAACCGACCACGGCCCCGGCGTCGTCCTCGAAGAGCTCCCGGACGGGCAGCTCTCGATCGCCGTCGACGGCAAGGAGTTCACCACCTACCGCTTCGGCTCGGACGTGGTGCGGCCCTACTTCTTCCCCCTCGTCGGGCCGACCGGGAAGTCGGTCGTGCGCAACTGGCCGATGGTGGAGGGCGTCGCCGGCGAGACGAACGACCACCCCCACCACAAGGGCCTCTTCGTCGCCCACGGGGACGTCAACGGCACGGACAACTGGAGCGAGGGGCCGAGCCACTGCACCATGCGCCACACCGGCTTCTCCCGGCTCGTCTCCGGGCCGGTGTACGGCGCCTTCGACGAGACGGTGGAGTGGCTCGACCGCGACGCCCACACCGTCCTGAGCGAGACCCGCCGGGTGACCGTGTTCAACCTGGGCGGTGACGAGCAGATGCTGGACATCAGCCTGCGCTTCAACTCCGGGTCGAGCACCGTCACCTTCGGCGACACCAAGGAGGGCGGGCTGATCTCCATCCGCCTCGCCAGCAGCCTCGACGGGCCGACCAAGCGCCACCCCGAGAACCAGGGGCAGATCGAGAACTCCTACGGCGGGCGCCAGGAAGAAGAGACCTGGGGCAAGCGGGCCATGTGGTGCGACTACTACGGCCCGCTGGACGGGGAGACCGTCGGGGTGTGCATGATGGACTACCCCACCAACCCGCGCTACCCCACCCACTGGCACGTCCGGGCCTACGGCCTGATGACGGCCAACCCCTTCGGGCTGCACGACTTCTACAACGACAGCGACACCCACCGCGGGGACTGGACGATCCCGGCCTACGAGTCGCGCAACTTCCTGTACCGGGTGCTCCTGCACCGCGGCACCACGGCCGCGGCCGGCATCCGCGAGCGGTACCACGATTTCGTCAACATCCCATCGGTCGAGCTGTCGACGCCGCCCGCGCGCCGGCGACGACGGAGGAAGCGAGCGCATGAGCACCGCGGAGACCGGAAACGTCGGCTTCGCCGTCGTCGGGCTGGGCATGGGCCGGCACCACTGCCGGTCGATCAAGGCCGCCCGGGGGGCCGACCTGATCGCCATCTGCGACATCGACCCCGAGCGGCGCGAGAAGGCGGCCCAGGAGTACGGCTGCAAGGCCTACGCCAGCGTCGACGAGCTGCTCCAGGACCCGGACGTGCAGGTGGTCAACGTGGCCGTCCCCACCGGCCTGCACGCCGAGGTGGGGATCAAGGTGGCCCAGTCCGGGCGCCACGTGATCTGCGAGAAGCCCCTCGACGTCAATCTGGAGAAGGCCGAACTCGCTGATCGCCGCCTGCAACGACCACGGAGTCAAGCTGGCGTCGATCTTCCAGCGCCGCCTGCACCCCCTCTCGCGCAAGATCAAGGAGACGCTCGACAGCGGGCGCCTCGGCCGGCTGCACTACTCGGACATCCACCTCTACTGGTACCGCACCGACGGCTACTACGCCGGCGGGCAATCCGCCCGGCTGGCGCGGCACGTTCGCCCTCGACGGCGGCGGCGCCTGCATGAACCAGGGCATCCACAGCATCGACCTCATCGCCTGGCTCTCCGGGGGCGTGAAGACGGTCTACGCCCGGACCGGCACCTTCACCCACTCCATCGAGGCGGAGGACGTCGGCACCGTGCTGGTCACGTACCGCAACGGCGCCCTGGGGAACATCACCTGCACCACGGCCGCCTACCCCGGACTGTCCAACGACCTGCACATCCTGGGCAGCAAGGGCAGCATCGTCGTCTCGGACGACAGGGTGGTCAGCTGGCGGATCAAGCGCGACGACGGGGACGAGGCCGCCGAGAAAGCCGAGGAGGCGGAGATGCAGGCCCGCTACGGCGGGTCGGCCGGCAGCGGGGCGTCTGACCCGATGGCCGTCGGCTTCGACGGCCACACCGTGCACGTCGAGGATATGGTGGGCGCGATCAGGGAGGGCCGCGAGCCGATCATCGCCGGCACCGACGCCCGCCACGCGGTCGAGATCTGCGCCGCCATCCAGCAGTCGGCGGCGAGCGGGCGGGAGCTGACCCTCTCCGAGGAGTCGTGAGCCAGCCGGCGGACGGCGCCCCCCTGCTGCGCCGGCGGGGCATCCTGCTGCCGTTCCAGGCGCGGCGCTCCGTGGCCTGGACGTTCACCCTGCCGCCCGCGCGGGCGCGCTGCGCCTGCGCCTCACCTTCAGCCCGCCGTCCGTCGACCGGGTGCGCAACCTGCTCACCCTGACCCTCTTCGATCCGGCCGGATTCCGGGGCGCCGGGCACCGCCACGCCCCGCGCCAGGAGGTGCTCGTCGCGCCCGACCGGGCGACCCCCGGCTTCGTGCCGGGCCCCCTGAGTCCGGGAACCTGGACGGTCGAGCTGGACTGCCACTGCGTCCTGCCCTCGGATTCCGGCGGCGTGGAGTACGAGCTGGAGGTCGACGCCCTGCCCGCCCTGCCGGATGCGGCGGACGCGCTCGTCCCGAGCCAGCCGGCCGCGCCCCCTCCGGCGCCGTCGCCGGCGGAGCGCCGCGCTGGCTGCGGGGCGACCTGCACCTCCACTCCACCCACTCGGACGGGCGCTGGTCGGTCGAGGAGATCGTCGACTACGCCCGCATGCGCCGGCTGGACTTTCTGGCCGTCACCGAGCACAACACCAGCTCGGCCCTGCCTGAGCTGCGCGCCGTGGCCGGGCGCGCGGCGCCGCCCCTGGTCGTCGTCCCCGGCATCGAGCTGACCACCTACTGGGGCCACGCCAACGCCCTCGGCGTCTCCGGCTGGGTCGACTGGCGCGTCGCCCCGCCGGCCGGGTTCCGCCGCGAATCGGGGGACGACTTCCTCATCCTCGACGATCCGGTGGCGTCCCTTCCGGAGACGCGCACGATGGCCGCGGCCGCGCCGCCGTGCACGAGCTGGGCGGGACCTTCGTCGTCAACCACCCCAGGTCCATCGGCTACCCGGACTGCACCGGCTGCCGCTGGGAGTTCGGCGACGACAGCGCCGCCTACGCCGACCTGCTCGAAGTCTGGAACGGGCCCTGGCGCCGACAGAACGTGGACGGGCTCGCCCTGTGGGACGCCTGGCTCAACGCCGGCCGGCGCCTACCCGCCTGCGCCGGCAGCGACGGCCACCTGCGGCCCCAGCGCTGGGACACGGTGGGCCTGACCTGCGTCTTCGCCGCCCCGAGCCGGGGGCGATCCTGGCCGCCGCCCGGGCGGGAGCCAGCTACCTCACCTCCGGCCCCGTCCTGCTGCTGCGCGACCCGGCGCCGGGCGCCCGCCTGCCGGCGGACGCCGACGCCGTCTCGCTCACGGTCGCCGACCTGCCCGGGCCGGCCGACGTCTACCTCGTCGCCGACGGCGCGCGGGTGGCCCGGCGCTCGCTCCGGGGCGACGGCGATCTCCGACTGCCCCTGCCCGGCGGGGGCGTCCGCTGGTGCCGCGTGGAGCTCTACGCGCAGGGCCGCGACGTCCCGCTGGCCTTGAGCAACGCCATCTTCCCGGCCTGAGGGCCTCTTGCACCCGGCGGGGCGGCACCGTAGGCTGCCCCTCAGGTGGAGCCATGGACTTCGACTATTCCTCCGAGCAGCGCCGCTGGCGTGACCTGGCCCGGGATTACGCCCAGGGGACGATCAGGCCGCGCGCCGTCCAGCTCGACCGCGAGCAGCGCTTCCCGTACGACATCGTCGCCGATCTGGCCGGGCTCGGCCTGCTCGGCCTGACTCTGCCCGAGGACTACGGCGGCTCGGGCGGGGACTTCGTCGCCTACTGCCTGGTGATCGAGGAGCTGAGCCGGGCCGACACCTCGGTCGCGATCACCGTCGAAGCCCACACCACCCTGGGCTGCTCGCCCATCGCCGCCTACGGAACGGAGGCGCAGAAGCAACGCTTCCTGGCCCCCTGCGCCACCGGCCGGCGCCTGTGGGCTTTCGGTCTGACCGAGGAGAACGCCGGCACGGACGCCGGCGGAACGGAGACGGTGGCCGCGCTGCGGGACGGGCGGTGGACGATCGACGGGGCGAAGAAGTACATCACCAACGCGGGGACCGACGTCACCGCCGGGGTGACCGTGATGGCCCGCACGGGGACGCGCCCGGACGGTCGCCCCGAGCTGAGCGCCATCCTCGTGCCGCAGGAGACGCCGGGCTACACCCGGGGCGCGCCGTACGAGAAGCTGGGCTGGCGGGCCTCCGACCAGCGCCCCTTGCAGTTCAGCGCCTGCACCGTCCCCCAGGACCACCTGCTCGGCGCGCGCGGCGCCGGCTTCCGCCAGTTCCTCTCCACTCTCGACGCCGGCCGGGTCGCCGTGGCCGCCCTCTCCGTCGGCCTCGCCCAGGCCTGCTTCGAGGCGGCGCTCGACCACGCCCGGCGGCGGCGCCAGTTCGGGCGCGCCATCGCCGAGTTCCAGGCCATCCAGTTCAAGCTGGCGGACATGGCCACCGAGATCGAGCTGGCCCGCAACCTGGTGCTCAAGGCCGCCTGGCTCAAGGACCGGCAGCGCCCCTACTCGCGCGAGGCGAGCATGGCCAAAGTCTTCGCCTCGGAAGCGGCCAAGCGCGCCGCCGACCAGGCGGCGCAGATCCACGGCGGGGCCGGCTTCCTCGAAGGGAGCGACGTCGCCCGCTACTGGCGCCAGGTGAAGATCAACGAGATCGGGGAGGGCACGAGCGAGATCAACCGCCAGGTCATCGCTCGCTCCCTGCTGGCGGCGCCGTGACGCCTCTGCCGAGCCACGTGCGCCCGGAGGACGCGGCCTTTCGCGCCAACGCGGCCCACAACAGCGCCCTGGCCGGCGAGCTGCGCGAGCGGCTGCGGGCGGTCCAGGAAGGCGGCCCGGAGCCGGCGCGCCGGCGCCACCGGGAGCGGGGCAAGCTGCCGGTGCGGGAGCGAATCGAGCCGCTTGCTCGACCCCGACTCGCCGTTCCTCGAGCTCTCCCCACTGGCCGCCGGCGGAATGTACGGCGGCGAGGTGCCGGCGGGGGGGATCGTCACCGGAATCGGCAGCGTCGCCGGACGCACCGTGGTGCTGGTGGCCAACGACGCCACCGTCAAGGGCGGCGCCTACTACCCCATCACCGTCAAGAAGCACCTCAGGGCGCAGGAGATCGCCCAGCAGTGCCGCCTGCCATGCGTCTACCTGGTGGACTCTGGCGGCGCCTTCCTGCCGCTCCAGGCCGAGGTCTTCCCCGACCGGGACCACTTCGGGCGCATCTTCTACAACCAGGCTCGCATGTCGGCGGCCGGGATTCCCCAGATCGCGGCCGTGATGGGCTCCTGCACCGCGGGCGGGGCCTACGTGCCGGCGATGAGCGACGAGACGGTCATCGTCCGCGGCACCGGGACCATCTTCCTCGCCGGTCCGCCCCTGGTGCGGGCGGCGACGGGCGAAGAGGTCAGCGCCGAGGAGCTGGGCGGGGCGGTGGTGCACACCCAGCTCTCCGGCGTGGCCGATCACCTGGCGGAGAGCGACGACCACGCCCTGGCCATCGTGCGCCGCATCGTCTCCCACCTGGGCGGCGCCGCCGCCGCTGCCCTGGGAGCAGACCGCCCCTGAGGCGCCGCGCTTCGACCCGCTTGAGCTCTACGGGATCGTCCCGCCTGAGGTGCGGGCCGCGCTCGACGTGCGCGAGGTCATCGCCCGGCTGGTCGACGGCAGCCGCTTCCACGAGTTCAAGGCCGGCTACGGCCCGACCCTGATCTGCGGCTTCGCCCGGCTCCACGGCTACCCGGTGGGCATCCTGGGCAACAACGGCGTCCTCTTCTCCGAGAGCGCCCTGAAGGGGGCCCACTTCATCGAGGTGGCCTGCCAGCGGCGCGTCCCCCTGATCTTCCTCCAGAACGTCACCGGGTTCATCGTCGGCCGGGAGTACGAGCAGCGGGGCATCGCCCGGGACGGCGCCAAGCTGGTCACCGCCGTCGCCGGGGCCGCCGTGCCCAAGCTGACGGTCATCATCGGCGGGTCGTACGGGGCCGGCAACTACGGCATGTGCGGCCGGGCGTTCGACCCCCGATTCCTGTGGATGTGGCCGAACGCCCGCATCTCCGTGATGGGCGGCCCGCAGGCGGCGAGCACCCTGCTCACCGTGCGCCAGGCCGCGCTCGCGGCCCGGGGCGAGACGATCAGCGATGAGGAGGCCACCGCCTTCACCCGGCCCATCCTGGATTCGTTCGAGCGCGAGGGGCAGTCCCTACTACGCCACCGCCCGACTCTGGGACGACGGCGTGATCGACCCGGTGGACACGCGGCGGGTGCTGGCCCTGGGGCTCGCCGCCGCCCTCAACGCTCCCATTCCGGAGACCACGTTTGGCGTCTTCCGCATGTAGCCCGGCCGGGCAGGCGATCGAGAGTCGAAGGTGCCGCTGAGAGCAGGAGGACGCACCCGTGGGACCCGGAATGGCAGCGCCGGCGCCTGAGCTCCCCGCCGGCAGCGTCCTCCACCTGCGCCTCGATCGGCCGGAGCGCCGCAACGCGCTCGACGGCCTCCTGATCGACCGCCTGCTGGCGGCGCTGCGGGAGTCGGCGCCGGCGGCGCCGTGCGCGCCGTGCTCCTCTCCGGGGACGGCCCCGCCTTCTGCTCCGGGGCCGACCTGACCTGGATGCGCGACGGCGGCCGGACCGGCTGGAGCGAGAATCTGGCCGGGATTCGGCCCCTGGTCGATCTCCTGGAAGCGCTCGACGGCTGCCCCGTCCCCACCGTCGCCCGCGTGCACGGCGCCGCCTACGGCGGGGGCATCGGCCTCGTGGCCGCCGCCGACGTCGCCGTCTGCGCCCGCGGCACCCGCTTCGCGTTCAGCGAGGTCAAGCTCGGGCTGCTCCCGGCCGTGATCGCGCCCTACGTCGTCGCCCGCATCGGCGAGGGCCGGGCGCGCTCGCTCTTCGTCACCGGGCAGCCCTTCGACGCCGAGCGGGCCCTGGAGATGGGCCTCGTCCACGCCGTCGCCGCCCCGGAGGACCTGGACGCCGCCGTCGGGACCGTGCTGCGCGAGCTGGCGACGGCGGCGCCGGACGCCGCCGTCGCCGCCCGCGCCCTGCTGCGCCGGGTGCGCGACCGCGACCCGCGGGCGGTGCGGGAGCTGACCTCCGCCACCCTGGCCCGCACGCGGGCCGGGCCGGAGGCGCAGGAGGGACTGACCGCCGCCCTCGAGCGGCGCCCGCCGGCCTGGGCCCCGCCGGCCGATCGACCGCCGCGGTCCGGAGCCTGACGCGCCGTGTTCCGCCGCTTGCTGGTGGCCAATCGCGGGGAGATCGCCGTGCGCGTCCTCCAGGCCTGCGCCGAGCTGGGCATCGCCGGCGTCGCCGTCTACACCCCCGCCGACGCCGGCGCGCTGCACGTCCGCCGGGCGCCCCTCGCCGTCGCCCTCGAGCCGTCCGGCGGCCCGGCCGGCGCCGGGCGCAGCGCTTACCTGGATGCGGCGGCCCTGGTGGCGGCGGCGAAGGCGACCGGCGCCGAGGCCCTGCACCCCGGCTACGGCTACCTCTCCGAGAGCCCCGATCTGGCCACGGCCTGTCGCGCCGCCGGGATCGTCTTCGTCGGGCCGCCGCCAGAGGCGATGCGCCTGCTCGGCGACAAGCGGCGGGCGCGGGCCCTCGCCCGCGCAGAGGGCCTGCCGCTGCTCGCGGGCTACGAGGGCGCCGCCGGCGACTCGCCGCAGACGCTGCGGGACGCGGCGGAGCGCGTCGGCTACCCCCTGCTGGTCAAGGCGGCGGCCGGCGGCGGCGGGCGGGGCATCCGCGGCGTGTCGCGCCCGGCGGACCTGGCTCAGGCCGTCGCCGCCGCCCGGCGCGAGGCCGGGGCCGCGTTCGGCGACGAGACGATCTTCCTCGAAGCTGAGGCCGTGGGCGCGCACCACGTCGAGGTGCAGATCCTCGCCGACGCCCACGGCCACGTCCTGTCCCTCGGGGAGCGGGACTGCTCCGTGCAGCGCCGGCGTCAGAAAGTGGTCGAGGAGTGCCCCTCGCCCGCGGTCACCCCGGCCCTGCGCCGCCGGCTGGCCGGGTACGCCGTGCGCCTCTGCCGTGCGGCCGGCTACGTCAACGCCGCCACGGTCGAGTTCCTCGTCACCCCGCCGGACGGCGTCGCCTTCCTCGAAGTCAACGTCCGCCTGCAGGTCGAGCACCCGGTCACCGAGGCCGTGACCGGAATCGACCTGGTGCGCGAGCAGATCCGCATCGCCGCCGGGACGCCCCTCGGCTTCACCCAGGACGACGTCGCCTGGCGCGGACACGCCGTGCAGTGCCGCCTCTACGCCGAGGACCCGGCTTCCGGCTTCCTGCCCTCGTCCGGTCCGGTGCGCCTCTTCGCCGCCCCCCTCGGCGCGGGCGTGCGCTGCGACGCCGGCGTGGAGACGGGCGACGCGGCGGCCGCGGACTTCGACCCCTTGCTCGCCAAGCTGATCGTCTGGGCCCCGGATCGGGCAGGCGGCCCTCGCCCGGGCCGCCGAGGCCCTGCGTCGCAGCGCCGTGCTCGGCGTGGCCACCAACCTGACTCTGCTCCAGCGCATCCTGGACTCCCCGACGCTGCGGGCGGGCGAGTGGCACACCACCACCCTCGAAACCCGGCTCGGGGCCCTGCTCGAAGCGCCGGCGGCGAGCGGGGAAGACGCCGCGCAGACCCTGCTCGCGGCCGCCGGGTGGCGCCTGACGGAACCGGCGACGGGGAGCCTCTCCGAGCGCGATCCCTGGCGTGGCGGCCCCTGGCGGCCGGGCGGGCAGGGCGTGCCGCTGCGGTTCGCCCTGCGCGGCGCCCCGGCGACGGTCACCGCCTGGCGCGCCGGCGACGGCTGGGAGATCGATGCGCCGGCCGGCCGGCGGCGCCTGCGCTTCCGGCGGTCCGGGCCGGACAGCCTGATCGTGGACGATCCGGAAAGGCGGCGGGTGTGGGCCGCCCGCGTCGTCGCGGACGGCGAGCGCCTGCTGATCTCGATCGACGGCCGGGCCGCTGCGGTCGAGCCACCCCCGGCGCCGGAGGAGGCCGGCGCCCCCTCCGGCGCCGCCGCCGGCGGCGCCCAATCCCTGACCGCGCCACTGCCCGGGGTCGTCGCCCAGGTGAGGGTCGTCCCCGGACAGGCGGTCGACGCCGGCGAAGCCCTGGTCATCCTGGAGGCGATGAAGATGGAGCTCGCCGTCAGCGCCCCCCACCGGGGCACCGTGCGCCGCGTCGGCTGCGTGGCCGGCGAGCGCGTCGCCGCCGGCGCGGTGCTGGTCGAGCTGGAAGCATGAGCGGCGGGGCGGCGGCGGGGCGGGCGGGCCGCGCCCGCCGGTGCGGCTGCGCGCCGGTCCGGGCGGCCTGCCGGCGCGGGTGCGCGTCGTCGAGGTCGGTCCCCGGGACGGGCTCCAGAACGAGGCGGTCTTCGTGCCCACCGCGGAGAAGGTGCGCCTGGTGCGGGCGCTCGTCGCCGCCGGCCTGCGGGAGATCGAGGTGTCCTCGTTCGTCAGCCCGAGAGCCGTCCCCCAGCTGGCCGACGCCGAGGCGGTCTTCGCCGCGCTCGACGCCCGGGCCGGCGTGACCTACGCCGCGCTCGTGCCCAACGCCCGGGGCCTGGAGCGGGCCCTGACCGCGGCCGCCGGGCAGATCGCCCTCTTCACCGGGGCGACCGACGCCTTCACCGCCCACAACATCAACCGCACCGTCGCCCAGAGCCTGGCCGACTTCGCCCCCCTCGCGCCCGCAGCGCGGGCGGCCGGCCGGCGGGTGCGGGGCTACGTCTCGGTCGCCTTCGGTTGCCCGTACGCGGGGACCGTGCGCCCGCAGCAGGCGCACGACGTCGCCCGGCGCCTGTTCGACCTCGGGGTCGACGAGGTCTGCCTCGGCGACACCATCGGCGTCGCGACGCCGGGTCAGGTGCCGGACGTGGCCGGGCCGCTGCTCGAGACCTACGGGTCCGGCCGGATCGCGCTCCACTTCCACGACACGCGGGGCACCGCCCTGGCCAACGCCCTGGCGGCGTTGCAGATCGGCGCCACCGCGCTCGACGCCGCCGCCGGCGGTCTCGGCGGCTGCCCGTACGCCCCCGGCGCCTCCGGCAACCTGGCCACCGAGGACCTGCTCTACCTGCTGCACGGCGTCGGGATCGAGACGGGCGTCGACCTGGACGCCGTCGCCGGCGCCTCCCGGGCCCTCGCGGCCGCCACCGGCCGCCGGCCGCGCAGTCGCTACCTGGAGGCAACCGGGACTACTTCCGCAACCGCCCGGGATGTGCTAAAGAATGAGTAGGCGGCGTTCCTCTATGGGAGAGGGCGCGCCGCGGAGGAGACCCGATGATCGAGCCGACGACGTTGTCGGAAGTGGACGGTGAAGCGTCCCCGGGTGCGTCTGGCCCGGTAGTTGCTCGTCCCGCGAGACCCGCGGCCGGGCGCGCCGAGGACCTCGCCCGGGCCGGCCAGGGCCTCGCCGGCCTGAGCGTCTCGCAGCTCAGAGACGCCTTCTACCGGATGGGTCTGACCCGGGCGCTGGACGAGCGCATGCGGGCGCTGAACCGGCAGGGCAAGGCGCCGTTCGCCGTCTCCTGCGCCGGCCACGAGGCGGCCCAGATCGGCAGCGCCCTGGCCCTCGTCCCGGGCGAGGACTGGGTCCTCCCGTACTACCGCGACCTGGGTGTGATGATCGTCCTCGGCTTCACCGCCAGAGAGGCGATGCTGCAGTTCCTGGCCCGCGCGGCCGACCCGTGCAGCGGCGGGCGGCAGATGCCAAACCACTGGAGCAGCCGGCGGGACAAGGTGCTCAGCGCCTCCTCCCCGGTCGGCACCCAGATCCTGCACGCCACCGGCATCGCGCTGGCCAGCAAGCTGAAGCGGGAGCCCCACGTCACCGCCGTCTACTTCGGCGAAGGCAGCACCGCCGGGGGTGACTTCCACGAGGGCCTGAACTTCGCCGCCATCCACCGGCTGCCGGTGGTCTTCGTCTGCGAGAACAACGGCTACGCCATCTCCCAGCCGGCGCAGACCGAGATGCCGGTGGCCAGCGTCGCCGACCGGGCCTCAGCCTACGCCATGCCCGGCGAGTTCGTCGACGGCAACGACGTCTTCGCGACCTACGCGGCGATGCAGCGGGCGGTCGAGCGCGCCCGCCGGCGAAGGCCCCACCCTCCTCGAAGCCCGCACCTACCGCCTCGTGCCGCACACCAGCGACGACGACGACCGCGTCTACCGCAGCCGCGAAGAGGTCGCCCACTGGCAGGCCCGCGACCCCCTCGACCGTTTCCGGCGCTCCCTGCTCGACGCCGGGATCGTGGACGAGGGCCTCGTGGCCGAGACGGCCCGCCGGGTGGCGCGCGAGGTGGACGAGGCGACCGACTTCGCCCTGGCGGCGCCGTACGCCGACCCGGAGACCGTCCTGCGCCACGTCTACGCCGAGCCCTAGCGTGCCTCTCGAAGCGGGGCCCGGGGGCGTCGTCCCCGGCTGAACAATCACTCTTCTCCCCCAATCGTGTCAGGCGTTCGTAGCCGGACACCGGGAGCGGAGACGGGAGCGGGTGCGGAGTACCCCCATGGCAGAGATGAACCTGCTCGAAGCCGTGCGCAGCGGGCTGCACGAGGCGATGGCCCGCGACCAGCGCGTGCTCGTCCTGGGCGAGGACGTGGGCAAGAAGGGCGGCGTCTTCGGGACCACGAACGGCCTCTTCGCCGCGTTCGGCGCCGAGCGGGTGATCGACACCCCGCTCGCCGAGTTCGGCATCGTCGGCACGGCCATCGGCGCCGCCGTCAACGGGCTCCTGCCGGTGGTGGAGATCCAGTTCGCGGACTTCATCTATCCGGCCATGAACCAGATCGTGAGCGAGGCCGCTCGCCTCCGCTACCGTTCCAACGGGGAGTGGGGCTGCCCCATCGTCATCCGCGCCCCCTTCGGCGCCGGCGTCCACGGCGCCCTCTACCACTCTCAGAGCGTCGAGGCCTTCTTCGCCCACGTCCCGGGCCTCAAGGTGGTCGTGCCCAGCACGCCGGCCGACGCCAAGGGACTCCTCGCCGCGCCATCGCGGACCCCGATCCGGTGCTCTTCTTCGAGCACAAGGCCGCCTACCGCAGCGTGCGGGGCGAGGTGCCGGACGGCGACCACCGCGTGCCCATCGGGCCGGCCCGCCTGGCCCGCGCTGGCCGCCACCTTTCCGTCTTCACGTACGGCCTGATGACCCACCGCGCGCTCGAAGCGGTCGGCCGCAGTCGAGGGCGAAGGCATCGACGTCGAGGTGGTCGACCTGCGCACCCTGCGCCCCCTCGATCGGGAGTCCATCCTGGCCTCGGTGCGCAAGACGAGCAAGGCCCTGATCGTCTCCGAGGACAACCTGACCGGTGGCATCGGCGGCGAGATCGCCGCCCTGATCGCCCAGGAGGCGTTCGAGAGCCTGGACGGGCCGGTGACGCGTCTCGGCGGGCCGGAGATCCCGGCCGCGCCGTACGCCCCGCCGCTCGAGGCGGCCTTCCTGATCGACGCCGCCCGGATCGCCGGCGCCATCCGCGCCCTCGCCGCCTACTGAGCCGCCTGAGCCGCCCCCGGCGGGCGCGCCACCGGTCCGCCGGCGCCCGCCACCTGGCGGTAGACGTCGACCGTCTGGCGGGCGATCCGGTCGGGGGTGAACCGCGCCCGCACCCGGGCCAGCCCCCGGGCGGCGAGGTCGCGCCGCAGCGCCGGGTCGCCCCGCAGGCGCTCCAGGCGCTCGGTCAGCGCCGCCGTGTCCCCCTCGGGGAAGACCAGGCCGGCGTCGCCGATGACCCGGGCGATCTCCCCCGAGTCCGAGCCGACCACGGGCACCTCGCAGGCCATCGCCTCGGTCAGCGCGCGACCGAACTGCTCTTTCCAGTTCGGCGCCGTCAGCGACGGCAGCACGAGCGCGTCCAGCCGGCTGAGGAACTCCGGCACGCGCTGCGACGGCAGGGCCTGGTGCACCGTCAGCCGGTCGCCGAGGCCGAGCGCGCTGGCCTGGGCCCGCAGTCGCGCTTCCTCCGGGCCCCACCCCAGCAGGTCGAGGCGCACGTCGCCGCCCAGGCGGGAGACGGCCTCCACCAGCAGGTGGGCCCCCTTCTCCGGACGCAGCCGGCCGACGAAGCCCACCCGGAACGGGCGGCCGCCGGGGGCGTCCCCTTCCGGATCGGGCCGGCGGTAGAACCGGCCCGGATCGACCCCGACGGAGACGTGGGGCACCGTCCACACCCGGCCCCGGTAGCCCTTCTGGCGCAGCACCCCCACCGCCTCGGCGTTCGCGGCGATGGCCCCGGCGGCGGCGCCGTAGCAGTACCGCTCGACCCAACCGAAGGGCGGCGGGTAGCGCCGGTAGAGGTTCTGCCAGGTGTAGAAGAGGGGCTGCGCGCCGGCGCGGCGGGCGAGCCAGATGGCCTGCGCCGTGGCCAGGTTGTAGGGCTCCTCGTCCACGTGCACCACGTCCGGGCGCACCTCCCGCATCCGGGCGCCGAGTCCGGGGTAGAAGTGGACGTGGAAGTGGCCGTTGAAGGCCATCGGCTCCACCACCAGCCGGTAGCCGCCGCCGGCGGCCAGGCCCGCCGGCGCCACCTGCTCGAGCGGGGCGCGCCGCCCGACGTCGTCGTTCCAGTACGGCGGCACCACCACCGTCAGGTCGACGCCCTGCGCCGCGAGCAGCGCGGCCTTGCGCTGGTAGGCGCCGGCGATGAGGGCTTTGGAGACGAGCAGGACACGCATCGCCGCTCTCGGATTGTCGCTCGGGCGCTCGGGACCGTCGCGGCCGCTACGGACGGAGCACCGACTCGTAGGCCCGCACCGTCTGCCGCGCCGTCTCCTCCCAGGTGAACTTCGCCGCCTGCGGCGGTCCGCGGCGGGCCAGGTCGTGGCGCAGGTCGGCGTCGCCGAGCACGCGCCCGATGGCCGCCGCCAGGGCGGGGGTGTCGTCCGGATCGACGAGCACGGCGGCGTCTCCCATCACCTCGGGCAACGACGAGCGATTCGAGCAGACCACCGGCGTGCCGCAGGCCAGGGCCTCCATCGGGTCGAGCCCGATCCCCTCGTAGATCGACGGAAAGACGAACAGCGTCGCCGCTCTGAGCATCGCCGCCTTGTCCGCGTCCGGGACGAACCCGAACCGCACGCGGGCGCCGATCCCCAGCTCCTCGGCCAGCCGGGGCAGATCCGGGAACAGGCGCGGGTTGTCGTAGCGCAGGCGCCCGGAGACGTAGAGCTGCCAGGGGGTCTCGGGGGGCAGCAGGGCGAGCGCCCGCAGCAGGGCCGGGACGTTCTTCCGCTTATCCAGGCCGCCGAGGTAAAAGATGAACGGGTCGGAGAGGCCGTAGCGGGCCTTCACGGCCGCGAGCGCCTCCGGCGCCACCGGCGCGAGCACGCTCGTATCCGCGGCCAGGTAGACCACCCGCACCCGCTCCTCGGGGACACCCAGCAGGCGCAGCACGTCCCGCTTGCTCGCCTCCGAGTCCACCAGCACCAGGTCCGCCCGCAGCGCGGCCCGGCTGACCAGCCCGTTGTAGAGCCGGACCAGGGGTGAGGTGATGTACTCCGGGATGATCAGGGGGATCACGTCGTGGATGGTCACCACCAGCGGCAGGCCCTCCGGCCGGCGCAAGGGCGGTCCGAAGTAGGGCACGTGCCCCACCGCGGCCCCCATCCGCGCCGCCACCCGCGGCCAGACCACCTGCTCCCACCACACCTTGCGCGCGTCGCCCCCGAGGGGATCGAACGGCGTGCGTCCGAAGACGGGAGACCAGCCGCCGGGCCAACCGCCGGCCGGCGCCGGCGGCGCGCCGTCGCAGGCGGGCACCGCCTCGAGGTCCGGGGCGACCGCCGCGAAGGTCCGCAGCAGGTGGGAGAGGTACTGCCCGTGTCCGGTATTGGGGTGATGGAAGAAGTGGGCGTTGAGCGCGGCGCGCACCCGCGCGACCTACCGCGGCCGGACCGGTGCGGGGGTCAGGCGCCGCCGGCTGCCCGGCGGTGGCCGCCGGATGGCCTTCGGCCGCTTCGCGCTCGAACTGCGCCTTGAGCTCCCCGATGAAGACGGCGATCGTCTCCCCGTGGCGCTTGCTCGCCCGCCAGAGCGCAGCGAGCGCCTCCTCGTCGGACGCCCCGAAGCGCCGGGCGATCTCGGTCAGCGCCGGACGCACGTCCTCGCCGGCGAGCTCCCGCCGCAGCTGCTCCACTTCCTGCCGCATCGTAGCGGCGAAATCGTACTCTGGCATGGCCCTCTCGTGTTGCCTCTACCTTAGCAGAACCCCCGCCCGGCCCGTCGCCGGCTGGCCCCGCCCCCTGCCCCCTTGCGCGAAGTCATTAACCTACGTTAACCTGCGTACTTAGGAATGCCCAACATACTGTTGACGGCGCGCGAGCGCGAAGTGGCCCGGCTCGTCGCCGGGGGACAGACCAATAAGGAGATCGCCCGCAGCCTGGGCGTGACGCCGGCGACGGCCAAGTGGCACGTCAGCCAGATCCTGACCAAGCTGGGGCTCCAGGGCAGGGTGCAGCTGGCGGTGTACGCCCACGACCACCTGAACCGGACGCCGGTCCCCCAGGCATGAACGAGCCCCCTCTCCCGGCCAGGGAGAGGGGGCTCCGAAGTGCCCGGGGAGGACGCCCCGGGGCTCGACCGGAGGGGTAGGGCTTACGCCTGGGCGGCCACCGTGTCCGCGACGGAGACGGTGGACTTGCTGATCTCGATGTTCAGCCGGGCGCCCTCGCCCGCCCCCTCAACGTCCACGCTGACGTGGTCGCCGTCCGTCACCTCCTTAGCCAGCGAGCGGCGGGCCAGGGCGTTCTCGACCTCGCGCTGGATCAGCCGGCGCAGCGGGCGGGCGCCGTAGGTCTCGTCGTAGCCGTGCTCCAGCAGCCAGTCCTTGGCCGCGTCGGTGAGCTCGATGGAGATCTGGCGCTCGGCAGAGGCGCTCGCGCAGGTCGCGCAGCATCTTCTCGACCACGCTCCGCAGCTGCTCGCGCTGCAGGCGATCGAAGACGATGATCTCGTCGATCCGGTTCAGGAACTCGGGCCGGAAGGTCTGCTTCAGCGCGTCCAGGATGCGCGCGCGCATCTCCGCCTGGCGGTCGTCGCGCTCCCGGCCCTGCGGGCGGAAGCCCAGGCGGTCCGGCGCTTCAGGTTGAGCCCGGCGGTGCCGACGTTCGAGGTCATGATGATGCACGGTGTTGCGGAAGTCCACCGTGCGGCCGTGGCCGTCGGTCAGGCGACCGTCGTCCAGGATCTGCAGCAGCGCGTTGAACACCTCGGGGTGCGCCTTCTCGACCTCGTCGAACAGGATCACCTGGTACGGCCGGCGGCGCACCGCCTCGGTGAGCTGCCCGCCCTGGTCGTAGCCGACGTAGCCGGGAGGCGAGCCGAACAGGCGGGAGACGGTGTGCGGCTCCCGGTACTCGCTCATGTCCACGCGCAGCAGCGCGTCGTCGTCGTCGAACAGGAACTCCGCCAGCGCCTTGGCCAGCTCGGTCTTGCCCACGCCGGTCGGGCCGAGGAAGAGGAAGGAGCCGATCGGGCGCCGCGGGTCGCGCAGGCCGGAGCGCGAGCGCCGGATGGCGTCGGCGACGGCCGCGATGGCCTCCTCCTGGCCGACCACCCGCTGGTGCAGCTTCTCCTCCAGTGCCAGCAGCTTCTCCGCCTCTTCGGTGTAGATGCTGCGTCACCGGGATGCCGGTCCACTTGGCCACCACCTCGGCCACGTCCCGGACGGTCACCTCGTCGCCGAGGCCGACCGGCGCCGTGCGCTGCCGCCCGCTCCGCCTCGAGGCCCGCGTCGTGCTCCTTCTCCAGCTGCAGGCGCTCCTGACGCAGCTTCATCGCCTGCCTCGTAGTCGCGGCTCCAGCGCGGCCTGGTCCTCCTCCTCGCTGGAGGCGCTTGATCTTGCGCCGCCCGGCGGTCGGCCTCGGGTCGGCGGCGTAGCGCCGCAGGCGCACCTTGGAGGCCGCCTCGTCCATCAGGTCGATGGCCTTGTCGGGCAGGAAGCGGTCCGGGATGTAGCGGTCGGACAGGTTGCACCGCCGCCTCGAGCGCCTCGTCGGTGATCTTCAGGTTGTGGTGCTCCTCGTAGCGCGCGCTTGCAGGCCCCGTCAGGATCTCGATCGCGTCCTCGACGTACGGCTGCGTCCACGTAGACGGGCTGCGAAGCGCCGCTCCAGCGCCGGGTCGCGCTCGATGCGCTTGCGGTACTCGTCCAGCGTGGTCGCGCCGATGCACTGCAGCTCGCCGCGCGCCAGGGCCGGCTTGAGCATGTTGGCGGCGTCCATCGCGCCCTCGGCGCCGCCGGCGCCGACGACCGTGTGCAGCTCGTCGATGAACAGGATGATCTCGCCCTTGGACGCGCTTGATCTCGTCCATGACGGCCTTGAGCCGCTCCTCGAACTCGCCGCGGAACTTGGAGCCGGCCACCATCGCCGCCAGGTCGAGCGCGAGCACGCGCTTGCCCTGCAGCGGCTCGGGCACGTCGCCGTCGGCGATCGTCTGGGCCAGGCCCTCGACGATGGCCGTCTTGCCGACGCCCGGCTCGCCGATCAGCACGGGGTTGTTCTTGGTGCGGCGCGAGAGCACCTCCATCACGCGCAGGATCTCGTCCTCGCGCCCGATGACCGGGTCGAGCTTGCCCTCCCGGGCCAGCTCGGTCAGGTCGACGCTGTAGCGCTCGAGCGCCTGGTACTGCCCCTCGGCGTTGGCGTCGTCCATCGGCTTGTCGCCGCGCAGGTCCTTGAAGGCGCGGGCGGCCGTCTGGGGGTTGATCCCGGCCTCGGAGAGCATCTCCGCGGCCGTGCCCCCCTCGGCCATGATGGCCAGGAAGAGGTGCTCGGCGCCGACGAACTTGTCGGTGCCCTGATTCGCCGCCAGCACGGCGGCCTGCATCACCCGCCGGCCGCGCCCCAGAAAGAGCTGCTCGCCGCCGCCCTGCGCCTGCTTCGGCTGCCGGCTCAGGTGGGTGCGCACCCGCCCGGCCAGGGCCTGGGGGTCGGCGTCCAGTGCCGTCACCGCCTCGGCCACCGGGCCATTCGGCTGCTCCAAGAGCGCCAGGAGCAGATGCTCCGGCTCGACCGTGGAGTGCCCGAATTCCTGAGCGACCGCCTGCGTCCGCATCATGGCTTCCTGGGCCTGGCGGGTAAAACGGTCTTGAGGGATCATCTTCCGGTTGCTACCTTTCCTACGAGCGACCTTGAGTGTAAAGCGCTCAACAGCATTATAGGATAAGAGCGCAACTAAGTAAAGTGTAGCGCGTCCCCGGAGCGGGTAAGAACCCCCTTACAATGGAGACTTATGCAGAGCGAGGACGTGCGGCGCCGGTTCGTCCGCTACTTCGAGGGACTCGGACACCTCCACCTCCCCAGCGCCTCCCTGGTCGTCCAGGGTGACCCCAGTGTGCTCCTGACCAGCGCCGGGATGCAGCCCTTTAAGCCCTTCTACCTCGACCCGTCGAAGGCCCCGGCCCGGCGCATCGTCACCGTGCAGCGCTGCGTCCGCACCACGGACATCGACGAGGTCGGCGACGACACCCACCAGTCCTTCTTCGAGATGCTGGGCAACTTCGCCTTCGGCGGCCTCCAGGAAGGCGGTGACTTCAAGAACGAGGCCATCGCCTACGGCTACGAGTTCGTCACCGCCGGGCTCGGAATCGACCCCGATCGGATCTGGGCCACCACCTGGGCCGGCGAGCCCGGCATCCCGCCCGACGACGAATCCGGCGCCATCTGGAAGGCCATCGGGGTGCCCCCCGAGCGCATCCGGCCCCTGAATCGCAAGCCGGACGGCGACCGGGAGAACTTCTGGGGGCCGACCGGCGACAGCGGCCCCTGCGGTCCCTGCACCGAGATCCACGTCGACCTGCTCGGCCGCTGCCCCCGCGGGGCGAGCGACGACGTCTGCGGTCCCGACCACGGCTGCGGCCGCATCGTGGAGATCTGGAACCTGGTCTTCAATCAGTATTTCCAGGAGCCGGACGGGACGCTGCGGCCCCTGCCCGGCACCGGCGTGGACACCGGGGCCGGCTTCGAGCGGGTCGTCTCGTACCTGCAGGGCGTCTCCTCCGCGTACGAGAGCGACCTGCTGCGGCCCGTGGTCGAGCGGGCCACGGCGGTGCTCGACGCGCCCTACGGCGAGGCCCCAGGTGACGCGCAGCCTGCGCATCGTCGTCGACCACGCCCGCGCCGTCACCTTCATGATCGGCGACGGCATCTTCCCCTCGAACGAGGAGCGGGGCTACGTCGCCCGCCGCTTGCCCGTGCGCGCCGTGCGCTACGGGCGCCTGCTCGGCCACCAGGGTCCGTTCATCACCGACCTCTCCCGGGCCGTCGTCGAGCGCTTCGGCGCGCACTACCCCCACCTGGTCGACCGCCAGCCGGTCATCGAGCGCGTGCTGCGCCAGGAGGAGGCCCGCTTCTCGGAGACGCTCACCGCCGGCACCCACCTGCTGAACGACGCCCTCGACCGGCTGGCCGCCGAGGGGCAGCAAACCCTGCCCGGGGCGACCGCGTTCCGCCTCTACAACACCTTCGGCTTCCCCCTCGAGCTGACCCAGGAGGTCGCCGCCGGGAGGGGCGTCGGCGTCGACCTGCCCGGATTCGAGAGCGCCCTCCAGGCCGACCGGGAGCGCGCCCGGCGCCGGCGCCCGCTTCGCCAACGCGGCCGCCGTTGATCTGCCGGATGTCCCCGCGGTCTTCGAGGGTTACGAGCGCCTGACGGTGCCGGACGCCACCATCGCCTACCTGCGCCAGGGCGAAGCGGGTCGCCACCGCCGTGGCCGTCGACGCAGCGGCCGTCGACGCAGCGGCCGGCGCGGACGGGACGGCCGGCGCCGCGCCCGAGACCTGGGTGATCCTGGACCGCACCCCCTTCTACGCCGAGCGCGGCGGGCAGGTGGGCGACAGCGGCTCGGCTCGTCGGCCCCCGCGGGCGCCTGCGGGTGACCACCACCCAGGCGCCGGCCGGGGACGCGATCGTGCACATCGGCCGGGTCGAAGCGGGTGAGCTCTCCGAGGGCGACGCCGTGCGCGCCGAGGTAGACGCGGACGCGCGTGAGGCGACGACGCGCCACCATACGGCGACGCACCTGCTCCACGCCGCCCGGCGGGCGGAGCTGGGCCCCCACGTGCACCAGACCGGCTCGCTCGTCGCTCCCGACCGCTTGCGCTTCGACTTCGCCCACGGGGAGCCGCTGACCGCCGAGCAGCGCCGGGCGGTGCAGGCCCGGGTCAACGACGCCGTGCGCCGCAACCTCGAGGTGCGCACGGACGTCATGCCGAATGAGGCCGCCATCCGCTCAGGGGCCGTCGCCCTGTTCGACGAGAAGTACGGCGACACGGTGCGCGTGTTGACCATCGGCGACGTCAGCAAGGAGCTCTGCGGCGGCACCCACGTCCGCCACACGGGCGAGATCGGGGAGTTCGTGCTCACCGGGGAGGGCAGCGTCGGCTCGGGCACCCGCCGCGTCGAGGCGCTCGCCGGGGCGCCGGCCGAGGCGTACCTCAACCGCCAGGTGGAGACCCTGGAGGCGGTCGGTCGCGCGCTCGACGTCTCTCCGGTCGAGTTCCCCCGCCCGCGTGGAGCGCCTGCTGGCCGAGCTGAGCGACGCCCGGCGCCGGCTAGAGGCGGCCGAGCGCAAGGCGGCGCAGGGGGCCCTGAGCGCCCTGCTCGGCCAGCCGAGACGGTGGACGCGCCCGGGGGCGGGTTCCGCCTGCTGGCCGCCCGGGTCGACCCGGCGAGCGCCCCGACCATGGAGCGCCTGCGGGAGGCGGCCGACTGGCTGCGGGACAAGCTCGGCGGGCCGAGCGTGCTCCTGCTGGCGGTCGTCCCGGACGGGCGCCCGCTGTTGCTGGTGACGGTCGGGCGCGAGCTCACCGGGCGGGGCCTGCACGCCGGCCAGCTGCTGCGCGAGGTGGCCCGGACGATCAAGGGCGGCGCGGCGGGAATCGCCCCGAGCTGGCGCAGGGCGGCGGCGGCGACCCCGCCCTGCTGGACGAGGGGCTCGCCCAGGGCCGCCGCGCCGCCCGGGCGCAGGCCGGCGCAGGGGCGGATCGGCCGGCTTGATACTGGACCGGCTCCGCCGCCTGGAGCGCCTGACCGGCCGTGGCCGGTCGGCGCCCGCCCCGGCGCCCGCCCCGCCCGAGCCGTACGTCACCCTGCTCGACCCCGGCCACGGGGCGATCAAGGCCCTCGTCCTCGATCTGACCGCGTCGCCCGTCGCCGTGATCGGCGGGGCGGTGGCCGCCGCGCCGCCCGCTCCGTCGCGTGCGCCGGCGGCGGCGGCGCTGGTCCTGCCCGACGGCGACCTGCTGCCGCCGAGCGGGCGCTGGTCGCCGCCGAGGACCTCGCCGGCGTCGTCCCCCGCCGGGCGGTGCTGGTGGCCGGCGGCGGCACCCCGGCGGTCGCCAGCGGCGCCGTCCGCGTCCGCCGCCGGCGACCGGCGTCGCCCGTCGACCGCGAGGATCTGCGCCAGGCGGTCGAGCAGGCCCGGGCGGCGGCCTGGCCGCCGCGGGCCGGTTCGGCGCGGTCGAGCTGCTGCGCCGCAGCGCCTCGAAGCGGTGCAGGTGACGCTGCGCCGCGCGGCGCTCGACGGGGCGCCCCTGGCGGCGTTCGGGGCCGGCCGGGGGCCGCCGGCGAGGTGCTCGACGTCGAGGTCGACGCCGGCCTGGCTCCGGTGGCCGGGGCGCAGCGCCTGCTCCTGCTGGCGGAGGCGCTCGACCTCGACCTGGCCGGGACGGTCAGCCTGCCCCTGGCTCTGGCCGCCCTTGCCGCCACCGTCCCGGGGGGCGCCGTCGTCGTCGACGCCGGCGCGGCGGCGACCACCGCGGTGGTCGTCTTCCCGCCGGCGGCGGGCTGCCCCCGGCGGCCGTGACCCTGCCCGTCGGCGCCGCCGACCTCGAGGCGCACGTCGCCCGGGAGCTCGGCGCGACGCCGCTCGTCGCCCGGGAGGTGCTCCAGGCCCACGCCGCCGGGGCGCTCCGCGCCGGCCGCGAGCCAGCGTGGGGCCGGCCCCGGGGCCTGGCGGACGGTGCGGCACCTGGCCGAGTTCCACGCCGGCGTCTGGGCGGACACCCTGGAGCTGGGACTGGCCGGGCTCAGCCGCCGACGCGTCCGGCCGGGAAGGGCGCCTGCCCCCCACCGTGCTGCTCTGCGGCGGCGCGTTCGCCCTGCCCGAGCTGCGCCGGGTGGTCGAGCGCGGCGACTGGGGGGTGACCCTGCCCTTCACCCGCCGGCCGGTCCCGGCGGTGCTGCGCGGGGCGGAGCTCCCCGGCGTCGACGACCGGGCGATGGCCCTGCCGGCGCTCCAGGCGCCAGCGGTGCTGGCCGCGGCCGCGGCCGCCGCAGTGCTGCTGCCGATACGCGGCCTCGACCACCGCGGCGTGCGCTGACGCGCCGGCGGGTGCGGTGAATGACGGTCCGTACGGCTGGTAGCGGCCCTTGATGGCCACGACAGCGTCATAGACGGCGGTCTGGGTGTACGACAGGTAGATGAGGGCCTCGATCTGCTGGGCGCCCGAGCCGACGACCGTGTCCTCGGCGATCTTGTCCCACTGCGCGACGATGTTCGGACCGCTTGCGACAGCCGTCGATGAGCCTCCAGCGAGGAGGCCAGCGACGATGCAAAGCGCGAGCAGCCGGCGCACCGACCTCCGCCCGCGGATGGCTGCGATGGACACGTTCGGCCTCCCCTCAGGTGGAACGGTCGCCGGGCGGCGCCCATTCGTTCTGTATGAGTCCCGGCGTGCCTCGAAAGGTTCGATCTTCTCGAGCGGCTCACCGCTCTGAACCGGTCGTTCGTGCCGGTCTCCGAATTTCCTGCCGGTTTACCTCAAGGACGCTCGCCGAGGGTGAAACGTTCAAACTTTGTCGCCCGGCGGTCAAGTCCCCGGGACGTCCTGTGACGTGTCGTCCTGACGACCCCCCGCTGGGATCGCCATCGCGCCGGCACCGACCGACCCTGACACAATCCACCGCATGAGCGACGAGCCGCCGGTGCCACGGACACCCGCGCTCGTCAGACCTCGCGCGCTTCGCCTGGCATCCCGAGCCGGAGCTCCTCGGCTACACCGATGCCGATGAGTCACGCGCAGCGATGGAACGCCTCGGGGCCGCGACCTGGGCGGCAGCCATGGACTACCTCTTCGTCGAGGCGCCGCGTCGGCCGTTGGCGCCAGAGACCTATCCCGAGATCCGCGAGGCCTACTTCGGCGCGACCGGGCGACCTGGGCCGGCACCGTCCCTGCCCGAGCCCAGCGCCGCCTTGCTGGCCGAGTTCCGCGACCGACTCGCCGCGCACCAGTACAACGCCCAGCACCCGCGGCAGTTCAGCTACTTCACGCCGCCGCCGCTGCCCATCTCGATCGTCGGCGAGCTGCTCGCCCAGTGGATCAACCAGGGTGTCGATATCGGGCCTTCATCGCCGACCGCAACGCTCGTCGAGGAGGAGGTCGTCCGTTGGCTGTGCGACCTCGTCGGTTACGACGACGGTGCATTCGGTGTCCTGACCTCGGGCGGCGTCATGGCCAACGTCATGGCCCTGACCGTGGCCCGTGACATCGGCCTGGCCCACCTCCTGGGCCTCGCGGAACCGCCCCGAGGGCGGGCGCTCGAGGGCGTGCGCGTCTACGCATCGGACCAGGCCCACTTCTCGATCGCCCGGGCCCTGGACGTCCTGGGCTTCCCGGCCGACACGTTGCGCGTCATCCCGTCGAACGAGCGCTTCCAGCTGGAGGCGGCGACCGTTGCGGCGGCGGTCGCCGAGGATCGCGCTGCGGGCCTTGTGCCCTGGTGCATCGCGGCCGTGGCCGGCTCGACGAACACGGGCTCGGTCGATCACCTCGCCGGGCTGGCAGATCTCGCGGGACGCGAGGATCTCTGGCTGCACGTCGACGCCGCATATGGCGGCGCGGTCAGGCTTGTCGCGCGCGAGGCAGGTCGCGTCCCAGCCCTCGACCGGGCGGACACGATCACGCTCGACCCCCACAAGTGGTTCTTCCAGGGGTATGACATCGGCGGCCTGCTCGTGCGCCGGCGCGACGACCTGCTGCAGACCTTCCATCGCTCGCCGGAGTACTACCGCACGACCCGTCCCCAGGACGAGCCGCTGCACTGGTATCAATACTCGCTCGAAGGAACGCGCCGCTTCCGCGCCCTCAAGCTCTGGCTCTCCTGGAAGTCGCTCGGCACCGAGGGCTTCGGTCGCTTGATCGATGCCAACCTGGCGGTGGCGGCACACCTGGCCGGCCCGCTGCCGCGAGGCCGACGACTTCGAGGCCGAGCCGTCCGAGCCGGAGCTGTCGGTCGTCTGCTTCCGCCACCTGCCCGGTGGAGCCGACGCCGCAGCCGACATCGATCCGGCCGAGCTCGATCGCCACCAGGACCGACTCCAGCGCGCGCTGGAGGTCTCGGGCGAGGGCTGGGTCTCGACGACGCGCCTGCGCGGCTCGACCTGGCTGCGTGCCGGGATCGTCAACTACCTCTCGACCGAGGCCGACGTCGATGGCCTGCTGGCCTCCCTGCGCCGCCTGGCGGCGGATCCGGCCGCGCTCGTCGGCACTCGGACCATCGACCGGTGAGCGGCGAGGCCCTCTCGTGACCAGCGAGTACTTCCTGGACAACGCATGGGACCAGGCGCGCCGGCGGCTGGAGCTGCTCCACGAGGTCCATGATCCGGCGACCATCCGACGACTCGAGGCGACCGGCGTCGGTCCGGGTTGGAACGTCCTGGTTCCGGGCGGTGGCGGCGGCTCGATCGTCCGCTGGCTGTCTGACCGTGTCGGTGCCGAGG
This sequence comes from uncultured Chloroflexia bacterium, assembly GCA_963777975.1. Classification (GTDB taxonomy): domain Bacteria; phylum Chloroflexota; class Limnocylindria; order Limnocylindrales; family CSP1-4; genus CSP1-4. Next base: position 459,071 of record CAVZSO010000002.1, on the reverse strand, counting down.
GCCACGTCCTGTCGACGGACATCGACACGCGCTTCCTGGACGAGATCGAGGCGCCGAATGTCGAGATCATCCGGCACGACATCGCGGCCGACGAGCTTGCCTCAGGCGGCCTTCGACCTCGTCGCCGTGCGGCTGCTGCTCATCCACGTGCCAGCCCGGGACGCCGTCATCCCCAAGCTCGTCCGGGCCCTCAAGCCCGGTGGCTGGCTCGTGGTCGAGGAGTACGACCTGTTCCCGGCCCTGGCCAGCCCCGACCGCGCCTGGGCGGCGACCACGGAAGCCGCCATCGCCGCGCTGCGGGCAGGGGGCTCCGATTACGCGTGGGCCCGCGGGCTGCCGCCGGCCCTGGCCGCCGCGGGACTCGAGATCACCGAGGCGGCCGTCGATGCACCGTACTTCCGCGGCGGTTCGACGACCGCGGCTTTCCACTGGCTGACCGGCGAGCAGGGCCGCCCCCAGCTAACCGCCGCTCCGCCCGAAGTTCGCGACGGGTTCGAGGCAGCGCAGGCAGCCCTGCGTGACCCGGAGGCGTGGTTCCTGCCGCCGGCGATGATCGCCGTCAGCGGCCGAAGACCAGGCGGGAGCGGCTGACCGCGCCCACCCGACCACGGGCGGCGCCGGCTCAGCCGAGCGCGGCCGCCAGTGCCCTCAACCGCTCGCGCCAGAATGACCGGGTCGACTCGACGTCGTCGGCCACGGCGAGTCGGCTGTGCTCGATGGTCACCGTGGATCGACCCGAGCCCTTGGCGACGATGAAGGCCGCCACACGCGTCGGGCCATCCTTGAAGTCGAAGCGCGCCGACCGAGGCGCCGTCGAAGCGCGCAGGCGCAGCGTGCCGGGCTCGACCCAGGACGCCTGCTGCGCGGGATCGGTGACGCACGCGAAGGCGGTGGCGGCGGCGGCGTCGACGGTCTTGCTGACGCTGACGTAGTAGCCGTCCGGGCGCTGATTCACGCTGCGGAGTCCGCGGGCGCGCTCGTACCCGACGGTCACCATCTGCGCCCACCAGCCGTCGACGCCACGCTCGGTGACGAGCCAGGCGGCGATCGCGGTGTGGCCCTTCGTCATCAGGTCGGCGTCATCGAGGATCCGGAACCAGGCGTCCCAATCGCGGCCGGTGGCTGCCAGGACCGACGCGTCGCCGACCTCGGGCTCGGCGACCCGTGGAGGCAACGGCGCTGGCTTGGCGGTGGACTTGACGATGTGCTGGCGTGCAGCCGTGTAGGCCTCGCCGGTCTTGCTCATGCGGGCGCGGACGGCCCGCTTCTGGGCTTTGTCGGTGGTCATCGCCGGTGCTCCTCAGACAGCCTCGGATGTCTCGGGACCCACGCTCCCGGGACGAGGCCCGGGGACCAGCAGACGTTCACTCGAGGCAGGGCCCCTTTGCCCGCTCTGGCCGGCCGCGTGGGTGCCGGATCGCGGGTTCGGCGCGAGGATCGCCGTCAGGAGGACGATACGCCGATACGGAAACGCTGTCCATCCGGAGAGCGCCGTGCGCTTCGGTGGCCTGACTCACTCGCCTTGGTGCTATGACCTCGCGATCCCTGGTGCCTTACGATGCGCATCCGAGCTGACGCCAGGTCGGCTGCCTGTCGAGAGGGAGAGCTTTCGATGACGTGCCGCCGCGGCCGAGCCGCCATCCAGGTCCTGGCCTCACGGTGACGGAGCCAGCAACGGCAACGGTGCCCGCGGCCGGGGCCACCGACCGCCGCCTGCCCCTCCTGTTGGCGATGGCGATGTTCGTGCTCGTCGTCGACACATCGGTCATGAACGTGTCGATCTCGGCCGTGGTCGACGAACTCGGCACTGACGTGAGCGCCGTCCAGTCGGCGATCGCCCTCGAGGCCCTCGTGTCGGCGGCGTTCATCCTCATCGGCAGCAAGATCGGCGACCTGTTCGGACGTAAGCGGGCCTACGTGCTGGGCCTGCTCGCCTATGCCGTCGGCGCCCTGGCCATGGCACTCTCCCAGAGCGTGACGGCCGTGTTCATCTTCTGGGCGATCATCGGCGGCCTCGGTGCGTCGCTCCTGCTGCCCGCCATGCAGTCGCTCATCCACGGCAACTTCGAAGGTGCCGCCCAGAAGGCGACCTACGCCCTGGTCGGCGCAGCGGCCGCGATCGCGGCCGCCGTCGGACCGCTGCTCGGAGGCTTCATCACCACGTTCCTGTCGTACCGCGTCGCGTTCCTGCTCGAGGTCGTCGTCATCGCGATCGTGCTGTCGGGCATCCGGCTCGTGCGCGACGTGCCGTACACCGGTCCGCGCGAGATCGACCCGGTCGGGGCGCTCCTGTCGGTCCTCGGCATGGGTGGCCTTGTCCTGGGCATCCTCGTCTGGCAGGAGGGCGGTGAGGCGGTCGGTGTCCTGCTCGCGGTCGGCGCCGTCTCATTGGCGCTCTTCGCCTACTGGCTGGTCCGACGCAAGCGGCAGGGCAAGCCGACGCTGATCGATCCCGATCTCTTCAAGGCGAAGCTGTTCCGGCTCGGGATCTCCGGACAGCTGCTCCAGCAGGTCGCGCTCGGCGGCGCGATGATCACCTTGCCGATCTACCTGCAGATGGTCCTCGAATACAACGCCCTCGAGGCCGGCCTGTCGCTGGCGCCGCTGTCGCTGAGCATGTTCGCGACCGCGCTCCTCGCCGGCCGGCGACTCGGCAAGCGGCGGCCGAGCAGCATCATCCGGGCGGGTTTCGCCCTCCTGCTGCTCGGCATGCTCGATCCTGATCCCGATCGTGCCCCGGGCCGACGCGGGCTGGGCCATGGCCCCAGCCGCTGGTGATCGCCGGGATCGGGCTCGGACTGCTGGTGTCCCAGCTCAACAACTACACCCTTGCCCCGATCGAGGAGGAGCGGGTCAGCGAAGCCGCCGGCGTGAACTCGGCGGCCGGCTCGTTCGGACTGTCGTTCGGCCTGGCGTTCGCCGGCGCGATCATGCTGGCCACGCTCGCCATCAGCTTTACCTACCTGGCGGAGCAGAGCGTGGTGCTCGATCCGGTCCAGCAACAGGCCGTCGCCGATGCGCTCGAGCACGACGCCGAGGTGATGACCAACACGGATCTCGCGCTGCTGCTGGTCGATCAGCCACCCGATGTCCAGGCCGAGATCATCCGCATCAACACCGAGGCCCGTCCGCTCGCGCTCCAGGTGGCCCTGCTCATCCCGATCATCGCGAGCGTGCTCGGCCTGCTGGACTCGTTCCGGATGATGGGCGCGCCGGATCCGGTCTCTTCCGGCAAGGAAGGGCTCGTCCTGGCCTGATCGGTCAGCCGCCTTCGAGCCTGCCCGATGCGCGAAGCGTGGCCTCGCGCAGGGCCACCATCGCCTCGCGCAGGGGGCGCTCGTCGGCGGGCAGCGCCTCGAGGAGCGCGCGATAGGCGCGCTCGAACTGCCGATTCGCTTCGCGATGGACACGCAGGCCCTCGGCGCTCAGCGTCAGCAGGGTGGCCCGGCCGTCGCTCGGATGGGGACGGCGCCGTGCATGACCGCGACGCTCCATGAGCCCGATCCAGTCCATGACCGTGGTCAGCGGCATGGCGAGGGCGGCAGCCATGGCCGTCGGCGTCACCGACTCCGCCTCGAAGACGACGCTGTAGACCGCGTATTCCTCGGGCCGCAGCGGACCGTTGGCCATCGCGGTCTCGAGCAGCCGCTTGACGGCCTGCCCGAGGACGAAGACCTCGTAGAAGAGCGAGTCGGGCCGCAGGTCGGCGCCTCGCGTGCTCCCATCGCCGGTCGGCAAGGCCATCGGCGCGACGCCCGACGGCGTATCGCCGCTGGCTCGGGTCCGGCGGTCGGTCGGACGTCGGCTCACGGCGCGCCCAAGGCTGCCTCGAGCGCCGGATCACGGTCGGCAAAGTAGTCGGTCGAGGCCATCGGGGCCGAGATGTCGGGCTCCAGGATGAGCGGGTCCGTGGCGGTCGATGGATCGTTGGAGCTTGACTGGGACACCAGGACCGCCAGCTTCGAGTAGGGCAACGCGACCGCTCGATCGTTGCCCCAGAAGGCGGTCGCTCCGCCCATCGGCTCGCCCACGATCCGCGCACCAGCCTCGTCGACCAACGCGTCGACCAGCAGCGAGCCGGCCGAGAAGGTGTTGCGGCCGGTGAGCACGAAGATGCGGCCCGGATACGCCTTGCCGTACGGGATGAGGACGTCGCGCAGCGGCTTGTCGCTGTCGACCTCGCCGCCGTAGTTCTGGCGCAGGTCCAGGACGACGCGCTGCACGTCTGGCCTGGCGATGCCCGCCTTGATGACCTTGATGCTGTCGAGCGTCGGGATCTCGACGCGGTTGTACTGGACGTACAGCGCATCGGCGTCTTCGAGGACCGTCGACCACATCCGCTCGCCCGTGCGCGACAACCCCAGGCTGCCCGGCCGATCCGGCAGGTGCAGGCCGTAGGGTCCAGCCCAGGCGTTGTAATCGGCCATCGAGACCGGCTCGACCGAGACGGTCGTCTGGCTCCCGGCGCCGTCGACGATGTCGACCACCACCGGCCCGGCAGCGTCGAGCAGGCCCAGCCCATGGAGGACCTCGGGAATCAGCAGGTAGCGCGGGGTGACCAGGGTGACGGTGGCCGCGTTGTCGCGGGGCACGATGGGCTCGATGGCGGCCAGGACCTCCGAGGTCGGCCGCCCTGCGATGCTCGTGACGCGCCCACCGATGAGCGCCTCGTACGGCGGCAACGCATCGACGATGAAGAGCCCGTCGCTGAACGACCAGAGTCGGAGCGGCAGGCTCGAGACCGGGTAGCTCCCCGTGCCCCACACGAAGAGGCCGGTATGACCGTCGCGACCCTGGGCGCTGACCATGGCCGCGATCCTGGCCACGCCGACCATCAGCTCGTCGTCGGTGGCCGTGGGGATCGTGGCCTTGAGCGCCTCGACGGCCGCATCGAGCGCCGCTTCCGATGTCCCGTGGAACAGGTCGGGATGGATGGCCGCCATCGCAGGCACCATCGACGCGAGGTCGCTGCTCCAACCGGCGACGCGGGCGGCGGCCGGATCGAGCGCGGCGGATGGGGCTCCGCTCGGCGACGCCGATGGACCGGGCGTTCCCGACGCAGGCGCCGGGGCCTGGCCCGCACAAGCAGCCACGAGGCACGCGAGCGCCGTGAGGCTGGCGAGGCACCATCGCATGCGACGCGAGCCACGGGCAGGCCTCGGCGCAGCGTTGGTCATCGACGCAGGATACTACGAGTCCGTAGTACTTGTCGGCCCTGACTGAGCCGGAAGCGCGGGCCTCGGGCGGCCTTGCGCGTCCTGCCTACGCTTCAGGAGCCGTTCAGCGGGCAGCGACATCCTGCAGCGACTGACCAGCGTCCCCAGGAGGCCATCCGATGACCGAGCGCTTCGAGCCGATCCCGTCGCCGACGCGACCGTTGCCCGTCCCGACGTACCAGGGCCGGCCCCTGGCCAACCCCGACGAGGACGTCAACGACCAGGGTCTCCGCTTCGACCTCGAGACGCTCATCGACCGACGTCGTGCGCTGCAGCTCTTCGGCTATGCCGGCCTGAGCGCCGGCGTCGTCGCGGTGGCCGCCTGCGCACCATCGGCCGTGGCCAGCCCGACCGCGAGCGTCGGCGCCGCAGCGACCACGGGCGCGACATGCGCGGTCATCCCCGAGGAGACCGCCGGACCGTTCCCGGGCGACGGCTCCAATGGTCCCGACGTCCTGACCGAAAGCGGCGTCGTTCGCAGCGACATCCGCTCCAGCTTCGGCGAGTTCTCGGGCACGGCGACCGGCGTGCCGCTGTCCGTCAAGCTGGCCATCCAGGACACCGCCAACGGCTGCTCGCCGTACGCCGGGGCCGCCGTCTATGTCTGGCACTGCGATCAGGCGGGGCGCTACTCGCTCTACTCCGATGGCGCCACCGATCAGAACTACCTGCGCGGCGTCCAGGCGGCCGGCGACGACGGCGTGGTCACGTTCCAGAGCATCTTCCCGGCCTGCTACAGCGGCCGCTGGCCGCACATCCACTTCGAGGTCTACCCGAGTCTGACCGAGGCGACCGACGACGCCAATGTCATCGCCACGTCGCAGGTCGCGCTGCCGGAGGATGCCTGCAACCTCGTGTACGCGACCGCCGGCTACGAGCAGAGCATCGCCAACCTGGGGCAGGTCAGCCTGGCCACCGACAACGTCTTCAGCGATGACGGCGGCGTTCGGCAGATCGGCACGATCAGTGGCAGCGTCGACAGCGGCATGACCGTCGAGCTGACCGTGCCTGTCTAGACGCGGGGCCCCGTCAGGCCGCGTGCTCGACCCAGCATCCTCGTGGCGATGCGGTCCCCTGCTACCCTACCGAGAGCTGCCGCTGGAGGCCCAATTGATCGAGATCCTGGCGGCCAGTCCGCTCGCCCGGACGATCGCCGAGACGCCGACCGACATCTGGAACGATTCGTGCGCGGTCGACGAGCTCGAGTACGCCATCGCCTTCGGCGCGGTCGGCGCGACGGCGAATCCGACGATCGTCCACGACGTCTGGAAGAAGGATCCGACCTACTGGCGAATGCGCGCCGGCGCCATCGCGGCGATGCATCGAACCTGGACGGAGGTCGACATCGCGTGGGCGATCGTCGAGGAGATGTCGCTGACAGGGGCCCGGCTGCTCGAGCCGACATTCGAGCGGTACGGTGGGCGGCAGGGTCGCCTCTCGATGCAGACCGACCCGACGTTCTGGCGCTCGCCCGAGCAGATGCTTGATCAGGGCGTCCACTTCGCATCGCTCGTGCCGAACATCATCGTGAAGTTCCCGGCGACGGCGACCGGGATCGCCGTGATGGAGGAAGCGACGTACCGTGGCGTGAGCGTCAACTGCACGGTCAGCTTCTCGGTCGCACAGGCCGTCGCGGCTGCCGAGGCCGTCGAACGAGGGCTGCAGCGGCGCGAGGCCGAGGGTCTGCCGGTCGAGGATATGGGCCCCGTGATCACGATCATGATGGGCCGGCTCGAGGATTGGCTGCGGACCCTGGCCGAGCGAGATGGCATCGTCTGCGACCCCGACGCCCTGCCATGGTCGGGCGTCGCGGTGTTCAAGCGCGCCTACGGCATCATGCGAGAGCGCGGGCTGCGTGCTCGGCTGCTCGGCGCCGCCATCCGCCACCACTACCACTGGAGCGAGCTCATCGGCGGCGACTGTGTCATCACGCTCCCGTCTGTCTGGCAGAAGCGTTTCAACGCTTCGAGCGTGGAGGTCCGGTCACGGATCGACGATGTCGTCGAGCCGCGGATCATCGACGAGCTCGGGACGCACTTCGCCGACTTCGGCCGGGCCTACGAGCCGGACGGCCTGTCGGTCGAGGACTTCGACACGTTCGGCCCGACGGTCCGGACGCTTCGTGCGTTCATCGCCTCGTACCACGACCTCCTCCACGCGGTGAGCGACGCCCTCCTCCCGAACCCCGACGTTCGAGCGTCGTAGACCGCCCGACGTGCCCGAGCCGATCATCCATGCCACGGCGCTGCCGAACACCCTGTCGTGCTCCGACCTGCGAGTCCGGTCAGGCTCGGACGGAGTGGCGATCGCGATCACCCCACGGAGCGCCGGCTGGCGCTACCTCTCGTTCCGAGTCGTGCGGCTGGCCCACGGCGAGAGCATCGAGGTCGGCACCGATGCCCAGGAAGCGGTCATCGTCCCTATCAGCGGCGGCGGTGTAGGCATCGAGTTCGGATCGGCCCACCGGAGGCATCGACCTGCCTGGCCGAGGCTCACCCTTCGACGCCTTGCCGTGGGCCGTCTATACGCCCGCCGGGACGTCGGCCAGGGTCACCGGACGGCCGGCCGCCTCGGGAACCGACGCACGTGTCGTCGTCGCGATCGCGGAAGCGCCGCGCTCAGGATCCCGCGTCGCTGCCACCGCCCCGTTCGTCGTCTCGCCGGACGACATCGAGATCGAGATCCGCGGCGCCGGCAACGCGACCCGCCAGATCAACAAGATCATCGCGCCGGAGTCGCCGGCGGACCGCCTCGAGGTGGTGGAGGTGCTGACCCCGTCGGGCAACTGGTCGTCCTGGCCACCCCACAAGCACGACGTCGACGACATGCCAGACTGAGGCTGTGCTCGAAGAGATCTACTACTACCGATTTCGGCGTCCACGAGCCTGGGGTCTCCAGCGCGTCTATCGGCCGGATCGATCGCGCGACTGCCTGCTCGAGGTCCACGACGAAGACTGCGTCATCGTCACCGACGGCTACCACCCCTTCGTGGCCGCGCATGGCGACGATGCCTACTATCTGAACGCGCTGGCGGGCGACCGGCGCACGATGGCCTGTTCCTTCGATCCCGACCTCGACTGGGTCCGGGGCACGTGGGCCGAGCACGGCGCCGGATCCGCGGATCCCGCTCGTCGGCCGCTGAGGGCGAGGCGTGGTGGCGAGTCGGGGCCTCGAGCTCGGCGTGTACACGGACTCCGTCAAGGAGCTCTCGTTCGAGGCCGCCCTCGACCTGGCCGCGCGCGTCGGCGCGACAGGCATCGAGATCGCCACCGGCGGGCAGTCGTCGGCACCTCACCTGCGTGATCCAGGACCTGCTCGCCGACTCGATCCGGCGGGCCGCGTTCGCCGAAGCGTTCACCAGCCGTGGACTCCGCATCGCCGCCCTCAACTGCTCGGCGTGGCCGCTCCATCCAGTGCACGGCGAGCGACACGTCGAGCTCATCCGCTCGACGATCCGCCTGGCCGGCGAATTGGGTATCCGGAAGCTCGTCACGATGTCGGGCAACCCTGGCGACGGCCCAGCGTCGACCGCCGTCAACTTCACCTGGTATCCCTGGCCAGCCGAATCGATGGCGCTCCTGGAGCGGCAATGGGCCGCCGCGATCGAGCTCTGGCAGGATCTCGCCGCCTACGCGCGTTCTAACGGCGTTGACCGGCTGGCCTTCGAACTGCATCCGCTCCACCTCGTCTACAACGTCACCACGTTGCGCCGGCTGCGCGAGGCGGTCGGGCCGATCATCGGGGCCAACGTTGACCCGTCACACCTCTTCTGGCAGCAGATGGACCCCATCGCGGTCATCGACGCCCTCGGGCCGGCCGTCTATCACGTGCACCTCAAGGACACGGAGATCGTGGCCGATGAGGTCGCGCTGGCCGGAGTCCTCGACCAGCGACCGTTCGACGATCCGGCTCGTCGGGCGTGGGTCTTTCGGACGGTCGGCAGCGTCCACGGCGCCGACTACTGGTCGAGGTTCCTCGACGCACTCGAGCGCGTCGGCTATGACGACGTCGTCTCGATCGAGAACGAAGACGCCAGCGTGACGCCACAGGAGGGCGTCGAGCTCGCGGCCCGCTTCATGCGTCCGTTGCTGGGAGATCGCAGCGCCCGAGCGTGATCGGACCACGCGATGGCCTGCTGACGGCAGGCCGCGCGCGATGCCGGGCGCGGGCGCGTCCGCGAGGTCGATCGGCGTCGATGCGCCGCGTCACAGGCGTTACCTGCCGGACGGCCGGCCCGGTTTGAGCGGAGACCGCATCTGGCACCACCACCCGCGTCCGGGCACCGCTCGCAGCCGACGAGTAGAGCGCGTCGATGACCGCATTCGCGATCACGCCGTCGACGAAGTCCGCCTGGCCGGGACGACCTTCGGCCATGGCGCTCAGGAACTCGGCCCACATCGCGCACTCCTGGCCGAGCCAGCCGATGGACGTGCCGTCCGTGCCGCCGATGAGCAACTCGGTCGCGCCAGGATGCGCGGGGCTGACCAGCACGCGGCGGTAGCCGAAGGTGGCCGCATCGCCGGGCAGGCAGACGCGGAACTCGTCGGGACGCTCGAGGTCCCAGTCCGCCGAGCCGCGCGACCCGAAGAGCTCGACCTGCAGGGAGATGCGCTTGCCGATCGCCACCCGGCTCGTCTCGAGGATGCCATACGCGCCGCTGGCGAACCAGACCAAGGCCGCGGCGGCGTCTTCGACGTCCACGGCGCCCAACGCCTCGGTCGCGCCACGCCCACCCGTGCCGCGGTTGCCGATGGCGCCGCTGCTCGGTATCCGGCGCTCCGTGATGACGTGGGTCGTGAGGCCCTGGATGGAATCGATCTCACCGACCAGGAAGCGGGCGCAGTCCACGAGGTGGTAGCCGGTGTCGATGGCGATGCCGCCGCCGGCCAGCGACCGCCGAAAGCGCCAGAGCAGGGGGACATCGGGGTCGGCGGCGTAGTCGAGCATGAAGGAGGCGCGCAGGCTGCGGATCTCGCCCAGCTCCCCGCTCGTGACGAGCTCTCGGATGGCGCGCAGGGCGGGCGTCCAGCGGTAGCCGGCGCCGAGACCATGGAAGACGCCGGCGTCGCGACACGCCTGCAGCAGCTCGACGGCGACCGCGGCCGACTCGGCCAGTGGCTTCTCGCAGACGACGTGCTTGCCGGCAGCCGCCGCGGCCAACACGACCTCCCGGTTCAGCACGGGCGGCAAGCAGGCGACGACGAGGTCGACGTCGTCGGTCAGGACACGACGCCAGTCCTCCTCCACGCGCCCGTACCCGAAGCGGCCGGCCAGGTCGGACGCCAGCGATCGGTCGACGTCGGCGACGACGGCCAGACGCGGATGGAGACCGAGACCGGGATAGAGGGCGACGACGTTCGAGAGCGCCGCGCTGTGCACGCGGGCCATCGTGCCGGCACCGACCATCGCGACGCGCACGACCGCCGGATCATCCACGTTCATGCCCCTGGCTCCACCAGCATCTCGTCGACGCGGATCCGGCGACCCTCCCGCGCCGAGGTGAGGATGGCGTCGCAGACCACCGCCGCCTGGTAGCCGTCCTCGAACGTCGCCTGCTCCTTCGAGACGGGCCGGCCGTCGATGACGGCGGACAGGAAGTCGCGCCATTCGTGCACGAAGGTGTGCTCCCAGCCGATGGTGTGGCCGGGCGGCCACCACAGGTCGAGGAACGGATGGTCGGGTTGGGTCACGAGGATGTCGCGGAAGCCGCCCGTCCGATCGGCCTCGTCGGCGCTGTAGAACACGTGCAACCGGTTGAGGTCCTCCATGTCCCACCACAGCGAGCCACGCCGGCCGTTGAATTCGACGCGCTGGCGGCCCTTCCAGCCCCAGGCGACGCGCGAGACCTCGAGCGAGGCGATGCCGCCGCCGCGCAGGTCGACGGCCGCCACGTAGGCGTCCTCGACGTCGGGCCCGAACGACGTCAGCTTGGCGGTCGTGGCCTGGACGGCCTCCACCTCGCAGCCAAGGTAGCGCAGGAAGTCGACGATGTGGGCGTAGTCGGTCACGGCGCGCGACCCATTGTGCGGTCGCAGTGGGGTCTCGCCCGCGGCATGGTCCTGGAGGTACTCGGCGCGCACGTGGAGGACCTCGCCGAGCTCGCCGCGCTCGATGATCTCGCGTGCCAGGCGCATCGCCGGCACGTACCGGTAGTTGAAGCCGCACACGGCGGGCACGCCCGCGCGAGCCGCGGCGACCATCAACCGATGCGCCTCGAAGCGGTCGGCCCCGAGCGGTTTCTCGCAGAGGACCGGCTTGCCGAGCGCAAGGGCCGCCTCGGTGCCCTCGACGTGCGCCGAAGCGCCGAGGAGGTTGGCCACGATATCGACCTCGGGATCGTCGACCACCGCCCGCCAGTCGGTCGTGAAGCGTTCGATGCCAAGGCCTCCCGCCAGGGCCTGGCCACGATCGCGATCCCTGGCCGCCATGGCGACCACGCGGACCGGGCGCGCGAGAGGCGCCATGTGCCCGATCGTCGCGATCGCGTGCGCGTGGGCACGCGAGATCCAACCGGCGCCGAGGATGCCGACGCGCAGCTCGCCGGTCATCCGTCGGCGACGGCCACCGGCCGTCCCTCGCGCATCGAGCGCTCGGCCGCCAGGGCGATCCGCAGGGCAGCCAGGGCCTCGAGCCCACCGACCGGCACGGGCGAGTCGTCGACGATGGACCGGATGAACGCCCGCAGCTCCGCGACATAGGCGCGTTGGAAGCGAAGTGCTCCGGTACCCCAGCCCGCCGGTGCGTCTGCAGCCCCGTCGCCCATCGCGGCGCTGCCTCGCGGTCGCGGCGGCCGATCCCCGATCGCGATCGTGCCGCGCTCGCCGACGATCTCCGTCCGGACGTCCTCGCTCAGCGAGCTGCGGGCAAGCAGGACCGACCCGGTGCCGCCGCCCGCGTACCGGAGACTGACGACGGCACTATCGACGTCGCCGACGGTCGCCAGGTCGGGATAGGCGACGGCGGATCCCCAGGCATGGACGGCGACCACCTCGTCGTCCATCAGCCATCTGGCGAGGTCGTAGTCGTGGATGCCCATATCGACGTGGATCCCGCCACTGACGGTCGGATCGGCGAACGCGAGCGGGGGTGGTCCGGGGTCGAACTGGAGGCTGGTGAACATGATCGGCCGTCCGATCTCACCTGCCAGCAAGCGATTCCGAGCTCGTCGATACGCCGGGTCGAATCGACGCATGAAGCCGACCTGCAGGCGCACGCCGGACGCCGTCGCGGCCGTCATGGCTGCCTCCGTCTGCTCCACCGTCAGCGCGAGGGGCTTCTCGCAGTAGATCTCGCGGCCGGCGGCGGCGGCCCGCCGGATCACGTCGAGGTGCTGCGCGGACGAGACGGCGACGACACAAGCCGTTACATCGGGTCGGGTCACCAGCTCGTCGACGGAGTCGAAGACGGCATCGACGCCAAGCTCATCGGCCAACCGCTGAGCCGCTCCCGGGGTCGCGATCGGCGATGGCGACCAGGCGAGCACCGGGAACGTCGCGCGCGATGGCCCGCGCCAGGATGGCGCCCATGCGACCCGCGCCGACCAACCCGATCCCGATCGATGTGGCTGCCATGCCTATCCCTCCGACATCGCCTCGACGGTGCCCGTCGCCGCTGCCCGTTCGGCGGCCTCGATGACCCGCAGCGTCTGGAGCGAGTCGACGGGCTCGACCGGCACCGGGCCTTGACCTCGCACGGCGTCGCGCAGGAGCTCGTAGAACGTGACATACCGGCCCTGCTCCGTCGGCACCGGGTGACTCGAACCGTCCGGCCGATAGAGTCGGCCCCAGCGCGCCTCCGGCTCGTCGCCGAAGCCCGGGTCGCCGGGGCGCATCCCGGCCAGCAGCTGGGCCTCCTGCGCGTCGAGGTCCTCCTTGACGTACTCCGCCGCGAGGCCCCGCAGGCGGATCCGAGGGCCGACGCGCGAGGCGATCAGCGACATCGACAGGCGCGACTGGCCGCCGGCCACGTGATCGATGGCCACGAAGACGGAGTCGTCGACCTCCGTCGCGGCGCGGCGTCGGGCGAGCTGCGCCCAGACCCGACGCGCCGGCCCGAAGAGGAGCAGCGCCTGGTCGATGAGGTGCGGTCCGAGGTCGCGCAGCGGCCCGCCCACCTCCGCGGCAGACTCCCGCCAGCTCGTATCGACGGGCGCGACCCGCTCGAAGCGCGACTCGAGGCTGTCGAGGGGCCCAAGCTCGCCTTCCGCGAGCAGGCGGCGGATGGTCAGGAAGTCGCCGTCCCACCTGCGGTTGTGGTACACGGTCAGCAGGCGGCCAGCGCGGCCGGCGGCCTCGACGAGGCGCTCCGCCTCGGCGACGTCCATGGCCATCGGCTTGTCGACGACGACGTGCCGGCCGCTCGCCAACGCCGTGGTCGCGATCGGTGCGTGGAGCCGGTTCGGCGTGGCGACCACGACGACGTCGATGTCGGCCCGGCCGAGCATGGCGTCGATGCCGTCCACGACGTCGACCCCGGGGTGCTCGGCGATCGCCTGCGCCCGACGGTCGTGATCGGTCGTGGCCACTGCGCACAGCCGGAGCCCCTCGACGTGGGCGATGAACGGCGCATGGAACGAGCGGCCGGCCAGGCCGTAGCCGACGAGCCCGACGCCGATCGGATGCGGCGCCGCCATCAGGTCGCCAGGTTCAAGGCACCAGGCCGATCTGGCGCTCGCACCGCGCGGGCTCAGCCGGCCAGGTAGCTGCTGGCGACATCCCGGAACTGGGTCGCTCGAGCGCGTGCGACGTCGGCGTCGTCGCGCATCCGGAGCCCGAAGGGGGCCAGGTTCGCGTCGGAGACGCCGATGCCGAAGCTGATCGAGCGCGCCAGCAGGTCATCGGTGCGCGGCAGCATGTCGCGTCGATAGACGACCTCATCCTCGTGGAAGCAGCGGCAGTCGAAGGGGCAGCCCTTGCCGGTCACCGTCCGCCGCTCGAGGACGTGCTCCATGTTCGAGTAGACGTGCCATCCGGACTTGTCGAGCGTGATCGAGGCGAGCTCGGCGGCGACACCCTGGGCGATGGCCGCGGAAGGGAACACCACCACGCAGTGGGTCGCGATGTCCCCCTCGGGATCGACCAGCTCGCGGAACTCGATGCCCGGCAGGTCGGCCAGCACCGACTTGACGATGGCCTTGTTGGCCCGGAGGTGCGATCGGATGGCATCGAGCTTTCGGACCTGCGCCAGGAGGACGGCACCCGACAGCTCGGTCATCCGGAAGTTCATGCCGAGGAACGGCCGTTCCGCGTACTTCGATCCGAGGCGATCCGGGGCGTGCCCTTGGTCGTGCATCGCGAAGGCGCGCGTGTAGAGCGCCTCGTCATCGGTCACGATCATGCCGCCATCGCCACAGGTGATGGTCTTGTACTCGTTGAAGCTGTAGACGCCGATGGTGCCGATGCCGCCGACGCCCTGCCCACGATAGGCGGCGCCGAAGGCCTGGGCACAATCCTCGATGAGGGCCACACCGTGCCGATCGGCGACCGCCTTCAGCTCCGCCAGCCGCGCCGGGGCACCGAGCATGTGCACGGCGATGATGGCTCGCGTCCGGGGCGTGATGCGTGCTTCGACGTCGACCGGATCGAGGTTGAAGGTCTGGTCGATCTCCGCCAGCACCGGCACCGCACGGGCATAGACGATGGCCGAGATCGAGGCCACGAACGTGAAGCCCGGCACGATGACCTCATCGCCGGGACCGACACCGAGCGACAGCAGCGCCAGCCACAGGCCACTCGATCCCCCGCCGCTGAGACCGAGGCCATAGCGGACGCCCGCCAGCCTGGCCACCTCCTGCTCCACACGGCGTACCTTGGCGCCGAACGCTGGGTCGTCGGACGGACCGTATCGGCTCAGGTAGCGGGTGTTCAGGACGTCGAGGACTTCGGCGATCTCTTCGGCACCGATCAGCTCCACTCCGGGGCCGGGCATGGGTTCCTCCCCTTCCTGTGCAAGCGATTGCACAGCACCGTAGCAGCCGATACCATGAGCGTCAACGCGTAGGCGCCGCGAGACGAGCGCTGGCGTTCCAAGGACCTCCGCCGCGAGGCATCACGAGAGCTGAGGAGGATCGTGAGCGACCTGCTCGACCGCCTCGCGGGTGCGCCGATCACCTGGGGCGTGGACGAGTCCCCTGGCTGGGGCTACCTCATGGATCGAGACCGGGTCCTGACCGAGATGTCCGAGACGGGGCTGCACGCCACGGAGCTCGGGCCCGATGGATTCCTGCCGACCGACCCGGGCGAGCTGCGCGACTATGTCGCGAGCCACGACCTGAGCGTCGTCGGTGGCTTCGTGCCCGCCCTCCTCTACCGCCCCGACCAGGTCGAGTCGGAGCTGGCGTACGTGGCTCGCGCGGCGAGCCAGCTCGCGGCAACCGGATCGAGCGTGCTCGTGCTCGGTCCGTCGTCGCATAACCCGGGCTATGACACGCCCTTCGACATGAGCGAATCCGACTGGCCCATCTTCCTCGCCAACCTGCGGCGGCTCCAGGGCCTTGTCTCGGATGCCGGGCTCGAGACCGCCCTCCACCCGCATTGGAGCATGGCCATCGAGGACGGACGCGACGTCGAGCGGCTCCTAGAGGCGTCGGACGTCGGGCTGTGCCTCGACACGGGTCACCTCTACCTTGCCGGGACGGACCCCGTCGCCATCGCCCGGCTGGCGCCCGAGCGAGTGCTCCACGTCCACCTCAAGGACGTCGACCCCGTCGGGGCCGAGCAGGTGCGGACCGGTGAGGTGCCGTTCCGACAGGCGGTCATCGACGGGCTCTTCACGCCGCTCGGGGCCGGCGGGGTCGACATCGAGGGCGTCATCCGTACGCTCGAGGGCGAGGGATTCCGGGGCTGGTACGTATTCGAGCAGGACGTCTCCCTGTCTGCCGAGCCCGCCCCGGGGGCCGGGCCGATGATCGACCAGGTCGAGAGCCTCGACTACCTGCGGCGCCTCGCCGCCACGATCTGAGCCCGAGCGTGGACGACCCGCGGGTCGAGTGCCTCGTACCGGCACAGGCGCTGCTGGGCGAATGCCCGCTCTGGAGCGGCATCGAGGAACGCCTCTACTGGGTCGACATCGAGGGCCAGCTGATCCATCGCTACGACCCGGCCACGAACGTCGACGAGCAGCGGCCCGTGCCAGGACGGCCGGGCTCGATCGCGCTCACCTCGCAGGCCGGTCAGCTGCTCGTGGCCATCGGGTCATCGCTGGCATTCTTCGACTGGGACTCGGGGTCGTGTCGCTCGTGGCTCCGTCTCGAGCCCGAGGACACAGACAATCGGCTGAACGACGGTCGCTGTGATCCGGCTGGCCGCTTCTGGGTGGGCAGCATGTACGACCCGGCGGCCGCCCGCCAGTTCACGGGCTTCCTCCACCGCGTGGATCCGGGCGGCGAGGTGACGACGGTGCGCTCCGGTGTCGGGGTCGCGAATGGCCTGGCCTTCTCGCCGGATGGCACGACGATGTACTTCGCCGACTCGCATCGGGAGACCGTCTGGGCCTACGACTACGACCAGGCCTCGGGCGATGCGGTCAACGAGCGCGTGTTCCTCGACTTCGGCGACCTGCCCGGCCGACCCGATGGCGCCTGCGTCGACCAGGACGGTTGCTACTGGATCGCCTGCGTCGGCGGCTGGTCCGTGATCCGTGTCACCCCGGCAGGCGAGATCGACCAGCGCATCGGCCTGCCCGTCGAGAAGCCGACCATGCCGGCGTTCGGCGGCCGCGGATTGTCGACCATGTTCGTGACCTCGATCGGCCGCGGCGGATCGCGCCCCAGCGCGCCCGGCCAGCGCGACGCGGGTGGATTGTTCGCCATCGAGACCGGTACGCGCGGACTGGCCGAACCGTCGTTCGGCGCCAGCGGCCCCGGGGCCGTCGCGTGATCGAGCCCGCACGAGCGACCGCCGGTCTGGTTCGAGCGTGCCGTCGTGCCGGAGCTTGTCCACGAAGTCGCCGCTGCGGTCACCGTCCTCGGTCCATCGACCCGTGAGGATCCCTACGCTGGCCTCGCCACGGCCCAGGCGGCGGTCGCGTCGACCATGCGCTACGACGCCGGGCTGATGGACCGCGCCCCAGGCCTGCGCCTCATCGCCCGCACGGGCATCGGCTACGACCTCGTCGACGTCGCCGAGGCGACGCGGCGCGGGATCGCCGTCTGCAACACGCCCGATGCGCCGACGGTCTCGACGGCGGAGCACGCGGTGACCCTCATGCTCATGGTCGCCAAGGGCGTCAAGCGCGCGGAATCCCGGCTCCGCCAGGGCAGCGGTGACTACTACGCCAGCCAGGAGGCCATGGAGCTCGAGGGCAAGGTCCTCGGGCTGGTCGGCTGCGGACGCATCGCGCGGCATGTGGCGACCATCTGCGGCGCGATGGGGATGCGGGTGACGGCCCACGACCCATTCCTGCCGACGCCGACTTCCCGCCTGGCGTGAGTCCGATCGCCACCCTCGAGCAGCTGCTCCGGAGCGTCGGACGTCGTCTCGGTCCATGTGCCGTTGAGCGACGCGACGCGCCATCTGTTCGGGGCCGAGCAGTTCGGGTGGATGAAGCGTGGCGCCGTCTTCGTCAACACGGCGCGCGGCGGGCTGGTCGACGGCGACGCCCTGCTCGCGGCGCTCGCCGCGGGACACCTGTTCGGGGCTGGCTTGGACGTCACGGAGCCCGAGCCGCTGCCGATCGACCACCCACTCCTCGGGCGCGACGACGTCGTGGTCACGCCCCATGTGGCCTCGGCGACGGGCGATGGCAAGGTGCGCATCTTCCGCGCCGCCTTCGAGCAGGTCGTCGATGGGCTGGCTGGCCGCCGCCCGGCATACCTGGTCAATCCCGAGGTCTGGGCTGCCACGACGGCGAAAGGCGGGTAAGAGCATGGCGCCGACGACGACGATCGGGATCGGGGTGCTCGGCTTCGGCTGGATGGGGCAGGCCCACTCGCGCGCCTACCGGGACCTCCCGGTCTACTTCTCCGAGAGCGGCCTGCGGCCGAGGCTGGTGGCGGTCGCCGACACGGACCCGGAGCGGGTCCGGCTGGCGGTCGAGAACTTCGGCTTCGCCAGCGGCACGCCCGATTGGCGAGAGGTCATCCAGCGCGATGACGTCGACGTCATCGACATCACGGCCCCCAACGCCCTGCACCGCGAGCTCGCGGAGGCCGCGGCGGCGGCGGGCAAACACATCGCCTGCGAGAAGCCCGTCGGCCTCGTGCCGAGCGACACGGCGGCCATGGAGCGGGCCGCGCGGCTGGCGGGGGTCATCACCGGCTGCGGCTACAACTACCGCTGGGCGCCGCTCGTGCAGTACACCCGACAGCTCATCATCGAGGGGCGTCTCGGCGAGCTGACGCACTACCGCGGTCGATTCTTCTCGATGTACGGGCGCGATCGACTCGGGCTCCTGTCGTGGCGCTACCTCCAGGAAGAGGCCGGCTACGGTGTCTTGAGCGACCTCATGTCCCACGCCATCGATATGGCGCAGTACCTCGCCGGATCGATCACCCGTGTGGTGGCGGTCAAGGAGACGTTCGTCAAGGAGCGCCCGGTGCCCGCGGCTGGCGGCCCGACCCACTACGCCCGCGGCAAGCCCGGAGATCCGGTGGGGCAGGTGACCAACGAGGACTACGTCGGTGCCCTGGTCGAGTTCGAGAGTGGGGCCCGGGGGACGCTGGAGACGGACCGCTCGATCTTCGGGCCGCAGAGCTCGATGGCCTTCGAGCTGAACGGATCGAAGGGCGCCGCCTCGTGGGACCACGAGACGCTCAACCAGCTCCAGCTCTACCTGCCCGAGGAACAGCCCAACGACGGTTTCCTCGAGGTCCTCGCCGGCGACATGTTCCGCAACCAGGGCAGCATCGTGCCGGGCGCCGGGAACTCGCTCGGCTACGAGGACCTGAAGCTCATCGAGGCGTACGAGTTCCTGACCTCGGTCGCTGCCGGCCGAGCCCACAGCCCGAATTTCACCGAGGCGCTGGCCAACGCGTCCGTGGCCGCGGCGATGGTCCGCTCGTGGGCGTCGCAGCGCTGGGAAGATGTCGTCAACCTGCGGATCGACTGAGGCGTCGCCGTGCTGACCAACACGACCAAAGCGAAGCTCGCCACGGGGGAGCCCGTCTTCGGCTGCTTCTTCCGCTATGCCGAACCGTCGCTCGCGGAGTACGTGGCGATGCAGGGCTGGGACTTCCTCGTCTTCGACGGCGAGCACAGCACGCTCCAACCACGTGACATCGAAGATCTCTGCCGCGCGCTCGACGTGCGTGGCGTGACGCCTCTCGCCCGGGTCACGACCAACCAGCCGCACATCATCCTGCGCTTCCTCGACAGCGGCATCCACGGCGTCCACGTCCCGTGGGTCAATACGCCGGAGGGCGTCGAGCAGGCGGTCCGTTCCGTCAAGTACGGGCCGAGGGGCGAGCGCGGGCTGGCCGGCACGCGTGCCTCCGGGTGGGGGCTCGACGAGCCGCTCGACACGTTCGTCGAGCGCTCGAATCGCGAGACCCTGGTGGTCGTCCACATCGAGACGCAGGCGGCGGTCGACGCCATCGAGGCATATGTGGCGATCGACGGCGTCGACGTGCTCTTCCTGGGACCGACCGACCTGTCGCAATCGTTGGGCCATCCTGGCCAGCCCGGTCATCCGGACGTGCTGGCCGCGATGGAGCGCGTCGCGGCGGTGGTCGTACCGTCCGACAAGGTGCTCGGCATCTACGCCGGGTCGGCCGCCGCCACCGAGACCTGGCTGGATCGCGGGGCTCGCTACTTCACGACCGGGGTCGAGATGTTCCTGCGCGACGGCATGACGGCTCACCTGGAGCGACTGCGAGGTGCACGACGATGAAGACCATCCGGTTGACCATGGCCCAGGCCCTCGTGCGCTGGCTGCTGGCGCAGCGGACGGTGGTCGACGGCGAGGAGGTCGCCCTGTTCGCCGGTGTGTTCGCCATCTTCGGGCACGGCAACGTGACCAGCCTGGGCGAAGCCCTGGAGCCCGTCCAGGACCGCCTGCCGACGTGGCGCGGCCAGAACGAGCAGTCGATGGCCCTGGCCGCGGTGGCCTACGGCAAGGCGATGCGCGGGCGACGGATCATGATCGCCACCTCGTCGATCGGGCCAGGCTCGACGAACTTCGTGACCGCCGCCGCCGCGGCGCATGCCAACCGCCTGCCGGTCCTGCTCCTGTCGGGCGACACCTTCCAGCACCGGATCGTCGACCCCGTCCTGCAACAGGTCGAGCACTTCGACGACCCCACGATGACCGTGACGGACGCCTTCAAGCCCGTCACGCGGTACTGGGATCGGATCAGCCGCCCCGAGCAGATCGTGCGCTCGCTACCGCAGGCGCTGGCCGTGATGCTCGATCCGGCCACGCGCGGACCGGCGTTCCTCGCGCTGCCGCAGGACATCCAGGCCGAGGCCTACGACTACCCGGCCGTCTTCTTCGAGCCGACCGTCCACTACATCCGGCGTCCGGCGCCGGATCCACGTGACGTGGAGGCGGCCGCGGCGATGCTCCGCGGAGCGCGCCGTCCGATGATCATCGCCGGCGGCGGCGTGCACTATTCGGGCGCGGTGGAGACGCTGCAGACGTTCGCGGAGACCCACGGCATCCCGGTCGTCGAGACCGTCGCCGGCAAGGCGACCCTCCTCCACGACCACCCCAACTACGCCGGCCCGATCGGCATCACCGGGTCGCTGGCCGCCAATGCCGTCGCCGCGCGGGCGGATGTCGTGCTCGCCGTCGGGACCAGGCTGCAGGACTTCACCACCGGCTCCTGGGCGCTCTTCGAAGATCCCGACGTCCGGTTCGTGTCGGTCAACACGGCAGGCTGGGACGCCCACAAGCAGCGCGCGCAGCCGGTCATCGGCGACGCCCGGGTCTCGCTCGAGGCGCTCGACGCCGCCCTCGGGGGATCCATGGCCGCCGCCGAGTGGCTGTCGTTCGCCCAGGAGCGGATCGCCGACTGGCATCGCTACCTCGATACCTGGAAGGGGCGGCAGCACGAAGGCCCGCCGGCCTATGCCGAGGTCATCCAGGCCATCAACGACGTCTGCGCCGACGACGACTACTGCCTGTCCGCGGCCGGTGGCCTGCCCGGCGAGCTGTGCATGGGCTGGCGCTCGAAGTCGATCGGCTCGTTCGACTCCGAATACGGCTACTCGACGATGGGCTACGAGATCGCCGGCGCGTGGGGGGCCAAGATGGCGAGGGGCGAGGGGGACGTCATCGCCTGGGTCGGCGACGGGTCGTACCTGATGATGAACTCGGACATCTACTCCACGGTGACGACCGGGCACAAGGTCATCTTCATCGTCTGCGACAACGCCGGCTACGCCGTCATCAACCGCCTGCAGGTCAACTCCGGTGGCGCCGAGTTCAACAACCAGCTGCAGACGACCCGGCGCGTCCGCGACGTCGCCGTCGACTTCGTCAAGCACGCCGAGGCCCTGGGCGCCATCGCCGAACGCGTCGAGCGGGTCGACGATCTTGCGGCCGCCTACGCCAGGGCCAAGGCGGCCGACCGCAGCTACGTCATCGTCGTGCCCATCGACCCCTACGCCTGGACGGAGGGCGGAGCCTGGTGGGAGGTGGGCATCCCCGAGGTCAGCGATCGGGAGCAGGTCCGCGCCGTCCGCGAGCGATGGGTGGTCGACAAGCGACGCCAGCGCGTCGGGGTCTGAGCAGTGGCCGACCTCGACGGCAAGGTCGCCATCGTGGCGGGGGCCGCGTCGTACCTCGGGGCCGCGATCGCCGGTGTCCTCGTGTCCGATGGAGCCACGGTGGTCCTCGCCGACCGCGTTGCCTCGCACCCGGACGAGCTCGGGGCGCGGTTCGGCGACGATGCCATCTTCGTGCCGACCGACGTCACCGACGATGGCGATCTCGATCGGCTGATCCGGACCACCGTGGAGCAGGCACGGCCGGATCGACATCCTCGTCTTCGCGATCGCGGTCTTCGATGACGATCTGCTCGCGTCATCCCGAGCGTTGTGGCGCCGGGTGCTCGACACGAACCTCGTGTCGGCGGCGATGCTGACCCAGGCGGCCGTCGATCACATGCCGAAGGGCGGCGCCATCGTCTACATCGCATCGGTCAGCGGCACCTTCTCGCAGCCGAACCACCTCGTCTACAACGTCGGCAAGGCCGGCCTGCTCATGCTCGCCAAGACGGCCGCCCAGCAGCTCGCGCCACGGGGCATCCGCGTCAATGCCATATCGCCGGGCTGGATGTGGAGTCGCAACATCGAGCGCCGCTACGGGACACGCGAACGGGCGGACGCGCTCGGCGCGGAGTTCCACCCGCTGGGCCGGATCGCCGACCCCGAAGAAGTGGCCGAGGCGGTCCGGTTCCTCGTGTCCGATCGCGCGTCGTTCGTGACCGGCGCCGAGCTGCTCGTCGACGGCGGCTTCTCGGCGATCGGGCCGACTGCCCTCGGCCAGCCGTTCGAGAAGATCGGGACGATCGAGTAGCCCTGCGACGATCGATCCGAGAGGCGGCCTCGGCTCGCGGACCTTCGGACCTAGGCGCCCGGGGTGATCAGGACCTTGGTCGCCGCGCCGGACCGCAGCAGGTCGAGCCCTTCGGCCAGGCGCTCGAGCGGCAGGACGTGCGTGACGATGGGCGTCAGGTCCAGGATGCCCTGCTCGACCATGCGGATCGCCTGGGGGAAGGTGTAGTTCGTGATGTAGGTTCCCATGACGGTCAGTGAGCGGGCCGTGATGGTGTATTGATGAACGGCTGGATTGACGTTCGCGTTCTGCCCGAAGAGGACGATACGTCCGCCGAGCGCGGCGCTCTCGATGGCCGCGGGGAACTGCGTTCCGACGGCATCGACGACGATGTCGGCGCCGGCCGGCAGGAGCGCCTCGCGACGGGCCACGAACTCGTCCGGCGCCAGCACGTGCTGCGCACCGACCGCAGCCGCGACCGAGCGCCGCGCCTCGGTCGGCTCGACGACGACGATCGGCGAGACGCCCGCCGCCCGGAAGACGGCCGCGAAGAGGCAACCGATCGCCCCGGCACCGAAGATGACCGCCGATTCGCCGGGGCGAGGGTTGGCGCGGTTGGCACCGTTGACGACACAGGCCAGCGGCTCGATGAGCGCCGCGGCCTCGGTCTTCGGCTCGGCCGCGACCGGATAGACCGCGCCGGCGGGCGCCTTCGCGAACCTGGCCAGGGCACCGTTTCGGAAGATGCCCGAGCGCCCGGATGTTCTCGCAGTTGGCCGGCCGGCCGGCGCGGCAGAAGCGGCAGATCCCGCACGTCGGATCTGGATCGACGACCACCCGTTGGCCGACCGACAGGCCGCCGACAGACGCGGCGGGACCGAGTCGCGCCACGTGGCCGACCATCTCGTGGCCCATGACGACACCGACGTCCGCCGGATGGCCGGGCGGCACGTTCAGGATCTGCAGGTCCGTCCCGCAGATGCCGCACGCCTCGACCTCGATGATGACGTCATCGTCTGCCTCGACCGTCGGCTCGGGAACATCGCGCAGCTCGACGACACCGTCTCCGGCGAATACCGCTGCGCGCATCAGCCGGCCTCCTCCGGGCCGCGAACCGGGGCAACGCGGCGTCGCGCTCGCGATGCACGCGACAGGATGAGCGACGCGACACCGACGATCAGGAGCGTGGCGGCGAGCATGACCGTCGCGACGGCGTTGACCTCGGGCGTGACGCCGAACCTGACCTGCGTGTAGATGTAGGTCGGCAACGTGGGTTGCGGGCCGATCGTGAACCACGTGACGAGGAACTCGTCGATCGAGAGCGTCACGACGATGAGTGCGCCGGCCATGATCGCGGGCGAGATCAGCGGCAGGACGATGTGCCGGATGGCCCGGCGCGGCGATGCACCGAGATCTGCCGCGGCCCACTCGAGTGCGCGGTCAAAGCCCTGCAGCCGAGCCGCGACGATGATCACGACGAACGGCACCGTGAGCACGAGCTGCCCGGCAACCACGGTCCCAAGCGACAGCGGGAGGTGCAGGGCGCGCGAGAAGAAGATCAGCAGCGAGATGCCGATCAGCACGCCCGGCACCATGATCGGCAGCGTGAAGCCGACGCGCATCGCGCTCGGATAGCGGAGGCCACCGCGGACGAGGACGAAGGCCGCCATCGTCCCGATGATCGTCGCCAGGACCGCGACGACGGCCGCGACGCTGACCGAGTTGACCACCGCCCGGAGCAGGACGCGGTTGTGGAGCATCACGTCGTACCAGTGGAGCGTCGGGCCCTGGATCGGCAGCCCGGGCGTCGTCGAGGCGTCGAACGAGAAGGCGATCATGAACGCGATCGGCAGGTACAGGAAGACGACGATGATGCCGAACCACGCGCGAAGGCCCCACCGCACCGCGCCGGCATTGCGGCTGACCGGCATCGTCTCGAGCGGATCGACCTCGTCAGCCACGGGCGTAGACGTCCTCGACTCGGAGGTAACGGCGGAAGGCGATCAGAAGGAGCGTCACGAGGGCGACGATCATGAAGCCGACCGCCGCGCCTTCCGAGAACAGGGCGTTCGTGAAGAAGTTCGAGATGAGATTCGCGATCAGGAGGCCCGAGGCGCCGCCGACGATCGACGGAGTCAGGTACTCGCCAAGGATCGGGATCAGCACGAGGATCGCTGCGGTGATGATGCCCGCCCGGATCTGCGGTAGCAGCACGTGGCGGAACGCCTGGTCCGGCCGCGCGCCGAGATCCTGGGCGGCGGTCAGCTGGGTGAAGTCGAATCGGTCGAGCGACGAGTAGAGGACGAGCACGGCAAAGGGCAGGTACACGTACGTGAGCACGATGTACGTCCCGATGTCGTTGTAGATGAAGAGCCGCGACGGTTCGGACAGCAGGCCGACTCCCATGAGGACTTGGTTGAGGACGCCCTTCTCGCCGAGGATCGCCTGCCACGCGTAGACGCGCAGCAGGTAGCTCGACCAGAACGGGATGATGACGACCAGCAGCGCGAGCCGCGCCCACCGTCGCGAGATATAGCGCGCGAGGAAGTACGCGACCGCAAACGCCATCACCAGGCAGGTCGCGGTCACGGCGGCGCCGATGATCAGCGTCTTGAGCAGGGTCCGGACGTAGGTCGGGTTCTTGAAGAAGTTCGCGTAGTTCTCGAGGGTCCAGACCTGGACGACGTCGAGATTCGCGTTGGTCGTCCAGAACGAGTAGACGAGCATCACGGTGAGCGGCACGAAGAACAGGGCGACCAGGACGACGCCGGCCGGCACGAACGGGCGCCAGGCGTTGCAGCCGCCGTTGCGCCGCCCCGGGCTCGACGTCGACGGGACCGTCATGACCCCGTCGACGCCTTGCGTGGACACGCGCTGATCAGGCTCCGAAGATCTCGTTGAAGAGCTGGATCGACTTGTCGATCGAGCTCCCGGGGCCCTTCAGGATCGACTTGCTGAGGACCGCCTCGGCGTCGTTGTAGTGATACCGATCGGCCTTGTCCTTCTGGCCCGCATCGACGAGCAGCTTGTAGGCCTTCTCGTTGAAGAGCGGCCGACCGTAGGCATGGAAGTTTGCGACGATGTTCTCGGCTACCTCCGCCTTCTCCCAGAACGGCTTGATCAGCTTCTCGTTGGCACCGCCCTTGACGATCATCTCGGAGTCCTGCCAGGCGACGGTCCCTTCCTGGGAACGTAGCCCTTGATCTCCGGACCGCCGCCGTCCTTGACTCGGTCCTCGTTGCCGATGTTTCCGGTGGCCAGCCAGGCCTCCCCGCTGATCAGCGAGTTGACGGTGTCGGTGGCCTGCCCGGCGAACTTGAGGATGTTCGGCTTGAGCTTCTCGAGGTAGCCCTTGACGGTCGCCAGCTGGTCGTCGGTCAGCGAGTACGGCGTGTCGAAACCGGCAGCTCTCGCCATGTACGCGACGATCTCCTCTGGCTGGTGCTCGACCACGATCCGGCCCTTGTATTTCGGGTCGAGCAGGACCTCCCAGGTGGTCGGGTCAGCCGGAGACCTTGGCCGGGTCGTAATAGATCATGATCGGGGACCAGCCGAAGGGATAGCCGAGGTAGCCCTCGGGTGTCGTCCAGATCTCGAACTTCCGGGCGAAGGAATAGAGCTCCTTCGCGACCGCGATCTCATCGATGTCGAAGGGCTCGATGAGGCCCTCCTTGTTATAGGCGTCGCGGACCCACAGGGCGTCCGCCGACATCATGTCGAGCTGGCCCTTGACCTCCTTGAGCTTTGCGAAGCCCTCCGCGTTGCCCTCGAGAGGGCTGATGCTGGCGATGATCTTGTCGGAGTCCTCGATCGCCTTGAGCTGCGTATCGACGTAGTGGTCGCTCCACGTTACCCAGTTGAAGGTGCCGCCCTCGGAAGCGGCCGGGCTGCAGGCCTCCAAGAGCCCGGCGGCGACGACGGTCGCCCCGGCGGCACCTGACACCTGGAGGAACCTGCGACGCGTGTATTCCTTGTCGAATACGGTCATTCCCCTGATCCTCCTCCTGTTGCCTCGATAGGTTCAAGCTCGTCGCCGGCGGCGACGACCGTCGATTCGCGGGGATCCCACCATACATGCACCTCCCGATCGACCAACCCCTCGTCGAATGCGTGCTCGTCCGTCTCGTGGAAGCGTATCGCCACGAGGAGGCCGGCATCGGTCTGGACCGTGATCCTCGTATGGTTGCCCATGAAGGCGACGTTGATAGCGCGGCCACCGAGAACGACGGTTGGCGTCGATCCGTTCGGAGCCTGGCGACCGACCCCCACGGATTCTGGCCGGATCATCAAGGCGACGCGGCTCGTCGGTGCCAGATCGGCGCTCGCCGGCGCCGGGATCGCCGTTCCGTCACGCAACCGGAACCCGGTGCCGTTGCCACCGTCGGTCCAGTCCCCGTCGAGGAAGTTCGACTCGCCGATGAAGTCGGCCACGAATCGGTCGACGGGCCGCTGATAGATCTCCCGGGGCGGACCGACCTGTCGAACCCGTCCACTGGCCATGACCGCGATCCGCGTGGCCATCGACAGCGCCTCCTCCTGATCGTGCGTGACGAACACGAAGGTCGTCCCGACCTGGCGGTGGATGCGCGCCAGCTCGACCTGCATCTGCTTGCGAAGCTTGAGGTCGAGGGCGCCGAGCGGCTCGTCGAGCAGCAGGACCGCGGGCCGCTTGGCGAGCGCCCGGGCGAGGGCGACCCGCTGCGCTTGACCGCCAGAGAGTTGCCCGGGGTATCGATCCTGCATGCCCGTCAGGCCAACGAGGTCGAGGTACTCAGTCGTGCGACTGGCGACCTCCTTGCTGGGCAGGCGCTCCATCTTCAGACCGAACGCGATGTTCTCGGCGACCGAGAGATGCGGAAAGAGCGCGTAGTTCTGGAACACCGTGTTGACGTTCCGTTGGTGCGGCGGCAGGTCATTGACACGGCGACCCTCGATCCGCAACTCGCCGGACGTGAGCGGGATGAAGCCGCCGATCAGGTTGAGCGTCGTCGTCTTGCCACAGCCGGATGGTCCGAGCAGGCAGAAGAACTCCCCTGCCTCGATCCGGAGGGTCAGCCCGTCGAGCGCGACCGCCTCGCCATAACGCTTCGTCACATCGAGGAGCTCGATGGCCGGTGCAGCGAGATCCGCACTCATGACGCCCGCTCCCGCGAAGTCCGGACGAGCGCCTCGGCGGATCGAGTGCTGCGGCGAACGACGTCGCGCTGCGGCGTCGTCTCGCCGATGACGAGGCGGACCGGCATGACCTCCGAGAGAGGCGACATGCCATCTCGAGCAGATGCCATCAGCATGCCGACGGCCCGCCGCCCGAACTCGACCGACGGGACCGCCACGGTCGTCAATCGAGGGCGGGACCTGCCGGCCGACGCGATGCCGTCGAAGCCGACGATGGCGAGGTCGGCCGGTACGTCGAGATCCGTCAGGCGCAGCGCGTCCATCAACGCCAGTGCAAGCTTGTCGTCGTAGCAGATCGCGGCATCAGGACGATCACGCGCGAGCTCGTCGGCCACCACGGATGGATCACGCCAGCCGGCCAGACCGGCGTCATAGATGCGAAGCGGCTCATCCGCGAGGCCATCGAGTGCCCTGGCGGCCGCCGCTCGGCGCAGCAGATCCGACGGACCTCCACCCGCGCCGACGTAGGCCAGCCGGCGATAGCCACGTTCCAGCAGGTGGCGGACGGTGGCCGTCATCCCGGCATCGTCATCGCTCCGGAGGACGCCTCGATCCACTGCGCCCTGCGCGGCCAGCGCCGGGTATTCGGGCTGGACGAAGACCACCGCTCGCTGGGGCACGTGGGTGTAGACCTCGGCTGGGTCACTGACGCAGGATGCCAGCACGATGCCATCGGCGCGATGCTCGACGAACGCCCGGAGAGCCCGTTGCTCCCGCGCCGGGTCGTGCAGGCCGGTCATCATGAAGACGGCATAGCCCTGACCGGCCGCCGACTCCTCGACGCCGGCCGCAAGCTGGCCGTGGACCGGATCGGCCAAGTCATCCAGCAAGAGACCGAGGATGTGCGTCCGCCGAGCGCGCAGACTGCGAGCGGCAGCGTTGGGAACGTAGCCGAGCTTGGCGGCCGAGGCACGCACGGCGGCTCGTGTGGCCTCGCCGATCCGCGGGTCGTCCTTGAGCGCCCGAGATGCCGTGGACTCCGATGTCCCCGCGTCCCGAGCCACATCGGCCAACCTGACCCGCCGCTCCGAGAGGCGGCGCGTCCCTGGCACAGCCTATGCGTCCGCGAACGACGCGGGATCCGGATCGAGGCCGTCGAACCAGATGCCCGGCCAGCGGGCGGGCCGCGCGTCTGAGGTCGAGGGCGTATCCGGCAGGTCGGGCAAGTCTGCGTCGCCCATGAGATCCAGCCCGGGACGTGGCACCGACGCCTCCCGCTACCGCGATACGCTGGCCGCTGCGCAATCGGTTGCGCGGGACGCTAGCATACGAGCACGAGCAGCGTCAACGGATTCGGCGGGGAGGGACCGACGCATGGCAGCAAACGACCGGCTCGCCCGCGATCGCGGCCCGTTGACGAGCGCCCTCGGACATGCCGCGCGCGACGTCGCTCGCCACGCCGATCGATCTGCGCCGGGTGCGGAACACCGCCCATGATGCGTTGGTCGCCCGACTCCATCCCGACTACGAAGGGCCGCTCAGCCGCATCCCGTCGGGGCGACAGGTCTTCCGCGGATTGCCATTCCTCCTTGCACGAACGACGGCGAAGCGTCGCTGGTTGCTGGTCGACCGGCCGATCGAGATCGACCTGCGGTCGTACGGACCGGCCAGCCATGTGATCGTCGCCCACTTCAGCGACGCCTGGAGGGACGCGGCCGGGGTTCGACCCGCGGACCTGCCGGTCGGCTGGGTGACACCCGTGGGCGAGCCGCTCGCTCGCTACACGCTCGAAACGGTCACGCCGACGAACGACGCGCGTGGAGATCCGCCGCCGGTTCGAGGTCAACGAGGGCATCGTCGGCTGGGGGCAGGGGGCGTTCGCGGCTCATCCGCACCAGCTCGACGAGCCACTCGAGTGGCGAGGTCCGCTCCCGTTCCAGGAACCGACGCCCCATGCCGCACCTGGCGAGGCAGGACTGCTCGGGATCTTGCCCGGGGCATGGGGCCCCGCGCAGACCGGCGTCGCGGACAGCGTTCCGAGCCCGACGAACGACATCGTCCTATGGCTGTACGAGATCAAGGTGCCCGGCGGTCCCGCCGCCCTGGCCCGTCTGTCGATGGAACCTCTGGGCCAGCGGGATGGAGGCGGCGTCGTCATAGCAGCGGTCACCCTGTTCCGAGGCACGGCATCCCCGCTCCGGCTCCGATCGAGGCGAACGCTGCGAGTCGACTCACACGGGTCGGCGCTTCGAGGGAACGTCCGGCGACGAGGCGCCTATCCGTCGGTCACGGTCGACCTCGGACAGATCATCCGCGAGCGCGTGGCTCCGGAGCCGGTGGCGGCCGGTAGCTCGCCGTCCACGTCGGTCGTGGGCTGGGGCAACCCCCGGAGCGAGACGACCGATGTTTCCTCGCTGATCGACGTTGCCATGGCGGCCGATGCCTCGCTCGACATCGGTGGCCAGGTCGTGCCGGCGAACCGGCTCCCGGCTGACGGCCGGCGTCGTGCATTTGGTCGCCTGACGATCCAACCGCTGCCCGCTCCCTTGCATCGCGTCGAGGTCGAGATCGTCGACGCGACGACGGGCGAGGTGATACCGGCACGCGTCCAGTTCCGGGCCGCAGACGGCCGGTACCTGCCGCCGCTGGGACACCGGGAGGAAGTCAATCCGGGGCTGAACGAAGACACCGGAGCCGACCTCGTGCTCGGCGATGCGACGTACGCGTACGTGCCGGGTCGCTTCTCGATCGAGCTGCCTGCCGGCATCGCGCACGTCGAGGCCGTCCGGGGTTTCGGGTATCGGCCCGTGCGCCGGTCGATCGAGGTCGACGACGTCAAGGCGCCTCTCACCCTGGCGCTCGATCGGGTCGCCAGACCGTCAGGCGATGGATGGATCGCGGCCGACTGCCACGTCCACTTCATCTCCCCGACGTCTGCTCTCCTTCAGGCTCGGGCCGAGGATGTCGATGTCGTCAACTTGCTGGCGACGCAGTGGGGCGATCACCACACCAGCGTGGCCGATCTCCCGGTCGTTGCCGTGCAGGACCCTGCCGGCCGGCATCTCGTCGTGATGGGCAGCGAGAACCGGCAGAACATGCTCGGTCACATCGGCCTCCTTGGCGCATCCCAGGCGATCCTTCCCATGGCCAGCGCGGGGTCGCCGGAGGGTCGTATCGGCGACCCGCTCGGATGGTTGATGGCCGACTGGGCGGACGCGGTCCACGCCCAGCACGGCCTGGCCATCGCCGTCCATTTCCCGCTGCCCTATGCCGAGGTCGCCGCCGACATCATCGCGGGAAGGATCGACGCGGTCGAGATGCAAGCTCTCACGCCAGGCGTCGACGGCCCATCCATCCGTGAGTGGTACCGATTCCTCAACTGTGGGTTCCGCCTTCCGATCGTCGGTGGCACGGACAAGATGTCGGCCGAGATCCCACTCGGCGCCATCCGGACGTACGCCAGGTTGGAGCCCGGTCGACCGTTCTCGTTCGAGTCGTGGGCCGATGCGGTTCGGTCTGGAAGGACGTTCGTGACGTCCGGTCCGTTCGTCGAGGTGGCCGTGGACGGCCGTGAGCCAGGCGCCATCGTGCGCCTCGGCAGAGGCGGTGGGACCGTCGAGGTCAGCGCGCTCGCCAGGGCCGCGCAGCCGGTGATCGCGGGCCTCCAGCTGATCCACGACGGCGCGGTCATCGCCTCGACAGACGCAACGCCGGGCACGGATCACCTCGAGCTGACCGCACGAGTCCGCGTCTCCCGCGGGGGCTGGCTGGCCGCCAGGGTCACGAGCGGCGGCCTCATCCACTCGGCATTCACCACGGCGATGGGGGCACATACCTCTCCGGTCTATCTCGAGGTGCCCGGGCGACCGGCCTTCGACGCAGACGACGCGACCGCGATCGCGACGATCATCGACGGGGCACGGACGTGGGTGGAGTCGATCGCCCCGATCGCCCCGAACGTGGACCGGCGGCGGCTGATCGCCTACTTCGACGCGGCGCGTGCCCAGCTGGACAGGCTGGCTGGCGAGCGCGCCACTCGGTGAAGCCGGAGCTGCCGCGGGCCGTCCGATCGAGCGCGAACGCTCAGATGATGCCGGCCATGGCCTCCAGGGTCGCGGGATCGGACGGCGCCGGCCAGTCGAAGACCACCATGGACGCGCCAGCCTCCTCGAAGGCGGCAAGCCGATCGACGAGCGCCGGGAGCGGGCCGGCATACGGATCGGCCTCCGCCACGTCGCGCGCCACGAGTGCCGGCATCCCCTGCGCCACCAGGATCTCGGCCAGATCGTGACGCGCTTCCCTGACCGAGGCGCGGACGATCGGCGGTGGCTGGCCGGTAGTGCGGCGGATGGACGCCGGGTCGCGGCCGACGGCCGCGCAGTGCTCATCGAGGATCGCACTCAGGGCCGCGAAGGCCTGCGGGTCGTCGCCGTCGGCGTTCCACCAGTCCGCGTAGCGGGCCACGATCCGCAGCGTCCGCTTCTTACCCGAGCCGCCGATGACCAGTGGCAGCCGCGCCTGGATCGGAGCTGGATCATTGACGGCGTCATCCACCTCGAACCACTGCCCGGCGAACGTCACGCGCTCCCCGTCGAGCAGGCCGCGACAGATCGCGGCCGCCTCTTCGAGGCGATCGAGGCGCTCGCGGAGCTGACGGATAGGCGAAGCCCAGCATGCGATGGTCACGCTCGTGCCAGCCAGCCCCGATCCCGAGCGCGGCGCGCCCTCCTGACGCGTGATCGAGCGCCGTCGCCATCCGGACGAGCAGGCCAGGGTTCCGGTAGCCGACACCCGAGACGAGACAGCCGAGCCGGACGCGCGAGGTCGCGGCGGCCCAGCCCGACAGGACGGACCAGCCTTCGAACACCGGACCCTCGACGGGTCCGACAACGGCCTCCGGGCCGAGGGCCGGGACGAAGTGGTCGTTCGCCCAGAGGGTTTCGAAGCCCAGGCTGTCGATCGAACGGCCGGCCGTCATGAGGTCGGGCCACGACACGTGGCTTGCCCAGACCTGAAGGCCGATCGCGATCGTCATGAAGGGCCGATCGTAGTGGGCCACCCGACCGGTGTCGATCCTCCGCCTGCCGGCCGGAGGGGCTCAGATCGAGATGACGACCTTGCCGCCGACGTGGCCGTGCTCGACGTAGCGCATCGCATCGGCGGTCTCGCTCAGCGGGTACCTGCGGTCGATGACCGGGGTCAGCTTGCCCGCCTCGACGAGCTCCCCCAGGACGGCCAGATCGCTCTGCCGGCGTTCGGCCAGGAAGGGCAGCAGCCGCTGGCTCCCGAGGCGGGACAGGACGACAGCGGTCGCGGGCCGCAGGACCGGCGCCAGCCAGCGACCGGGCGGCGCGCCGACCACGACGAGCACGCCCTCCGGTACCAGCACGCGACGGCACGCGCGGAGGGGACGGTTCGAGGCGATGTCGATGATCAGATCGAACCGCCGCTCACCTCGGGTGAAGTCATGCCGCGTGTAGTCGAGCACCTCGTCGGCACCGATCGAGCGGACCAGATCGACATGGTTCGTGGCGCAGACGCCGGTGACGTGGGCCCCGAAGGCCTTGGCCAGCTGGACCGCGAACGTGCCGACCCCACCAGCAGCTCCATTGACGAGGACGCGCTGCCCGGGCTTCACCTGACCCTTGTCCCGTAACGCCTGCAGGGCCGTGAAGCCGGCCATGGGCACAGCCGCCGCCTGTTCGAAGGTCATCTCGGCTGGCTTCAGGGCGAGGCTGTCCTCGCGCGCGACGGCGTACTCGGCGAATGCTCCGCCACGCTCGCCGAAGACGTCGTCGCCGACCACGAATCGGGTCACGTTCCGACCGACCGCCTCGACCCGCCCGGCCAGGTCGACGCCCGCGACGTGGCGCTTGGGGCTGCGGAGCCCGGCCGACGTGCGGACGAGGTAGGGGTGGCCGCGCAGGATGTGCCAGTCGAAGGCGTTGATGGATGCTGCCTGGATCCGGACCAGGACGCCGTCGTCGTCGATGGCCGGCATCTCGATGTCCGCGAGCTCCAGGACATCTGGTGAGCCGTAGCGGTAGTGGACGATCGCCTTCAACCCTGGACTCCCATCGGTGCGCTATCCTGTTCGTACGGTGTAAGGTTATCTTACATCGTAAGTTTGTCAAGTTGATGCGATCGTCCCATCGACCCGCATCGTCACTCGCGAGGTGCACAGAGCAAGGATGTCCGTCGCCGCACACGCTGACTCGGGCACTCGACCTCGCATCCCGCTGAACCGCGATCGGGTGCTGCGGGCGGCCATCGACCTGGCCGACGCCTCGGGCATCGAGTCGTTGACCATGCGCAAGCTGGCGCTGGCGCTGGGCGTCGAGGCCATGTCGCTCTACCACTACGTCGCCAGCAAGGACGACATCCTCGGCGGCATGGTCGACATCGTGGTCGGCGAGATGGACCCGCCCGCGACCAGCACCGACTGGAGGTCGGCGATGCGCCGGAGCGCGATCAGTGCCCACGACGTACTGGTGCGCCACCCCTGGGCAGCCAACCAGCTGCTGTCAGGGCCGACCGTCAGCCAGCCGCGGCTCCGACATATGGACGCCATCCTGGGGTGCCTTCGGAGGGGCGGTTTCTCGGCCGAGATGACCGATCACGCCTATCACGCGCTCGACAGCCACATCATGGGCTTCACCCTCTGGCAGGTCGGGATCTCAGCCGGGATGTCGAGGCTCGGCTCCGTGAGCACGTTCCTCGAGACATTTCCCGTCGACGAGATGCCCCACCTCGCCGAGCACATCGAGCAGCATCTCAAGGAGCGAAGCCCCGAGGATGAGGGCGAGTTCGCCTTCGGGCTGGACCTCATCCTCGACGGCCTCGAGCGGATCCGGGCAACAGCCTGACGCGCCGCTCCGGCGACCGGAGCCTATCTCGGACCGCCGATCGTCACGGGCCTCGTTTGGAGTCCGTGACGGGCGCGGATCCGAGCTCCGTCGTCTTCTTCGGGCCACCGTGCTCCTCGCGGAAGACGACGCAGCAACGACCCGGCTCTGGAGCGAGCTCGGCGGACATGGGCGAGCCAAGCGCGTCGAGGACCCCCTCCGCCCAGGCGAGATTCATCCCGCACGTCAGGTCGCGATGTTCCGTGGCGAGGTCGTGGTACGGACAGTTGCGGAGGACCACCGCCCCCGTCGACTGGTCGAAGCTGGGTTCGTAGTCAGCGTCGCGCAGGACATCGAGAACGCCGGCTTTCAGCCGTCGGCGCCCAGGTCGCGCGCCAAGCTTCTGGCGCCGCGCTGCGCCCGCGGCGCTACCGCGCTCCCGGGCCACGCGGGCTGCGGCCGCGGTCCCCGAGGCGCCACGCAGTCGATCGAGCGCCGTTGCCATGACGTCTGCTACGAGGTCGTAATGGCGAGGTGGGAAGGAGACCGCGAAGTCCCGATCGGAGCGTCGGTAGAGCTTTGCCGGACGACCGGCACCCGGCCCGGTCCGGCCGCCGAGCCGCCGGTACTCGGTCGCCAGGAGCCCAGCTGCCACGAGTCGATCGAGATGGAAGGCGGCGAGTTCGCGGCTGATGTCCAGCGCTCCGGCCGCCTCGTCGCGGCCCATCGGTCGTTCGCTGGCGACCACCAGCTCGTACAGCTGGCGGCGCTTGGGATCATCGAGGAAGGCCAGCGACGTGACCGCATCCTCGACGAGTGGTCGGTTCTTCATGGCCTCACTCTAACAGCAAGATCGATTATGAAAAGAGTTGACAGTCCGTCGTCGGTCTGTAACGATAGCCGCCATTGATGTTAGAGGGCTGCGGGACGCCCGTCGGCCCCTGGAGACTCAGGCGGCACCACCCATCTGGGATGCCGCGCGAAACAGGAGGAAACGCCATGGGAACCTCTGCCGAACCGGTCCGGCTCGCACTGCGCAAGCTGTGGTCCGACCACGTCATCTGGACCCGCGAGTACATCGTCGCCGCGGTCGCAGGCACACCCGACGCCGAGGCAGCCGCCGGCCGGTTGCTCAAGAACCAGGAAGACATCGGCGCCGCCGTCGCGGGCTTCTACGGCCAGGCCGCCGGGCGACACGCTGACCGACCTGCTCAAGCAGCACATCATGATCGCGGTCGACCTCGTGGCCGCCGCCAAGTCCGGCGACGACGCCGCCTTCGCCAGGCATGACGCTCGGTGGACGAGCAACATCGGCGACATCGCCCGCTTCCTGAGCGGCGCCAACCCGAATTGGCCCGAGAAGGACGTCCTCGACCTGCTGGCCCTGCATCTCAAGCTGACCAAGGACGAGGCCGTCGCCCGGATCACCGGCGACTGGGCAGCTGACATCAAGGCCTTCGACGACATCTTCACGGAGATCATGGTCCTCGCCGACGCCCTCAACGACGGCATCGTCGCGCAGTTCCCCGATCGTTTCGCGATGGTCCCTGCATGACCGCACTCCAGATGGTCCAGGCGTCGCCCGAACCGGCGACGCTGGCCATCGGGGCACCCGGCCCGGCGTTCGATAGGTTGCTGGGGACCGATGGCGTCCGCTATGGGCTGTCCGGCTTTGTCGATCGCGACGCCATCGTGCTGATCTTCTCGTCGAATCGCTGCCCGACGGCCAAGGCGTACGGCGAGCGGATGAACGCCCTCCAGCGCGAGTACGGCCCACGAGGGGTCCAGCTCGTTGCTGATCAACGCCAACGAGCCCCACCTCCATCCCGATGAGAGCTACCCGCGGATGATCGAGCGAGCGGCCGAGGACGGCTACACCTTCCCGTACGTCGTGGACGACGGCCAACAGGTCGCGAAGGCATACGGAGCGACCTGCACGTTCCACGTCTTCGTCCTTGATCGCGGGCGCCGTCTGCGTTACCAGGGGCGTTTCGACGACTCGCGCATCACCGAACGGGTGACCAGCCACGACCTGGCCAACGCGCTCGACGACGTGCTCGCCGGGCGCGACGTGCGCCTCTCGGTGACGCGACCGTTCGGCTGCAGTCTCGACTACGTCTGAGCAGGGACGGGCATCGTGTCAGCGCTCGCGACCCGGAAACACGGTCGGCCTGCAGCTGAAGGTCTTGTCGCCGGGCGCGGGAACCGGGCACTGCCCATCGTCGTGGCGGCGATCATCGGCGGAGCCTGGCTGACCGCCGGGCTCGCGCAGCTCACGGGCAACGCGGGACTGCTCCACCATCACGCGCTCATCGAGGACGGCCCACCACTCTGGGTGGCGCTCATAGTCTTTCTCGTTTCGTGGCAGGTGATGATCGCGGCGATGATGCTGCCGGCCAGCCTGCCCGCCATCGTGGGCTTCGCCCGTGCGTCGGCAAGGCTGAGCCGACCGCGCCTCGCGCTGGTCACGTTCCTTGGCGCATTCGCCGTCGCCTGGACGGTCTTCGGACTGGCGGCCTTCATAGGCGATGTCGTGCTGCACACCGTCGTCGATCGGACGCCGTTCCTGGCCGCCCGGCCATGGCTGATCGAGGCGAGCGTCCTGGTCTTGGCCGGCCTCTATCAATTCATGCCGCTCAAGCGGCGGGGACTAGCGGCTTGCCGACACCCCGCCATCGGCCTGGCCGGTGGACCACCCACCGAGCCAGGTGCAGCACGACTCGGTGTCGGGCACGCCCTGGACTGCGTCGCCAGCTCATGGGCGCTCATGCTGCTGATGTTCGCGGCTGGCTTTGCCAACCTGGGATGGATGGCCGTGCTGGCCGCGCTGATGG
The DNA here is from genome assembly GCA_963777975.1 of uncultured Chloroflexia bacterium. Classification (GTDB taxonomy): domain Bacteria; phylum Chloroflexota; class Limnocylindria; order Limnocylindrales; family CSP1-4; genus CSP1-4. The sequence continues at coordinate 421,625 of CAVZSO010000002.1, read as the reverse complement.
TCTACGAGACCATGGGCCGTCACGGTCAACGCGCGGCTACGGCCGCTGGCGCCTCGCTCGTCGCACTGGCTGCGTTGGTCGTCATGACCGGTTGGGTACCGGGCTTCGGAGCGACATAGTCGGACGCGAAGGCGTTCGTGAACGAGCCGCGTCCGCGAGATGCGGCCCCAAGCGGGATCGGAGGACGACGCCATGTTGGTGAGGATCGGGAACGCGACGGAGGTCGCCGAAGGAGAGATGCGGGTCTTCGACGTCGAGGGCACGGCGCTCAACGTGTCGAATGCCGGCGGCCACCTGTACGCCTTCGATGACACCTGCACGCACGCGGGCTGTTCGCTCGCCGACGGCGAGCTGGATGGGACGACCGTGACATGCGCGTGCCACGGCAGCCGATTCGACATCACCACCGGGGCCGTCGTCCGCGGACCCGCTGAGCGGCCGGTTCGTTCCAGGGTTGTCAGAGTCGAGGGCGCAGACCTCCTGGCCGAGGCCTAGGCTGGGCCCCGGCCCATGGAGTCGTGTAATCAGGCGACGGTGCGGCCGCCGCCAGACCGCGGTGCAATCGAGCGGTCAGCGGGCCGCCATCTTGAGCAGACCGAAGCTCGCTCCCTCCGGGTCACTGACGATCGCAAAGCGTCCGCCGGGGAACTCCTGGGGCGGTAGCAGCTCCTTCGCGCCAAGGTCGATCGCCTTCCGAAAGGCTGCGTCGACGTCCTCGACCATGAAGTAGATCTGCCAGTAGCTCGGCACCTCGGCGGGCACCATCGGATTCATCTCCCAGGCGCCAGCGATGCTGCGCCCGTCGTGCAGGAACTCGATATAGGGCGGCTGTCCTTCGCCCATCTCGCTCCGCCGGGTGGTCCAGCCGAAGACCTGCTCGTAGAACGGCAAAGCCTTCTCGACGCCGCGGGCGTTGACCTCTGCCCAGCCGAACGAGTTCGATGCGTCCGTCTGGAAGCCACCCATCCGGGTCCCCTGCCAGGCCGAGATGAAGGCGCCCGCGGGATCCTGGTAGACGGCCATGCGGCCCTGCTCACCGACGTCGAACGGAGCCATGGCGACGGTCCCCCCGGCGGTCTGGACCTTCCGGGTCAGCTCCTCGATGTCCTCGGTCCCGATATACAGATTCCAAGCCGTCGGGCCACTCGGGTCCATCTTGGGGCCGATCCCAGCGGCATCCTTGCCGCCGGTCTTCGCCAGTCCGTAGCCGCCGTACTGTGGATCGGGATCGACCTCGACCTGCCAGCCGAAGAGCTTCGAGTAGAAGCTCCGCGACGCCTCGGCGTCGGAGCTGGCGAGATCGACCCAGGCCGGCTTGTTGGCGATCGTCGTCATCGCTTGTGCCATGTCGCGCCTCCCATCGGCTGCTCTCTACACATACCGCTGGATTATCCCACCGTCGGCCAGCGCGCCTGCAGATGCCATCGGAGCATCGGCTATCCTTGAGCCGCGCCGACATAGCTCAGCGGTAGAGCAGCTGTTTCGTAAACAGCAGGTCCTCGGTTCAAATCCGAGTGTCGGCTCCACTCCCCTTGGTCGGTCTTCTTCAGGTGCGCTGCGCGATCTGGATGAGGTTGCCGCAGGTGTCGTCGAAGACGGCCGTCGTGACCGGGCCCAGGGCGAGGGGCTCCTGGGTGAACTGGACACCGAGGTCCCGCATGCGTTCGAACTCGGCCTGGACGTCGTCGACGCCGAACGACGTATATGGGATGCCGTCCTCGACCAGGGCCGCCTTGAACGGTCTGGCGGCCGGATGCTGGTCCGGCTCGAGCAACAGCTCGGTCCCCTCCCGGTCCTGTGGCGAGACGACGGTCAGCCATCGAGCATCGCCCATCGGGACGTCCTCCTTCTTCTCGAACCCGAGCACGTCAGTGTAGAAGCGCAGCGCCTTCTCCTGGTCGTCGACCAGGACGCTGGTGACCACGATCTTCATCGGAGACTCCTTTCGCTATCGGTCCGTCGGCCAGCGAGTCGCGATCTCGCTCAACGGCGACGTGTCGAGGTCGTGGAACTTGTACCGGCCGACGCGGCGCGTCCGGATCAGGCCGGCGTCCTCGAGCACGTCGAGGTGCTGTGAGACTGCTTGTCTTGTGGACCCGAGGCCGTGTTTCGACGTCAGCCGAACACAGAGCTCGAACAGGGTCTGGCCATCGCGATCCGTCAGCTCATCGAGGATGGCCCGACGAGTGGGATCCGCCAAGGCCTTGAACACGTCTCCCACGGCGACCCATGATAGGCAAGCATCCACTTGCCTGTCAATCAGGCCCGGCCGGCCGATCCGTCATCCGGCCCGCCCCGCGCGCGCCAGGTTTTCGGCGGCGATCCGGTCGGCGACCGCCGCACTCGTGGGACCGGCGATCGCCTCGTGGAAGTCATGGCAGGTGATGCTGTAGATCGTCGTCGGGACCATGGCCCGGACGGTGGCCGTTCGCGGCACCGCGCGGAGCAGCGCGATCTCGCCGAATCCGTCGCCGGGCCCGAGCTCGTTGACCGTGCGTCCCCCCTGGCTGACCGCGACCCGTCCGCTGTCGACGATGAGGTATGCGTCGCCGGACTCGCCCTCGCGAACGATGTCGGTGGCGGGAGCGAAGACGGCTCGACCGCATCCCCTCCGCCAGGCGCTCGAGCGCGGTCAACGGCAATCGGGCGAACATCGGGATCCCTCGGAGGATCGACAACTCCTTCTCGGGCACGACAGCCTCCTCGTCGACGCGACGGACCCGACTCCATGTGGCGACGATCGCGACCGGCATGATGGCCCCCGCCACGATGAGCGCCCCGCGATCGCCGAACACGGCGAGCAGGAGGGGACCAAGGATCGACCCGACAGCGATGCCCAGGGCGGCGATCGCCTCGAGGAGGACGAAGACGGCCATCCGGTCCGCCGACCGGACGCTGCGCTGGAGCAGGGTGAACACGGAGACGTCGAGCGTCGCGTTGCCGACGCCGGACGCGAACATCGCCCCAAGGGCGATGAGCGGGAGTGGCAGCACGCCGATGATGGCGAGCGGCAGGCCCCAGAGCACCATCGAGAAGGCGAACCATGGCCCCAGTCGCTGCCGGCTCGCCAGGCCGACCGCTCCCAGTGCACCCAGCAGCCCGCCGAGGCCCCAGGCCGAATTGAGGATGCCGACGCCGGAGTCCCCGAGACCGATGAGGCCGAGCGCCGCGACGGTGATCAAAGTGTTCATCAGGCCCCGCGTCACGACCTGGCTGCCGACGTCGGCAAGGAGCGCCGCCGGGCCAGGCCGATGGCGGACGACCCGCAATCCGGCGGTCAGACCTGCGACGCAGGCCGCCAGACTCGCGACGCTCTTCGAGCGCCTCGCGAGCGCGACGCTCGGCCGCCACCTCCGCTTCGTCGTCGGCCGATGCGCCGAGCCCGACCATCGACAGGGTGGCCACACCGAACATGACGGTGCTCGCCACCGCCGCGGCCAGCGGCCCGGCAGCGGCCATCAGCAGGCCCGCCAGGAGCGGGCCGCCGAAGCCGCCCAGTCCCTCGCCCGGTGCTTATGGCCGCGTTGGCGGCGACGAGCTCGCCCGGCGTCCGTGTGAGCGACGGCAGCGCCGACGCCTGGAGTGGCCGGACGAGCGTGCCCACGGTCGCCCCGACAGCACTCGCGAGGAAAAGGGCCGGGAGCCAGGCCCCGGCGACGATGATGACGACGGTAGCGATCGACGCGAGCGCCCGGACGAGCTGGACGATGAGCAGGAGCCGCGTCGGCGGATGCCTGCTGGCCGGACCGGCGGCCAACGGCGCCGCGATGACCGAGGGGGCCATCCGCACGACACCCAGGATCCCGACGGCCAGTGGCCCGCCGCTCTGGTAGGTGATGACGAGCAGTGCGACCAACATCGCGGCATCGCCGGCGATGCCGAAGGTCCAGCCGCTGACGATCCGGCGCAAGCCTGAGTTGCCCAGCACGGCGCGGAGCGGCCCCGAAGCGGCTGCATCCGATGGCTGAGCGGCCGACGTCACCGCGCCATCATGCCCGCGACGCTCACTGACATGGACTTGAAAGCGGCGACGGCCGACTGTCGTTGCGAGCTTGCCACTCGACCAGCGCTAGGTGGGCTGTCCACCGTTCGCACCGGAGGTAGACCGATGAAGTCCAAGATCACGCCCACGCTGTGGTTCGATGGCACCGCCGAGGAGGCGGCCAGGTTCTATAGCTCGCTCTTCCCCGACAGCCGGATCGTCAGCGTCAACCGTTCAGCGGCCGACAACCCGAGCACTCAGGCGGGCGAGGTGCTGACGGTCGACTTCGAGCTCGCCGGCCAGCCATTCATGGGTCTGAACGGCGGTCCCGACTTCAGGTTCAACGAGGCGATCTCGTTCACGATCGACTGCCAGGACCAGGCTGAGGTGGATCGCTACTGGGAGGCGCTCGTCAAGGACGGCGGCGAACACAGCGTGTGCGGTTGGCTCAAGGATCGCTACGGCGTCTCGTGGCAGGTCATCCCTCGTGTCTTGCCGGAGCTCCTGGCTGATCCGGACCGGAAAGCGGCAGAGCGCGTGATGAAGGCCATGCTGGAGATGACCAAGATCGACGTCGCCGAGCTGCAGGCTGCCAAGGAGGGCGTCCCGGCGTAGCGGCTCTGTTCTCCCGGAGTAGCGGCCTTCTGACCTCGACGACAACGTCGAGGCTCGATCCGGTCAGTCAGGCGGGGTCGTCGGTCGGCGGCTGCGCACCATCCGGCCAGGCCGCGATGCAGACCTTGTTGCCGGCCTGGTCGGCCAGGATCCAGGCCGCCGGTGCGCCCGAGTCGTCGACCACGCGCCCGCCCGCGGCGAGCGCCGCCGCGAGCCTCGCCTCGGCCTGCTCGCGCGCCAGAGAAACGTCGATGTGCATCGCATGCCGCAGCGGTTTGGCCGCGTCGAGCTCCTGCATCCAGACCGTGGACCCGTGACCGAAGGGGTCCACGCCGCTGTCGTCGCCCATCGGCGAATACCCGAGCACCGCGCGCCAGAAGCCCAGGTCGACCGCGTCGGGCTTCGCCGAGATGGCCACCTGTATCCCCTGCACGACCGTCCGGTCAGCGACCGCGTCGTGCCGACGCGCGACACCGGACACGGCTCGCGCGAGTTCGATGTGGCGCGCCTCGAGCTCCCACATGTCGCGGGTCAGCCGCACCGCGAGGCGGGCGTCTGCGATCGTGAGCAGGGCTCCCGACCCTTCGAAACCCGCGACCTCACCGACGGCGGCCGCCAAGCGTGCGGCCTCGGCCAGGGACGCGCAACGGAACACGGCCGTCGCGCCGCCATGTAGCACCACCCAGTCGTCAAGCCCTTCCGCTGCGAGGAACTCCTGCCAGCCTCGTTCGCCCACACTCGACCTCCTCCTGCACGCACGGTAGCCGCGGTTCAGATCCGGCTGTCGGCTCCGACGACTCGACTCGGCCGCTCGGCGCCGAGTGAGGCCCGGACGGCCGACACCAAGGCCCGATGACGGGCGACCCGCGGCAGGCTGATCGACCTGGCATCACCGAACTGTCGATGCGCCTCGAGCGCATCCACGAATGCCTCGACGAATCCATCCTCTTCCAATGGGTCGAAGCCGTCCTCCCACCAGATGCCAAGGACACGGAGCGCCTTCGCCTGGCGATCGATGCGTGGCTCGATGCGGCCGACGAACCGGTCCCCGAACCAGATCGGCAGGACGTAATAGCCCCATCGACGCTTCGACGCCGGAACATAGACCTCCCAGACGTAATCGAACCCGAACAGCGGGCGCAGCAGCTGGCGGTCCCAGACGAGCGGATCGAGCGGCGCCAGGAACGCGACGCCGGGTGGCCGGCCATTCGGTGAGAGACCGCTGGCGACCTCGCGCTCGGCCTGATCGAGGAGTGGCAACTCCTCGCTGACCACGAACCGATCGCCCTTGAGCCCCTCGACGGCGACCGGCGTCAGCAGGCCCTGATCGATGAGCTGGCCACGGTGCCAGCTCCGATCCCGTCGCGTCGTATCAGCCTGACCACCACGACGATCGGCGGCCGTCGTCGGCGCCGTTCCGAGCCAGATCTCCGCCTGCCCGCTGGCTCCGAGCAGGCCATGGGCACGGAACCTCGACAACAGCTTGTGACGCCGCTGCTCGTCCGGCGTTCGGTGATCGGCCAGGAGATCGGCTGGGAAGAGCCGTTCGGCGAGGTCGTAGACGCGTCGGTTGCCATCGCGGCGAGCCAGCCCGAGGATGCCGGCCTCGGCGAGCGCCTCGAGGAGGGCTCGGACCTGGTTCGTCGGGCGCCAATACCAGTCGATCGCGGCGCGCGGCTCGATGTCGGTGGAGCTCATCGGCCCGCCCGACCGGATCCGTTCGAGGAGCTCCTCGACGAGCGGCGCGTGCTCATCGAACGCATTGCCATCGTGCTCCACCCGGTTGAGGTCCCAGGTGATCCGATAGAGCGGCAGCTCGGCCGTCGGGACCAGGCTCAAACCCTTGTTGTACGTCTCGTACAGGAGCCGGTCCTCGTACAGGAGCCGATCCGTCCATGCACGTCGGTAGCCGTCGATCCTGGCCAGGAGGACCAGGTCGTGGTTCCGCCCGACGACGTCGAGCGGATCGAACTGGAGCGAGCCGATCCGGTCGATGACCCGCATGACGCTGGCAGCGTCCGCCGGCAGCGACCGTGGCGGCGCCAGGAAGTGGCGGATGGCGAGGAAGCGGCGGGCGACCGCCATGGAGATGGTCCGCTCGGGGGCTGGCCGCGATCTGAGGGCATCGGCAGATGGTAGTGGCGGGTACATGACGCAGGGTGACTGGTTTCGCGGGCTGTGCGGCCAGCCGCCGAGGCGCTCGGCCGAGCCGGCAGGATGGCAGGAGCACGAAGGCCGCGGCGCTGGCCGCGGCCTTCGTCCGAGTCAGAGCGGACGGGTCAGGGCTTCGGTCGCCCGACCTTGATGGCCGGCCCCAGGTCGTTGACGGCGGCATCGCGCGTCGTCAGCGATGCCAGACCGAACTGCTTCTCGATGGTGCGCATGATCGAGGTCGTGTCGTAGACGGTGTGGTCGACGCCCGACCGCGTCAGGCTGCGGCCGATGAGGATGGCCGGGATGCGCGTGCCCGGGCCGAACTGGTCATGGACGCCGGTGGTGCCCATGCCTGGCGGCGGGACGTGATCCCATTGGCCACCGAATTCGTCGTAGGTCACCACGATCAGGGTGTTGCCGGCCTGCGGTCCCTTCACGATGGCATCGACGAGCGAGACGAGGTGATCGCTGCCGTTCGGCTCGCTGGCATAACCGGGATGCTCGTTCTCGATGCCCAGCGGCTTGACGAAGCTGACCTTGGGCAGCTTGCCGGCCGAGACCGCTGCCATGAAGTCCTGCTCGTCCTGGAGATGGCTCCGATCGGGCATGCCCGGCGCGTAGCGAGCGAAGTACGCGAACGGATAGTGGTGCTGCTGATACGACTTGTCCGGGCAGTACGGATAGCCCGCGTTCTGTCCGTTGCCGTCGGCCGGCGCCGGCGCCGAGTTCGGGTCGGCACAGGTCGGGCCGGGCCCGTTGGTGTAGCCGCGGCCGTCGGTGTTGCCGGCGGCGTTGTCCCAGCCGCCGCCGTAATAGGCCCAGCTGATGCCGGCGTCGGTCATCAGGTCGCCGATCGTCATCGGCGTCGTGGTGTCGTCGATGGGCGGGATCTTGTTGGCGAAGCCGGTCGAGGTCGGCTGATACCAGGGCAGGACCGTATTCACGGCCAGGTCACCGCACGCGAGGCTGGCGACGGTGGTTGGCAGGTCGCACGTCTGGAGCGTGTTGCCATCGAGGGTCGTGGTGTTCGTCTTGTAGAGCGGATAGGGGTTCGTCTTGCCGCGCGGCATGCCCGCGCCGTCGAGGATCGAGTGCGTCTTGCCCAGGATGATCGTCGGTGCCGGTCACGGGGCTGTCGTACGTATCGGGATAGAACGGTGCCGCCGCCGCGATGAGGTACTGGTGGTTGAGGAACGAGCCCCCGAACGCGGCCTGGAAGAAGTGGTCGGCGATGACGTACTTGGGTGCGCCCTTCTTGTGCAGGTAGCCGTACAACGGGAGCTTGGTCGTGTCGTAGTAGCCCATCGACATGCCGGCTGAGTCGCTGCCCGTCATGTAGCGGTTCATGTGCCCACCGTTGAGCTGGTACTGCTCCTGGTAGAAGCGGTGGACCAGGTCGCGCGTGCAGCCACCCGGCAGCCCACTGCCGTCCGGGATGCCGTTGGGGAAGGCGAAGAGCGTGTCGCGCGTGGGGCAGGTCGTGGCCGTCGCCGGGATGTACTGGTCGATGTTGTATGGCGCGTTCCCGAAGTGGCTCGCGAATGGGAGGACGGATCCGTCCTCGAGCGTGACCGACGCTGCGGAGCAGTCCGGCGTCGTGCTCGCCGCCAATGGGGGCGTCGTCAGGTTGACGTCCTTCTGGAGGATGCAGGCATACGGCGTGCCGTCCCAGGCGACCTGCGTCGTATGGGCGGCGTCAGCGTCGGCGCGGCCAACGACATGCTGACCGTCGACCGAGCCCCAGTTGCCGTACAGGTTGTCGAAGCTGTGGTTCTCCTCGTAGATGATCACGATGTGCTTGTACGTACCCAGGGGTCCCGTGTTGGCCGCCGACGCGGAGGCCATCGGGGCGAGCGTCAGGGCCAGTGCGGCCACGATGGTGATGAGCACCTTGCTCGAGCGGCCCGTGCGATGTCCCATGGTTCCTCCTTCTGGCAACCAGGTTCGCCGGATCCCGGACCGTCCGCACATGCCCGGGCACGGCGACGACGGTGGCGGACTCGACTCCTCGATCAGCGCAGCATAGGCATCCGCCGCTGCAAGGGGCATCCGAACCGCCACCCGCGCGCACCAATCCGGTGCCCGCTGGCACCACCCGGGTCATGTGCTGCGGATGACCGACGTGGTCATCGACCGACCGATCCGCGACATGTCGATCATTCAGCGGCGGCCGACACGCCGGAGTCGGACGATCGCACGCCCTGTGCTATCGTGGGGAAACGCCGCGACGTGCGGCGCCCCGCGTGGTCGACCTACCTTCTCGAACGGACCGTGCGTTCTGACCCCCCAGTTCGGGAAGCGTCGGAGGGCCCCACTATGGCCTCAGGCACCGTCAAGAAGGTCGTCAGCGACCGCGGCTTCGGTTTCATCAGCGCCGAGGATGAGAAGGAATACTTCTTCCATCGAAGTGGCGTCGATGCGACCCTCGACTTCGACCGCCTCGTCGGCGGCGAGAAGGTCGAGTTCGAGATCGAGCAGAGCCCGAAGGGTCCGCGCGCCACACACGTGCGCGCCGCCTAGCCTCGGCACGAGAACGACGGCTGGCACCGGAAGGTGTCAGCCGTCGTTTGATTCTCCCCTGACGGGAGCGTCGGGTCGCGGCGCCGCGGCCGCCTAGCCGAGGCCGCCCCCTGGCCCGACCGAGCCGAGCCGGAGCTCAGCTCAGGGGCAGGTGTTCTTGAACTGGGTCTCGAGGTCCTGAGCCGCGGTCGCGAGGTCCTTGATGGCCGCTCCCACGGCCACGAGCGCGGCGGCCGACGTGTCCTGGCCGAGCTGGCTGACGGCCGTCTGGACCGCGTCGAGCTTGGTCGTCAGCGCTTCGACCGAGGACGAAAGCTCGGTCGACGCCGAGGCCCTGAGCGCCTCAGCGGAGGTCTTGACGGCGCCGATCGCTGCCGTCAGCGAGTCCGTGCCGCCGGCCTTCAGGTCCACCTCACCGAGCGCTTCGACCGAGGCCTCGAGCGCCGCGACGTCGTCGCAGACGGTCCCGGCAGGTGCCGTCGACGAGGCCGGGGCTGGGCTCGCTCGAGGTGGCGGGTGCCGACGAGACGGCCGGTGCCGGCTCGCTCGAGGTGGCGGGTGCCGACGAGGCGCTGGGCGATGCGGCCGTCGAACAGGCGGACGCAACGATCGCGATGGAGAGGATGAGGCCGGACGTGGCCAGGGCACGGGGCAGGCGAGGACGGGTGCGGGACATGGAGGGTGCCTCCGTTGGCAGCGGGATGGTCCGACCAGTCTAGCCGTGATGCCCGATCCGAGCCGTCGAGACCCCTGGCACGCCTCAGGGGCTCACGGTCGGCCCGGGCGTCGGCTGCCTCGGCGTGGCGTCAGGCGAGGCTGCGACCGTGATGTCGACGCCGCTGCCCTCGGCGACGGTCGTGCCCGCGCCGGGCTTGCTGGCAAGGACCTGGCCGGCCGGCACACCCGGCGCTGGAACCTCCTCGACGCCCGTCAGCCTGAGGCCGACCTGGCTCAACTCGACGAGCGCCGCTGACTGCTCGAGGCCGACGAGATCGGGCACGACGACGAGCTGCCGTTGGGTCGAGACCGTGGCGACCAGCGTCGATCCTGCATCGACCGACGTGCCCGGGCCGGGGTCCTGGGCGACGACCGTGCCCTCCGCTCGATCGGGCAACCGGACCGTGATGGGATCGCCGAAGACCAGCCCGGCGCCGGTCACGACCGCTTCGGCGCGAAGCTCCGAGAGCCCGATGACGTTGGGGACGGCGACCGCGCCGGCGACCGTGGCCGCCGGGTGCTCGTCGGGGGTCGGCCGAAGGAGGACGGCGCCGGCCGCCACGATGAGCGCGAAGCCACCGAGCGCCACCGCAGCCCGGGCGACGGTCGAGCGCGTGATGGCGTAGCGGTTCCCGACCCTGATCGGCGCCGCCTCCGCGCGTTGCACGGCGTCGCGGGCATGTGCCTCTGCCACGTCCGTGAGGCGATCGAGGTCGAGACCGAGATGCTCGATCGCCTCGGCCACGCCGACGGCCACTGGCGCGTCGGCCTCGAGGCGCGTGCCGAGCCCGCCGGCGACGAGCTCGGCTCGTACGGCTTTCGATGGTCGGACGAGCATCAGGGCGACGCCGGCGGCGTCGAGGCGCCCGACCAGCGTGGCGAGGACCTCGACGGCGGTGATGTCGATATCGGAGATGGCGCGGATGTCGACGACGACCGCGTGGAGGCCGGGGCGGCCTCTGACGATCTCCAGGATGCGATCCCTGAGGGCACCGGCGTTGGCGAAGAAGAGCGCCCCGGAGAAGCGCAGCACGGCGACGCCCTCGACCCGGGCCGCATCCGTCCAACGCTCGAGATTCGCGAAGTGGGTCGTCCCTGGAACCCTGCCCAGCTCAACGATCTGCGGCAAGGCCGCCCGACGAAAGACGTTGAGCGTGGCCAGCAGGACGGCGATGGCCACCCCGGCCAGCGTTCCGTAAGCCAGCACGCCGAGCAGCGCGGCAGTGGCGACAAGCCCCTCGCTGGCCCTCCGTCGGTAGAGGGCCGCGATGGCTCCGATGTCGATGAATCGGAGGGCCGACATGAGGATGACCGCGGCCAACGCCGGCACCGGCAGGTAGGCCATCGGCCCCGTCAGGAAGAGCAGCACCGCGAGCACCGCGCCCGCCGCGACCAGGCCGGTCAGCTGGGTCCTCGAGCCGGCCGCCTGGGAGGCGCCCGTCCGCGATGGGCTGGCACTGATCGGGTAGCCGCCGATCAGGCTGCCGACCACATCTGCGCCCGCGAGGGCCACCAGCTCACGGTCCGGATCGGTCTCTTCCCCGTCCTTCTCGCTGAAGGTACGGCCGGTGGCGGCGGTGTCGGCAAAGCTCAGGAGCGCCAATCCGAGGGCGCCCGGCAGGAGCGCGAAGACCTGGTCCACGGACAGGGATGGGATAGCGACCGGTGGGAAGCCACCCGGCACCGGACCCAGGACCCGGACGCCGAGCGCCTGGAGCTGAAGCGTGTAGCTGGCGATGAGCGCGACGATGAGGACGATCAGGGCCATGGGCACGCGGGGGACCAGTCGGCCGCCGAGGAGCATGGCCAGGATGGCGAGGACGCCGAGGATGATCGAGGGCAGGTTCACGTCGGAGTTCGAGAGGGTCAGGGTGAACGCTTCGAGGACGACTGCCGGCCGGAGCGCGGTCCCGACACCGCCGACGACATCGAGCAGGTTCGAGAGTGGGGTGTCGCCCAGGATCTTGGGGATCTGGCCGATGGCGACATTGATGCCGACGCCCGCCAGGTACCCGATAAGGATGGGCTTGGAGAGCAGGTTGGCGAGGAACCCAAGCGACGCCAGGCGCATGGCCACGAAGAGCAGTCCGACGAGGAGGCCAAGGCCCGCAGCCAGGCCCGCGCGGGCATCGGCGCTGACGGCGAGCGGGGCGATGGTCGCGCCGATGAGCGCGGCGGTAGCGGCGTCCGGCCCGATGATCAACCGGCGCGACGAGCCGAGCAGGGCATACATGACCAGCGGCGCAAGGGACGCGTAGAGGCCGAACTCCGGTGGCAGGCCCGCGACCTGTGCGTAGCCGATGCTCAGCGGCACGATGAGCGCCGCGACCGTCAGACCGGCGACGAGGTCAAGCGGGAGGGCGGAGCGCTCGTAGTCGCGCAGCGTCCAGGCCAGCGGCATACCCCGCGTCCCGAGCACCATCCGACGGACCGCTTCCATCGACGGCAGTGTAGTCAGCGGCACCGTGCCAGACTGGCGATATGTCACGCCGGACGAGCGCCGGGATCCTCCTCTACCGGGTCGGCCCGGGCGGCCTCGAGGTCCTCCTCGGCCACCCTGGCGGACCCGCCTTCCGCGCTCGCGACCACGGGCACTGGTCGGTGCCCAAAGGGGAGATCGAAGGCGACGAGGCGCTCGAGGCGGTCGCTCGACGCGAGTTCGAGGAGGAGACCGGCCATGCGGTCCCTGCCGGACCGATGCTCGTCCTCGGCGACACGGTCCAGAAGGGCGGCAAGCTGGTCGTCGCCTGGGCGGTGGAGGGCGACCTCGACCCCACGCTCGCCAGGAGCAACATGTTCGAGATGGAGTGGCCGCCCCGATCGGGCATCCTGGGCACCTACGCGGAGATCGATCGGGTCGCCTGGTTCGCGCCGGACGAGGCGCGCGTGCGCATCAAGGATGCCCAGGCCGTCTTCATCGACCGCCTCGAGGCGCTGCTCAAGCGCGGCTGAAGAAGACCTGGAATTCCATGGTGGCTTGATCGTCGACCGAGAGGACCTTGAACGACTCCGGCTTCTGCATGCCGTAGTCCGCGAAGGCGATGGGGATCGAGCCGCTGACCGCGATCACGTCGCCACTCAGCCGCGCCTTCATCGGCACCTCGACGTCCCTGGTCTGACCATGGAGCGTCAGCTGGCCCTTGACCGTGACCTCGATCTCCTGGCCGTCGGCCGGGATCGAGCCCAGCTCGATCGGTTCGGTGATGGTGAATGACGCGGTCGGGAACTGGTCGGTCTGGATGCCCTGCCGGCCGAGCTGGCGATCGCGATTGCCATCGTCGCTCTGGAGCGTGGTCAGATCCGCTTCGATCGTCGCCGCGCTGACTGCCGTGCCGGCGATGGTCATCGAGCCTGAGACGTCGGGCGTCCGGCCGACAGCGGTGTTGGCACCGATGCCGGCCAGCTCCTCCTGCACGCGATAGCCGACGAACGAGTTCGTGAAGTCGGAGAACGACCCGATCGATGTGTCGACCGTCCAGGTCCCATCGATGCCGGTCGTCGAACCGGCACTGGGGTCGGCCGTCGGCGTCCCGCCGCTGGCGCCGGCGTCCGTGGCGGTCGCACTCGTCGGGGCGGACGTGCTGACCGGTGGCAGCGTCGCGTCCGCGACGGCGGCTGGCCCTGCCGGCCGCAGGAAGAGGTAGTAGACGCCGAAGGCTGCGACCAACACGGCGATCGCGACGGCGACGATGAGGCCGATGCGGGCGTTCCGGCTGCCCGACGTGGGCGCTGGGGTCGGGCTAGCGGGTGGCTGGGTCATGCGGGCTCCTTGCCTTCCATGGTCGCGGCGGTCGGGTCAGCGCGTCAAACGTCGCCGCCCATGGTCGGGCAGCTGCCTGAGAAGCGCCTGAACGGACGATGAGGCGCCAGGGCTGTCCGGGACCTCGAGTCGGCGGCTACGATGCGCAGATGACGACCGCCTTCGCCGACCTCCGACCGGCGCCGCCCGACAGCATCCTCGGTCTGGCCGAGGCCTTCCGGGCCGACCCGCGACCGGAAAAGATCAGCCTGGCCTCAGGCGTCTACGTCGATGAGCAGGGGATCACGCCCGTGCTGGAGACGGTCACCGAGGCCGAGCAGCGCATCCTCGACGCGCAGACCACCAAGCTCTACAAACCGATCATCGGCGATCCGGCCTATCTCGGCGCCGTACGTGAGCTGCTCTTCGGGGCCGAGCATCCCCTGCTCGCCGCCAGCCGCGTGCAGACCCTCCACGCACCGGGTGGCACCGGCGCCCTCCGGGTGGCCGCCGATCTCCTCTACCGACTGCGACCGAAGACGACGGTCTGGCTGTCGACCCCGACGTGGCCCAACCACCCCCAGGTCTTCGCGGCGGCCGGGCTGCAGACGCGTGCCTACGCGTACCTCCACCCTGCGACCGGCAGCCTGGACCTGGCCGGACTGCTCGGCTCGCTCGTGGATGCGTCGCCCGGTGACGTGGTCGTCCTCCACGGCTGCTGCCACAACCCGTCGGGCGTCGACCCGAGCGCGGAGCAATGGGCGCAGCTGGCCGCGGTCATCGCCGAGCGTCGCTTGCTGCCGCTGGTCGACTTCGCCTATCAGGGCTTCGGTGACGGCCTGCGCGAGGACGCGGCCGGCATGCTGACCATCGCGGACTCGTCACCGGAGTTCCTGGTCGCCTCGAGCTTCTCCAAGAACTTCGCGCTCTACGCCGAGCGCGTCGGGGCACTCTCGATCGTCGGCGCCGACGCACACGAGTCGGAGGTGCTGATGAGCCACGCCAAGGCGGTCGTTCGAACGCTCTATTCCAACCCGCCAGCGCATGGCGGCGAGGTCGTGGCCACGGTCCTGCTCGATGCCGGCCTGCGGGCGCGCTGGGAACGTGAGGTGGCCGCGATGCGCGACCGCATCAACGGCAATCGGCGGCGCTTCGTGGAAGGACTGCGGGCGGCAGGTGCGCCGTTCGACCCGGAACCCCTCCTCCGACAGCGTGGCATGTTCTCGCTGCTCGACATGACGACCGACCAGGTCGGCCGGCTGCGCGAGGAGCGGGCCATCTACCTCGTCGGAGCCGGCAGAGTGAACGTCGCCGGCCTCACGAACGCGAATCTCGAGCCTGTCTGCGCCGCCATCGCGGCCGAGATGCGCCTGGGCTAGGAGTCAGGGCGCCTGCACCGCCAGCGGCGTCGCGAAGACCTGATTCGCCGGCGGGTCGGCGTCGTCCCGGATGGTCAGGGTGCCGTTCGAGATCTCGAAGGTGGCCGCGTTCTGGAGTGCAGCCAGGTACTGCATCTCTTGCGCGTTGAGCTCGTCGGAGGCGCAGGCCATCCGCGTCGTCGCCAGCGGCCCGATGGTCAGCTTGTCGCCGTCGGTCGCGTAGCTGCCGTTGTACGTGTTGCAGGTGGCGTTGCCGGAGACCGTGCCGTCGGCGCCGAACTCGAGCGTGATGGTCGAGTCGAGGACCGGACTGACGGTCGCCTGCTTGCCGTTGTTGTACTGGGTCACGGTCCAGGGCGTGCCGACGAGCGTGATCGCGGTCTGTGGCTCGAAGACCAGCGTCTGGGCGCCGGTCGTGTCGTAGATCGTCAGCTGCGCTTCGGTGGCGGTGTAGCTGCCGGCCGCCTGGAAGCCCGTCATGAACGCCGATTCGATCGCGCTCTGGACCGGGCCACAGGCCATCATCGTCGAGGCCAGCGGTCCAACGGTCAGGCTGCTGCCCGAGGCCACGTAGGGGCCGCCGTAGCTATTGCAGCCGTTCGACCCGGAGACTTGGCCGCCTGCGAAGGTGGCGGTCGCTCCGATCGCGGCCGGCACCTCGACGGGCTTGCCGTCCGCGATGTACGTCGAGAGACGCCATGTGACGCCTTCGAGCTGGCCGCCCTGGGCGGCGCCGATGGCACTGCAACCGACGACGGCAAGAGCGCCGACGGCCGTCAGGGCGAGGAACCTGAGTCGCATGGATCGATGCTCCGTGGTACGAGTCGTGGCTGCCCGGCCGAAGGGTGATCGAGCGTGGTCTGAGGGACGACGTCCGCTGCCAGACGGCGGCGAGCGTAGCACGGTTCCACCCGCGGTCGAGGCAGGGTCCCGAGGCGTCCGCGATCAGATCTCGCGGCGGCGGAAGCTGAGCACGGCCAGCCCGAGGACGACGGTGAACCAGAGCACGCACCAGGCCAGGAAGCCCGGCGTCGGCGGGGTCTCGACCAGGAACGGGAAGGCGGCGGTCAGCGGACCGGCCTGATCGACCAGCAGCAGCAGCTCGCGCGGCTCGAGGTGGTAGACGACCCCACGCCAGAGGCCGTCCGTCGGCAGCAACAGGCGGCTGAGGTCCCCGATGCGCCCGATGGAGGCCTCGCCCATGGCCACCCCGATGCCACCGATGATGCCGCCGATCCAGGCCAGGCCGTAGATGGCCACGCAGGCGACACCGGCGGTGATGGCCGACAGACGGGTGCTCAGCAGGATGGTCAGCGAGAGCAGCACGAGCGCCTGGGCCGAGAGGTAGGCCACGCCCAGGAGCGGGTCGGGCGGCAGATAGCCGGTGATGAGGTCGACCACGACCAGCTCCACCAGGCCAGACGCGACCGCGTAGACGCAGATGATGGCGGCGACCCCGAGCCACTTCCCGAGCAGGTACGCCGAGCGACCGACCGGGCGGGCGAGGATGGTCAGGGCGATCCCGGATTCGAGCTCGCCGGCGATGACGGGGGCCGCGATGAAGACCGCACTGAGCGCCAGGATGAAGCTGAACATGAAGGTCACGAGGATGAGCAGCTGCGCGTAGATGAACTGCAGGGCCAGCTCGCCGGTCAGCCCACCAGCCTCGAGGCCGTTTCCGACATCCTGGCTCGAGAGGGCCTCCTTGACCTGGCTGAAGCCCCAGGCCGAGAGCGCCACGGAGGCCACCGTGATCAGCACCAGGATCAGGAACAGGCGTCGTCGGGCGACCTCGCGAACGGTCAGCCAGGCAAGGTCCAGGAGCGGCATCAGTCGGCCGTTCGCCCGTCCGCAGCTGCCGCCCCACGCGTGCGGCGGCGGTGCCAGCGGCGGCGCCCCGACCGCCTCGGCGAAGCGTTCTTCGAGCGTCGCCTGGCGAGGCTCGACGGCGTACACCCGCCCGCCGGCCGCGACAAGGGTCGCCACCAGATCCGGCACCCGCGCGGGATCGAGGCCGGAGATCTCGAGGTAGCCGTCGACCTCGGTCAGCGGTCCGAAGGCCGCCAGCAGCTCGGCCGCTGGCCGATCGAGCCCGGTGACACGGATGCGCAGGTGATGCTCCGACAGGAGGTCCGCCAACGGACCGGCGGCCACCACCCGGCCGTGATCGAGGATGACCACCCGGTCACAGACCCGCTCGACCTCGGTCAGCAGATGGGAGTTGAGGAAGATGGTCGTGCCGCGCTCGCGAAGGCCGTGGACGATGCCGCGCATCTCCAGCCGGCCGACGGGGTCGAGCGCGGACGTCGGCTCGTCCAGGAAGACGACGGCCGGGTCGCCGAGCAGGGCCACGGCCAGGCCGAGCCGCTGCTGCATGCCCTTGGAGTAGCCGCCGACGCGATCGCCGCCACGCTCGCTGATGCCCGCCGCGTGCAGCGCGGCATCGATCTGCGGTCCCCAGGTGGACCGCGACAGGCCGGCCAGCCGGCAATGGGCAGCGAGCACCTCGCGACCGCTCAGCCAGGCCTGGTAGCGGAAGAGCTCGGGCAGGTAACCCACGTGTCGGCGCGCTTCGCGATCGCCGGCCGGGCGGCCGAGCAACCTGGCCTGACCGGAGGTCGGGCGGGCGAGGCCCAGCAGCAGCTTGATGGCCGTCGTCTTGCCCGCGCCATTGGGGCCAAGGAAGCCGAAGACCTCGCCGGCCGGGACACGCATCGTCAGGCCATCGAGCGCGACCGTGCGCCCGTAGCGCTTGACGAGGTTTTCGGTCTCGATGGCGGCGTCGGCGATCGGCGTCGTCACGGCGTGGCGACCTCGTCTGGCGGGCCGACGCGGGCTAGGACTCTGCGCCCTCGGACTCGCCGGCCTCGTCCTCGGCGACCTCGCCACCCTCCTCGGCCGGGACTTCGGCAGCGACGACCACTTCCTCGACGCGCGGTGCCTGGAGCCGGATGACCGTCTCGTGCGGATCCGTCACCAGCGTGACCGTCGCCGGCAGGGGAACGTCGCCGGCGTGGATGACGTCGTCGAACGTCGCCAGCGGCGAGATGTCGGCCTCGAGGGTCTGCGGCAGGTCGGCCGGCAGGGCGCGCACCTTGATGCTGTCGAGCTGATGCAGCAGCGTGGCGCCGAGCTTCTCGACCGCGAACGACTCACCGATGGCGACGACGCGCACGTCGACGGTCATCTCCTCGGTCATCGTCACGAGGTAGAAGTCGACGTGCACGGCCTTGCGCTTGACGGGGTGCTCGGCGATCTGGTGGACGAGCACCGGTCGCGCCTTGCCGCCCTCGATCTTGAGGTCGAGCAGCGTGTTCCGACCATGATGCCGGCGCAGATCGTCGAACGCGCGAGCATCGACCTGGATCGACTCGGAGTCGCCGCCATGACCGTACACGACGGCCGGCAGGATGCCGTCGCGGCGCAGATCGGCGACCTTCTTGCCGAGGATGACGCGGCGCTGCGCGACGAGTTCGGGTCGGGTGCTCACGGTGATCGAGACCTCACGGCGGGCGCGGCGCGCACGTCTGACGCGCGGCGGATCGGTGATGGATGGGGGCGGAATGGTAGCAGATGGCCCCCGATGTACCATGCGCCGCGACCATGACTGCCACCATCCTGATCGTCGAAGACGAGCACGCGGTCGCCCGCGGCGTCCAGTACGCCCTCCAGCAGGAAGGCTACGACGTGACCCTCGCCCGGAGCGGCGAGGAAGGCCTCGAGTTCGCCACGCAGAAGGCGCCGGACCTCGTCATCCTCGACGTCAGGCTGCCGGGCATGGATGGGTTCGAGGTCCTGCGGCGGATGCGTGCGGCCGGCTCCAAGGCGCCGGTCCTCTTCCTGACCGCTCGCGACGACGAGGTCGACAAGGTCATCGGCCTCGAGCTCGGCGCCGACGACTACCTGACCAAGCCCTTCGCCCTGCGCGAGCTGATGAGCCGCATCAAGGCCCTCCTGCGGCGGGCGTATGGCGATCTCTCCGATGCCGGCGGCGGGCGGATGATCCGCCATCGCGACCTGGTCATCGACCTCGAGCGCCGACGCGTCCAGCGCGGCGACCGACGCATCGCATTGACGGCCACCGAGTTCGACCTGCTCCGCCACCTCGCCTCGCGGCCCGGTCGGGTCTACACGCGCAGCGAGCTGCTCGAGCTCATCCGCGACTACGACGCGCTCGACCAGGACGAGAAGACCATCAACGTGCACATCAGCCATCTGCGCGAGAAGCTGGAGGACGACCAGGCGGACCCGGTCTTCATCCTGACGGTCCGCGGCGTCGGCTACGCCTTCGCCGAGCGCTGAGGCGCCGGGTCGCGTGCGGCGCCTGTTCCCGAGCAGCCTTCGGGCTCGGCTGACCCTCGCCTTCGCGGCGGTGGTGGCCATCGCCCTCAGCCTCGTCCTCATCTCCCTGCCGCGCCTGCTGGACGACTACTTCGTGCAGCAGGAGGAGAAGAGCCTGGCCTCGCGGGCGCAGACGATGCACGTCCTCATCCAGCTCCAGCTGCGCGAGCAGCTCGACCTGGACGGTCCAGAACCGCGGCCGATCCTGGCGCCGACCGATCCGGCGACGGTCTCGAGCTGGACGACCGCGGCCTTCGGCGCACCTGATGACCCGGACGGCTTCCTCAACCAGCTGACAGAGTTCGTGGCGCAGGCGGACGTGCTGATGACGATCTCACCGTCGCCATCTCAGCCATTGCCGACGGCGGGCAGCTTCAACGTGCCGGTGACCGGCGTCCAGCCGGAGCCCGGTCAGGCGCGCGACTCGATCATCGCCAGCACCTCGACCTTCACCGTCGGCGACCCGTGGTACTCGCAGTTCGACGGCACCGCCCCGCAGCGCCTGTTCACGCTGCGGCTGTCGCAGCCATACACCTATCGGCTCCAGACGCTCGGCAACCTGGTCGGCGTCCTGATCATCGCCGCCAGCGCCGCGCTGCTGGTGGCGGTCATCGTCTCGGCGGTCATCGCCGACCGGCTGACGGTGCCCATCCGGCGTCTGACCCGTGCATCCCGCTCACTCGCCGAAGGCGACTTCACGTCCCGGGTCGAGGAGCGCGACGACAGCGCGCCGGAGGTCGCCGAGCTGGCCCACGCCTTCAACCTGATGGCCGAGCGGCTCGAGGAGTCGGTCTCCTTCATCCGCCGCGACCGGGACCGCAGTCGCGACTTCCTGGCCGACGTGAGCCACGAGCTGCGCACGCCGATCGCCGCGCTGCTGACCTTCAACGAGCTGCTCCAGGAAGGCGCCGCCGAGGACCGCCGCACGCGAGACGAGTTCCTCGGTTCCAGCCGGCAACAGATCGAGCGCCTCGACTGGCTGGCGACGAACCTGCTCGAGCTGTCCAAGCTCGACTCTGGGCTGGTGGCCCTCGATCTTCGTCCCGACGACCTGCGGGCGGTCATCGAGAGCTCACTGGCCCAGGCGGAGCCCGCGGCTCGACGCAAGGGGGTCGAGCTGGTCGCGGACCTGCCCGCGGCACCGGTCCGCCAGCGACACGATCCGCAGCGCATCGGCCAGGTGCTCACCAACCTCGTCGGCAACGCCCTCAAGTTCACGCCCGCCGGCGGGCGGGTGACGGTCGGCCTGCAGGCGATCCCGGACGGCGCCGAGCTGATCGTCACCGACACCGGCGTGGGCATCGATGCGGCCGAGCTGCCACACGTCTTCGATCGCTTCTATCGGGGCACGCTGGCCAACGAGCAGCGCGGCACAGGCTCCGGACTGGGGCTCTCGATCGTGCGCTCGGTGGTCGAGATGCACGGTGGGTCGGTGTCCATCGAGTCGACGCTCGGGCAGGGCACCCGCGTATCCGTCCTCCTGCCACGCGAGGTGACGGTATCTTCACCGACCGGAGGTCAGGCCTGAACCGAGGGCGCGCATGCTCTAGCTCCCGGGCCGTCGTGGGACGACCCGCACCACCGACGGAGTCAGCATCCCATGACCGATCCCCAGCATCCGACCGGCCACGACGCGGGCGACCAGCCCTCGTCAGGCGCCCCGGAGACGAGCCCGTCCTTCAGCCCGCCCGCCGAGCCGAGCCGCCCGCAGTGGGCCGCACCGCCGCCGGAGGCCTCCACGCCGAGCCACTGGATGGAGCCTGTCGCGACACCTGCGGCTGAAGCCCCGTCAGTGACCAACCACGGTCGACGCGGGCCGACCGTCGGACCCCTCCTGGCGGTCGCGCTCATCGCGGCGGTCATCACCTCGGCCGGCCAGCTGCTCGTGCTGCAGGCCGCCGGCATCTTCGAGCCGAGTGCCACCCCGACCGTGGTCAACGGGCAACCGGTCGGTCAGACGACCGTCCAGCTGGACGAGGAGTCCGCTGTCATCCGATCCGCGGCCGCGGTCAGCCCAGCGGTCGTGACCATCACCAGCCACAGCACCGCGAGCGGCGACTCGGGCGCTGCGCCCAGCAGCACGAGCGACCCATTCTCGCTGCCGACGACCGGCATCGGCTCGGGCATCATCTATGACGCAGCCGGCTGGATCCTGACCAACCGCCACGTCGTCGCGGGCTCCGACACGGTGACGGTCAAGCTCAAGGACGGCCGCGAGTTCCAGGGCACCACCTACGGCATCGACACGCTGACCGACCTCGCCATCGTCAAGATCGAAGGCGCGGATCTGCCGGTCGCGCCGCTCGGCGACTCGACCACGCTCAAGATCGGCCAGCTGGCCATCGCGATCGGCAGCCCCCTTGGCGACTTCGAGAACAGCGTCACGACCGGCGTCATCAGCGCCACTGGCCGAGCGATCACGGTCAACGACGAGGCGACCGGCCAGCCACGGCGGCTGCGCAACCTCATCCAGACGGACGCCGCCATCAACCCCGGCAACTCGGGCGGTGCGCTGGTCGACTCGCTGGGCCAGGTCATCGGCGTCAACACCGCCGTCGCCGGCAGCGCGCAGGGCATCGGCTTCGCCATCCCCATCGAGATCGCCAAGCCACTGCTCAAGCAGGCGGTCGCGGGTGAGCCGCTCTCACGCCCCTACATCGGCATCAGCTACCAGCCCGTCACCCCGACGCTCAAGCGCCAGGCGAACCTGCCCATCGACTACGGGGCCTGGGTGGCCAGCGACAGCGGCGGCCCCGGCGTCCGCGCCGGTGGGCCGGCAGCCACGGCAGGGCTACAGGACGACGACATCATCACCGCCATCGATGGCCAGCGCATCGACGCCGCCCACCCGCTCGAGGACGTCCTGGTGCGCTATCGGCCGGGCGATCAGATCACCCTGACCGTCCTCCGTGACGGCGCCACGCTCGATCTCAAGGTCACGCTGGGGACACGACCGAGCGACCTCGAGTAAGCAGCCGCCGGGCAACGCCCGGCCGAATCATGGGCCGACGCGGGCCTTCCCATCCGCCGAGGCACGACGCGACCCCGGTGACCTCCCCTGGCACCGGGGACGCGTTCCCCGACTGGGGATCCTCGAGGCGCCGTCCGCGACACGGCGCCTCGAGGTCATCGAGTCCGTGGCGTGCGCCGCCGACGGCGGGCCGTCGATCGGGTGCGGCGGATCTCGACCTCTGCGTGATCGAGGGTGCCGCTGACCGGGACCTGCAGCTTGCGGACGCGGACGACGACCTCCGTCACCGGATGCGCGACGAGGATCTCGTGGGCGATGCCCTCGGCGATGGTCTCCAGCAGCCGGAAGTTGGTGGCCTCGACCAGATCGCGGCAGAGCTCGAAGACCTGGCTGTAGTCGACGGTCTTCTGAAGATCGTCATCGATGCCGGCTGGCTGGAGGTCGAGATACAGCTCGACGTCGACCTCGAAGGGCTGGGGCTCCGCCCGCTCCTCGTCGGAAACGCCATGGCGCCCGTCGAAGCGCATCCGGCTGAGCACGATCCGGTCGGTCATCGTGGGCTGGTCTCCGTCGCTCCGGTCTGCCTGCGGACGATGGCGTCGGCCATCCGCGCCACGCGAACGTTGGCGCGGATGTCGTGCACGCGCACGATGTCGGCGCCAGCGGCGACCCCAAGGGCGGTCGTGGCCAGCGTCCCTTCCAGCCGCTCGTTCGCCGGCAGGTCGAGGACCCGGCCGATGGTCGACTTGCGGCTGGTGCCAAGCATGACCGGTCGCCCGATGACGCGCAGTGCCGCCAGCTCGTGCAGGAGCGCGAGGTTCTGGTCCGGGGTCTTGCCGAAGCCGATGCCCGGATCGACCAGGCACAGCTCCCAGGCGACTCCGGCCGCCACGGCCCGTTCGACCGCCCGCTGCAGGTCGGCGATGACCTCGGCCACGACGTTCCGATAGCGCGCCTCGGCGCGGTCGTGCATCAGGACGATGGGCACGCGCGTGCTCCGCGGCGACGCGGAAGAGGGCGTCGGACGGGTCGGTCACCGCGGCGACGTCGTTGAGCATCGCCGCGCCGGACGACAGCGCGGCTGCGGCGATCGTCGCCCGGCGGGTGTCGACGCTGATGGGCAGGTCCGGCCTGGCCGCGTGGACGGCTGCGACCCCGTCGATCACGCGACGTCGCTCCTCCGCCTCATCGACGGGCTGATGGCCGGGGCGCGTCGACTCGCCACCGATGTCGACGAGGTCGGCGCCGAGATCGGCCATCTCGAGCGCCTGTCGAACGATGGCCTCGGCCAGGGACGCGGTGGACCGACCCGACGCTGGACCGCCGGCCGCGAGACCGTCACCACTGAACGAATCGGGCGTCGCGTTGACGATGCCCATCACGTAGGTCCGCTCGCCCCAGGCGAAGGTCGTGCCGCCGATCGACGACGGGCATCGGTCGTGCCGGGGCGAGTCCCGACGTCGCCGCGTCGGGCAGTGTCACGAACGGGGTCGTGTCGGCCATGCTTGGCTGGTCGGACCTCCCTAGCCTGGTCTCTCCACGCACGTCTCGTGCAGCATGGCCGACCGGTGCTCAGGACGCATCGCCCGGCCTCGACCAGCCGGCCGCGGATCGCGCCGACGAGGTAGAGCGAGCCCAGCACCAGCAGCGGGCCGCCCTCCCTGCGAACGGAGCGGAACCGCCGATCTCGAGGGCCGCATCGACCGTCTCGCTGACCACGACCTCCTGATCCGCGCCGACCTCCGATGCCGAACGCCAGGCGGCCGCCAGGTCGGCCGCCGGCATCGCTCGAGGGGCGTCGACCTGCGTCGTGATGATACGCGCGCCGCGCAGGACGCCGGCCGAGGCGAGCGGTCCGACCATGCCGGCCACGTCCTTGTCCGCCATCAGGCCCAGGATGAGGGTCGCTCGGCCAGGCGAGAGGCTGGGACGGAGCTCGCCGAACGCCTCCAGGAAGGCTGCCACGCCGGCGGGATTGTGGGCCCCGTCCAGGAGCACGTCCGGGGTGTCGACGGCAAAGGTCTCCGCCGGTGCAGGCCCCGCCCGCCCATCGGCTGCCAGGCTGAGGAGCTCGAGGCGGCCCGGCCAGCGCGCGGCGGCGAGGCCGTCGAGTGTCGCCGACGCCGACACATCGACGATGCCCTGCTGGCGCAGGGCATCGAGGATGCCGACGGCGACACCCGCGTTGCTGGCCTGGTGGCGGCCGAGCAGGCCCAGCCGCACGTCGCCCAGGCCTTCGAAACGGAGCTGCAAGCCATGGCGGTCCATGCCCAGGACGGTCGGCGGCGTCACCTCGGCCAACGGAGCGCGGACGCGTCTCGCTCGACGCCGGATGGCCGCCAGCCCATCCCCGTCGGCTCCGGTGACAGCTCGGTCGCCACGCTTGATGATGGCCGCTTTCTCACGGCCGATGGCGGCCAGACTGGTGCCGAGGTGCTCCATGTGATCGAAAGCCACGTTGGTCACCGCCGCCACGCCGCCGTCCCAGGCATTGGTCGCATCGAGGCGGCCGCCGAGACCGACCTCCACCACAGCGACATCGACGGCCGCTCGGGCGAAGGCCAGGAAGGCGGCTGCGGTGAGGACCTCGAACTCGGTCGGCGGCCCCAGTCGTCGCGCCACGGCATCGCTGGCCGACAAGGCGGCGCGCAGCACGTCGGCGAAGTCGTCTGGCGTCAGCAGGCGGCCACCGATGACGATCCGCTCGCGATAGTCGACCAGGTGCGGCTTCGGCGTCTGGCCCACCCGTAGGCCGCTCTTCGACAGCACGGAGCCGACCATGGCCTGGACGCTACCCTTGCCGTTGGTCCCACCGATGAGGACGCCGCGGATGCCGGCCTCGGGGGATCCGAGCGTCCGAAGCAGGGCTCGAGTGCGACCGAGCCCGAGCCGGACACCGAACCGGCCGCGATCCTGGAGCGCGGCGACGACCTCGCTGACGGCGTGCTCCCCGGCAGCCATGACGAACGTCACGCCGTCAGCGGCGCGTCAGGTCGTCCTCGTAGAAGACGCACTGGTTGAATCGCGGCGAGAGGCAGATGTCGGCCACGTAGCCTTGCTCCAGGTGGACGCCACCACGCAGCTGGCAGCGGCTCACGGTCGAATCCTGACGCATGAGCGCCTTGAGCAGATGTGGGGCCTGGATGGGGATCGCCCCGCGCAGCCCCGACATGTAGAAGTGCGGACAGACGTTGCGTCGCAGGTTGGGCAGGCCGAAGCCGTTGCGTTGGACGGTCGGCAAGCCGGCCACGGTCCGCGTGGGGAGGAGTCCGAGTGCCGTCGGCGTGGCTCGTGCGATGGGGCCGGGCGGTGGCGGCGGCGGGCGGCGTCGACCCAGCTCACCGCCGACTGACGACGCGGGCCGACGAGCCTGTGACTCCATCCAACCTCCCACGATGACTCCGGACATGGCCGGACGGCCACAGGGTACACCGGAGGGTCGTCCCGGAGCCGGCGTGCGAGAATGACCGGCGCATGACCGCAAGCAAGCGTCCGCGTCGGGTGGACCAACGCGCCGCCTCGAAACGCCGACCGCAGCCGCCGGTCGCCCGACGGTCACCGATCCAGGGACGCTATGCGCCGCCGAGCGCCGAGCGGTTGACGCGCTACCGGAGCGTGGAGACGGCTGGCGCGCTGCCTGGCGCAGCGCGGGCCATCCTCCTCGTTGCCGTCATCGCCCTGGCGGGCGCGTTCGCCCTGGTCGCGACCGGCGCCATCAGCGCCGCGGTCGCCGGGCTTGGCGGTTCGATCGGCGGGCTGCTGGGCAGCCTGACCGGATCACCGACACCACAGGCGTCGACCGTGGCCGTGGCACCCGATGCAGCCCCGCGACTGGAGGCTCCCGACAACCCGTACACGAGCACCGATGCCTGGGATCTGCGCGGGCTGCTGCCCAGCGGCGTGGCGGGTTCGGAGGAACTGACGCTACGCGTCTTCGTCGGCGCCGAGGAAGTCGACGAGGTTCCCGTGCCGCCGACCGCCGATTTCCTCGTCACGGCCATCCCCTTGACGGAGGGCGAGAATGAGATCACCGCCGCCATCGTCGGCCCCGATGGCGAGGGGCCACGCTCCGTGCCCATCGTCATCACCCTCGACACGAAGGATCCGGGCCTGGCCATCAGCGCACCGGCCGACAAGTCCCGGGTCAAGGCCTCGGTCCAGATCGTGACCGTCGAGGGCACCACCCAACCAGGCGCCAACGTCTCCATCCGCAACGGCAATACCGGCGGTTCGGCGAGCGAAGATGCCCGCGAGAGCGGCGCGTTCAAGTTGAAGATCGGCATCGCCGACGGCACCAACACGTTGACCGTGACGGCGACCGACCAGGCCGGCAACGAGACCACGAAGACGGTCACCGTCCTGCGCGGCAGTGGCAAGCTGACGGCGCGGGTCGGCGTCAGCCCGAGTCGCATGAAGGCGTCGCGTCTGCCCGAGCCCTATGTCCTGCGAGCGACGGTCGCCGACGTCGGCGGCAAACGGGTGCCGGGTGCCACGGTCGTCTTCAGCTTCTCGCCGCCGGGTCAGCCGACGTCGACCTACACCGCCGAGACGAACGCCAACGGCATCGCGACCTGGCGGGTGACGCTGCCCAAGGCCGGGACCGTCAAGGGCGCCGGCCTGGCGACCATCGCGGTGACGCTCGTCGACGGGCGCACGGTCTCTGGTTCGAGCGCCTTCGAGATCTACTAGCGCCGACCGGCGCGGCCCACCGGGCGGCCGGCAACGCTAGCCGCGGCGCGGGGCGAGCTCGAAGAGCCCCGATCGATCGACACCGCCGGCCGCCACCAGGAGCCGGCGTTCCTCCCAGCAGGGCCGGACCTCGTCAGCGCGGATGGGCCCCAGTCGCGGGTCGGCACCGCAGATGCCAAGCGGACCGGCCACGCCGCGACGGAAGTGGGCGCACGTCGAGCAGCTCGTGGAGGAACGAGAACAGACCCAGCACCGGGACGCCTCGGGCTGGGGCGTGCCGCAATGCGGACAACGCCAGTTCCCCATGGCGCGGAGTGTAGCTGTGGTTCTCGCAACGTGCGCACCGAATAGCACGCTTGCCGACGCTCGACCACGGCCGCTCTCGATCGCACATCCGTTCCAAACGCTCGCCACCGCGGAGCGCTGCGAGTTCGGCCCGGCGAAACGAGCCGCCTAGGCGGGCGGACAGGTCGGCAGGCTGGCGGGCTCGAAGACGACGACGTCGATCCGCGAGCCCGGCTTCGCCGTGCTGCCCGGGGCCGGGTCCTGGCTGCCGACCGGCCACGACGGGTCGTAGCCTGGCGGGGCCTCGACGGTCCCGAGCGTGAACCCGTCGGCGTCGATCTGGGCCTGCGCGTCCGAGAAGGCGAGGCAGCGATAGTCGCCCACCGGCAGATCCGCGACCGGGGTCGGCGTCGGCGGCGGTGGAGGGGTCGGCGTCGGAGGGGCGGTCGGCTCGACGGTCGGCTCGGGTCCGGTGGAGACGACGAAGTCGACAGGGGTACCGGATGCCACGATGATGCCGGCCTGGGGCGACTGCGAGATGACCTGTCCATCGGGGACCTTGTCGCTGAAGTCCTCGGACACGTCGCCCGGAGTCAGTCCATCCTGGACCAGGAGGGCGATGGCGGCGGCTTCCGTCTGCCCGACGAGCACGGGTACGGGCACGTCGCCCGGCCCGGTCACGACGGTGACCGTGACCTGGCCACCAGGCGGCAGCTCGGCGTCGGCCGCAGGATCCTGCTCGACGACCGTGCCGGGGGCCTTCTCGGCGTCGGTCACCGCTTCCGGCGCGATGACCATCGTCAACCCGACGCCTTCGATGGCCGTCTTGGCCTCTGTCACGGGCAGGTCGATGACGTTGGGCACGACCACCAGGTCGGCTGAGGCGGATGGCGACGGGCTCTCCTCGCCGCGACCACCACCGAGGCCGCCAAGCAGGAAGAAGACCAGCAGGCCGGCCGCGATGAGCGCGCCGATGCCGAGGATGGCGGCAAACCAGGCCCAGCGGCTCTGGTCGTCTTCGTCATCGAGGTCATCGTCGTAGCCTCCCGCGGGCGGCGGGCCGGAGGTGACCCCGACAGCTGCCGGAGGCGGGCTGACGACGGTCGGCTCGGGGGGCCGAGCCATCGCGGCCCCGGCCACCACGGCGGCGCCGGCGACCCCGGCCGGGGACGCGATGCCCGCCTGAAGGCCCGACAGGAAGCGGCCGAGGGCGTCGGAGAAGGCTCCGGCGGACCCGAAGCGCTGGCCGGGGTCTCGCGCCAGCGCCCGACGGACGATGCCGTCGAGCGCGGGGTTGACATCCGGCCGGATGGATGACGGCGAGGGCGGATCTTCGGTCAACCGGGCCATGGCCACGGCACCGGCCGTATCGCCGCCCCAGACCGGCCGGCCGCTGAGCATCTCGGAGAGGACCAGGCCGAGCGCGTAGATGTCCGTGGCAGGCGTCACGTTCTCGCCACGGGCCTGCTCAGGGCTGAGGTAGCGCACGCTGCCGAGCGTTTGGCCGGGCAACGTCAGCTGGGCCTCGGAAAGGGCGCGCGCGATGCCGAAGTCCGCGACCTTGACCTGGCCGGCGACGCTGACCAGGATGTTCGATGGCTTGACGTCGCGGTGGACGATGCCCATCGCATGGGCGGCGGCCAGGCCATCGGCGACCTGCATGGCGATGCGTGCCGCGGCGGCCGACGGCACGAAGCCACGATCGCGCAGGATCTCCCCGAGGTCCTGGCCATCGACGTACTCCATGACGATGAAGGGGCCAGCCTCGTCCGTGCCGTAGTCGTAGACCTGGACCACGTTGGGATGGGAGAGCGAGGCTGCGGAGTAGGCCTCCTGTCGGAAGCGGGCGACGAACGCCTCGTCGCGGCCGTACTCGGAGCGCAGCAGCTTGACGGCCACGTCCCGATCGAGCTTGAGGTCGCGGCCGAGGTAGATGGTCGCCATGCCACCCTCGCCCAGCAATTCCGTCAGGCGGTAGCGGTCACCGAGCATCTGTCCGATCTGCGGCACGTATTCCCCTCGCGGCTCAGTGCAGGTCGAGACCGGCGAGGTAGCGCCGGAACTCGGGGCCGATCTCGGGTCGCTCGAGTGCGAGCTCGACCGATGCCTGCAGCCAGCCCATGGTCGTGCCCGCATCGTAGCGCACGCCCTCGAAGGCATAGCCGTAGACCGCCTGCTCCTGCATCAGCGCCTGGATCGCGTCGGTCAGCTGGATCTCGCCACCGGCGCCGCGCGGTGTCTGCTCGAGCTTCTCGAAGATCTTGGGCGTCAGCACGTAGCGGCCGATGACCGCGAGATCGCTGGGGGCGACGTCGGGCGACGGCTTCTCGACCAGGCCGCGCAGCTGATGCAGGTGCGGGTCGCCGTGGTTCTCGCCATCGGGATCGGGATCGATGACGCCATATCGCCCGGTCTCCTCGTGAGGCACGTGCATCACGGCGACCGTCGAAGCGTGCGTCTGCAGGTAGGCGTGGATGAGCTGGCCGATGACCGGCCGCTCGGCGACGACGACGTCGTCGGAGAGGATGACCGCGAAGGGCTCGTGGCCGACCAGCTCGCGCGCGACGAGGACGGCATGGCCGAGTCCGAGCTGCTCCTTCTGGCGCACGTAGCTGACCTGGGCCAGGTCGCTGATGTGGCGCACCCGGCGGAGCATCTCGATCTCGCCGCGGGCTTCGAGGAGGTGCTCGAGCTCATAGGAGGTGTCGAAGTGATCCTCGATGGCCCGCTTCTGGCTGCTGGTCACGATGATGACCTGCTCGATGCCGGCGGCGACCGCCTCCTCGACCGCGTATTGGATGACCGGCTTGTCGACCAGCGGCAGCATCTCCTTCGGCTGCGCCTTCGTCGCGGGCAGGAAGCGGGTGCCCCAGCCGGCGGCCGGGAAGACGGCTTTGCGGACGCGCATCGGACCTCGTGTCGAGCGGGCTGATCAGGTCGGGACGGCGCTGCCTTGAGGCCGGCCCGGCCGGCCGCAGTATACCGTCGGCCCCCCGCCGGGCCGCCACGAGAGGGCGGGCCCGCCAGTCGCCACGGCTGCGGGATCGCTGCGGGTCAGTCGCCCATGGGCGCCACCACGGGTCCGAGCGCCTGCCCCGACCCGACCGACCGGCGGCGCTCGACGAGGATGGCTCCGCCAAGGACGAGGGCACCGCCGATGACCTGGACCCAGGTCAGGGCCTCTCCGAGCACGAACAACGCGAGCAGCGATGCCGCGACCGGCTCCAGGAGCATGAGGATGGAGGTCCTGACCCCGCCCACCAGGCGCAGGCCGGCCGTGAACAGCACGATGGCCAGGGCCGCACCGACGATGCCCGCCACGAGCAGGAGGAGCAGCAAGGCGGGATCGGCGAGGGGCTGGGCCAGGCCCTCCGTTTGCCCGACCACGAGCGCCAGCGCCAGGTACCAGGCCTCTGCCACGATCAGCACCGCCAGCGCGGCCTCCCGCGCCGGCAAGGCCAGGTAGCCGTCGCGCGCCGCGAACAGGTAGACCACGTTCAGGCAGGCGGCCGCGAGGACCAGGATCACGCCCAGCAGGTCGGCCCCCTGCGCGCCGCCGGGCGTCACCTGGCCGAGGACGACGAGCGCCATGCCGACCAACGCCAGCAGCAGGGCCGCGATCCGGCCCCCATCGAGGCGCTCGCGTCCGGTCACCACCACGACCACGGCCACGATGGCCGGGTACGTGTAGAACCCGAGCATGGCCAGCGCGATGCTGATCCGCTCGAAGGCCACGAAGATGGCCAGGTTCATGAAGGCACTCGCGCTGCCGGCCAGGACGACCACGACCCACTGCCGTCGCGGCACGCCCCGCCAGGCCACGATCGGCCGTCCTCTGCGGGCCTGGAGCAGCAGGAACGCCGCCAGCACGACGGCCCCGATCGCCGCGCGCCAGGCCACGAACGTGAGCGGCGTCATGCCTTCCCCGTAGGCCAGCCGCGAGAGCGGCCCGAGGGTCGCGAAGCAGAGCGCCGCGCCGACGACCAGCAGTGAGCCAAGCACGGCCGACCGATCGGCGTCGGTCCCTGCCCGTGGGGATGTCCGCTCGGTCACCGATCCTTCAGCGGCCGTCGCCGCCGTCGGCCAGCGGCATCGGCTCCGATCGTCGAGGGCGCAGGATGATGTGCGTGAACGGGACGCGGATCTCGCGGAAGACCTCGACCGAGACGAGGAAGCCGGCGAACAGGAAGATCAAGCCGAGGAACTTGCCGACCTGGAAGAACTCCGTCGAACCGAGGCGGTTGAGGCTGTCGGTGATGGTCGGGATGAAGGCGCCGATGGCGATCAGGATGGTGGCTGGCACGCGGCTGTTGATGTGGCGCGTGCGGATGGCCCGCCAGGTGCCGGGCAGCGAGGCCACGAAGTTGACCGGGATGGCGACCACCGAGATGGCCATGTTGAAGAGGAACTCGTCGAACTTCTGGTTCGGGTCGAGCGAGTAGGCCAGGACCCGCCGCTTGGGCATGAAGACGTAGGTCGAGAAGATGGCACCCAGGATGAGCGCCAGCCCACCGGTGATGTTCATGAACGGCGTCAGCAGGCGAAGGCTGCCGGGGAAGAGCACGGCGACCGGCATCTCGGTGGTCGGGTCGAGCGCGTAGCCGGGCGACGGCAGCGTCACGCCGACCATGAGCACGATGCTCAGGACCGTCGCACCGATGACGGCCAGCGCGGCGATGCGCGGCCAGCGCTCGTTCTGGAAGTAGGTCTCGACTCCGACCGCGAGGGCCAGGATGCCGGCCGCGATGAAGTAGAGGATGGCCGAGTTGCCCGCTCCCGGGTAGTCGTAGCGACGCTGGGTCAGGAAGGTGAACAGGCCGGCGAGCAGGAGCGAGAGGGCGAAGCTGTACCCGAATCGCGTGCGTCCCAGCAGGAAGGCCGTCCCCAGGCCCAGCCAACCGGCCGTCCAGACGGCACCGGTCAGGTACCACGTCCGATACAGCGTCGCATCCCAGCCGTTGGCCACACCGAGCGCCTCACAACCGGCCGCGATGCCGTAGAACAGCATGCCCGCCGCCCAGATGAGCTGGAAGGGGTGACGCCGCTCACGCCACTGGTCGAGCAGGGCGACGGAGAAGACGAGCGCCATGATGGCGGTCGCGGCGGGCAGGAAGACCTCTGCTTGCATCGACGCGCTCGCTTCAGGCCGGGACGAACTGGTGCGCCTCGCGGTGCTCGCCGTCGCAGATGCCCCAGCGAATGGTCTCGCCGGGCAGCGGGACGGGCCGCATCAGCTCGCGCACACGTGCCAGGCGGCAGGCGAGGTAGTCACGCTCGGCGGCCCAGGCCCAGAAGCACGACGGATCGGCGTGGAACTGATGAGGGCCCGGATTGAGGGTCACGGTGGACGCCCAGCTCGGCGGAGACTCGCCGGCGATGGCGTCCATGATCGAGACGCGGAAGGGCGTGATCTCGATGGGTCGGCCGCAGCCCGCGCAGGCGATCGCGTCGGTGTCGCTGAAGACGGTCGGGATCCGGATGCCCAGGATCGTGCCGCCGCGGAAGGTCTTCGCCATCGGCCCGATCGTAGCATCCAAGCGTCGCGTGAGGGCGCCATCCGTCCTCGCCCAGGGAGGTTGACGACGGCCGATCGCCGGCAGCGCCGGCGGTGCGGAGCCTGGTACCCCCAACCGGATTCGAACCGGTGATCTCCACCTTGAAAGGGTGGCGTCCTAGGCCTCTAGACGATGGGGGCGCGATGGCCGGCCGAGTATACCGAAGCCTCCCTGCCAGCTCTCCGAGGCCCGCCGCCCGGGCAGCGCCGAGCCCGGCCTGACGAGCCGAGATCGACGCTCGGGTGGCATCGAGCCGCCGCCCGTCAGGCGCCCGAGGCCGAGCCCCAGACCAGGGCCAGGACCACCGCCGCGGCCAGACATCCGGCCGCGATGACGACCGCCACACCGCCCGCCATCGCGGCCCAGAACGCCCGCGCCGCGCGGCCGTCTCGACCGGCTCGCACGATGTTCACCACGCATGCGACGGAGATCGCTCCGAACGTCAGGCCGAGGACGGCCAGGCCCGCGGCCAGGATCGGGATCTGGCCGGCCGTGCGATTGACGAGCCCGATGACGATCAGGATCGTGGAGCCGACGAGCGCGATCGCCATGACCACCCGGAAGGGCGTCAGCCGGCGGCGTCGCTGGGACCGGCGGAGCAGCGGCGGTGCCAGGCGAGGCGGCTCCGAGCGAGGCGGCTCGAGGTCAGGCGGCTCTGAGCGAGGCGGCTCGAGGTCAGGCGGCTCTGAGCGAGGCGGCTCGAGGCGAGGCGGCGGCTCGGTCACGCGCCCCGCGTTCGCTGGAAGACGGCCACCTTGTGCTCGAGCCGCGGTCGGCTCATCGCGGCGGCGACCTTGCGGCCGGTGTCGGGAAAGAGCGCCACGAGGAGCGATCCCGCGGCGTCGAGGCTGGGGAAGGTCCAGTAGCAATGGAGCGTCCGGGTCCTGAAGCCGTGGGTCAACATCGGTCCTCGCCGATCGGAGGCGGCCGTGAGCCGAGCGTCCCGATCAGGATCGGCGATCAACGGCCGGATGTCGTCACGGCCATAGTCCTCGACCAGCAGCAGCCGACCGTCCGGGCGCAGGACCCGCTCGAGGCCAGCAAGCGTCCCGGCCTCGGCGGCCGGTCCCAGGCCGAGGCCGGTCCAGCAGCCGATGACGACGTCGGCCGACCCCGACTCGAGGCGGCCGGGGTCGAGGTCATCGAGCGCACGGACAGCGGCACCCATGGCCTCCAGCTCCGCCTGCCGACGTCCGCCGTCACCATCGAGGAGCACGATGTCTCGGTCGGCGACCGGCCCCAGGGCTTCGAGGGCACGCCCGACCTTGCCCTCGATGTCGAAGACGGCGGCCAGGGCGCTGGTCAGGGCAGGCTCGGATGGGGTGAGCGGGAGGTCCACAGCCGCCGGAGTATACCGAGGCATCGGGGTCATCCCGCCCGCCACCGGAGAGCCGTCGCGACGCGGCACCGGCGATGCCCCGATGCTGCTGACGAGCGCTCGCCGATCGGCGTCGAGGCCAGGGACGATGGTCCTATCGACGCTCGACGGTGCCCTCTGCAGACTGCGCAACAAGTGGTAACAACGCGCAATCCAGGGAACGACCGAGGGATGAAGGGAACCGCCGCGGGGGGCGGGCATGACGACTGGATCGGCATCGAGGATGCAGCGGCCTATCTGGCCGTCCCGGTGCGGACCCTGTATCGGCTCGCCCAGCGTCGTCAGGTGCCCGCCTCGAAGGTCGGCCGCACGTGGCGCTTCAAGCGCACCATCCTCGACGACCACCTCGCGACGGTCACCAACCGGGCCGGCGGCGAGGCTACGGCGCGCGGCCAGGCCGTGTCTGGAAGCGCGACGGCTGATGGCCTCCGGGGCGACGGCAGCGCCGCGGCCGACCTCGTCAGTGAGCTGACCGACCTGGCCGACCTCTCTGCCGAGCTCGCCGGACTGCTCGACACGACGGCCATCACCCGGCTCGTGACCCAACGGCTGCGCACAGCCATGGACGCCGACGTCGTCAGCCTCTTCGTCCTCCAGGATCAGGATGGCGGGCGGGTCCTGGCGCCGATCGCCTCGGCGGGCGAGATGACCTTGCCTGCCGACCTCGTGGTGCCGGCCGAGGGTGCCGGACGTCTGGAGCAAGTCCTCGTCCATCGACGCCCCCTGGTCATCGACGACCTGCCGCCGGAGATCCAGGTCGGCCCCGCGGTCGTGCCCACGCTCGGGGTTCGCTCCATCGTGCTGGTGCCCATCTCGGGCGAGGACGGCGTGACCGGCATGCTCGTCGTCGCATCCCTGCGCCCGCGCCGGTTCTCGAGCCTCGAGGTCGATCGCGTGATGGCCATCGCCGGCCAGACGGGGACGGCGCTCACGAATGCCCGCCTGCTGGCCACCAGCCGCCGCTGGAGCGAGCACCTCGAGGGCATCGAGGCCCTCTCCCGTCAGCTCAACCGCTCGCGCGACATCCTCGGCGTCGGCGAGACGGTGGCCGAGAAGATCGGCGACATCATCGACTACGACGGGCTGCGCTTCTACGTGCTCCAGCCGGACGGCGAGACGCTCGACGCGATCGCGCTCCGGTCGCGCGTCGAGTACTACGCCAACGAGACGCCGGAGCTCGTCGTGCTGCGACTCGGCGAAGGGCTCGGTGGCACCATCGCCCTGGCGCGCCAGGCGGAGATCGTGCCCGACGTGCTGGCTGACCCACGCATGCAGGACATCGCGGGCAGCGACGACATCGATGAGTCGATGATCGTCATCCCGCTCGTCTTCGAGGAGCGTGTCCTGGGCGTCATCGAGCTCTCCCGCCTGGGCTGCGATGCCTTCGAGCCGGACGACCTTCGGCTGATGCAGATCCTCGGCGCTCAAGCCGCTGTCGCGCTCGAGAACGCGGCCCGCCACGAGGAGCTCGAGCGCCGATCCCAGCGGTTGGAACACCAGCTCGAGAGCGAGCGCCTCCTGCTCGGCGTCACCGAGCGCCTGCTCCAGACGCGCGAGATCGACGCCACGTTCGAGGCCATCGCCGAGACGCTCGAGACGGTCGTGCCCTACGACACGCTGACCATCTACCGCGTCGACCAGGCGGCCGGGTTGCTGGTGCCTGTCCTGGCGCGCGACCAGTTCGCCGACGAGATCCTCAAGGCGAAGCTGCCGCTCGGGCGCCGGCATCACCGGCTCGGTCGTCCAGCGCGGCGAAGCGGAGTGCGTCAACGACGCCGGTCGCGACCCCCGGGTCGTGAACGTGCCGGGCACGCCAGACGACGACTACGAGTCGATCATCGTCGCCCCGCTCCACGGCCCGAACGGCGTCATGGGCGCGCTCAACCTCTACCGCATCGGGCGAGACTTCGAGCAAGGCGAGCTCGATCTGGCCAAGCTGTATGCCAACCATGCGGCGATCGCACTCGACAACGCCATCCTCTACGGCCAGCTGCGCGAAGCCGCCCGGCACGATCCGCTGACGGGCCTTCTCCACCATGGCGTCTTCCAGGACGAGCTCAACGAGCGCGTCAACGCTGGGCCGGTGGCCGTGCTGATGATCGATCTCGACGACTTCCGTTCCTA
Source organism: uncultured Chloroflexia bacterium (assembly GCA_963777975.1). Lineage (GTDB taxonomy): Bacteria > Chloroflexota > Limnocylindria > Limnocylindrales > CSP1-4 > CSP1-4. Next base: position 385,176 of record CAVZSO010000002.1, on the reverse strand, counting down.
TAACAACCAGTTCGGCCACCAGGCGGGCGATCGGCTGCTCCGCCGCATCGCCGACGGACTGCGGCGCAGCGTGCGGACGGGCGACCTGGTCTGCCGCTACGGCGGGGACGAGTTCGCGCTCATCCTGCCCGGCACGGACGAGGCTGGAGCCAGCGCGGTGGCGCGCAAGGTCCTGCGTCGCTTCGCTGAGCTGCGCTCCCGCTCCGGCGACAGCGAGCTGCGCGTCGGAGCCAGCATCGGCACGGCCGCCTTCCCACAAGACGCCAAGGACGCCCGCGACCTGGTCTCCATCGCCGACACGGCACTCTTCGTGGCCAAGCACTTCGGCAAGGGGCGTGCGGTCGCGGCTGGCGACCTGCCGACACACGTCAGGGAGATGCGCACGCGCCTCGAGGAGGACGTGCGCGCCGCGCACGAGCTCCGGGAGCGCGATCCCGACGCCGTCCTCGACGTCGTCTCGCTCGTCCGACCGCTGCACGACCTCCTCCGACCGCAGGCGCCCGCGCTGTCCCGGCAGAACGCCGAGATCGCCGACCTCTGTGGCCGCTTCGGGCCCGCGTATGGCCTCGACCGGGAGACGACCGAGGCCGTCGTCGCGGCCGCCCTCATCATCGACATCGGACGCTTGGCCGCGGTCTCTGGCGCCGAGGCCACCGGTGGCGCGATGACCGCCTCCCATCCGGTCATCGGCGCCAGCCTGCTCGAGCCCTACCGCGAGCTCGACGCCGTGACCGACATCGTCCGACATCACCACGAGCGGTGGGATGGCGGCGGCTACCCCGACGGGTTGCGGGGCGAGTCGATCTCCCCTCCGGCCCGCCTGTATGCGGCCGTGGATCGGTACCACTGGCTGATCGCCGGCGAGCCTCGCTCGGCACGCATGTCATCGACCGATGCGCTGGCGCAGCTGCGCCGTGAGGCGGGTGGCGCCCTGGCCCCAGATGCCGTTGCCGCCATCGCACAGGCCCTCCTGGAGGAGGCCGCGGCCTGACCGGAGCGAGCCCGACGGGCTCGGCGGTACCATCGCCCCGATGCTCCAGACCTTCCGCGCCATGCCCGGCGGCGTGCGCATCTTCATGGCCTACGCCTTCATCGTCCTGGCCTTCATCGGCCTGACGCTGCCGCTGGTCATCGACCAGGCCGTCGAGGCACCCGTCTCGGGGATCGGCATCCTCTGGATGCTCCTGCTGGCGTACCTCATCTTCACCATGACCCTGGTCATCCAACGCAAGCAGGCCGCCTACATGCTCGCCCTCGGCCTGGCCAGCCTGACCATCCCGCTCATCGCCGTGCTCGGCGTCTACGCCGGGTTGCCCGGTGCACTGTTCGCCCTCGTCCTGGCCGTGATCCTCTTCCGGGCCCTGCGCATGCCCGCCTCGCGGAGCTGGTTCGCCGAGCCGTAGCCGCTGACGGGTCCCGTCGAGCGACCCCGACGCAGCCGGTCCCGGGTGGTCGATCACGGCGCCATGCGCGGCGTCTGCGGTACCCTGTGCGGGTCCCTGCTCACTCGATCCGGGCGCGCGAGACCACCTCGGTCCGCGACTGCCCGGTCCGCTTCATGAGGGTCCGTCGACCACCGTGGCAAAACCGACTCGTCGCGAGCGCGACCGACGCGCGACCGAGGCCGCCCAGTCCTCGACCTCCACGAGCCCGTCGGGCACGCCCCGCGTCGGGCGCCGCAGCCGGCGGGTGACCCAGACCCAGCGCGGCTTCCTGGACCGTTTCGGTGGCATCCTGCTGCTCGCCTTCACGGTCGCGGGCGTCGTCATCCTGCTCTCCGTCTTCGTCGTGTCATCGACCTCGAAGACCTACGCCTGTGGCAGCCTGCTGACGCCAGGGCCGGTCGAGTCGGCGCCGACTGCCACAGGGTCGCCCACATCGACCGCGACGCCCGACGCGAACAGCCCCCAGCCGAGCCTGGCGCCAGGCGCCACGCCGACGCCGACCTCGGAGCCTGGCCCGACCCAACGGGTCGGCTTCCCGGTCGACGACCTTGGCCGATCGCATGTCCGGGACACGAACCAGGTCATCGACTACGCCTACTGTCCGCCGGCATCTGGCAACCACTGGGCGATCGCCGGCGAGGCGCCAGCTCCGCGTGCCTTCTATGGACCGGAGGTGCCCATCCAGCCACAGCAATGGATCCACAACCTCGAGCACGGCTTCGTGCTCGCGCTGTACAGCTGTGGCGCGGACGGCAAGAGCTGTCCCTCCGCGGCCGAGCTCGCCGAGCTCAAGACGGTCTTCGACGACACGCCGTCGACCGACGGCGCGATCGCCTGCGGTGTGCCGAACAAGGTCCTCGTCGCCCGCTTCGACGACATGGCGACGCGCTTCGCGTACGTGTCGTGGGACCGCGAGCTGCTGACCGACAACGCCGATGCCGCGCAGGGCATCGCGTTCGCCAAGCAGTGGATCGACCCCCCGGCCGCGCCGGAGCGCGGCCTGTGCTTCCGCTGAGCAGCGGCCGGCGATGATCCAGACCCGGCCGCGCGGCTGACGATGACCCAGGGCGCGGCGTTGGCGGCGGTCGAGCCAGCGGCCTTGCCACGCACCATGCGCGCCCTCGTCAAGGCCACGGCAGCGCCGGGCGCGGAGCTGCGCGAGGTGCCGCTGCCCGAGCCCGGCGCTGGCGAGGTGCTGGTCAAGGTCCTGGCCGCCAGCGTCTGCGGCACCGACATCCACATCGAGCGCTGGGATGCGTGGGCGCAGGAGCACGTCCAGCCGCCGATGATCTTCGGTCACGAGATGGCCGGCATCGTGGTCGCGCACGGCGCGGGCGCCGGTCGGGTCGGGCTCGGCGAGCTCGTGGCGGCCGAGACACACCTCGTCGACTGGACCTGCTACCAGTGTCGGACGGGTCGGGCGCACGTCTGTCAGCACCTGCGCATCCTCGGCGTCCATGCGCCAGGCTCCTTCGCACAATATGCCGTCATCCCGGAGACCAATGCCTGGGTCAGCGAAGGGCTGACGCCGGAGGTGGCCGCGTTGCAGGAGCCGATGGGCAACGCGGTCCACGCGGCCTTCGTGGAGGAGATCGCCGGCCAGAGCGTCGTGGTCACCGGCTGCGGGCCGATCGGCCTGATGGCGGTCGCCATCGCCCGCCTTGCCGGGGCCCGTCATGTCTTCGCCACCGACCTCATGCCGGAACGCCTCGAGATCGCCCGTCGGATGGGCGCGCACGAGGTCATCGACGCGCGCGACGACGTGGCCGCTCGGCTGAAGGCGCTGACCGACGGGGACGGGGTCGACGTCGTGCTCGAGATGTCCGGCTCGGAAGCGGCGCTCCACCAGGGGCTCGCGGCATTGACCAATGGCGGCCGCATCTCGCTCCTCGGCACCCACGCCAAGCCGGCCACCATGGACCTCTCGGAGGAGGTCATCTTCAAGGGCATCCGTGTCTACGGCATCACCGGCCGACGCATGTTCGAGACCTGGTACCGGACCACGGCGCTGCTCGAGGAAGGCCTCGACCTGTCGCCCATCATCACCCATCGGCTTCCGCTGGCCGACTATCGACAGGCCTTCGACCTCGTCGCCGCTGGCCATGCCGGCAAGGTCGTCCTCCTGCCGCACGAGGGCTGACACGATGACGGATCGACCCGATCCCCTCGCCTATCTGGACGTCGAGATCGCGGAGCTCAAGCGACAGTCGCTCTACCGCCCGCTGCGCGTGATGTCCGGTCCGCAGGCGCCACGCACGACGATGGACGGACGAGCGGTCATCAGCCTATCGTCGAACAACTATCTGGGCCTGGCCACGCATCCCCAGCTCGTCGACGCGGCCCTGGCGGCCGTTCGCGATCTGGGCGTCGGTTCCGGGGCGGTGCGCACCATCGCGGGCACCATGGAGCTCCATGAGGAGCTCGAGCGACGCCTGGCGGCCTTCAAGCACGTCGAGGCGACGCTCACCTTCCAGTCAGGCTTCACGGCCAACTCGGGGGTCATCCCGACCATCACCGGCGAGCGCGACCTGATCGTCAGCGACGAGCTCAATCACGCCTCGATCATCGATGGCGTCCGGCTCTCCAAGGCCTCCCGGGCCGTCTACCCGCACCGCGATGTGGATGGCCTCGAGCGCGTCCTGCGCGACGCTCGGGCCTCCGGCGGCCCCAAGGGCGCCTACCAGCACATCCTGGTCATCACCGATGGCGTCTTCAGCATGGACGGCGACATCGCACCGCTGGCGGACATCTGCGACGTCGCCGATCGGTACGAAGCCTCGGTGATGATCGACGATGCCCACGCCTCGGGCGTCCTCGGGCGCAACGGCCGCGGCACGGTCGACCACTTCGATCTCCACGGGCGCGTCGACATCCAGGTCGGCACCCTGTCCAAGGCCCTCGGGGTCGTCGGCGGATACGTCGCCGGCCGCCAGCACCTGCGCGACTACCTCGTCCAGCGAGCGCGGCCGTTCCTCTTCTCGACGTCCCAGCCACCGGCCGTGGCGGCAGCCTGTCTGGCCGCCATCGATGTCCTCGAGGCGGAGCCGGAGCGGATCGCGCGCCTCTGGGAGAACACCCGATTCTTCAAAGCTGGGCTGACCGCGCTCGGCTTCGACACCGGATCCTCGGAGACGCCGATCACGCCGGTCATCGTCGGTACCTCCGACCACGCCGCCGACCTCAGCCAGCGGTTGCTCGAGCGTGGCGTCTTCGCGCAGGCGGTCGTCTTCCCGACCGTGGCCATCGATCGGGCTCGCATCCGCACCATCGTGACCAGCGAGCACAGCCGGGACGACCTCCAGACCTGCCTGGATGCCTTCGGCGACGCAGGGCGGGAGCTGCGGCTCATCTGATGGCCCGCTGGGTCTGTCTCGATGTCGGCGAGACGCTCATCGACGAGACGCGCGTCTGGGGCACCTGGGCCGACGTACTGGGCATCCCTCGGCTGACCTTCATGGCCGCCCTGGGCGCGGCGGTCGAGCGTGGCTGGGACTATCGCCACGTCTTCGATATGGTGAACGCGCCCGATTGGCGACGCCACCTTGAGACGGTGGAGCGCCTGTACGGGGGCTTCCGTGCCGACGATCTCTACGCCGACGCCCTGGGGGCCATCGACGGTCTCCGCGACCGGGGCTTCCGGGTGGCCATCGTCGCCAACCAGCCCGCGTCGAGGACCAGCGAGCTGCGCGCACTGGGCTTCGATGTCGAGGTCGTGGCCATGAGCGAAGAGCTCGGCGTGGCCAAACCCGCCGCCGCATTCTTCGAGCGGACCCTGGCGCTGCTAGGTGGTCCGGATCCCACGGACGTGGCGTACGTCGGCGACCGCATCGACAACGACGTCGTCCCGGCAGCCGAAGCCAGCATGCGCGCAGTCTGGCTGCGACGCGGCCCGTGGGGCGTCATCCCGACAGAGGCGCCGAGCCAGGCCGCCCTGGTCGTCACCAGCCTCAGCGAGCTCGTCGATCGCATCGACGAGTGCTGGACCGCAGCGTCGAGCGTGCCGGGCGACGGACTGTCGCCAAGCTGACACCGGGCATGTCGTACGCTGACGCGCACATGCCTGAGTTGCGCCTGACGGTGATCGGTCCCGGGCCTGCCTATACGCGTCGGCGCGGCCGTACCTCGTCGTGCTACGTGGTCGAAGGTGGCGGAACCCGCATCGTCCTGGACATCGGACATGGCTCGTTCGCCTCTCTCGGCGCACGCATGGAGCCGCGGACGATCGACGGCATCTTCGTCAGCCATCTGCACCCCGATCATCACATCGACCTGGTCCCGCTGCGCCACTACCTCAAGTACGCCGCTGCCACCGAGGGCTCGGTGCCACTCACGGCGCCGGCCGGCATCCGCGAGCGTTACGACGTGCTCAACGGTGTCGAGGGCTTTCTCGACGAGCTGCCCGGACCGACCCTCTCGGTGGGCGCCTATCGCGTGGGCGCCCTGACGGTCGAAGCGCGTCGCGTGACCCACACCGACGACTCGTACGGCTTCCGGGTCTCGATCGGCGACGACGGCCCGGGCCTCGTCTACTCCGGCGATTGCGGCCGACCCGAGGACCTGCTGGAACTCGTCCGACCAGGCGACACCCTCCTGTCAGAGGCTGCCTGGGGCACCATCGCCCCGGTCGAGGCTGCCTGGCACATGACCGCGGAGCAGGCCGCCGGCGTCGCTCGCGATGGTCGAGCCAGCCGCCTGATCCTGACCCACGTGCTCGACGAGGGCCGCCCCATCGCGTCGCTCGGGATCGCCCGACGAGCGTTCGATGGCCCGTCCGACCTGGCGGCCCCAGGCATGGAGGTCATGATCGGCGGCTAGCCGTTCCCCGCCTTCACGCGTCGCGAACGACGTGGGGCGCGGCGCGCCCCCCTCGTCGTCCGTCCTGGTCGATGCGGCTCGGTCGCGAGTCACCTGGTCGGCCGCGGGGCGGACCGATGCCCTACTTGCGGATGCGGATCGAGCTCGGCCTGAGGACCACGAGGCCTGCCGCCCCGGCGCCAAGCAGGACCAGCAGGAGCATCAGTGGGCCGCCGCCACCACCCTGCTGTGATCGATCGTCGGTCGACGTACTCGGAAGCGACGGCGGCGGCGTGCCGTTCGCGGGCTTCTCGCTGCCGCTGGCCGGAAGGGTCGGCGTGGCCGCCGCCTCCGTGCCCGAAGGGCTCGGCGACGGGGATGGGCTCGGAGTGGCCGCGATCTCCGTTCCGGTCGGGCTCGGCGACGGCGATGGGCTTGGAGTGGCTGCGATCTCGGTGCCCGTCGGGCTCGGCGACGGGCTCGGGGTGGCTGCCGCTTCGGTGCAGTTCAGCGAATTGGTCTTCGACGTCGAGACGCTCGTGCCATCGCTCTCGGTCGCGATCACGCCGAGCACGCCGCCGCTGGCGAGCGTGAAGCTGTGCGTGACCGGCAGGCTGACGTTCAACGATCCGCTCCCGGTAAGCCCGCCGACGTCCAGGACCACGAAGTTGGACTCGACCTGAGCGATGTAACCGGCAACATCTCCACCAGCATTGCCATTGATGGCACCCTGGTTGGGGGAGAGATAGACGACGATCTTCGCGCCCGCGGGAAGACTCGCGCCCGAATAGTTCAGGTGGAAGGAGAAGCCCAGTGCGCCGTCATCGCCATTGCAGGTCAACTGACCGTTGCTCTGGAACGTAAAGGTCCCACTGCCGCCCTTGAGGTCGGAGTACGGACCGCTCGTCGGATGGCCGTTGTCGCCAGCCGTGAAAGCCGCCACGACGGCCAGACCGCCGAACAGCGAGTAGCACGCCATCCCGAAGACGACGAGCACTGCCAGGCGACGGCCAAGACGGGAACGCGGGACCATCGTCGGTCCCAGAACGGTACGCGCAATCATCGATAGGTCCCCGAGACTGATGAGTGCTACCGCAGGAAACGCCCTGCGTGCATCGCCATAGCGATGCGCCTCTAGTCTCTGGCATGGGGCTGGTACTCGTCTAGTACTTTCGTACGCGCCCGTCTCATCCGCGTAACACGTGCGAAGACGATCGCGTCGCCCGCCACGACGCGACGAGCGCGGTCCGAACGCACGCATGCATGGCTGAAGGGCACGAGCCCCGATGGCCCGTGCCCTTCATGCCGATCTGCTGTGGAACCGGGGGCCGCCCCGGCCGTTGGTCAGCGAGTACGCTTGCCCAGCGGGTTGAGGAAGACCAGCCCGGCAGCACCGGTGCCGAGGAGGATCAGGAGAAGCGCCAGTGGCGCTCCACCGGATCCATTCGCGGGATCCTCGGTCGATGTGCTCGGCAGCGTCGGTGTCGCGGCAGCCTCACCGCCCGTCGGTGTGGCGCCAGTGCCGGGGAGCGTGGCGGTGGCGGTCGCGGTCGAGGTGGCGGTCGGCGTCGAGGTGGCGGTCGCCGTCGCGGTGGCGGTCGCGCGACGCGGCTGGCGGCTCGGCGGCGGTGCGTCGCGGTCGCCGTCGCGGTTGCCGTCGGCACGGCACCTTCGACGCGATAGTTGTCGTTCTTGGCGCCCTCGAGCGTCACGTCGACGGTGTACTCACCATCATCGCCGGGAAGGACGGTATAGGCAGCCAAGCAGAAGTAGCCGGTGGCATCCGTGCTGCTGTCGCCGGAGGCCACGACCTGACCGGGATCGGAGCTGGCGCCACCCGGCTGGCCCGTGATCGTCCACGAAAACGCCGTCGTGGCGGTCGAACCCGTCGCCGCGGATGTGGACGGTCTCGCCGACGGCGTAGTGGTTGGCGTCCTGGTCGGCGGGCGTGTTGCAGGTCTCCTGCGTCGTCCAGATCGCACCCGAGGCCGCTGAGGCTGCAGGGGCGACGAGCGCGGCGGCGGCCAGCCCACAGATCGCCAGGAGCGCGAGCTGTCGAGCGAGCCTGGACCTGGAGATGCCCGGATCGCCGCCGGGAGGAGAGGCCTTCATCGATGTGACTCCCGAGATGATGCGTGCCGTGGGATAGGTCCACGTCCGTCGTGTTCAGCGGCGGAGCCGTAGTGTCACTCACGCGGTAGTACTCGTCCAGTACCAATCGCAGGTCATCAGATATGCGTATCCCACCAAACCACACAAGACTGCACAAGCGGCCGACCGAAAGTGTGGACCATCGGCACCGCCCGTCCCATCGCGCCTTGGGACCTTCGTACCACGACCGCGCCGGACATGGTGAAGGCGAGCCTTTCGGCTCGCCTTCACCCGGGTCTCGGGAACCCCAGGGTCGGTGGGCACCCGACCGTCGATGCCCCGCGATGGTCAGAGGCGTCGGTCCGCGCCCCGTGCGGGATCGCTAGTCGCGGTCTCGCGAGCGACGGCGGGCCGGGGCCGGAGCCAGGAGGCCGATACCGCCGAGGATGCCAACGGCCAGGAGGAGGATCAGCGCCAGGCCGGAGCCGCCGCTGGTGCCACCGCTGGTGTCGGACGTGTCGGTGCTTGGCAGGGTGGGCGTGGGAGAGGCGACGCTGGGCGGCGGGTTGACGCCGACCGTCGCGTCGTCGTCGTCCGGTGGCGTCTCGTCGGAGACGATGGTCGCCACGTTGACGATGGGCTGTGTCTGCTCGTCGGCGGTGCCGAGGACGGTGACCTTGTACGTGACCGTATAGGTGCCGTCTTCCTCGATGGTGCCGAGGTTCCAGGTGACCGTGCCTCCGAAGCCGCTACCGTCGGCGCCGACGAGGACGCCGCCGTTCGACGCGCTATCGGGCACGTACTTCAGGCCGGGCTTGATGGGATCGGTGATGACGGCATCGGTGACCGGGCCGTCCGTCAGGGTGTAGGTCAGGGTGTAGAGAAGCGTGTCGCCGACCTTGGCCAGCGGGCCAAGCTTGGGATCGCTGCCGGCCGTGTTGCCGGACGTCAGATCCTTGAGGATCGTCAGGGTCGGCACGCGGACGGTGACGGCGTCGTCATCGCAGATCTCGACGGTCTCTTGGCCGATCTCGACACTGGCACAGACCTCGGCCACGTTCGTCTGCGAGCCAGGCGTCGCGGGATCATCGACAACGGCGTCGAACTCGAGGGTCGTCGTCCCGTCCGGGAGACTGTCGTACTTCCAGGTCACGGTCGCGACGCCTTCGAAGGTGGCGTCGGCCGGGGGGTCGGAGGTCACGTTGCCCAAGACCGTCTGGCCCGGTGGCAGCGTGTCGATGATGACGGCATCCGGGAACGGACCGTCGACGACGGAGACCTCGAGGGTGTAGTGGAGCGTCTGGCCGGGTGCCACGACGCCATCCTTGTCATCGACGATCTTGGTGATGTGAAGGCCCGGGACCCGGACCACGTCATCGGCGCCGTCGCAGGCCTGCTCGAAGCCGTTGAAGGCCGGGACGCATGCCTGGGCGTGGTTGGGCAGGGTGCCGCTCTCGGCGGTGACCGTGACCTGGTAGGTCAGCTCGGTCTGGCCGTCGGCGACGTTGGTCAGGTTCCAGGTGATGACGCCGGCTGCTTCCGTGCCGCCGTCAGATGCGCTGTCGAAGGTGACGCCGGCCGGCAGCTTGTCGGTCACGACGAGATCCGTCGGGCCGCCCGTCACGGTGAGGGTCAACGTGTAGGTCACGACCTGGCCGGGGAAGACGAGATCGTCCGCGTCATCCTCGTCCTTGTCGATGAGCACCGCCGGATGGCGCAGGTCGACGACGGCGTCGTCGGTCTCGCTCACCCGGCCGCCCAGGGCGGGTTGGCCGCTGGCGGTGACGACGTTCGTCACCTCAGCACCGTCCGTGGCGATGGTCAGCGCCTTCGAGCACTGGAAGATCCAGCTCTCGCCGGGCATCAGCTTGCCGTCCGAGCCGGTGTCACCGGAGACGAAGGTCACCGGCGAGCAGCGGTCGTCCGTGACCTGGACGGCTGTCAGGCCATCCGGGTCGAGCGTCGTGACGACGTACTTGTAGACGACGGTCGAGCCGTCGAGCGTCTCGTAGACGGCGCCGTCGGCGACCTGCGACTGCAGGCTGGCGCCGGCGGTCTTGACGACGTCGATGTTGGGATTGACGACATGGACGGAGCCGGCCTCATCCTCGCCGGCCGCCGGGGCCGCTGCACCGAGCGAGTCGGTGCCCTTGCCCAGGCCGTTCCAGATCACGTCGGTATCGCCGGCCGTGACCGTGCACGTGAAGTCGACCGCCTGGCCGGGGGCCAGCGAGCCGCTGAAGGCGCCACCGCCGACCTTGGTCGCCGATGCGACCCAGTCCGGGCAGTCGCTGCTGCCATCGAGGTTGACGACGTCGACGCCGGTCAGGGTGTCGTCGCCGGTGTTGGTCTCACGAACGGTGATGACGGTCGTGCCGCCCTCGAGGATGGGATCCGGGACTTCGCTGACCAGCGTCAGCGTCGTCGCCGGCTTGATGACGACGATGGCGCCGTCCTGGTGCTCGCCCGCCGAAGGCGCGGGTCCGCCCAGGGAGTCGGTGGCCTTGCCGTCGGCGCTCCAGGTGACGTCCGTGCCGTCAGCCGGGGCATTGAAGGAGCACGTGAAGTCGACGGATTCGCCGGCCCCGAGGGCGCCGATGAAGAGCCCGTCGCCGTCGTTCTTGTTCGTGGCCGCGACCCACGTCGCGCAGGAAGCCGCCGCCGTCCACGTGGACGCTGCTCAGGGCATCGTCACCCGTGTTGGCCTCGGTCACGACGATCGTGATCGGGTCTCCGGCATGGACCTTGGCTGGCGCCGCGGTCTTGACGGACAGGCTGGTGGCCGGCTTGATGACCGAGATGTGGCCGCTCTGATGCTCGCCGGTGTCGGGCGCGGCAGCGTCGAGGCTGTCCTTGCCCTGGCCGAGCGCGCTCCAGTCGACATCATCGCCGTTGGCCGGCGCGTTGAATGTGCAGGTGAAATCGACCGAGGCGCCGGCGGCGAGGGTGCCGCTGAAGCCACCGGGCGCGTTCCAGACGGCGCAGATGCCGCCTTCGGTCACGACCGTCACGTCGTGCAGCGGGCCATCGCCCGTGTTCTTCTCGGTGACCACGATGGAGACCGGATCACCGGCCCGGACCTTGGCCGGGACCGTGCTCTTGAGCGTCAGCTCCGTCGCCGGCTTGACCACGTCGACGTTGCCTTGGACGTGCTCCCCGGCAGACGGGACCGCGTGGCCGAGGGCGTCCGTGGCGTGGCCATCAGCCTCCCACGTGAAGTCGTCCGCGGGCGCGTTGAACGTGCAGCTGAACTTGACCGAGGCACCAGCAGCGAGCGAGCCGCTGAAGCCCTGAGCCGGTGTCCAGGTCGCACACGACTTGACGCCGGTCACGGTCACGTTGGTGATCGTGCCTTCGCCGTCGTTCTTCTCGTTGACGATGATGGTGATGGAGTCACCGGCATGGACCTTGGCCGGCGCGTCCGTGTCGATGGTCAGCTTGGTGGCCGGCATCAGGATGTCGTAGGAGCCGCTCTCGTCTTCGTTGGTCGCTGGTGCGGCATCGCCCTTTTCGTCGGTGCCATGGCCGAGCGCGCTCCACGAGAAGCTGTTGTCGGCCGGCGCCTGGAACGAGCACGTGAAGTCGACCGATTCGGTGGGGTTCGAGGCTGCCGTTGAAGGCCCCGGCGCCGCCGTTCTTGCTGGACTGGGCCGTCCAGTTGGCGCACGAGTCGGTGCCCGTGACGTGGACGTTGGTCAGGATCGACTCGCCCGTGTTGGTCTCACGGACGCGCAGGCGTGATCGTGTCGCCGACGGCCACGAAGCTGCCGTCGAGCGGAGTGGCCTGGACAAGCGTGAGCGTCGTCGATGCGACCTTGGGCGGATCGGCGAAGACGAAGATGTGCGTGCCGTTGGGGGGCACATCGTTGTCGTGGCAGGGATCGGCAGGCAGCTTGTAGCCGGTCGGCGCCTTGGTCTCGCAGACCGTGTAGGTGCCCGGCTTGGCGGGGTCGATCTCGATCTCGCCGGCGGTGCCGTCGCCGTCATTGGCGCCGTTGTCGACGACATGGAGGGTGCCCGTACCGCCCGGGATGGGGTTCGGGGTGATATCGAACTCGGCGCCGCCGAGAAGGGGCCCGTCGTTCGAGCCGGCGTGCTTCTCGATACGCAGCTTGCCGCAGTTGTTGAGGTCGATCGGGAAGGGCTCGATGTTGTCCTTCAGCTGCGAGCTATCGAGGTCTCCGCCGGAGCGGGTCCGGATGTGACCGTTCGAGAGGCCCGGGCAGGATGTGTTGATGCCCAGTGCGTCGAGGTTGATCGACGTCTCGGCGAACTCGAACGAGGGGATGTCGTAGCCGAAGCCGGCATCGACCAGGTCGATGAAGTTGGTCGCCGAGTGGACGGCACCCGCGGTGGCGAGATCGGTGCTGAAGGTCGTCTCCTGGCCCTTCGGATGGTCGACCACGTCGGTGACCTTGTAGACGGTCACGATGGGGTCGTCGCCGCCGTTCGAGAACTCGAGCGAGATGAGCACGTCGCCGACCGTGCGGTTCGGCTTGCTGATACCGTCGCTCCAGGTCTTGAAGGGCTTGCGGTTGAGCTCGAAGTCGATATGCGTGTCGCCGGTGTTGACGATGCGCTCGGCGCCTGCGAAGAAGTAGGCGCTGCTGCCCACGAACTTGGCGTACGCCATGGCGTGGTGGACGTCGTCCTTGGGCGTCGGCTTCTGAGTGGTGTATGACCACGTGCGTGTGTCGTCCTCTTTGGCGCCGCCGCCGAAGACGTCATCGCCCGTGTCGCTGACGGGGTCGTTGTCGAGGAACGAGATGGGCGGGTTCTCCGGGTTGACCTTGCCGGAGCAGCCACTGCCGTCCCGCCAGTCGTCGCCATCGGTCAGGGTGCCATCGATCAGGCTGGCCGGCGTGATGCCGCCCGGATTGCCCGACGCGTTCTGACACTTGAGGTCGCCGTCGACCTCGAAGTCCTGGACCGTGCCGGCCTTCAGGCCGCTGGCCGCGAGGGCGGTGCCGGGGCGCGAGAGCGCGACCCCGTACTGCAGGAGGATGCCCATGAGGAAGAGGGCGATCCAAAGGAAGACCCAGGTGCGACTCCGACGAGTCGGCATCACGGCGCGCGAGATCATGCGATGTTCCCTCCAGGTCCCGAGTTTCCTGTTTCGGGTCTGCGGTGGCCTCACGGCCGACGATGGGACGGCGAAGCCGTCACGGTGGTTGAAGCGGACCGATATCGGCCCGATGACTGCGTCGAGCGTCCGGCTGGCGTCACCGACGATCGCCCGTGGGAGCGTCGGGCTCGATCCGACGCTTCACGCTATGACGGCATCGCTTCTGGGGTGCCGCATGTGCCGGACGGTACGCGGTGGGGACGGACGAAGGTACTCCCCCTTATCCGCCCGTCAGTCCTCCCATCGCGACCGGACTGCACCTCACCACACCATGGCCGGCGACCGTTTCCGGTGACGGCCGGCACCGGGTCATGGGACCTTTGCCCAGGCGGTCTGATGGGCAGGATCGCGCCGCGCCCGGACGCCGCACACCTGGTCGGCTACGCTTCTCGATCACCCAGCAGGAGCAACGTGGCCCGTGCCGTCGACCGTCAGCACGCCGATCCGCAGCCATGTCCAGGCACTCGTCGCGCACGCGCTGACGACGGCCATCGAACGTGGCGACCTGCCAGCCCTGCCCGGCGAGCCGGCCGAGGCCAAAGCGGTCGAGGTCCAGCACCCCAGCCATCCGGAGCACGGCGACGTCGCTCTGAGCCTCGCGATGAAGCTGGCGAAACCGATGCGGCGCCCGCCGATCGCCATCGCCGAAGCGCTGGCCGGAGCGATCCGCAACCTGGATGGCGGCGAGGCGCTCGCCTCGGTCGAGGTCGCGGCGCCCGGCTTCATCAACCTGCGCCTGGCCCCACGGTTCGTGGCCGCCGGCCTCGACGCCGCCCGCTCGGCCGGCACGACCTTCGGGCAGCTGACGTCCAGCCAGCCCCGCCACGTCAACATCGAATTCGTGTCCGCCAACCCGACCGGCCCGCTGCACATCGGGAACGCGCGCGGCGCCTTCGTCGGCGACCTCCTGAGTCGCGTGCTCGAGGGCGCCGGACATCGCGTCACGCGCGAGTACTACTTCAACGACTTCGGGGTCCAGGTGCGTGTCCTTGGTGCCTCGGTCCGGGCACTCCGGGCCGGCCAGCCGCTGCCCGAGGAAGCCTATCGCGGGGCCTACGTGGCCGAGCTGGCGGCGGAGCTGCCGGCTGAGCTCTGGGCGCGAGCGATCGAGGCCAGTGCCGGTGCCGCCGTCGACGCCGACGGGATCATCGGCGCCTGGGCATCGGAGCGCGTGCGGGCCGGGATCGAGGCGTCGCTGGCGCATCTCGGCGTGCGCTTCGACGTCTGGAAGACCGAGAGCTCACTGCACGACGAGGGCTGGGTCGAGCGCGCCGTCGAGCGGCTGCGGGAGCATGGCCTGGTCTACGAGCAGGACGGGGCGACCTGGTTCCGATCGACCGCATACGGCGACGACAAGGACCGCGTGATCCGCAAGTCCGACGGTTCGACGACGTACTTCGCGGCCGACATCGGCTACGTCGTCGAGAAGTTCAGCCGCGGCTTCGACCACCTCATCTACATCTGGGGCGCCGACCACCACGGCACGGTCGCCCGCGTCCGCAACGCCGCCGAGGCCATGGGTTTCGACCGCGAGGCGGTCCAGATGCTGCTCATCGCGTGGGTCCGTTTCGTGCGCGACGGGCAGGAGATCTCGATGTCCAAGCGCTCCGGCGAGTTCATCACGCTCGACGACCTCTTGGCCGAGATCGGCGTCGATGCCGCGCGCTGGTTCTTCGCCGCGCGCGGTCACACCGTCGGCATCGACTTCGATATCGAGCTGGCCAAGACGCAGTCGGCGGAGAACCCGGTCTACTACGTGCAGTACGCGCACGCTCGGATCGCCTCGCTGCTGCGCAAGGGGGCGGTCGCCGGCCTGATGCCGGATGCCTCGCTGCTCGGCTCGCTGGACGACGATCCTATCGCGCTCGCACTCGGCATCCGCGTCCTTCGACTGCCCGAGGTCGTCGAGGACAGCGCGATGGCCGAGGAGACGCAGGGGCTGACGACCTACGTCACCGAGCTGGCCACCACGTTCCACGCCTACTACCGCGACCGGCGAGTCGTGGACCCGGAGGATCCGACGACGTCGTCGGCGCGCCTGGCGCTCGTGGATGCGACCCGCCTTGCGCTCGCCAATGCCCTGTCATTGCTGGGCATCTCGGCGCCCGAGTCGATGTAGGCCGCGGCCAGACGACTCGGCGGCTCAGCGGCGAGTCACGCGCGCTGAACGTCGGTGCAGCGCGGCCCCTCAGGATCCCGCTGGTGCCCGAAGCAGCTCGCCACCGCTGGCGATCCGGACCTGGACGTCGCTGGAGCCGGGCACGTGCACGACGGTCGCGGGATTCGCCAGCGTGGCCACGTGCGCCTGCGCGGCGACCGCGAACGCATCGGCATCCGCGGGCGTATCCCAGGACGTCTGCCAGGCGACAAGCCAGCCATCGTCGGGGCCCTCGAGGAGCACGACGCGATCCCCGCCCCAGCCGGCGGCCGCATCACGCTGCCGCCCGTTTGCCGGCGGTCGGCTCGAGCCAGACGGCAGTGCCGAGCTCGCCGATCGTGTCCTGGGTGGCTTCGGACCAGCCCCGGCCGAGCGCCTTGGCCTTGATGGGCGCGGCGACCTTGATCGGCTTCTCGCGCGACGTGTACTTCTCCGGATGGATGATCTGCTCGGTCGAGTCCGGGGGCGAAGCGAAGGCTGCGTCGACGGCCGCCCAGCCGCCCTGACCGAAGAGCCCGCTTGCGAATGCGAGCCCGTCCTCGTAGGGGAACGTCAGCTGGCGGGCGACGAGCGGTGGCACCCGTGAGAGGACGGCCATCGAGGCGGGATCGAGCGCCTGCTTGGTGATGGCCAGGATCTCCGCGAAGGTCATGTTGGCGAGCGACCACTGCTGCGTCAGCAGCGAGGCGTCGCCCTCGACCAACGCGGTTCGTGCGAGCGACCGATCGCCGTTCGAGAGGTCCTCGCGGTCCAGGCTGTCAAGGTCGAAGTGCTGGTCCTGGAGGGCGTGTGTGTACTCGTGGGCCAGCGTCACCCGCTCCAGCGGTCCGAAGGCGCCGCCCCGCTGGACGACCGCCATCTCGTCGCGCTTGTCATCGTAGTAGCCGAGCACCTGGTCGCCGAGCAGCTCGAGCTGGGTCGCGGCCAAGTCGGTGCCGGGAGGAAAGTAGCCCAGCCGCTCGCCAAGGCGCTCTTGCACCGCGTACTCCTTGGGCGTTGCTGCTTCGGCGATGAAGCGCTCCAGATCCAGCTCTCAGGCCGGCTTCGTCGACGATGCGGTCGGGCACCTTGCTCGTCGGCTCGAGCTGGCGGATGGGCGGCACGGACGCCTCGGTCTCTGCGATGAGCGCCTCGAGCTCGGCCGGGCTCAGGCTTGGCGCCGGACTGGGGCTGGTCGTCGGGATCGGACTCGGGCTGACAAGGCCGCCGGTCGGTTCGGACGACGCCGTCGGCGAGTGCGATGGAGAGGGACTGGAGACAGCGCAAGCGGCGACGAGGGTCGTGGCCACGAGCGCCACCAGGATGCGAGTGGCGAGCCTTGCGGCGTGGGGTCGGTCTGGCATCGGCGAATCGTAGGCGGCCAGGATGGGTTTCCGGCCTCCCGAAGGTGTCGGTTTCTTCACCGTCTCCGCGCTTTGACCTGAATCGTCTGCGCGTACCGTTCCCCTCGTTGGAACCGAGATGACTCTCAGTTCCCTCTCCCTCCCTCCGAACGGGGGACGCCAATTGGGCAGGCGTCCCCCGTTCTTTCGCGTCTGGCAGAATCCATCGGTGGAGATCACCTGGTACGGCGGGACCTGTATCCGCCTGCGCGGCAAAGAGGGTGTCATCGCCGCCGACGCCTACCCCTCGATCGTCGGCCCGACGGGACGCGGCCTGACCGCCGACATCGTGACCTACAGCCACCCGGATCCCAACCCGTTGCCAGTACGCGGCAAGGGCAAGAAGGCCCCGACCGAGGACGTCGTCCGCCCGACCAGCCTCGAACCGGCCTTCCAGCTGGACAGGCCCGGCGAGTACGAGGTGCACGACGTCCTGGTCAACGGCATCCGGACCTATCGTGACGATGAGAAGGGCGCGCAACGCGGTGCCAACGTCAGCTTCGTCTACGAGCTCGACGGCCTGCACACGGTCCACGTTGGCGACATCGGCCACACCCTGACGGAGGCCATGATCGGCGAGATCGGCAGCGTCGAGGTCGTCGTCGTGGCCATCGGCGGTCACCTCGCCGCGGCGGCGGCGGCGGCCCTGGTGGCGCAGCTCGACGCGAACCTCGTGGTCGCCATCCCGATCTGCGAGGACGAGGCCGCCTGCGACCAGGAGCTGGCCAAGTTCCTGCACGAGATGGGCGTCCAACAGCGGCCCGAGCCACAGGCCAAGCTGACGGTGACGATCTCGTCCGTGCCCCAGGAGCTGACGCTCGTGCTGCTCGAGTCCAAGGGCAAGGTCTAGCCGACCGTCGGCGACCTCACGTGGCTCGCGCGCGGTGCGGACCCCAGCTCGGCTGCCGGCTCAGCCTCGGCGCCCAGCCTGCCGCCGCTCAGCCGCGCGGCTCAGCCTCGGCCGCCGGCTCAGCCTCGGGCGAGCACCACGTTGCCGCCCTTGACCACGACGCGCGCCAGGTCCGCGCCGAG
This sequence comes from uncultured Chloroflexia bacterium, assembly GCA_963777975.1. Taxonomy (GTDB): domain Bacteria; phylum Chloroflexota; class Limnocylindria; order Limnocylindrales; family CSP1-4; genus CSP1-4. The sequence goes on along the minus strand of CAVZSO010000002.1, from coordinate 367,149 downwards.
CCAATAGGGCAGCAGCTCATGGGACGGCGCGTCCCAGACCACGAGGTCGGCCACGCGGTCCTCCTCGAGGGTGCCGTGGGTCTCGCCGAGACCGACCGCATGGGCGGCGTTGATGGTCACCGCTGCAAGCGCCTCGGACGGTGTCAGCTTGAGCCGCAGCACGGCCAGCGAGAGCACGAGCTGGAGGTTCGGCGTCGGCGAGGTGCCCGGATTGAAGTCCGACCCGAGCGCCACCGGCACGCCCCGATCGACGAGCACCCGGGCCGGCGCATCGTGCTCCTTCATGAGCACCAGGCTGGTCGCCGGCAGCAGCGTGGCGACCACCGGCCGGCCGGCCTCGGCTGCCGCGACCAGCGCGGCGATGCCCTCGCGCGATGGCGCGGCAAGGTGGTCGGCTGAGGTCGCACCGAGCTCCGCCGCCAGCTGGGCGCCGCCGGAGGGCACCAGCTCGTCGGCGTGCAAGCGCGCGGCGAGCCCGTGCCGCAGACCGGCCTCGAGCACCCGGCGTGACTGGTCCACGCTGAACACACCGCGCTCGCAGAACACGTCGCAGAAGCGCGCCACGCCCTGGGCCTCGACGGCGGGCAGCTGCTCCGCCGACGACGGCGGCGACATAGGCCTCCGGCCCGGCTCGACGCCCGCGGTACTCCGGCGGCACGGCGTGGGCACCGAGGAAGGTCGGCACGATCTCGATCGGCCCTTCGCGATCGAGACGGGCCATCACATCGAGGAGTCGCAGCTCGGTGGCCGTGTCGAGCCCGTAGCCCGACTTGGCCTCGATCGTCGTCACGCCATGGCCGAGCATCTCGTCCAGCCAGCGACGACCATGGTCGTGCAGCTCGTCGGCGGACGCGGCCCGGGTGTGCTCGACGGTCGAGAGGATGCCGCCGCCGGCGGCCAGGATCTCGAGGTACCCGGCGCCCTGCTGGCGAAGGCGCATCTCGCCTTCCCGCGTTCCGGCGAACAGCAGATGGGTGTGGGGGTCGATGAGTCCCGGCGTGACCGTGCCGCCGCGCGCATCGATGATGCTGAAGCGCTTCTCGTCGAGGCCGAGACCGCGAACGCGCGCCATGACGTCGGGCAACGGCCCGACGGCCAGGATGCGGCCATCCCAGGCGGCCACGGCCGGCGCGTGCCGGCCCTTTGGATCAGCGGCTCCGTCGCCGTAGATCGCCACCACGTCGTCCTGCGCGCTGCCCATGCGCAGGCCGCCGGACATCGTCACGACCTCCGATGCGCCGCGGATGAGCAGCCCTGGCGCGGGCAGCTCGGCGCCGCCTGCCAGGACGCGCAGCGTCACGCGCCGGCCGTTGCCCGGGTCGCCGCCGCCAGCCGCAGCTCGAGGGCCATGGTCGGCTCGAAGTCGCGGATGGCCAACGACTCGGCCGCGGCCATCAGGCGCTTCTCGATCGGTCCCTTGGGCGCCACGCCGACGTGGTCGGCGACGTCGAGAAGCGCGGCCAGCGGCGCCAGCCCGATGAGCTCCGACTCGCGGACGTCGACGCCTTCGTCTGCTGCCAGGCCGCGAACCGTCTCCCAGACCAGCCAGAGCGGCGTGACCGTGTGATCGAGCAGGTTCATCGAGACCTGCGCTCGCTGGATGTCGTCGAGGTAGAGGCCCAACGCCTGGACCCTCGGCAGACCGCCAGATCGCTCACGGATCCGATGGGCGATGCGCTTGGCGAGGTCGACGTCGCTCGACTCGAGGTTGATATTGAAGGCGATGAGGAAGGGTCGGGCGCCGACGGCGACAGCGCCCGCGCTGGGGTGCATGCGCGTGGGGCCGAAGTCGGGCTCCCGGCCGAGATGCGAGATATCGGTCTTGAGGCCTTCGTACTGCGGCTTGCGGATATCCGCCAGGATGATCCGCTCCGCGCGCGTGGCGGCTTTCGCATAGAGGTAGACGGGCAGCTCGAAGCGCTCCGCGATGTGGGCGCCGAAGCGACGGGCGAGCTCGACGCACTCGTCCATGCGTCGTCTCCCCGAGCGGCACGAAGGGGATGACGTCGACGGCGCCGATGCGCGGATGCTGTCCCTCGTGCTGCTCCATGTCGATCTGGGCGATGGCGACCTCGACCGCGGCCTTCCATGGCCACGGCGACCGCCTCTGCCTCGCCTGCGAAGGTCAGGACGCTGCGATTGTGGTCGACGTCCGACGTTCGATCGAGGAGGTGCACGTCCGGTGTCGCCGCCACGACCGCCGCCAGGGCATCGATGACCTCGCTGCGCCGGCCCTCGCTGAAGTTGGGGACGCACTCGACCAGCTTTGCCATCGCGCCAGTGTAGGCGCCGGGCTGGCCCCCGGCGACGCCGTCGCGTGCCGATCGAGCGACCGCCGGGTCAGGCGGCGGGCCGCACCTCGACCGGCTTCGGCGCTGCCGGCTGGATCGGACGGAGGTAGAGCACGAGCACGACGACGACGTAGACGAGCCAGGTCACCAACGTCGCCCATTCCGGCTGCGACGAGTAGCCGAAGATGGCGCGCAGGAACTGGCCGATCCCCTCCTCGTGTGGCAGCACGCCGCTGATGTCGAACGCCGCACTCGAACCGACGCCGATGACGCCGATCTCGACCAGCTCATGGACGGCGCGGCTGAGCAGCCCGCCGGCGATGAAGATGAGGGCGATGCCTGTCCACTTGAAGAAGATGCGCAGGTCGATGATCCGCGCGCCACGGTAGAACCCGAAGCCGATGACGACCGCCAGCGCGAGGCCGACCAGCGCACCGAATGCGACCGACAGTGCGCCTTCGTCGGCCGAGGTCGCCGTGCCCGACAGGAAGAGCGCCGTCTCGACGCCCTCGCGGATGACCGCCGAGAAGGCCAGCGCCGTCAGGGCCCAGGCACCGCCCGACGTCAAGGCGCGATCGACTGCCGCGTGCAGCTCGCCGCGCACCGACGCCGCCTGCCGTCGCATCCAGAAGAGCATCCAGGTCACGACCGCCGTCGCGACAAGCAGGGCCAGCGCTTCGAAGAGCTGCTCGTACGGCTCCTCCAGCCCGCCGATGGTGGCGAAGAGCCCGACCCCGATGCCGACGCTCAGGACGACGGCCGCGCCGACCCCCAGCCAGATGCGGCCGAAGTAGCGAGCGTTCCCGGTGCGCGCCAGGTAGGCCAGGATGATGGCCACGATGAGGGCCGCTTCGACGCCCTCGCGCAGCCCGATCAACAGGCCGCTGACGAAGAACCCGGGCTCGAACACCTGGCGAGCATCCCTCCATGCAATCCCGAGTCGGTGGGTCGGGATTTGCGCAATCGTAGACGACCGCCCGAGGATTCAGTCAAGGTGACCTGACCAACGGAGTCAGGTGCGCTTGAGCGCGGCCGTGCGGTGATCGGCGGAGGGCCGGTCGGGGTACCATCGGCCGACCGATGACCCAGCACGCCAGCGAGCATCTGCATCCCCTGACCGAAGCCGCCCAGGGCTACCTGCTGGCGCTGCGGGTGATGACCGAGGGCGGCACCACGACGATGGTCTCGGCGGTCGCGCGTCAGATGGGCGTCTCGACCCAGGCCGCGTCAGAGATGATCGGCCGCCTGACTGCCGATGGGCTGGTGGCCATGGGCTCGGAGCGGGACTTGACCCTGACGGCCACCGGCAGAGCGGCAGCCGAGACCATCTTCCGGCGGCACTCCCTGCTCGAGTGGCTGCTCATCAAGGTCATCGGCCTGGGGTGGGCCGAGTCCGACGAGGAGGCGGGACGGCTCCAGGGATCCATCTCGCCACGGGTCGAGGCCGCCATCGCCGACCTGCTTGGCCACCCGCCGACTTGTCCGCATGGCAATCCCATCGATGCCGAGGCGGCGCGCAGCCGGCCGAAGGGCATCCGCTTGTCCGAGGTCGAGCCCGGCACCGAGGTGACCATCTTCCGGATCACCGAGATGGCCGAGGAGGACCGTGAGCTGCTCGAATATCTCGAGGCGCAGGATCTCGTCCCCGGCGTGCACGCGACGGTCGTCGACGTCTCGACCGGCCGCGACTCGCTGACCATCGACGGGCCGCGCGGGCGGGGTTCGCTCGGTCTGCGGCCGGCCAGCCTCATCCGCGTGCTGCCGGGCGTCGCCGATGCCAGCCTCTTCCACCAGGTGCCCGCTCGAGCGCGGGCCGTCGTTTCATGAACGAGAGCGACTCGTGACGACGAAGGAGCGAGTCTCGTGACCACGGCTGCATCTGCGCCGCCGGACACCGTCCGGATCGGCCTCGATCCGCTGCGTGTCGACGACATCGTGCGCATCGCCGATGGTGCGCGGGTCGCGCTGATGCCGGACGCCGAGTCGTTGATCCTCGCCTCGCGCCAGGTCGTCGAAGAGCATCTCGCGCAGCCCGAGCCGGTCTATGGCCTGAACACCGGCCTCGGGCACATGCGCAACGAGCGGATGCCGGCCGATGCCCTGGCCGCCTACCAGGTCGCCATCGTGCGACTCCACGAGGGCGCCATCGGGCGGCCGCTCCCGACGCGCATCGTCCGCGCCGCGATGGCCGTTCGACTGGCCGGCATCGCCCGCGGCGGCAGCGGCATGACGCTGGTCGCGGCGCGGACGCTGGCCGCGATGCTCGACGCCGGCGTGCACCCCATCGTGCCCGAGTACGGGTCGGTGGGCGCATCCGACCTGATGTCGATGGCCTGCATCGCCCGCGTGATGATCGGCGAGGGTGCGGCCGAATACGAGGGCGAACGGCTGTCGGGCGCCGAGGCCATGCGGCGGGCGGGCATCCCGGTCATCGTCCTGGAGGCGAAGGAAGGGCTGGCGTCGATCTCGGCCAACGGCGTGAGCATCGGCCACGGGGCGCTCGTGATCGCCCGGGCCGCGCGGGTAGCGGCGGCGGCCGACCTGGTCGTGGCGGCGACCATGGAGGCGCTAGGGGCGAATCCGTCGATCATCGATCCGGCCGTCGCCTCGGCCAAGCCGATCCCCGGACAGGTCGATGCCGCGGCGCACCTGCGGCGCTTGCTGCGCGGCAGTGCCATCCTCGAGCCGGGAGCCGCGCAGTCGGTCCAGGACCCCCTCTCGATCCGCGTCGTGCCCCAGGTCCACGGCGCCTTGCGTGAGCTCGGCCGCTTCACGCACGAGGCGGTCGAAGGTGAGCTGGCGGCCATGGATGACAACCCGTTGGTCGTCGTCGACGAGGGTCGCATGATCAGCAACGGCAACTTCCACCCGATGCTCATGGCCCTCGCCTTCGACGCGCTGCGACCGGCGCTCGCGCATGTCGGCCAACTCAGCGACCGCCGCATGAACCAGGTCTGGCAGCGCCTCTTCACGACCGACATCGACATGGCCCAGGTCATGGAGTACGCCGTCCAGCAAGGGACGGGCTTCCTGTCGCGCTACGCGGCGGCCTCCCGCGCGGCCGACCTCCGCCAGCTGGCTGCGCCGGCGACGCTCGACATCGGGGCGCTCGACCTGGGCGTCGAGGATCACTCGACCGCGGCGCCGATCACGGTCCGTCGCACGGAGGACGCGCTCGACGCCCTCGAGACGATCCTCCTCGTCGAACTGCTCACGGCACGGGATGGCTTCGCGATCGTCGGCCGGCACGAGCCGCTCGGTGCCGGCGTGGCCGCCGCGATGCGGGTCATCGACCAGGCCTGCCAGGCCGGCCCCCCTCAGGCCACGTCGACCATCGGGGCCGACCTGCACGCGATGTTGCTGCCCCTCCTGACGACGACGATCCTCGACGCCGCCGACGCGGCCTGAGCCCGGGCGTCACGCCCCGAGCCGACGCGCTCGAGCAACGCGCAAGAGTGGCGCCGAGCCTCACACCGGAGCAACGCGCAGCATGGCCCCGAGCATGCGCACGCGCAGCGAGCAAACCGGCAGTCGGAGAGGGCTCGCACGACCGCGGCCTGCGCACGCAGCGAGCGAACCCGCAGTCGGAGATGGCTCGCACGACCGAATCGGGCGCCTGCAGGCACGGCCAGGGGCTCGATCATGTCCGTATCAGCCGCGTACGGCTAACCCGAGCCATCGCCTCCTGCAAGGCGGGTGTCTAGCCATGTCCCCAAGCGTCCGTTTGCACGCCCGACGTACAGGTCCTGGTCGGTCAAGGCGCACGCCGGATCTGGTAGTGGCGTCACGCGTCCTCGAGCATCGGCACCCGAACACCGCGCTCGCGCGCGACCTCGATGGCCCGCTCGTAGCCGGCGTCCGCGTGGCGGATGACGCCCATGCCCGGGTCGGTCGTCAGCACGCGCTCGAGCTTCTGTGCCGCCAGGTCGGTGCCGTCGGCGACGACGACCATGCCGGCGTGCTGTGAGTAGCCGATGCCGGTCCCACCGCCGTGATGGATGCTCACCCAGGTCGCGCCGGCGGCCGTGTTGACGAGCGCGTTGAGGAGCGGCCAGTCCGCGATCGCGTCGGAGCCGTCGCGCATCCCCTCCGTCTCGCGGTTCGGTGAAGCGACGCTGCCGCTGTCGAGGTGGTCGCGCCCGATGACGATCGGCGCCTTCAGCTCGCCGCTGGCGACCAGTCGGTTGAACTCCAGTCCTGCACGCGCTCGCTCCCCGTATCCGAGCCAGCAGATGCGTGCCGGCAGACCCTGGAAGGCGACCCGCTCCTCGGCCATCGTGATCCAGCGGCGCAGCGACTCGTCCTCCGGGAAGAGCTCCAGGATGGCCCGATCGGTGCGCCGGATGTCCTCCGCATCGCCCGACAGGGCAGCCCAGCGGAAGGGACCCTTGCCCTCGCAGAAGAGCGGGCGGATGAAGGCCGGCACGAAGCCCGGGAAGGCGAAGGCGTCGGCGACACCGGCCGCCTGGGCCTGAGCGCGGATGTTGTTGCCGTAATCGAAGGTCACGGCGCCGGCCTGCTGGAACGCGAGCATCGCGCGCACGTGGTCGGCCATCGAGGCCATCGAGCGTCGGACGTAGGCGTCTGGGTCGGTGGTGCGAAGGTCCGCCGCCTGGGCCAGCGACAGCCCGGCGGGCACGTAGCCGGCCAGCGCGTCATGCGCGCTCGTCTGGTCGGTGACGGCGTCGAATCGCTCGCCGCGACGGACCAGCTCGGGCTCCAGCTCGGCGGCATTGCCGACCAGGGCGATCGACACCGCCTCGCCGTCCGCGGCGGCCGCACGCGACCAGGCCAGTGCCTCATCCAGCGAGTCGGTCAGGCGATCGACGTAGCGGGTCTCCTGCCGCCGTCGGGCGCGCTCGGGATCGACCTCGATGCACAGCGCCACGCCCTCGTTCATCGTCACCGCCAGCGGCTGGGCGCCGCCCATGCCGCCCAGGCCAGCGGTCAGCACCACCCGGCCACGCAGCGAGCCACCGAAGTGCTGGCGGCCGAGCTCGGCGAACGTCTCGTAGGTGCCCTGGAGGATGCCCTGGGTGGCGATGTAGATCCAGGAGCCGGCCGTCATCTGACCGTACATCGTCAAGCCGGCCCGCTCGAGCTCGCGGAAGGTGTCCCAGTTCGCCCACTTGCCGACCAGGTTGGAGTTGGCGATGAGCACGCGCGGCGCCCAGGGATGGGTGCGGAAGACGCCGACCGGCTTGCCCGACTGGACCAGCAGCGTCTCGTCGTCGGCGAGGCGTCGCAGCTCTCGGACGATGGCGTCGAACGCCGCCCACGACCGCGCGGCCCGGCCCGTCCCGCCGTAGACGACCAGGTCGTCGGGTCGCTCGGCCACCTCCGGGTCGAGGTTGTTCATGAGCATCCGCAGGGCCGCCTCCTGCTGCCAGCCGCGGCACGACAGCTCCGTCCCGCGCGGGGCGCGCACCGGGCGCGCGCCGGGCAGCCCGGCAGCGGCGCTGGCGGTGGCGCCGGGCATCCCGGCCCCGGGGACAGGCGGGTCGGCGGTCGTCATCTGGTGTCGGTGCCTCCTGGCGGCGAGTCTACCGCTCGACCAGCGCGCGAAGGACAGGGCCGATGAGCTCCGGCACGGTGGTGATGGTCGCGACGACGGTCATGCCCGTCGGGTCCATCGTCATGCTCACAGTTCGCGACGCATGACCGGGAACCGATCGTCGTCGATGGCCACGGCGAACCCGCAGCCGAGCCAGAAGGCCGGCGTGGCCGCGCTCGTCGCATCCGGTCGGACGCCGGCCTCCGGATACGTCTCGATGGCCGCGAAGCCGCGTGCCGCCAGGTCGTCACAGACGGCGGCCACGAGCGCTCGTGCGTGGCCCGCCCCACGGGACGCGTCGCCGTGGTCGCGATGCAGGTGATGGTGGCCGGCAGCGGCGACGCCGGCAGCTGCGGGTAGAGGTCGCGCACGCGCTGCGCCCGAGGGTAGGCCGACAGCGGCCCGAACTGTGCGTAGGCGACGGCCGTCCCATCGAGCAGACCGACCTTGGCGTAGGTCCCGAAGATCCCTCGTCCGCGGTCGAGGAGGGCGTACTTGCGAGGCACGCCGCCAGACGCCGGCCGCTCACGCACGACGCGCGGCGCGAACGGATTGTCCGGCGCGGCCTCGTCCTCCTCGTCAGCGTCGAGGAAGGGGTTGAACGCCGGCGTCGCGCACAGGTGGTGCGAAAGGATTATCGGCCAGCGACGGCTTCTTCGGCGAAGGCGCACCGGGAGCCTCGAGCCACGCCAGCCGGGCTGCTCGCGACCCGCGATCGGCGTCCTCCCAGTAGTCGCACGTCCGGTGATCGAACCCGGGGTCGGCGCAGGGTGGCAGCGCCCGGAACGTCTCCAGGTCGGTGACGTCGACGATGCGCAGGACGGTCACGGTGCGAATCTAGCCCGGTCGGCTCGAAGCCCGTCCGAGCACGTGCCAGGAATCGGAACGGCCCCCTTGGGCAGGGGGCCGTTCAGGAGTCTCCGTTCGACGTGGCGGCGGTCAGGGCACAGCGACCTCTGCCACGAACGCGTCGATCAGGCGCGCCCGAAGGCCGCCTTCACCGGTGGGGTCATCAGGTAGTACAGGATGATGGCCGGGATGGCGATGCCGACAAGGGTGCCGATCGAGATCAGGCTATTGCCGCCGAGCGCGGTCAGCAGCGTCAGCACGATGTTGACGATGAAGACGATGACCGACACCGCCCAAGCCCACGGCTTCAGGCCCCAGAGGCCCCAGCCGACGACGATCTCGGCGATACCGAGTCCCAGCGTGCCGATGCCGAAGATGGCGAGCAAGCCGCCGAACGCCCCGCCGGCCGCCTCGCCGTTCGCCGCGAGCGCCCCTCCGAGGATGCCCCCGAGGACGGTCAAGCCCAGACCGGCCACGATGGCGAAGATCCCGCCGATGAAGGCCAGGATCGAGATGATGGTCACGCCCTGTGGGCGAGCCGCTGTCGTCATGTGCCCTCTCTACCTCCCTGCGCACCCGCATCGAGCGTGCCACGAACGCGGACGCCCGGATGCGAGCGCAGTCTACGCCACCATTGCAAGGGGTTGGAACGTTCGTTCGCGCTCAGGCGCCGTCGGTGAGGTCGGCGAACGCTCCGCGGCGCACCAACGCCGTCGCTGCGGCGATGTCCGGACCGGGGTCACGGTCACCCTCGAGATGATCGACCTCGAGCCGCAATCTGCGGTGGGCTTCGGCAACGCCGGCACCAGCGTGCGGGCCGTCGGTCAGGCGGAAGTCGAGGCCCTGACCCGCACATAGGAGCTCGAGCGCCACGACGATCTCGACGTTGGTCAGGATCTGGCGCGCCTGGCGAGCCGCGATGGAGCCCATCGAGACATGGTCTTCCTGGTTGGCGCTGGTCGGGATCGAGTCGGCCGAGGCGGGGTGGACGAGGACCTTGTCCTCGGAGACGAGCGCCGCCGCCGTGTACTGGAGCAGCATCATGCCGCTGTTGAGGCCGGCGTCCGTGACGAGGAATGGCGGCAGACCGGACAGCCGGCCATCGATGAGCAGCGCGGTCCGACGCTCGCTGATCGAACCCAGCTCGGCGATGGCGAGCTTCGCGAAGTCCATGGCCAGGGCCACCGGCTGACCGTGGAAGTTGCCGCCCGAGACCACGTGGCCGCCCGCGGTGGCGATGGCGTCGGGGTCGGCGACGGCGCCGTCGGGAAAGACGAGCGGGTTGTCGGTGGCGCTGTTGATCTCGATCTCGAGCACGCGTCGGGCGTACGCGAGCGCGTCGAGGGTCGCACCGTGGACCTGGGGCACGCAGCGCACGGAGTAGGGATCCTGGACCTTGTGCGCCTGGCCATGGTGCGAGTGCTGCAGCTCCGAGCCGCGCAGCAGGTGGCGCAGCTCGGCGGCGACGCGCGCCTGGCCGGGGTGAGGGCGGGCGGCGTGGTAGGCCTCAGCGAAGGCCACATCGGTGCCGAGCAGCGCCTCGGTGCTCATCGCCGCGACCACCGAGGCGGTGCGCACACAGCCGCTCCGCATCGAGGATCGCGAGCGCTCCCACCGCGCTCATCATCTGGGTCCCGTTGAGCAGCGCGAGGCCTTCCTTGGCTTCAAGGCGCAGCGGCTCGAGGCCGGCCGCCGCCAGCGCCTCGGCCGCGGCCACCTCGCCGTCCTCGCCCATGACGCTCCCACGGCCGATGAGCGGCAGGGCCAGGTGCGCCAGCGGCGCCAGGTCGCCCGATGCGCCGACGCTGCCCTGTTCCGGCACGACCGGGTGGATGCCGAGGGTCAGGAAGGCCAGCAGCCGCTCGACCAGCTCCGGTCGGCAGCCGCTCTGGCCGCGGGCCAGGGTGTTCGCACGGAGCAGCAGCATCGCGCGCACGGTGGCGACGTCGAAGGCAGCGCCGACCCCGACCGCGTGGCTGACCAGCAGATTCTCCTGGAGCCGGGCTGCGTCGGCCGGCGCGATGCGCACCATGGCCAGGTCGCCGAAGCCGGTCGTCACGCCGTAGACGGCCTCGCCACGCTCGACGATGGCCTCGATGACCGACCGACTGCGGGCCATCCGGGCCCGGGCGTCGGGCGCCAGGACCGCGCTCGCGCCGTGGCGGGCGACAGCCTCGACGGCCTCGAGCGTCAGGTCGTGGCCGGTCAGGACGATCGAGTCAGGCACACGGGCAGGATACGCGGCGGGCGCAGCCGGATCAGGCCGCGGCGACTCGAACGGCCGACGGCCGCCGCACCGCGCTGTCGTGTCCGTGCTGCTCGATGGGGTCGCTATCGGCGGTGCGCTATGCTGCGGGCACATCACGCATATCGCCTCGCCTTCGGGGTCGGGTGGAAGTCCCGACCGGTGGTCGGCTGAGAGCGGCGCCAGCCGTTCGAAGCCAGCCCACGACCCGACGTCCGCGTCGATCCGCGGCGCCGGTGGATCCCCTGGCAGGGAGCCGACGGTCACAGTCCGGATGGGAGAAGGCCTGGTTGCGCGCCCGGTCGGGCGCGGGCCGAACGACGCTCCATGCAGCGTCGGGGCGTCCGGCGACCGCGACGCGTCCGCTGACGCCGACTCCTGACTCCCGCCCCGGCCCGCGCACATTCGTGCGCGGAAGACGCGGCCAACCGGGAGTCCGACCCTGGCCAGCATCGAGATCACCGACCTCTCGCGCAGCTTCTCGTCGAGCGACGGTCCACCGCTGCTCGCCCTCGACGCCGTGCGCCTTGCGGTCGCCGATCGTCAGGTCGTCGCCATCCTGGGGCCGAACGGCTGCGGCAAGAGCACGCTGCTGCGCTGCGTCGGCGGGCTGCTCCCCGGCGACACGGGCACGGTCGCCATCGATGGCTCGACCGTCGCCGGGCCGGACGCACGGGTGGGCTTCGTCTTCCAGGAGCCGCGCCTGCTCCCCTGGCGCGACGCCTCCGCCAATGTCGCCTTCCCGCTCGAGCTTGCCGGCACGCCGCGACCAGCGCGCGAGGAGCGCAGCGCTGAGCTGCTGGCGCTCGTCGGCATGGCCGACTTCGCCGGCTCGCGTCCGCACGAGCTGTCCGGCGGCATGCGCCAGCGGGTGGCCATCGCGCGGGCGCTCGCGCTGGGACCGTCCGTCCTCCTTGCTCGACGAGCCGTTCAGCGCCCTCGACGCCTTGACCCGGGAGCGCTTCGGCCTCGAGCTGCTGCGTATCTGGGCCGAGACCTCGACGACCATCCTGCTCGTCACGCACTCGGTGCCTGAGGCGATCTTCCTGGCCGACCGGGTGGTCGTCCTCTCTCCGCGCCCAGGCCACGTGGTCGCGGACATCCCGGTGGATCTGCCACGGCCAAGACGGCTGGCGATGCTCGACTCGGCGACCGGGCTCCCGCACGGCCGCGGCCATCCGCTCCGTCCTCGTCGGTGCCTCCGACGACCCAGACGCGGAGGCCGCCTGGGGCTACGGCCCGACCGCACGGGACGCGTCGGATGCCGCGACGCCTGGGCCCAGCCCGTCGACCCCCTCGAGGGTGTCGGGCAGCCGGCCTGGTTCGACCCGTTCGGACGGGAGAAGTCGGCGTGAGCGCGACGACTCCGGGCGACGTGGGCGGCGAGACCGTGGTGAGCCCGCCCGGCGTCCCTGCGTCTCAGCCATCGTCGGGTCGCAGCCGGCGGTCGGACGTGCTTGCGCTGGTGGTCGGGGCCGTCGTCGTCATCGGCGCCTGGCAGCTCGTCGTCGCCTTCGCCGGCTATGAGCCATTCCTGCTGCCCGGCCCGCTCGACGTCGGCATCCGGTTCGTCCGCGCCTGGACGGATGGAACGATGACCCCGCACGCCTGGACGACGCTCCAGGAGGTCCTCCTGGGCTTCCTCGTCGGTGCCGGGCTGGGCGTCCCGGTCGGTGTCCTGCTGGCCCGCTCGCGCTTCGCGGCCAGGCTCCTCTCGCCCTACATCGTGGCTGCGCAGGCGATGCCGATCCTGGCGCTGGCACCGCTCATCGCGCTCTGGTTCGGGACGGGGCTGCTATCGAAGGTCGTCATCTGCGGGCTGATCGTCTTCTTCCCGGTCGCGGTCTCGACGATGGTCGGCGTCCGCTCGGTCGACCCGCGGCTGGTCGAGATGGGCCGCGCCTTCCGGGCCAGCCGCAACCAGCTCATCCGCCAGGTCGAGCTGCCGGCGGCCCTGCCCGCCATCCTGGGCGGCATGCGCGTGGGCGCCACGCTGGCGGTCGTTGGCGCCATCGTCGGCGAGTGGGCCGGCGCCGACCAGGGGCTCGGCGTGCTCGTCAACCTCGCTCGCGGCAGCCTCTTCGACACGCCGCTCATGTTCGCCACCCTGCTGACCATCGCCCTGCTGGGCGTGAGCCTCTACCTCGTCGTCGTCCTCGTGGAGCGCCGCATCGTCGGCGCTCGCAGTTGAAGCCCGTCAAAGGAGGTCCCGTGTCCGTCGCGTCCCAGCGTCCAGCCTCGCTCGTCCGGCTCGCGGCCGTCGGTCTGCTCGTCGCGGTCATCGTCGGCGGCCTGCGGTGGCGTCAGCCAGTCGACGATCCTGCAGACCATCGGCACCGCGACGACACCCCTGCGTGTCGGCCTGGGCTACATCCCGAGCGTCCAGTTCGCGCCCTTCTACCTGGCCGATCAGGCGGGCTACTACAAGGACGCCGGGCTCGAGGTGACCTTCGAGAACGGCAACGATGCGGACATCATCCGGCTGACCGGTTCCGGCGACTACGACATCGGCATCGCCGACGGCACGAGCGTCATCCCGGCGGCCAGCCAGGGCATCCCCGTCCGCTACCTGGCGACGCTCTACGCCGACTTCCCGAGCGTCGTCTTCGCCAAGCCGGACTCCGGGATCACCGGCCCGGCGGACCTCAAGGGCACCAAGCTGGGCATCCCCGGCAAGTACGGCAGCAGCTGGGTCATGCTCCAGGCGCTCCTCGATTCGGTCGGCCTGACACCCGCCGACCTGCAGATCGTCGAGTTCCCCGACTACGGACAGCGGGTCGCGGTCGAGCAGGGTGTCGTCGACTCGGCGACCGGCTTCGTCAACAACGAACCGATCCAGATGGAGCGCGATGGCACCACCCCGGTCGTGCTGACCGTCGACCAGGTCGTGCCGCTGCCGGGCCCCGGGCTGATCGCCGGCCAGTCGACCATCGACGGACCGAAGCGCGACGCGGTGCGAGCGTTCGTGGCGGCCACGCTGCGAGCGATGCGGGAGATCGCGACCGACCCGCTCCACGGTGTGGATGCCGCGGTCGCCGCCGTGCCAGAGCTGGCCAGCGATCGCGACGGCCAGCTGGCCGTGCTCGAGGCCACGGTCGACGCCTGGCAGAGTGCCTACACTGACGCCAACGGCCTGGGCGCCATCGATCCGGCCGCCTGGACGAAGTCGATCGAGTTCATGAGCACCATGCCGGACTCGCCGGTGGCCAAGCCGGTGACGACGGACCAGATCATCGACCAGGAGCTGCTGCCATGAGCGGATCGGAGGCCCACGAGGCGGACGAGGCGACGGGGCCGGCCCAGGCCGACCCGAATGGCGACTCGGTCGCCGGTCCTGAGTCGGCGGCCGTCCACGACGACATGCACGACGTCCACGGCATGGCCGGCGAGGGCGGCCACGGCGACGATCACCACGACGCCCACATGGACGCCTCGCTCGGCCGCGTCGACTGGCCGCTCTGGGGCGCGGCCGTTCTGGGCGTCGGCATCGCCATCTTCATGGCCGTCCTGATGGCGCTCGTGGTGGGCATGATCTGAGCCGAGGCGACGCCGCGCGGTCGAGCGATCAGGGTTCGATCGCCAGCCAGCCGGCGAAGCTGCCCTCGATCGCGGTCCTCGTGCCGTTCTCGAGATCGATCACTCCCGCGACCGGGGCGGCGGGTGGCTGACCGCTGCTGTGCACGATCATCGAGTCGTCCGGTGCCAAGCAGGCGAACGCGATCCCGCCGGGCGGGACGAGCTCATCGCGGCTGCCATCAGGATCGCGCCGCACGACGCCACCATCGAAGACACTGATCTCGCTGCCGGATCGATCGCGCGTGCGGCAGTTGGGTTCGGCGTGGGGCCTGCCCTCGATCGCTGCCCCGGTGCGCCCATCGAAGAACGACAGGACGCCGCAGGACAGCTCATCGCAGCTGTGCCAGGGGATGCCCAGGCGGTCGCCAGTGGCCCAGGTGACGCTCGGCTCCGTCGCGTCCGGTGAGATATGGCCCCATCCCGAGCTGCTCGAGGCCTTCCTCGATCCCGGGCACGACGATCGGGGCCGCCTCGGCGCGGTGCAGGTCGAAGATCTCCCAGTGCACCATCGGGAGGGGCCCTGCCCGGAGATCGTCACCGACGGGGATGGCCAGCAGCCCGCTCGGAGAAACGGCGCCCATCGGTGCCAGGAATCCACCGCCGGCCTGGAGCTTGTAGGCCACCCAGGCGTCCTTCAGCCGGGCGATCTGTCGCTCGTGACCCGCGGGATCGACGCCGATCGCGAGCACCTCGGGCGATCCGTCGACCACCTTCAGGCGCAGGAAGACGGCCTCGTAGGCCGCGGCGATCGGCTCCTCCGACGATGCGGGCGGCTCAGGCGTGCCGACGCTTGGGATCGGGACCAGCGTCGGGCCGATGGCCGTCGTCGGGCTGGTGGTGCGCCGACCCACAGCCGACGACCAGGCCAGCACAGAGGGCCGCCGCGACGACGACGCGTCGGTCGATCACCGATCCATCCTCGGATAGCCGGCATGCCTGCACCCGACCTCGAGCCATGCGCCGCCGACGGCCCTAGCGATCGATCCGCTCCACGATCGTGGCGATCCCCTGGCCGACGCCGATGCACATCGTCGCCAGGCCATATCGACCACCGGTGCGGCCGAGCTCGTGGACCAGCATCGTGACCAGCCGGGCGCCGCTCATGCCCAGGGGGTGGCCGAGCGCGATGGCGCCGCCGTTGACGTTCACCCTGGCCTGATCGAGGCCAAGCTCACGGATGCAGGCGATCGACTGGCTGGCGAAGGCCTCGTTGAGCTCGATGAGGTCGAGATCCTCGACGCCGAGGCCGGCCCGCTCGAGCGCCTTGCGGGTGGCCGGGATGGGCCCGACGCCCATGACGGCGGGATCCACGCCGGCGACGGCCGTCGAGATCACCCGGGCCAGCGGCTTCAACCCGAGCTCGCGGGCGACGCCGGCTTCGACCAGGACGCAGGCCCCGGCGCCATCGTTGATCCCTGAGCTGTTGCCCGCGGTGACCGAGCCGCCGGGCCTGAAGGCTGGCTTGAGCCGCGTCAACCCCTCGATGCTGGAGTCGGCCCTGGGGTGCTCGTCGCGATCGACGACGAGCGGCTCGCCCTTGGGCTGTGGCACGGTCACGGGCACGAGCTGGTCGGCGAAGCGGCCCGACTCGATGGCCGCCACCGCGCGTTGCTGCGAGACGAGCGCGAAGGCGTCCTGGTCCGCGCGGCTGACCGTCCAGCGCTCGGCCACGTTCTCGGCCGTCTCGCCCATCGAGTACGGATAGTGCATCTCGGCGAGGGCTGGATTGGTGAAGCGCCAGCCAAGGGTCGTGTCGGCCATCTCGCGGTTGCCGCGCTCGAATGGCGCCTCGGCCTTGAGCTGGACGTATGGCGCCCGGGTCATCGATTCGACGCCGCCGGCCACGAAGACGTCGCCGTCGCCGACCATGATCGCGTGGGCGGCCGCATTGATGGCCTGCAGCCCGGAGCCGCACAGGCGGTTGACGGTCTGGCCGGCGACCTCGACCGGCAGCCCCGCGAGCAGCGCGGCCATGCGCGCCACGTTGCGGTTGTCCTCGCCGGCCTGGTTGGCGCAGCCGAGGATGACGTCCTCGATCCGTCCGGGATCGATGCCCGCCTTGTCGACCGCGGCCCTGATGGCCAGCGCCGCCAGATCGTCGGGCCGCACCGTTCGCAATGCGCCGCCGTAGCGGCCGATGGGCGTGCGCACGGCGCTGACGATCCACGCCTCGCGCAGCGGCCGGTCGAGCGGTCGGGTCATGCGCCGATTGTAGGCCGAGCGGCGCTCGAGCCCAGAAGCGGACCGGCGCCAGCCGCTCAGGCCGACCGGCACGCGAAGGCGTAGTAGAGCGGCAGGTCGAACGCCGCGTGGACGGCGATGGGCAGCAGGAGCGAACGCGTCCGCTGGGCGATGACCCCGGCGACCAGGCCACCGACCCCGACCGCCAGCATGACCGGCAGCGGGTTGCCCGTGAAGTCGCCGCCGACATGCACCACCCCGAACACGACGGCCTGGAGCAGGTTCGCCCCGAGCGGCCCGAGCGCCCGACTGCCCCAGCCCATCAGCGCCCCGCGAAACGTCAGCTCCTCGAGCGTCCCGTTGGCCAGGGCGATGACCAGCGCGGCCAGGAGCGCGGTCACCGTCACGCCCTGTGGTGCGACGTCATAGCCGACCGGACCGAAGAAGGGCTCGGCGAGGATCGGACCGAGCCACAGGGCGAGCGGCCCGACGACCAGGGCCAACGATGACCGAGAGAACGACGATCGACCGAGACGGCCAGCGCAGCAGGAGCGAGCCCCGATCCGCGTGCAGGAACGCGGCCATGGCGGCGACCGCCCCGAGGACGACGACGGCCAGGCCGAGCCGCCAGAGCACGGTCGGAGCCAGCAGCTCGCCACACGCCCCGCCGGTCGGCGCTGGCGCCGGCAGCAAGACCCGCCAGGCGACGAGGACGATGACGGGCACGAAGCCCGCGGCGAGCCAGACGAGCGGCGGCCGGATCGGGCGTATCGCGGCGTCGCCCGCGCCGTTCGTCGTCAAGCTCAGATCGAGGCCACCTGCCATAGCGCCTGTGCGACGCGGAAGCGCTCACCGTGTTGCCGCTCGAGCTCTCGCAGGCTGGCGACCACCCGTCCGAGGCCGAGTGCGCGAGCGCGGGCGAAGGGACCGATGGGGTGGCCGGCCCCGAGCATGAGCGCGCGGTCGATGTCGGGCGGCGAGGCGACGTCATCGCCGGCGGCTCGATAGGCCTCGTTGATGATGGACAGCTCGATCCGTGCCCGGATCGCCTCGGCATCGAGCGGCGGCAGGCGCTCGCCGAGCACCGAGATCGCCTGGGCACCGGCCGTTGGCTCGGACGGCTCGAAGCCCTCGGCCGGCCCGATCAGCCCGCCGGCCTCGTCGTATCGGTAGAAGCCTCGGCCCGACTTGCGACCGAGGGTGCCGGCCGCGACGAGGCGCTCCTGGATGGGCGACGGGCGGAAGCGCTCGGCCTCGTCGAAGCCCTCGAACAGGGTCCGGGCGACGGCCAGGTTGACGTCGACCCCGACCAGGTCGATGAGCGTGAACGGCCCCATCGGGTAGCCGCCGTCAAGCATCGCCGCGTCGACGGTCTGGATGTCGGCCTCACCGGCCTCCAGCATCCGGAGGGCCTCGAGCGTGAACGGCCGATTGACGCGGTTGACGATGAAGCCCGGCGCATCGCGGCACGCGATGGGGTCCTTGCCGAGCGCCTCGATGAACTGCATCGCCGCGTCGATCGTGGGTCCCTGGGTCCGCTCGCCCGCGACGACCTCGACGAGCGACATGAGCGGCGCCGGGTTGAAGAAGTGGAGGCCGATCACGCGGCCTGGGCGCGTCGTCGCCTCGGCGATGGCCGTCACGGAGAGCGCAGAGGTGTTCGTTGCCAGCAGCGCCTCCGACGGCGCAGCACGGTCGAGCGTGCCGAAGATGGCCTGCTTGGCGGCCAGGTCCTCGACGGCCGCCTCGATGACCACGTCGGTGCCCTCGGCGACGTCGACCAGATCAGCCACCGTCGTCAAGCGCGTGCGGGCAGCCTCGTGACGCCGCGGGGTCAAGCTTGCCCCTGGCCACCAGACGCTGCAGCCCTGCCTCGAGGCGCGCACGGCCGGCATCGGTCGCGTCCTGCGAGACGTCGTAGAGCCGCACCTCGTGCCCGGCCAGCAGACAGACCTGCGCGATGCCGGCGCCCATCGTGCCGGCGCCGACGACCCCGACCTTCACTCCCCGGTGAACCGCGGAGCGCGCTTCTCACTGAACGCAGCGACGCCCTCGGCGTGATCGGCCGAGCGACCGGCGATGCCCTGGAGCTCGGCCTCGAACTCCAGGCTCGAGGAGAGATCGTGCTCCAGTGAGTAGGCCAGCGAACGCTTGGCAAGGCCCAATGCGATCGGCGCGCCGGTGGCCAGCCGGGCGGCCAGCGCCTGCGCCTCGGGAAGGCATGCGTCGGCAGGCACGACCCGATTGACGAGGCCGATCCGCTCGGCGGTGGCGGCATCGACGGGATCGGTCGTCATCACGATCTCCGCCGCGCGCGCCGGCCCGACGAGCCGTGGCAGGAACCACGACAGGCCACTGTCCGGCACCAGGCCGATGCGCCCGAAGGCGGAGATGAAGGTCGCCGTCTCGGCCATCACCCGCAGATCGCACGCCAAAGCCAGCGAGAAGCCAGCGCCGGCCGCCACGCCGTTGACCGCCGCCACGACCGGCTTCTCGATCCGCTGGAGGGCCTCGATGAGCGGGATGTATCGCTCGCGCAGCTCGACGGCCAGACCGGGCGCACCTTCCCCGCGCTCGCGAAGGTCCTGACCAGCGCAGAAGGCACGGCCGGCCCCGGTCAGCACGACCGCCCGCACCGCCCGATCGCGGGCGGCCGCCCGGAGCGCCGCCAAGAGGACCGCCTTGAGCTCACGGTCGAGTGCGTTGAGCGCGTCGGGACGATCCAGGACCAGGGTCCGGACGCCCGGTTCGGCATCCTCGACGCGCAGGACGGACACGACGGCGCGATCAGCCGCGGACGATGCGATCCGGCACCGGCTCAGTCGGCGAGGACGACGAGGTCGCCGCCGACCAGCTCGAAGACCCGTCGCTCGATGGGTTCGTCGGCCTCGCCCGAGTGCTCGAGGACGAACTGCTGGAACATCGACCCGAACTCCTGGTCGGTCGGGGCGAGCGTGCCGACCACGAGCATGTCGCGATCGGGGATGCCCACCAGCAGCCGGGTGCCGGGTGCAGCGTCTTGCATCAGCTGGGCGGTGATGTGGGCCCGCGCCGTGTCCAGCAGGATGCGCGCGGCATCATGGCCGCTGCCGGTGTCGGAGCTGATCAGGACGCGGCCATCACCATCCTCGCGGGTCCACGGCGCATCGGCCGACCAGGCCGCCAGGTTCGCGCCCGCCGCGGCCGCCAGCTCGGCCGCGTCGATGCCCCAGGAGAGCAGGTGCTCCCCGTTGATGAGGACGTCGAAGCCGCCACCGGCGAGCGTGAACGAGACGACCAGCCCGGCCGGGCCTTCAGCCACGAGCGGGGTGGTGTGAGCGGCCGGGCTCGAGCGCAGCACGTCGAGCGGCGTATCCGCTGCGGCACCGATGGTCCCTGCGGCACGGACGATGGGAAAGACCAGCGAGCGGGCGGCCGACCACTCGTGCTCGGGGGCATCACTGGCGGGCGCGCCACTCGACTCCGGTGCCGGGTGATGGCCGCTCACCGGGGCGTCGGGATCGGGCACGCCAAGGGGGTCTGGCGCGTGATCGCGCAGGGCGCCGGTGGCGTCGTCCGCCATGTCCAATCCGGTCCACTCGTCCGCCACGTCGGCTCCTCCGCCTCCCGCTCGACCGTCGGCCGTGTCGGCTGCGCTCAGGGTACTCCCACGACGCCAGCCGGCGATGGGGATCCGCGCGTCAGCGACCCTTGAACTCGGGCTCGCGCTTCTCCACGAAGGCGGCCATCCCCTCCCGCTGATCCTCGCTCCCGAAGAGCAGGAAGAAGTTGCGTCGCTCGAACTCGAGGCCCGCCTCGAGCGACAGCTCGAAGGCGCGGTTGACGGCCTCCTTGGCGGCCATGACCGCGAGCGGCGGCATGGCAGCGATCCGGGCGGCCAGCTCGAGGGCCGTCGCGACGACCGCCTCTCGGGGCACCAGCTGCGTGACCAGGCCGTGCGCCTCCGCCTCGCGCGCCGTGACGTTGCGGCCGGTCAGGATGACGTCCATGGCCCTCGCCTTGCCGAGCGCCCGCGTCAGTCGCTGCGTGCCGCCAGCGCCGGGCATGACACCGAGCTTGATCTCGGGCTGGCCGAAGATCGCATCGTCGGCGGCGACCAGGAGATCGCAGGCCATGGCCAGCTCGCAGCCGCCACCCAGGGCGTACCCGCGCACGGCGGCGACGATCGGCTTGCGGATGCGCCTGATGCGCTCCCAGCGCGCGAAGCTGTTCGCCTGCGCCAGGCTGGTCGGCGTCGCCTCGGCCATCTCGCGGATGTCGGCGCCGGCCGCGAAGGCGCGCTCCCCGGCACCGGTGATGACGATCGCCCGACAGCCATCGTCGGCGTCGAGGCCCTCGAGCGCCTCGACGAGCTGGCGCATCGTCTCGGCGTCGAGCGCGTTGAGGACCTCCGGTCGGTCGAGCGTGATGAGCGCGACCGAGGCGACCGGGCCATCGGGGCCCGGAGCCGGCAGGTCGACGCGCAGACGATGGAGGCTCTCGGACCCGCTCATCAGGCTCCCAGCAGTGGCTTGCCACAGTATCCGCAGAACACGGCATCCGACGCCAGCGGACCGCGACCGCAGAAGGGGCAGCGGAGGCCGTCGACGGTCGCGTGCGGTGCGGCAGGCCCCGCGCTGTGTCCGCTCGCGGGCGGTGCCAGGCGAGAGCGAAGGCCCTCGTAGTCGGGCGCCCGTTTCTCGGTGAAGCTGTCGAGCCCTTCGCGTACCTCGTCGGAGGCGGCGTGGAGCGTCAGCCACTCTCGGGCGTGACGGATGGTCAGGCTCCACGACAGGTCGCGCCAGAAGTCGAGCTGCGTCTTGGTCGCGCGCACGACCTCGGGCAGCTTTGCCAGCAGCTCCTCGCACAGGACGTCGACCGCGGCATCCAGCTCGGCGCGTGGCACGGCGCGATTGATCCAGCCCCACTCGAGCGCCTGCTGGGCGCTGATCGGCTGGTTGAGGAGGAGGACCTCACGGGCCCGACGGTCACCGATGAGCAGCGACAGCCACTGTGTGGCCCCGCCGGCAGGCACGCTGCCGCGCGACGGGCCGACGTGGCGGAAGACGACATCGTCCGCGGCCACGGCCAGGTCGCAGGCCAGGTTCAGCTCGTTGCCGCCGCCGACGGTCATGCCGTTGAGGCGGGCGACGACCGGCTTGGGGCAGGTCCGGATGGCGTCGATGGCCGCGATGAAGTGGCCCATCCAGGCCCAGTAGTCATTGGGCCGCTCGAGGAACGCGGCCTGCTCGGCGAGGTCGGCGCCCGTCGAGAAGGCGCGTTCTCCGGTGCCCGTCAGGACGACGACGCCGACCCGATCGTCGGTCGAGGCCTGGCGCATGTGGTGGGCGAGCGCGTCGAGGGTCGGGCGGTCGAGGGCGTTCAGGACGTCCGGGCGATCGAGCCGGATCGTCGCCCGACGGCCGACGACCTCGTAGTGGACGGTCACCCCACGCCGTCCGCTTCCATCTCGTCGTCCGGCTCGACGATGACGGTCGTGGCCAGGCCGGGCGCGATGTCGCGCAGGTTGCGGCCGGCGGCACGCATGGCGTCGCTGGCCAGGCCCGCATCGAGGGCGGCGCGATCGTCGAAGACCATGCGAGCGACCATCTCCAGGTCCGACTGTCCCCAGGCTTCGGTCACGCGGGCCACATGCAACGAGCGCAGTCCCGGCGTCTGCCGGACCAGGGGCAGGTGCTCCGCGGCGTAGCGTCGGCGGAACGTGGCCAGGGCCTCCTCTCCGTCCGGCCGGCGGTAGAGCGCCATCAGGGTCGCGGTCATGGTTGCCTCCGTACGTGGTCGGGCGCGATGCGCGAGTGCCGAGCGTCCGTCAGGCCGCTCGCGTCAGATGCCATGGTCGCCCATCGAGGTCGGGACCGGTGCTCGGTTGCCGGCGGGGAGTCCGGGCCGGCTGGGCTCGGGACCGCCTTCCGCACGCGCTCGGGCCTCCATCTCGGTCGTCCGGTAGAACGTCTCGGCGACCTGGTTGAAGATGGCTGGCCGGCTGGCCATGACCTGATGATCGCAGTCGGGCACGATGCACAGCCGCCCGTCGGGCAGCTGGCGATGGAGCGCCACGGCGTGATCGGTGGGCACGAAGACGTCGCGGTCGCCGACCACGAGGAGCGCCGGCATGCTCAGTCGACGCAGGTCCTCCGGCGTGATGAGTGGCTGGCTGCCGACATCGGCGGCGATGGCGGGCAGCAGCCGACGCCAGGCGCCGGCGCCCTGGACGGGCCCGTGGCGACGCTCGAGGGCGGCTGCCCAGGCCGGGTCCCTGGCATCGATGCGCTCGGGATCCATGAGGTGACGAGCGACGTTCATGCGCGGCTGTCGCTGGACGTCGATGCCGGACACGAGCAGCGTACGCAGCCGCTCCGGGTGTCGCGTCGCATAGCGCAGCGCGGTGTGGCCACCCATGCTGAAGCCGAGCAGGTGGAAGGTCTCGAGCTCGAGCGCATCGACGAAGGCGGCCAGGTCGTCGACCAGCATCTCGGCTGTCCAGCCATCGGCGGCGTCCCAGCGCGTCCCAGCGTGGCTGCGCGCGTCGGGCAGGTAGAGATGGAAGGCCCGCCGCATCGCCGGACGCTGGGCGCCCCAGTCGTCGGCCGCCGACGAGGTCGCGCCGTGGAGCATGACCAGCGGCGGCCCGGCGCCCTCGACCAGGTAGGCGATGTCAAGCCCGTTGGCGTGGACGGTCGGCATCAGGGCGCCATCGTCGGCATCGGCGGCTGCCTCTAGCCCTCGGGGTAGCGGCTGTCCGGCTTGCCCAGGAGCTCTGCCGTGGCGGCACGTTCGATGCGCAGGTACCGACCGCGGTAGTAGAGCAGCGGCAAGGGATGGACCTCGCTCAGGCCGAGTCCGGTCACGCGCGCGAGGTAGATGGTGTGGTCGCCGCCGTCGAGCGTCCGCTGGACGTCGCATTCCAGGTGCGCGACGCCGGCATCGAGGATCGGCAGGCCGGTCGGGCTGAGCACATAGCTCGCGCCGCAGAAGGCTGAGCGCGGGAGCGGCGATGGCGCGCCCGCGAAACAGTCGGACAAGCCCTGGCTCTCCTCGGCCAGGATGTTGACCGCGAATCGCCCGGCCGCCTCGATGATCGGATGGATGCTCCGTTCACGACCCACGCAGATGAGGACCAGCGGCGGTTCGAGGCTGACCGACGTGAAGGCGTTGACCGTCGTGCCCCAGGGCTGGATACCCTCTGGCGTCGGCGAGGCCGTGGTGATGACCGTGACGCCGGTCACGAAGCGGCCGAGGACGTCGCGATAGGTCTGCTGGTCGACGCAGCCGGCGGCAGCGGTCATCCGCAGAGTCTAGTGCCGAGCCTGGCAGCCGAGACGCTCGCCCGAAGCGATCGCACCGGGTCGTCCGTCGAGCCAACCTCAGGCATGCCGGCCGGCATCTGGACAGCGAACGCCACACTGATGGCGGTTCGAACGAGGATCCGCGGTGGACATCCCGGCAGCAGCTGCAGGCGTCGCGAGATCGCCCGACGAGGCGCTCGTCCGGCGTGCCCGCCACGAGGCGACACCGTCGCCTTCGACGCGCTGGTCGCGAGTCGTCATCGACCGCTGCTACCGACTCGCCTGGACGATCCTCCTCAACGACGCCGACGCCGCCGATGCCACCCAGGATGCATTCCTGGCGGCCTGGCGACAGCTGCCGCGCCTGCGCGACCCGAACGCGTTCGACGGCTGGCTCAACCGCATCGTCGCCAATGCCGCCCGAAGATGGCCCGGCGCCACCGCATCCGACTGCGCGAAGTTACGGTCCGCGCCGATCTTAGCCGTAGCGGCCGATCGTCCGAGACGGACGACTAAACCCGGTGCCGTCGGTCGCCTCGACCCGAGTTCGACCGGGTGCTCGACGCGGACGCCATCGGACGGGCGTTCGATCGCCTTCGGTCGAGCCAGAGCGACTGATCCTCGTCCTCCACCACGTCGAGGAACGGCCCGTGGTCGAGATCGCGCGAACCCTCGGCGTTCCGGTCGGCACCGCCAAGTGGCGGCTCCATGCCGCGCGTCGCGCTCTGAGCAGGCGATGGAGGTCGCAGCCATGAGTCGATCGACGCCTTACCGACGCTCGAGCTGGCCGCCGCGCTGCGCGCGCACCTTCCGGCTGCGGCTCGGCCCGACCTGCGCGCGGCTGATCGTGGCGCGCGATCGACAATACGTCGCTCAGCAACGAGCCATGGCCCTCGGTCCTTGGGCGCTTGACCGACGCCGACCCGGTCGCTCGACGACGAGGCCTGCTCCTGGTCGCGGCCGCTCCTGCTCGCAGTCGCCGTCGCGGGTGCTGCCGTTGCCGGTGCGCTGCGCCTGTGGCAGCGATCCAGCGCTCGACGTCGGGTGCCGTCGGGCCTCGTTCGCCTTCGTCCGTCATGGCGATCTCTACGTCGCCCGAGCCGGACGGTCACGCGAGGCCGCGTGGTCGCTCACGTCGACGGCAGTGCGCTCTGTCCAGACCCGACCTGGTCGCCGACGGCAGCTGGATCGTCGGTCCAGACCGCGGAGCCAGCCGTCCTCGTGTTCGATGTTCGGGCACCGGCCCTGCGCCGTCTCGCGGCTGGGTATATCGGTGCCTGGTCCCCGACGTCGTTTCCCTCGCGGTCGCGCCCAGGTCTGGCGAGATCACCATCATCGACGTCTCCGAGCGGCGCCGCGCGTACGCTGGTGCCAACCTCTGGGCGAGGCGCCCCTGGGCGGCGCCGAGCCGATGGTCTGGTCTCCCTGATGGACGGTGGCTGCTGGCCGAGCGGCCGACCGGATGGTCCGTATCGACACTCGTGTCGGGTGCCATCGCGGACGGTCCCTCACGATCGCGGCGAACTGCTCCAGTTCCGTTCGCCTGGTCGCCCGACTCGAACCGCGTCGTACTCACGCCGCTTGGCGCGAACGCGGGATGCCCGATCGGTTCTGGATCGCGGCTGCGGACGGGTCGTCATCGGTCGAGATCGTCGATCCGGATGGGGTCCCGATCGATCCCGGCTGGTCGCCGAGACGGCTCGTGGATCGCCTACCGTGTCGTTGAACCGTGCAGCTCGTCCGGACGACTTGATCATCGTCCGTCCCGATGGCAGCGGCCGCCGCCCCTGGCAGACCGACGTCGGAGGGATCGTTGGCTGGAGCCCTGATGGGGCCGTCATCACGTACACGACGTGCGGACAGTGCGGTTGGAAAGAGGTCCCCCGGTCAGAGGAGGTCGCCGGGCTGCACAGGTCGCCGTCGCCGATGGCTCCGATCGGTCGCTCCCGTGCCCGCCGACGCGTCGGCGTTCGATCTCGGCCCGGTCGTAGGCGATGGATCTCGATGGCATCCCAACGGTCAGCCTGCCGTCCCCGATCCCACGAGCCCGCCCGAGACACCTGCCGCGACGCCTTGCCTCGCGCCCCAGTCCAGCCGGACGCGTCGTGGGGCAGGCTCTTGTTCGGCGTCGACCGGTGGGATGCGGCCGGCAACGCACGATGCACTGCATCGTCGAGGCGCTTCACTTCCCCGCCGACCTGAGCCAGGTCCGTCGTCGAAGCGGGTCAGCCGCCGCACGTCACGCCGGTTCCGGTCGGCCCGGGCGCATCCCGCCACCCCAGCCGACGTTCGCCGCTGAGTCCTGTGACGTTGTCCGTTCGGCACCCGACGGATCCGGCCTTCACCGTCTCGCTCAGGCGCCTCGTCGTTCGAGGTCTTCGCAGCAGACGGGAGCCCTCGCAGTGGGCGGATCCCGCTCCATGCGATGTACCCGTATGGTCGCCCGACAGCGCATGGGTCTCCGGCGCGGACTGCCCGTCGTCTGAACGGTGTGATGGTGGCTATCACCTGGATCGCCCCGACGGGACCGCGTCCGCGACCTGCCCGGGCCGGCCCGCGTGGTCGCCTGACGACGCGGTCCTCGCCGCCGCGGCGACGACGGCATCTCTTGTGGGGCGGACGGCCCGGATGGCACCGACCTACGGCAGATCGGCACAGTTCCCGATGCCAGTGGGCTGGGCGCCGGACGGCAGCGTCTTCGCCTTCGTACGCGATGGCGACGCCTGGATCGCGCGCGCCGACGGAAGCCATGCGCGCAACCTCACGACCCGAGCTTGTCGGTCTGACCCGCGCCTGGTGGTCAACCGACGGCAGCTCATCGCCATCCTTGAGGGATCGGCGATGTGGGTCCGCTCCCCGGATGGCAACTTCCGCAGGCGCATCGGCTTCGGACTCGGCGAAGACGGCTGGTCGCCGGACTGGGCACCGGTCTGGTCGCCGGACGGCTCATGGATGGCCATCGGCAGCACGGACGATGTCACGTTCGTCAGCATGGGCGACTGGCACCCAGTGCTGGTGGCCAACGCGCACTCCCCCGTGTGGTCACCGGATGGACGCTATCTCGCTGTGATGACCACCGATACAGCTGGCTCGTACGCTGGAGCGGTGATGAACGCCGACGGCTCGGGCCGAAGGATCGTGACCGGCCGCGTCGATACGCTCAGCCTGATCTGGGCACCCTGATCGGTCGAGGACCGCCGGCTAGCCTCCGCCGCCCACCGGACCGGTCGGGCGCTCGTAGCCTTCCGGCATGCGCGGCTCGAAGCGGAAGCCGCCGGCGATGCCGGGCTCGGTCAGCTCGTGCGGGTCGAGGATGACGTCGAGCTCGTCCTTGGTGAAGATCCCCTTCTCGAGGACCAGCTCGCGGATGGTCTTGCCGCTGGCGACGGCCTCCTTGGCGATGGCCGCGGCCAGGGCGTAGCCGATGTAGGGCGCCAGCGGGGTCGCCATCGCGCTCGACTGCTCGAGCAGCCAGGCGCTGCGCTCGACGTCGGCCTCGATGCCGGCCACGCATTCGCGCGCGAACTGACCGATGCCGTTGGTCAGGACCTCGAGCGCCTCGAGCACCTCGTGCGCCATGAGCGGCATCATCACGTTCAGCTCGAGCTGCCCGCGCGAGGCGGCCCAGGCGACGGCCGTGTCGTTGCCGATGACGTGGTAGCAGATCATCGACAGGTTCTCGACCATGACCGGGTTGACCTTGCCGGGCATGATCGAGGAGCCCGGCTGTTTGGCCGGCAGGCGGATCTCGGCGAAGCCGGTGCGCGGCCCTGACGACATCAGGAGCAGGTCCTCGGCGATCTTGGCCAGGTCGACGGCCAGCGCGCGGAGCGCGGCCGAGACCTCGAGCATCGGCGCCATCGACTGCGTGGCATGGACGAGGTGTTCGGCCGTCCGGAGCTGCAGCTTCGTCTGCTCCGAGAGGAAGCGGACGACCGCCGCGATGTACTCGGGCTCGGCGTTGAGGCCGGTGCCGACGGCGGTCGCGCCGATGTTCTGCTCGCCGACGCTCTCGGCCGCGGCCAGGATGCGGCCGGTGGCGCGCTTGACGGTCAGGGCATAGGCCGCGAACTCCTGGCCGAGACGGATCGGCACGGCATCCTGCATGTGGGTCCGACCGGACTTGAGGACGCCATCGAACGCCACGGCCCGATCCTCGAAGGCGGTCGACCAGCTCGGCGATCGCCGGCAGCAGCAGGCGGATGCGGTCGAGCGTGGCGACGCGCATCGCCGTCGGAAAGACGTCGTTGGTGGACTGGGCCATGTTGACGTGATCGTTGGGGCTGACGACCGAGTAGTCGCCGCGCCGGCCACTGCCGACACCCCTCGCGCCCAGGATCTCGATGGCTCGGTTGGCCAGCACCTCGTTGGTGTTCATGTTGTGGCTGACACCGGCGCCGGCCTGGAAGGGGTCGACCCGGAAGGCGTCGATCGAGGCGGGCCTGGAGCGCCCGCGCCTCCGGCGTGGCGGCATCGGGGACGAGGCCGAGGATCTCGTCGGCGGCCTGCACGATGGCCTCGAAGAGGTCGTCCGCCGAGACGGCCGGTCTGGTGGTTCGCTCGCGCCGCTGCCTTCTTGACGTTGACGCCGGCCCGGACGAGCGCGATGTCCGGTCGTCGACCGCTGATCGGGAAGTTGCGGATCGCGCGTGCCGTCTGGACGCCGTAGTAGGCGTCCTCGGGCACCTCGAGCGCGCCCAGCGGGTCGCGTTCGAGGCGGATAGCCGGGACGCGGCTCGGCGTCGATGAGGGTCGTGTCAGTCATTCGCGAGAAGCGGCTCACCTCGTGCTGCGCGGGCACGTCCAGTGTACGGCGGCGGCCGCCTGCCGAGGTGGTCGTGACATCGCGCTCGAACTGGGTCAGGAATCCCGAGACCGCCGGGTGGAAGCCGGCGGTCTCGGTGAAGATCCGTGACGAGGGCGCCAGATCAGCCTGGCGCCCGACTAGCGGTGGGTCATTGTCCGAATGTAGCGAGGAAGTCCTCGCCCGGGCTACCGAGTCCGGTCACGTTGTCCCAGCCGGGACCGGTGTGCTGGGAGGGGGACCCCGAATAGTCGTCGAAGGTGCGCACGAAGTCGGATGTCCCCGCGCTGGCATCGACGTCCGTTGTTGAAGTTGCGGCGCGCCACTGCGGTCTTGACGGAGAGCACGTCGTAGAACGCTTCCGGATGGGCGTAGAAGAGCGGGTTGGCGAAGCCATGCGGCGCGCCGGCCGCCTGGTCCGCCAACGCCATCAGGCCCCCCATGACCTGGACCGACGCACTCGTCCCGCCGATGCGGTACTCACCATAGGAGGCCCCGCCGGGGAAGGTCTGCGTCTGCCCCACGAGGAGCCCGGTCTGCGGGTCGCCGACGGAAGCGATGTCGGGCACCGCCCGACCGGTCGCAGACAGCGCGGACTGGTAGAACGGCTTGGCAAAGATCTGGCTGACGCCGCCACCGGAGGCATAGAGCCAGCCTGCCCTGGTGCAGGCCAGGGTCGTCGTGTCGCAGGTGTAGTTCGAGGTGCCCCAGCCGGTCTCGAGGGCTCGTGTGTTCGCCTGTGAGATGCCAAGTGAGGTACCACCGACCGCGGTGACCCATGGGCTGGATGTCGGGAACTCAGTCGTCGGGAAGCCGAATCGCGAGCTTTCGTCGCCGGTGTCACCGGACGAGAAGTAGACGCCGATGCCGGTCGCAGCGGCCTGGATGAGCGTCTGCTCGACCGGGATCACGTACCCAGGCGGCAGGAGCTCGGTCGCGTAGCCGTATGAGTTCGTCACGATCCGGGCGATGCGCCGGTCGACCGCGTAGTTGAGGGCCGCATCCAGATCGCGTCGGTTGTTGGGGGCGCCGACGTAGACGATCTTGGCGGCAGGCGCCATGCCATGCACCGACTCGATGTCGAGCGTCTCTTCGCCATACCAGCCCTGCGGGTCCATCTGGCTGTTCGGTGGCTTGTTGAAGATCCCGGGCGGGACGACCTGCGTCAGCTGGCCAGGCGTCAGCGTCGGCAAGCCGCGGTTGGTCGACCACTGGTTGACATCGGCGACGATGGTCGGCGAGCCGAAGGCGTCGATGACGGCCACGGTCTGGCCCGCGCCGTCGTAACCGCTGATGCCGTAGGCGCCCTTGATCTGAGCGGGCGTGTAGCCAGCGACCGTCCACGAGGTCGTCGCCGGATCCGCGACATCTGTGAAGCCTGTCGGATAGGCGTAGGGCGAGTCGAGCTCCGCCCAGTAGGCGGACAGCGGCGGCGAATTCCGGAAGCCGGCCGTCGGAGGTGCGTTACGGTCGACCTTCGCGTTGGACTGCACGAACTCGGTGCTCTGGTCGATACCGATGGCGCCACTGATCAGCTTGGCGATGGTCGATGGCACCTTCAGGTTGCTGGACGGAGCGCGGACCTTCTTGCCGCCGACCTTGTAGATGTTCAGCTTGACGCCGAACGCGGCCTCGATCTGGCGGGCGGTGCCCGACACCGCCACGAAGTGGTGGTTCGCGGGCGTGTGCGAGAGCTTGAACCCAGCCGAGCGGAGCCACTTCTGGACGGCTGCGATGTCGTTGTCGCTCGGTGCGAAACGCTTCCGGAACTGGGCTGGCGTCAGGAACTTGCCGTACGAGGAACTCGCTGGATCGGAGACGGCACGAGCGAGGGCCTCGGCGCCCTTCGCGTCCTGCCAGCCGAGATACAGGCGGAACCCGATCACCTGACTTGGATCGGCCCGGCGGACGAGATGTGAGGCGTTCGCCCATGCCGGCTTCGTGCCGCGAACGGCCTGCGGTGTCGCGGCGCCGGTCACGCCGCTCGCGCCCGCCGCGAGCATCGAACCGAGCACGACGGCCGTCGCGAGTGTCGTCGTGAACGACTTGCGGATCATCACGCTCTAGACCTCCTCTGCCCAGGGTTAGGTTGGGCTGCGCGGTCCCTTTCGACCACGGCCTCCCGTCGCCGGCCGCAGCCGCCGAGGGGGCACGACCGACGGCGCACGGAGCGCCAGCTCGGACTGGGTACCGAGCGCGGTCAGGTGGACGACGCTACTCCTGCCGGTTGCCCGGGGTCAACGTTTGAGACCGAGCATCGCGGCTTCTGCGGTGCCCGCAAGCACCACCGGGAAGCTGCAGTCGGTCTTCTGGACCGAGCCGCTGCCAAGGCCGCAGCGTCCGGCGATCGGACCGCCGACCGCGAGCGGTGCCGGATGCTACGATCGCGCCGATGACCGAGACCGCCCTGACGACCGTTTCCGACGCAGATGTCCGCTTGCCGGCCATCGTCGCCCCGCCGGCAGATGCGCCGACGTTGGCCGAGCTCTTCGTCTTCATGGCCGAGGCGGAGCTGCGCTTCGAGACGCTACGCATGCGCATCGTCGATCGGACATGGACGGCGCGCGGCGAGGAGACCGAGGTCAGCGAGGTCTGGCTGAGACACCCGTCGAATGCGAAGGTCCTGACCCGGACCGGCAGCGAGTCGCCACGTGCGCCAAGCCACATCTGGCTGTCCGATGGCCACTCCATCTGGACCTATGAGACGGAGCGCGACCTGCTCCGCGAGCGGCCGGTCCGGGACCGCCCGGAGGGCGTGACGCGCGATGACCTGCCGAGCTTCGCGCGCGTCTACGCGCCGCGCACGATGCTGCCCATGGAGACGCTCGCCGATACGTTCGTGCACCCCTACGGTCTCTGCCGCAACGTGCTGGCCACCGGTGGCCTGACATTGCTCGGCACGACCGACCGGAACGGGCGCGAGGCCTGGCTGGTGCGCTGCGACCAGCCGCGGCGGGCGGAGGTCCTCAACGACCGCCCCGATCGCGTGCTGGAGGTCGGCGTCGACCGTCTGAGCGGGCTCATCCTGCTGCTCATCGAGCGCTACGGCGAGACCATCACGCGGCAGGCCGAGGTGACCGATCTGAGCCTCGATGCGCCGATGGCCGACGAGGTCTTCGTGCTCCATGCGCCGGAGACCGCGCGCCGCCTGTACTGACCGAACGTCGCCTGTGCTGACCGTCCCGCGCGTCCCGGACGGGCAGCCGTCGGCGGCGCAGATTCGCGCTTCCGCCCGGTTGCCTCGCTCGGTATAGTCACGACCAGATTCGCGTGCCTGCCGCAGCGCCCGCGCGACGACCGGATCTCGTCCTGTCTGGATCCGAAAGGAGGCGACATCGCAGCCGCGGCCTTGCGCCGCGCCGATGACTACCGCGGTCCGCACGAACCCCCAGCCTGCGGACGGTACCAGGGAGCGGGGCGACACCAGGGAGGGACCAGGCGTCGCAAAGGTCCGCGGGACGAGGGAACCGTTGGCCAGCCCCGGGCACCGATCCGAGCCCATCTGCCGAGGGAGGATCTCGATGACCGAGTCGCGCGAAGACGCCATCCAGAAGGACGTCCAGGACCTGCACAAGCTGGGCTATGCCCAGGAGCTGTTCCGCACCATGGGCGGATTCAGCAACTTCGCCATCAGCTTCAGCATCATCTCGATCCTGACCGGCGCGGTCATCCTCTTCGACTACGGCCTGGCCTGGGCGGGCACGGCGGCCGCGCTCATCGGCTGGCCCGTCGTGACCATCTTCGTGCTGCTCATCGCGGCCTCGATGTCCGAGATCGCTTCGGCCTACCCGACGGCCGGCGGCCTCTACTACTGGGCGAGCCGGATGCGCAACAAGAACTGGGGCTGGTGGACGGCCTGGTTCAATCTCATCGGCCAGTTCGCCATCGTGGCCGGCATCTCCTATGCCGCCGCACAGTTCCTGAACGTCTCCATCGTGACGCCGCTGCTCGACAACTTCGGCATCGACTACAACAACACGACGGTCATCCTTGCCAACGGGACGGTCCCCATCCTGACCGGCGCGACAGTCACCATGGGCGTGCTCATGCTCATCTGCCTGGCCCTCAACGTGGTCGGCATCAACGTCGTCGCCATCCTCAACCAGGTCAGCGTGTGGTGGCACATCGCCATCGTGGCCGCCATCGTCATCCTCGTCTTCGTGGCGGGCAAGCCGGACATGTCGGGCCTGACCCTCTTCGCCATCCAGCCGCAGGACACGGCAGGGTCGTGGGCCAACGACCTCACCCCGCTGGGCATACCGATCAACATCAGCTACGGGGCGGCCATCACCTATCCGCTCTTCCTGGCCTTCATGTTCTCCCTGCTGCAGGCCAACTGGACGTACACCGGCTACGACGCGTCGGCCCACGTCGCGGAGGAGACGGTCGGCGCTCGCATCGCCAGCGCCTGGGGCATCTTCCTGTCGGTGGCGGTCTCGGCTCTCTTCGGCTTCATCTTCCTGTTCGCGCTGGCCACCCACCTGCCCGATCTGTCGACGCTCTTCCCCAAGGAGTTGACGGACTCGTCGACGTACAGCACCTATTACTTCGGCCAGGGCTACGCCGTCTATGACACGCTGAAGTACAACCTCGATATGGTCGGAGCCCTGCTGGGCGCAGCCATCGCCATCGCCATGTCGTTCTGCACGCTTGTCGTCGATCGCCTCGGCCGGCCGGATGCTGTTCGCCTTCAGCCGTGACGACGGCGTGCCCGGCTCGCGCTGGCTCAAGAAGGTCTCGCATCGGTACCGGACGCCGACGAACGCGCTGGTCGCCATCGTCGTCGTGGCCTGGCTGTTCGCGGTGGCGGCCTTCTACCTCGGCGCGTCCGGCAGCGAGGGCGGCGGCGGCATCGCCATCGCCATCGTGACCGCCATCAGCACGATCTTCCTGTACGCCGCTTACGGCATCCCGATCTACCTCGGCACGCGGAGCGAGGAGTGGAAGTCGGAACGCGTCTGGAGTCTCGGCCGCTGGTCCAAGCCGGTGGCGATCCTGGCCCTGCTCTGGATCCTCGTCCTGCTCGTCCTGTTCTCCTTCCCGACCTCTGGCAACATCAGCTGGCCGTTCATGGCCGCGGCCGTGATCTTCCTGTTGATCTACTACTTCGGCTGGGCCCGCAAGCACTTCCTTGGGCCGCGGTCGATGGGCGACGCCGCCCAGCTGACGGAGATCGAGCGCGAATTCGAGACAGCGGCCGGGCAGATCAGCGCCTGATCGACTGCCCGTCGTCATCCGGGGGCCGGCCGGCAGGTCCGGCCGGCCCCCGATCATCACGGAAAGGCAGCTCCATGAGCGAGACGCACGCCAAGCACCCCCGGCTCGAGGAGCTCGAAGCCATGGTCCGCGACGGGCGCATCGACACGCTCGTGGTCGCCATCACGGACATGCAGGGCCGCCTGATGGGCAAGCGCGTCCAGGCCCAGGCGTTCCTGGACGGCGTCATCGACCATGGCGCCCACTTCTGCACCTACCTGCTGGGCACCGACATGGAGATGAACACGCCGGAGGGCTTCGCGCTGATGAACTGGGAGACCGGCTACGGCGACTGGATCGCCTCCCCGGTCTGGGACACGCTGCGCGTCCTGCCCTGGCTCGAGAAGACGGCGCTCGTCCTCTCGGACACGATCGACGAGGAGACGCACACGGAGATCCCGGTCTCCCCGCGAACCATCCTCAAGCGCCAGGTCGCCCTCGCGGCCGAGCGCGGATTCCGGGTCAAGGCCGGTTCGGAGTTCGAGTACTACGTGCTGCGCGACTCGTGGGACGACATGGCCCGCAAGGGCTTCGTGCCCCCGGAGCGCTTCGGCACCTACAACGAGGACTATCACCTGCTCCAGGCGACGAAGGCGGAGCCGCTGCATCGGCTCCTGCGCAATCAGATGACCGAGGCGCGCGTGCCCATCGAGTTCAGCAAGGGCGAGGCCGCGCCCGGTCAGCACGAGGTCAACATCCGCTACGACGATGTCCTCGAGTCGGCCGATCGGAGCGTCATCTTCAAGCACGGCGCCAAGGAGATCGCCTATCTCAACGGCTGGGGCATCACCTTCATGTCCAAGCCCGACCACACCTGGACCGGCTCATCGGGCCACCTCCACATGAGCCTCTGGGACAACGACGGTACGACATCCCTGACGAATGACCCGAAGGCGAAGCTGCCCTACGACATGTCCAAGGTCTTCAGCCGATTCATGGCCGGGATGATGCAGCTGTCACGAGAGCTGGCCGTCTTCATCGCGCCCAACATCAACTCCTACAAGCGCTACGCCTCCCTGTCCTGGGCGCCGGTCAACGTGGTCTGGGGCCGCGACAATCGCACGACCGGCTTCCGCCTCGTCGGACGCGGCAGCGCCCTGCACGTCGAAGATCGCTTTCCGGGTGGCGACATGAACGCCTACCTGACCTACGCCGCGATGATCGGCGCCGGCCTCTACGGCATCGAGCACGAGCTCGCGCTCGAGCCCGAGTACAAGGGCAACGGATACGTCGCCACCGGCTGCGACCGCATGCCACGCGCGCTCTACGAAGCCATCTGGGAGCTCGAGCGGTCCGAGGCCGCGGTGGCCATCTTCGGCCAGGACGTCGTCGACCACTACCTCAATGCGGCCCGGGTCGAGCAGCAGGTCTACGACTCCGTCGTGCACGACTGGGAGCGCGAGCGTTACCTCGAGCGCAGCTGAGGCACCCGCCGGCCGGGTCCGCGCGCACGACTTCTGCGCCCTGATCCCAACGCCCGGTACTATCGTGGCTGCGTCGTCGGGGCGCCGCGAACACGGCCGACGGTCCGTCATGAGGGTCC
The DNA here is from genome assembly GCA_963777975.1 of uncultured Chloroflexia bacterium. Taxonomy (GTDB): domain Bacteria; phylum Chloroflexota; class Limnocylindria; order Limnocylindrales; family CSP1-4; genus CSP1-4. The sequence goes on along the minus strand of CAVZSO010000002.1, from coordinate 331,564 downwards.
CTGATGTCCGACACTCCATTCCGCGAGATGCCGCGCACGCTCGTGATGCCTTCCGCCACGTCGCCGCGAACTGCCCGGCCGACCGGTGGCGACGGCGTCACCGTCACGCACGGAGATCGCGAGACCTGCATCATGTCCTGCATGGACGGCTCCACGCGCAAGCCCATCCTCGTGCCGGAGCTGATGGCCGAGATCGAGGCTCGCGCGCTCGGCGCCACGCTCGAGGGCGCCGGTGCCTAAGGCTGGTCGAAAAGCCGGCACGACCGCTGCCGCCGAATCGAAACCGCTGAACCCAAGGACGAACGGCGCCCTCAAGGCGCGCATCGCCGAGCTGGAGGCGCTCGAAACCGACCGTCAGCGCGCCCTGAAGGTCGAGGACGCGCTCTACCGCATCGCCGACACGGCCAGCTCGATCCACGAGATGGCCGAGTTCTATCCGGCGATGCACGCCATCGTCGGCGAGCTGATGGACGCTCGGAACTTCTACATCGCGCTCTATGACGAGGCGCGGCAGGCGATGAGCTTCCCGTACGCCGTCGACGAGCTCGACACGTTTCCGGACCCCAATGTCTGGGAACCGATGGGGACGGGGGACGCAGGGGGGGCGACGGCATACGTCATCAGGACGGGTCAGCCGATCATCATGACGCCAGAGGTCTCCGCGGAGCTGGTCGCGAAAGGCGAGATCGATCTCGGTCGGGGTCTACGCCGAGGGCGACTGGCTCGGCGTGCCACTCAAGACCGAGGGTCAGACCCTCGGCGCCCTCGTCATCCAGACCTACACGGCCGATGCGCGCTATTCGGACGACGACCGCGATCTCCTCGCCTTCGTCGGCCAGCACATCGCGACCGCGCTCAGCCGGGCGCGGGCGATCGAGGAGACGCGCGAACGCAATGCAGAACTCGCGGTCATCAACGAGATCGGTGACGCGCTCGCGCGACAGCTCGACTTCCAGGCCATCATCGAGCTGGTCGGTGAGAAGGTGCGCGAGATCTTCGACGTCCGGACGATGGCTATCGCCCTCTACGACCCCGCGACCCAGGAGATCAGCACTCCGTTCGCTCTCGATGAGGGATCGCGCTATCCAAGCGCCGGTGCGGCACCTTGGCGAAGGCCTGAATTCCACCGTCATCCGCGATCGGACGGCGCTTCTCTTCAGCTCGGCAGCCGAGGCAGATGCGGCCGGGGCCGTGCGTTGGGGAACCCCGACTGAATCCTGGATGGGCGTGCCCATCGTGTCGGGCGACAAGGTCATCGGCGCGGTGAGCCTGGACTCGGTCGAGAAGCACGCGTTCAGCGAGTCGGATCTCCGCCTGCTCTCCACGGTGGCGGCCAGCCTCGGGGTCGCACTCGAGAATGCGCGCCTCTTCGACGAGACGAAGCGCCTCCTGGCCGAGACGGACGAGCGCGCCGCCGAGCTGGCCATCGTCAACGAGATCGGCTCCGCCCTCGCCAAGCAGCTCGAGTTCGACGCCATCATCGAGCTGATCGGCGAGCGCATCTCGACGATGTTCGCAGCGCATTCGATGTTCGTGGCCCTGTACGACGCCGTCAGCCGCCAGATCACCTTCCCGTTCGAACTGCAAGAGGGCAAGCCGTATCACACCGAGCCGTTCGAGCTCGGCGCGGGGCTGACCTCGATCGTCATCACGTCGGGCCAGCCGCTTCTGCTTCGAACGCTCGAGGAAAGCATCGCGCGCGGACGCGTCGCGGATGGGCTCGAGGCCGAGTCGTGGCTCGGTGTGCCGATCCTTGCCGGCGATCGCGTCCTGGGCGTCATCGCCCTCGAAAGCCTGGAACACGATGCCTATGACGATGGCGACGTCCGCCTGCTGTCGACGCTGGCGTCGAGCATGGGCGTGGCGCTCGAGAACGCGCGCCTCTTCGACGAGACGAAGCGCCTCCTCGCGGAGACAGACCAGCGCGCGGCCGAGCTCGCGCTCGTCAACGAGATCGGCTCAGCCCTCGCCAAGCAGCTCGACTTCGCGGCCATCATCGAGCTCGTCGGCGAGCGCGTGCGCTCCATCTTCGACGCGCGCTCGATCTTCATCGCCGTCTACGACGAGGCGACGAACACGATCACGTGGCCGTACGACATCGATGAGGGCGAGCGCTTCGAGCGCGGGACGTCGAGACCTCGGGCCCGGCATCACGTCGACCGTCATCCGCTCGGGACGACCGCTCCGACTTGGCACGATCGAGGAGCAGACCGCGGCGGGAGCCATCCAGGTCGGCGGCTCGGACACGCAATCCTGGCTTGGCGTCCCCATCCCGGCCGGAGCTCGCGTGATGGGCGTCATCGGCCTCGAGAGCCTGACTCCTCACGCCTTCAGCGAGGCCGACGAGCGACTGCTGGCGACGCTTGCGTCGAGCATGGGCGTAGCGCTCGAGAACGCCCGCCTCTTCGACGAGACCAAGCGCCTGCTGGCAGAAACGGACCAGCGCGCGGCGGAGCTGGCGCTCATCAACGAGATCGGCTCTGCGCTTGCGCAACAGCTCGACTTCGATGCCATCGTCGACCTGGTCGGCGACCGGCTGCGGGCCATCTTCGAGGCACACTCCCGCGACATGTTCGTGGCCGTCTATGACCACGACTTCGAACCAGATCGCGTTCCCGTACGACATCGACGACGGCAAGCGGATCCAGAGCGAGCCGATCGAGCTGGGCCAGGGCCTCACATCCATCGTCATCCGCACCAACCGGCCGCTCAGGTTCGGCACGCTCGACGAACAGATCGCCAACGGCGGCATCGTGCCGGCAGGCCACGGTCGCAACGACCGAGTCCTGGCTCGGAGCGCCCGTCGCGGTCGGTTCCGACATGACCGCTGTCATCGTCCTCGGCAACAATCGGCAGCACGCCTTCAGCGAGGCCGACGAGCGCCTCGTCTCGACCGTCGCCTCGAGCATGGGCGTCGCGCTGGCCAACGCCCGCCTCTTCGACGAGACGAAGCGCCTGCTGGCCGAGACCGACCAGCGCGCCGCGGAGCTCGCGCTCATCAACGAGATCGGCTCCGCGCTGGCCGCCCAGCTCGACTTCGCGGCCATCGTCGAGCTCGTCGGCGAGCGGCTGCGGGCGATCTTCGCGAGACAGGCGCGTGACCTGTACATCGCACTCGTCGACAGAACAGCGAACCTGATCTCCTATCCGTACTGGTTCGACAACGGCAAACGCCTCGATGTCGAGCCCAACCCGATCGGCGAGGGCATGACGTCGACGGTCATCGGTTCGGAGCGACCGCTGAGGCTTGGCACGCTGGCCGAGGAGCTGGCGGCCGGCGCGATCTTCCCCGATGGCGCCGCCGTGACCGAGTCGTGGCTGGGCGTCCCGATCAGGTCGGGTCGCGACGTCATCGGCATCATCGCCATGTCCGACCCCAAGCCGAACGCCTTCCAGGAGGCGGACGAGCGCCTCGTCTCCACGCTCGCCACGAGCATGGGGGTGGCTCTCGAGAACGCCCGCCTCTTCGATGAGACCAAGCGGCTGCTGGCCGAAACCGACCAGCGCGCGGCCGAACTGGGCCTGATCAACGAGATCGGCGCCGCCCTGGCCGCGCAGCTCGACTTCGAGGCCATCACCGAGGTCGTCGGCGAGCGCGTCCGCAGCCTGTTCGAGGCCAACTCCATCTTCATCGCCCTCTACGACCAACCGAACGGGATGATCAGCTTTCCCTACGAAGTCGAGGAGGGCACCCGCTACCACAGCGAACCGATGCAGCTCGGTGAGGGCCTCACATCGATCGTCATCGAGTCGCGCCAGCCGCTGGTCATCGGCACGGCGGCGGAGAGCGATGCGAAGGGAGCCGTCACGGCCGGCGACTATCCGACCGAATCCTGGCTCGGGGTACCCATCCTGGCCGGCGATCGCGTGCTCGGTGTGATGGCCCTCGAGAGCCTCCAGCAGAACGCATACTCCGAGGCGGATGCTCGTCTCCTGATGACCTTCTCGACGAGCATGGGCGTCGCGCTCGAGAACGCCCGCCTGTTCGACGAGACGAAGCGCCTGCTGACCGAGACGGACCAGCGGGCCGCCGAGCTGGCCATCATCAACGGTGTCCAGCAGGGCCTCGCCTCCGAGCTCGACATGCAGGCGATGTACGACCTGGTGGGCGACAAGATCCGCGAGATCTTCGATGCCCAGGTCGTCGACATCGGCATCTACGACAAGGACGCCGGCCTGCTGCGCTTCCCGTACACCATCGAGCGCGGCGTGCGCTTCCCGGATGAGCCCATGAAGCTCATCGGCTTCAGGCGCCACGTCATGGACAGCGGCCAGCCGATCATGGTCAACCGCGACGCCATGGCGCGCGCGGCGGAGCTCGGGCAGCCCGACGCGATCGGTTCTGGCGAGCCGGCCAAGTCGGTCCTCTACGCGCCCCTCTTCGTTAGCGGTGCCACCAACGGCGTCATCTCGCTCCAGAACCTCGATCGCGAGGACGCCTTCAGCCAGTCGGACATGGACCTGCTGAGCACCATCGCGGCCAGCCTCAGCGTGGCGCTCGAAAATGCGCGGTTGATCGACGAGACCCGGCAGCGAGCAGCCGAGCTGGCCATCATCAACAGCGTCCAGCAGGGTCTCGCCGAGCAGCTCGAGATGCAGGGCATGTACGACCTCGTGGGCGACAAGATCCAGGAGATCTTCGACGCCCAGGTCGTGGACATCGGCATCTACGACGAACGGACCGGCTTCCTCCATTTCCCGTACACCATCGAACGCGGCGTCCGCTTTCCGGATGAGCCGATGGAGCTGGTCGGCTTCCGTCGCTTCGTCATCGAGACCGGACGCCCGATGCTGGTCGACGACTTCGCGGCACGGGCTGCCGAGTTCGGCAACCCGCTGGTGGTCAGCGGCGAGCCGCCGCGGTCGGCGCTCTACGTGCCGTTCAACATCTCGGACGCGTCTGCCGGCGTCATCTCGCTCCAGAACCTCGACCACGAGAGCGCCTTCAGCAAGTCGGACCTGGAGCTGCTGACAACCCTCGTCGCCAGCCTGACCGTGGCCCTCGAGAACGCCCGGCTCATCGATGAGACCCGCCAGCGGAACAACGAGCTGAGCGTGGTCAACGAGGTCGGCGCCGCTCTCGCGCAGCAGACCGAGATGGAGGCCATCATCGAGCTGGTCGGCGAGCGCCTGCGAGCGATCTTCGCCGCCCCGTACATGTACATCGCCCTGTACGACGAGGCCGCGAGCCTGATCAGCTTCCCCTACGACGTCGAGGCCGGCGAACGGGCGACCTTCGAACCCATCGCCTTCGGGACCGGCCTCACCTCGCACGTCATCCGCACGAAGCTGCCACTCGTCCTCGGGACTCAGGACGAGCAACTCGCCATGGAAGGCATCGGCGCCATCGTCGTGGGCGATGAGTCGTATCTCGGCGTGCCGATCCTGGTCGGCGAACGCGTCCTCGGCGTCATCTCCATCTCCAGCGCACGCCAGAGCGCGTTCACCGAGGCGGACGTGCGACTCCTCACGACGATCGCGTCCAGCACCGGCGTCGCGCTCGACAACGCCCGCCTCTTCCTCGAGACGCATCAGCGCGCGGCGGAGCTCGCCATCATCAACGACGTCGGTCAGGCGCTCTCTGCGCAGCTCGACATGGACACGCTCATCGAGCGGCTGGGCGACCAGATGCAGGTGACCTTCGACGCGAACCTGGTGTACGTCGCACTCCACGATCGGGAGACCGACCTCATCGAGTTCGCCTACTACAGCGAACTCGGCGAGCGCCGAGCTGAGCCCGCCATGCGGTATGGCGAGGGCCTCACGTCGCAGATCCTCGAGACTCGCCAGCCGATCCTCATCAACAAGGAGGCCGAGTGGGTGGGCCGGGCCCGGAGAGGCACGCAGGCCAGCTCCTACCTCGGCGTGCCGATCATCGCCGGCGACGACGCGATCGGCGTGGTCAGCGTCCAGCACACGACCGAAAGCGGACGCTTCGGCGAGGCCGACGAGCGCCTGCTGGCGACGCTGGCCGCCGAACGTCGGGGTCGCCATCCAGAACGCGCGCCTCTACCGCGATGCCCAGCGCCAGGCCGGCGAGATGACCGCGTTGGCGGAGGTCGCCGCCGAGATCTCCGCCATGCTCGACCTCGGCTCGGTCCTCGAACGGATGGCGGACAGGGCACTCACGCTGCTGACCGCGGACACCAGCGCCATCTTCCTGGCCGACGACGACGGCCAGGTCTTCCGGCCCTTCGTGGCCAAGGGATCGTTCGCGCCGGCGGTCATGTCCGACACGATCATGCTCGGCGAGGGCATCATCGGCGACCTGGCCCAGCGAGGCGACGCCGAGGCCATCAACGACGTGGCGAACGACAGCCGTAGCGTGACCATCGCAGGCGTCGAGGACGACGACATCGAGTACCGGCTGATGGCGGCTCCGCTGAGCTCGCGCGGCAAGGTCATCGGCATGATGGCCGTCTGGCGCTCCGAGCCCGGGGAACGCTTCACGGGAGCCGATCTGTCCTTCCTCGTCGGCCTTGCCCAGCAGGCCGCCATCGCCATCCAGAACGCCCGGTTGTTCGAGGATGGCCGCTCGGCCCAGGAGGCAGCCGAGCAGGCCAACCAGGCCAAGAGCACGTTCCTGGCCGCCATGAGCCACGAGATCCGGACGCCGATGAACGCCATCATCGGCATGAGCGGGCTGCTCCTCGACACGTCGCTCGACACTGAGCAACGGGATTTCGCCGAGACCATCGACACCTCCGCCGAGGCGCTGCTGACGATCATCAACGACATCCTCGACTTCTCGAAGATCGAGGCCGGCAAGATCGAGCTCGAGACACAGCCCTTCGCGCTCGGCCAGTGCATCGAGGGCGCGCTCGACGTCCTGGCCCCCTCGGCGGCGGCCAAGGGCATCGAGCTGGCCTACGCCTTCGACGAGGACCTGCCCCGCGCGGTCGCCGGCGACGCCGGACGGCTCCGCCAGATCGTCCTCAACATGCTCTCCAACGCCGTCAAGTTCACCGAGCGTGGCGAGGTCGTGCTGCGGGTCACCGGCCACAAGCTAAGCGCGCGCGGCAGGGGTTCCGGATCCCCACGATGGGAGATCGTGGCCGAGGTCACGGACACCGGCATCGGCATCCCGCCCGAGCGCATGAACCGTCTCTTCCAGTCCTTCAGCCAGGGCGACCTGTCGGTCTCGAGGCGCTACGGCGGGACGGGCCTCGGCCTGGCCATCAGTCGCCGCCTGGCTGAACTGATGGACGGCACCATCGTGGCGGAGAGCTCGGGCGTCGAAGGCGAGGGCAGCACCTTCCGGCTCAGCATCCAGGTGCCTGAGGCCTCCGACGCCGACCTGCCGCAGGCACGCAGTGGGCCGCTGCCGGAGCTGGTCGGCCGGCGAGCCGTCGTCGTCGACGACAACGCCACCAATCGTCAGATCGTGGTCGCCCAGATCGCCCGCTGGGGCATGAGCGCGCGCGAGACGGGCCGGCCAAGCGAGGCGCTCGGCTGGATCGAGGCCGGCGAGCACTTCGACGTGGCGCTCATCGACATCGCCATGCCGGAGATGGACGGCTACGCGCTGGCCGAGCGGCTCCACGCCACCAAGGGCAGCGCGACGATGCCTATCGTCGTCCTCTCGTCGGTCGGCAACCGAGATCGTGAGGCGCCGGAGATCACCGCCTTCCTGACCAAGCCGGTCAAGCCGTCCGCGCTCCACGACGCGCTCGTGACCGTTCTCGTCGGGCAGCAGGCCGCGGTGCCCCTGCGTGCGGCCGAGCGGCCATCGATCGACGCGGAGCTCGGCCTGCGTCATCCGCTGCGCATCCTGCTGGCCGAAGACAACCCGGTCAATCAGAAGCTGGCCATCCGCCTCCTGGCGCAGATGGGCTACGCCACCGACGTCGCCGGCAACGGCATCGAGGCCATCGCCGCGCTGGAACGGACGCCGTACGACGTCATCCTCATGGACGTCCAGATGCCTGAGCTCGACGGCCTCGAGGCCACGCGTCGGATCCGGGCTGCGCGTGCGCCTGACTCGACCGGGGCTACCGACGGCCCTTGGATCGTGGCCATGACGGCCAACGCGTTGGCCGGTGACCGCGAGCTCTGCCTCGCGGCCGGCATGAACGACTATGTCTCCAAGCCCATCCGGCCGGCGGCCCTGGCGGCCGCGCTGGCCGTCGCGCCCGCCCGCGAGCCCGATACCAGCCTCGCCGTCTCATCGAGCGTTCCCGCCACGCCACCACAGACGGGAGGTCCCGATGCCTGAGGCACCGATCGACGACGCCGCCTTCGCCGAGCTGCTCGAGACCGTCGGCGGCGACCGCGAGTTCCTGGCCGAGCTCGTCGACACCTACCTGGGTGACAGCCCCACGCTGTTCGCAGAGCTGCGAGGGGCGATCGCCGCTGGCGACGCCGTGACCGCCCGCCGGGCAGCGCACACGCTGAAATCGACGAGCGCCAGCTTCGGCGCCAACGGACTCGCGGCACAGTGCCGGGAGATCGAGGCCGCGGCGGGGGCGGGCGAACTGGCCGGGCTCGAAGCGCGAGTCGATATGGCCGCCGCCAGCTATGTCGACGTTGAAGCCGCGCTGCGAGCCGCCGTGACGACAGGCGAGGCAACGTGACCGACGAGCACGGCCGCATCCTCGTCGTCGACGACACGCGCCTCAATCGAACCATCCTCGCACGCGCCCTGGAGAACCAGGGCCACGAGGTCGTCGAGGCCGAGAACGGCCGCGTCGCGATGGAGCTCCTCGAAGCCGACGGCGCGTCGGGCATCGACGTCGTGCTGCTCGACCTCGAGATGCCGGAGATGGATGGCTACGAGACCCTCGGGCGGATCAAGGCCTCCGAAGCGACGGCGCATCTGCCCGTCATCGTCATCTCGTCGGTCGAGGACCTCGACAGCGTCGTCCGCTGTATCGAGATGGGCGCTGCCGACTACCTGCCCAAGCCATTCAACGCGGCCGTCCTCCAGGCCAGGCTGTCGACCTCGCTGGCTGCCAAGCGCCTCGGCGACCTGGAGCGGGAGTACCTGCGCACCATCGACCGCCAGCGGAGCGAGCTGGCCCGCTTCCTCTCGCCGCAGGTCGCCGAGCTGGTCTCGAGTGCCGATGGCGAGGCGCTCCTCGACGGCCATCGCCGGGTCATCACCGCGGTCTTCAGCGACCTGCGTGGTTTCACGTCCTTCGCCGAGACCGCCGAGCCGGAGGAGCTGCTGGACATGCTCCGTGACTATCACGGCGAGATGGGCCGCATGGTGATGGAAGCCGGCGGCACCCTCGAGCACTTCGCCGGTGATGGCATCCTGGTCTTCTTCAACGACCCGGTGCAACAGACCGATCACGAAGCTCGCGCGGTGCGCATGGCGTGCGCCATGCGCGATCGCTTCGACACGATGCACGAGGCCTGGCGCAAGCGCGGCTACGAGCTCGGCTTCGGGGTCGGCATGGCGGTCGGGCACGCGACGATGGGGCGCATCGGCTTCGAGGGTCGCTACGACTATGCGGCCATCGGCACGGTCGTGATCATGGCCTCGCGACTGTGCAGCGAGGCACGCCCCGGCCAGATCCTCGTCAACCAGCGCGGCTACTCGGCGGTCGAGGACATCGTCGTCGGCGAGCCGGTCGGCGACTTGGCCTTGAAGGGCTTCAGCCGACCCGTCACCGCCTACAACATCGTGGGCCTGGCAAACGGTCACTGACCCGACCCGATCGCCCGGCCACCGGGCGTGCACGCGGGCGGGTCCCGCGCAGTACGCTCCGCACAGACCCATCCAGCCAGTCAGCGGCCGCTCTGACGCGGCTCAGGTGAGGTGCCCCAGATGAGACTCCAGGACAAGGTCGCCGTCATCACCGGTGCCGGCGGCGGCATGGGCCGCACGGCCGCCCAGATGTTCGCGACCGAGGGCGCCAAGGTCGTCGTCGCCGAGTTCTCGGAGGCGGCCGGCCAGGAGACCGTGCGGCTGGTCGAGGAGGCCGGCGGATCGGCGACATTCGTCAAGACCGACGTGTCGAAGGAGGCCGACGCCAAGGGCATGATCGCGCATGCCGTCGCCACCTACGGCCGCGTCGACGTGCTCTACAACAACGCCGGCGTGATGCCCGAGGCGGATCACTCGGTCATCGACACATCGGTCGAGGCCTGGGACCAGGTCATGGCAGTCAACGTGCGGGGCACCTTCCTGGGCTGCAAGTACGCCATCCCGGTGATGCTCGAACAGGGCTCCGGATCGGTCATCAACATCTCCAGCTTCGTGGCCATCCTGGGCTGCTCCAACCCGCAGGACGCCTACACCGCCTCCAAGGGCGCCGTGCTCGCGCTGACCAAATCGCTGGCGGTCCAGTTCGGTCCGCGGGGCGTGCGCAGCAATGCGATCTGTCCTGGTCCCGTCGAGACGCCGCTGCTCATGGACTGGCTGGTCAAGGACGAAGAGGCCAAGCGCATCCGGCTGGCGCGCAATCCCACCGGCCGCTTCGGCAAGCCCGAGGAGATCGTGTACATGGCCATGTACCTTGCCTCGGACGAATCGCGCTGGACCAACGGGGCCTCGATGGTCGTCGACGGTGGCATCACCGTCAATTACTTCTGACCGCTCGTCGTCGTGTGCCGTGAACCGACGGGCTTAGATGGCCGACCGTGCCGACGCGGGTCGATGACTGGCTCCGATGTCTGACGCGCTGACGCTCGTCGGTCTGCCCGAGATCGAGGCCGCCGCCGAACGACTGCGTGGGGTGACGGCGGTCACGCCCCTCCTCGCGTTCGGGCCGGTCGAACCGGACGGATCGGCGTGGTCCTACCTCAAGCCCGAGTCGCTCCAGCCCATCGGCGCCTTCAAGCTGCGCGGTGCCTACAACGCCATCGCCCAGCTGGGACCGGCGGAACGCGCGGCGGGCGTGGTTGCGCACTCGAGCGGCAACCATGCCCAGGGCGTGGCCCGGGCCGCACGCCTGCTCGACGTACGTGCCCTGATCGTGATGCCATCGAACGCGTCAGCGACCAAGGTCGAGCGCACCCGCGCCGACGGCGCCGAGGTCGTCCTCGTCGGCCCGAGCTCGGACGAACGGGCGGCCAGGGCGACCGAGCTGGCCGCCGAACGCGGGCTGACGCTGATCCCTCCGTACGACGACGCCACGGATCATCGCCGGCCAGGGCACCATCGGGCTCGAGATCGTGCGCCAATTGGCCGAGCTCGGTGTTCAAGGGCCCTTCACCGTCCTGGTGCCGGTCGGCGGCGGCGGGCTGGCCAGCGGTGTCGTGACCGCCGTCAGGGCGCTCCGGCCTGATGCACGCGTCTACGGTGTCGAGCCAGCCCTTGCCGCGGACGGACGGGATTCGCTGGCGGCCGGGCACATCGTCCGCTGGGCACCCGACGCGACCGACCGGACGATCGCCGATGGCCAACGCACGACCGCGCTCGGTGCGCTCCCATTCCTCCACCTCGTCACCGCCCTCGAAGGCATCCTGACCGTCGAAGAGGACGAGATCTGTCGGGCCATGGTCCGAGCCCAGCGCGAAGCCGGCCTCGTCCTCGAGCCGTCGGGTGCCACGGCGCTGGCCGCCCTGCTCTTCGCGTTGCCGGTCGACGCGCCACGGCCGATCGTGGTCGTCCTGAGCGGCGGCAACGTGGACCCGGAGCGCTATGCGGCGCTCATCGCCCGGGGCGAGGCGGCCGGCGGATGAGCGTCGCGGGTGAGCCACGGGAGGACGTCGCCGGAGCCGGCACGGATCATGCGCCCGCCGGATCCGGGGCCACCATCGGCGCCTGGGCGCGCCAGCGGGAGACCGCCGAGCACGGCGGCATGCTCTGGCTCGGCCTCGTCGTCGGCCTCTTCCTGCTCCTGCCGGCGGCCACGCCGCGCACGGGCGTCGTCTTCTGGGGCGTCGTCCTCTTCGTCACGCTGCTCGCCTCGCTGCGCTACCGGATCGGTCCGGCGGCGCTCGTGATCATGGTCGTGGCCGGTGTCACGGTCCGCCTGGTGCTGATCGGAGCCAGCTCATCTGACGCCCTCATCGTGACCGTCGCCGCCATCGAGCGCGTCCTCGCCGGCGGCAGCCCCTGGGGCGTGGGCTATGCCCAGACGATCCCGCCCGGGGCGCCCTTCCCGTACGGGCCGCTGGCGCTCCTTTGGTATCTGCCGGCGAAGGCGCTGCCGGAGGTCATGGAGATGCTGTCGTCGACGATCGTCCTGGTCCTGCTGGGCATCCGCGGTCGCCCGGTCGGCTTGGCCATCTTCGCCTTCGCGCCGATGCTCACCGTCCTCGCCACGGACGGCTCGAACGACTCGTCGGCGGGCTTGCTTCTGCTCGGCGCCATCCTCGTCATGCAACGGTCGCGCGCCTGGGGTGGCGCTGCACTGGCCGGTGCCGCCGCGTTCAAGATCTACGCCCTTGCCTGGCTGCCGGCCCTGCTCTGGTTCGGGCGGCTGCCGGCACTGGCAGGCTTTGGCCTGGCCTCGGTCGCCATCTGGCTGCCCGCCTTCGTCGCTTGGGGGCCCGGCGCCTTCCTGGAGAGCTTCTCGCTCTCGCAACGCGTCCACCCGCAGGCCTATTACTCGCTCGGCTACGCGTTGCGCGGCCTGGGCATCCCCGTCGCGGCAGAAGCGATCGATCGCGCCCGGCTCGTGCTGGCGGCCATCGTGGTCGTGGTGACGGCCGCCTTCGTCCGGTCAGGCCGCGGCGTGGTCGTGGCCGGCCTGGCGGTCTACCTGGTGACGCTCTATGCCGGTTGGTGGTCGACCTTCGCCTATCTGGCGGCCATCGCACCGATCGTCTGCTGGCATCTCGAAGACTGGACCGGGCTGGGCGAACGCCGAGTGCGTTGGCCGGGCGACCCGGTCGGCGGCCTCACCGCGCGCGTCGATGGGCGCTGGCCGATCCTCGGCACGAGCTCGTAAGCACCGCCCTGGTGCGAGCGACCGCTGGGCGGTCTCCGAGCAGATCAGCTTACGAGGCGTTATCCGCGTAGATGCTCTTGCTCTTGTAGGCGCTGCCGCCATACGTGGCTACGTCAGCCAGGATGCCGATGACCACGGCGATGATGGTCAGGAGGTCGTTGCCGACCGGCTGGGCGATGACGAAGGCGAGCGTCGTCCAGGGCAGCAGGAGGATGCCCAGTACCGCCCAGCCCATGTTGCCGCTCAATACGCCGCTGAATGCCTGCTGCCAGCGGTCCTGGGCGAAGATCCAGAAGACGACGTCGATCAGGCGCGGACCCAGGATCGAGGCCATGCCGATGAGGACCAGTGCGATGAGCATCCGTCGAAACCTCCGGTCGTCGTAGGGCTCGGCCCGGCAGGGTCGGCGCAGACTTGAAGGGTACGTCGTTGGACGGGCGAGCGGAGTACCCTTTTCGGCACATCCCTGATGTGACCAACGCCCGCTGAGGCACGCCGAGACACGAGATGACGACCGACCAACGCCCCGATGCCGCTCCCGCGGACGCCATCCAGCAGGCCCGCATGGTCATCGGCGGCGAGACCGTCGACGCCCTCGATGGGCAGACCTTCAGCGTCACCGACCCCGCCCGCGGCGTCGTCATCGCCACCGCTCCACAGGGCGGCAAGGCCGACGTCGATCGAGCGGTCGATGCGGCGCTCACGGCCTACGACGATCCCAAAGGCTGGTCGAGCTGGTCGGCCAGCAAGCGCGGCCGGACCCTGATGAAGCTGTCGAACCTGGTCAAGCAGCACCTCGAGGAGCTCGCCCAGCTGGAGAGCCGCAATGGCGGCAAGCCCATCAGCGGCGCCCGGGGGGAGATCCTCGGCGTCAGCCTCGTCTTCGAGTACTACGCCGGCGCCGCCAACAAGGTCTTCGGCGAGACCATCCCGGTCAGCAAGCCGGGCCTCGACTTCACGTTGCGCGAGCCGATCGGCGTGGTCGGGCTCATCGTCCCCTGGAACTTCCCGCTCCTGATGGCTTCCTGGAAGCTCGGTCCGGCGCTGGCCGCCGGCAACACGGCCATCCTCAAGCCGGCCAGCTATACGCCGCTGACCGCGCTGCGGCTGGGCGAGCTGGCGCTCGAAGCCGGCTTCCCACCGGGTGTCGTCAACGTCATCACGGGTCCCGGCGGTTCGGCCGGAGCGGCGCTGGCCGCGCACCCGCAGGTCGGCAAGATCGCCTTCACCGGCGAGACGACGACCGGCCAGGAGATCATGCGTCTGGCCTCCGGGAGCATCAAGAAGGTCAGCCTCGAGCTCGGCGGCAAGAGCCCCAACATCGTCTTCGCCGACGCGGACCTGGAGCGCTTCGCGCGCGAGTCGCCGTACGCCGTCTTCGACAACGCCGGACAGGACTGCTGCGCCCGAAGTCGGATCTTCGTGGAGCGCTCGGTCCACGAGCAGGTCGTCGAGCTCTTCGCCGACGCGACTCGCAACATCAAGGTCGGCGACCCCTCGGAAGATGCGACCGAGATGGGCAGCCTCATCAGCTTCAAGCAGCGCGATCGCGTCCTCGATTACGTGGGCATCGGGCGCGAGGAAGGGGCCGAGCTCGTCGTCGGCGGCATGGCCCCGACCGATGCGTCGCTCAAGGACGGCGCCTACGTGCTGCCGACCGTCTTCGACAATGCCTCCAACGACATGCGCATCTGCAGCGAAGAGATCTTCGGCCCGGTCGTCTCGATCATCCCCTTCGAGAGCGAGGACGAGGCGGTACGCATGGCCAACGACACGCCGTACGGGCTCTCAGGCTCCATCTGGAGCCGCGACATCGGTCGGGCGCTGCGGGTGGCCAAGGGCATCCGCGCCGGCGTGCTGTCGGTCAACTGCAACAGCTCGGTGCACACCGAGGCGCCGTTCGGCGGCTACAAGATGTCGGGCAACGGGCGCGAGCTCGGCATGCACGCCATGGATCTCTACACCGAGGTCAAGAACGTCTACGTCGACCTGAGCTGATCGACGGCAACCGTGGACACGAAGACGGCCCAGCGTTCAGATCGTGGGCGGCTCGCGGCGCGTCTCGGGGTGGAGGTCGGGGCGCACGCGATGGACCCAGTCGCGCAATGCCCAGGTCGAGGTGTGGAAGGCGACCTCGTCCCAGGGGATGGCCTCGGGCCGGAAGGTCCCGAACTCGAGCGCCTCGGGATTCGTGCGCAGCTCGCCTGACACGATGCGGGCCTCGAAGGCGATGACCACCACCGCGGCCTGCGTCCGGGAGTAGAGCCCGACGATCTCGCCAGGCTCGACGATGAGGCCCGTCTCCTCGAGCGTCTCGCGGATGGCGCCCTCGCGGACGGTCTCGTCGATCTCCAGGAAGCCGCCTGGCTGGGCCCAGAGGCCGGCGCCCGGCTCGATGCCGCGGCGAAGGAGAAGGACTTCGCCGGTGGCGGTGATCGGCAAGGTGGTCACCACGAGGCGGGGATTGACGTAGGCGACCAGGCCGCAGGCCGGGCAGACGAGCCGTTCGCGGTGATCGCCGTCGATCGGCCCGAACTGGAGGGTGGCCCCGCAGCGCGTGCAGAAGTTGAGCGTCTCGGCGAGCCACGGAGGCAACCCGCCGGAGGTGTCGTCCTCGGGCCGGTGCTCCAGGTCGGCGAACTCGTCGGCAACCATCAGGCCACGACGACGAAGAGCATGGCGCCGATCTCGAGCGCCACGCCGAGGCTGGCCACGCCGAACCAGACGAAGCGGAAGAGCCCTCGCCCACGATCGACCGGCAGCCAGGCGAAGGCCGAGCGCCAGATGCGGAGGGCCGCGTCGACCGTGACCAGGACCAGCATCAGGCCGCCGAGGAGGACCGGCAGTCGGACCGCTGGGTCGGCGATGGTGGCCCCAAGGTTGAGCGCCGTGATGGCGATCGTGCCGCAGATGAGGCCCACGATGGAGAGGTAGATGAACCACGGCTGCAGGGGCGTCGGCTTCGTCTCGGGCACGCGACTCGGGGTCAGGGGGCGTCCCTGGACGTCACGTTGGACGGGCACCGACTGGCGGTCAAGGACAGGCATCCCCGGCGTCCAGCGCTCGTCGTCGACCATGCCCCGAGTGTACGCCGGTGGCGCCGATGGGCCCGCGGGCCGGCCTTCCTAGCCCGCGTTCGTGGGGTCGTCGAGGATGGCCTGCGCCTGCGCCGCTCGGTGCCCGGTCAGTCGGGCGGCGACGTCGGGGTCGGCGATGGCCAGGATCTGGGCAGCGAGGAGCGCCGCGTTGGTGGCGTTGCCGACCCCGACCGTGGCGACCGGCACGCCCTTGGGCATCTGGACGATCGAGAGCAGCGCGTCGAGGCCGTCGGAGACGCCGCCTTTCATGGGCACGCCGATGACCGGCCGTGTCGTCCGCGAGGCGATGACGCCGGGCAGGTGGGCCGCCAGACCGGCAGCGGCGATGAAGACCGACACGCCGCTCGCTTCCGCCTTGCCGATGAAGCCCTCAAGCAAGGCGGGCGCGCGGTGGGCGCTGATGACCCGCAGCTCATGGACGATGCCAAGCTCGGTGAGCGTCTGTGTCGCCGCCTCCATGACGGGCAGGTCAGAACGACTGCCGACCACGATGGCCACCCGCGCACCCGGCGCGACGGGCCGCACGGGATACGCCACATCCGCGCCGCCGGCCGAAGAGCGACGCCTCGCGCCGGGCGTCACTGGCCAGCCGCCTTCGTGAAGCCGTCCTCGCCGTCGAACGACTGCAGGCGCTCGACCTGAGTCCAGCGGTGGTGCTCGGAGATCCGGCCGAGCAGGCTCAGGATGTCGGCGTCGGTCGGTTCGCGGTCCTCGGGCGACAGGTAGCGCGCCGTGTACCAGCGGACCGAGTCGCCGACGGGCTCACCCGGCCAGACCTTCGTGCCGCGGCTGGTGAGCATCTCGAGGCTCAGGGCACGGTCGCCTTCGGCCTCGAGCTCGGCGGCCAGCCGGGCGATCTCCAGGTCGCTCTCGACCATCACATCGACGCCGACCTGGCGGCGGCCGCCGACATAGGACTCGGGGGCGTATGACCAGCGAGCCAGGGGCGTCGGCGGCGTCGTCGGGCGGACATGATCGCGGCCCTTCGGGGCGTTCGCCGGCTGCCGACCGAGGTTGGCGATGACGGCATCGGTATAGGCGGACGTGGACGCGGCGTGCTCGATGTCGCCGCCGGCCTGGCGGGCCAGGTCCTGGGTCACCGCCGCGCCCGATTCGAGGGTCACATAGACGGCGTCCCGGACGCGGTCGGCCGCTTCGTGCTCGCCCAGGTGGCGGAGCATCAGCACGGAGCTGAGGATGAGCGCGGTCGGGTTGATGACGTCCTTGCCGGCGTACTTCGGCGCAGACCCGTGGACCGCCTCGAAGATGGCGACCTCATCGCCGTAGTTGCCGCTGCTCGCGAAGCCGAGCCCGCCGACGAGGCCCGACGCGAGGTCGCTGATGATGTCGCCGTTGAGGTTCGTGGTGACCACGATGTCGAACTGGGCTGGTGCCTTGGCGAACTGGTGGGCGACGTTGTCGATGATGAGGTGCTCGGCGGTGATGCCCGGATACTCCGCCGCGACCTGCTCGAAGACCCGTTTGAAGAGGCCTTCGGTCAGCTTCATGATGTTGGCCTTGGTCGCGCACGTGACCTTCGTCCGACCCTCGGCGCGGGCCAGCTCGAAGGCGTAGCGGACGATCTTCTCCGAGCCCTTTCGGCTGATGAGCTTGAGGCACTGGCCGACGTCTTTCGTCTGCATGTGCTCGATGCCCGCGTACAGGTCCTCGATGTTCTCGCGCACGATGATCATGTCCACGCCCTCGCCCGCGTAGCGGGTGGGCACGCCAGGCAGCTCGTGAGCCGGACGGACGTTGGCGTACGTTTCGAAGAGCTTGCGCAACGTCACGTTGGCGCTCTTCTCGCCGAAACCGACCGGCGTCTCGAGCGGCCCCTTGAGGACGACGTGCGTGCGCTCGATCGACTCGCGCGTGACGACCGGCACGCCCGAGCTGTCGCCTTGCTTGAAGACTTCGGCGCCGGCCTCGGCCTCCTCCCAGTCGACAGCCACGCCGGCGGCTTCGACGACGCGCACCGCGGCTCGGGTGACCTCCGGGCCAACGCCGTCGCCGGGGATCACGGTGACGCGGTGCCGCTGGGTCGAGTCGATCATGCGGGGCGGGCTCCTGGCTCGGGCTCCTGGATGGCGCCTGCCGGTGCGACCGCGTCGGGCGTCGCCGGTATCGTAAGGGCCCCCGTTCCAGACCGCAGAGCTGGGCGTCGCGCCCGGTCGGGCTGCTCGAGCCGGTCGAGCGCCCAGACCTAGCTTTCAGGCGCGACTCGGGACATCACGGCCAGGGTATTGCCCTCGCCATCCTCGAAGAACGCCATCCACTCTTCGATCCCGCTGTCCGCATGTCGGTGGATCAGGTGCGGAGCTCCGGTGGTATGGACGCCACGAGCCTCGAGCGCCGCGAACGCCGTACGGATGTCGTCGACGGTGAAATAGAGGATCGAGCTCGGTCTCCACTCCTCCTCGGGTACGGCTCGGAAGTACAGACGCGTGCCGGAGGCGTCGAAGAAGGCAAGGTCGCCGAAGGTGAACACATGCGGCAGGCCGAGCGTGTCGCGATAGAAGGTCTCGACGCGCGCGATGTCGCGCGCCAGCAGCGAGACCTGCCCGATGGGTCCGAGGGCGAGGTCGTTGGTCGGCATCGGGACGTTCCTCCTGGTCATGGGGCTCGAGGCCGGGTAGCCCGGCCAGTGGCGCAGGGCGGCGACGCCGGAGACCCCGAGCTTGCCGCTGATGTTCTCGACGTGGTACTTGACGGCATCAAGGCTCACGCCACGCCGCTCGGCGATCTGGCGGCGGCTCATGCCGTGGCGCAGCATGTCAAGCACCGACCACTCGGCCGGTGTCAGGACATCCGGGTGGCGGGGACGGCCACGTGGTCGACGAGTCATGCGAGCAGCCTAGCGCCGCGGACCGCGATTTTCCCTCCCCCTCGCGATCGTTCGCTGTCCGGCTTGTCGTGCGCGTCGGGATGGGCGAGCGTTGACCGAGCGATCGATCTGGGTATCCTTCGACGATGCGCATCCTCGACGGACGTCGCCTGACCGAGGTGGACGTCGGCTAACTCGCCGAGCTGATCGCGGCCCACCCGCGAGTCAGCATCGATATCGGGACCGGCGACGGTCGCGCCGTCCTTGCGCGGGCCCGCGCCGACGAGGCCAACCTGGCCCTGGGGGTCGATGCCAACGCGTCCGGCATGGTCGAAGCCGCGACGCGGGCGGCCCGCAAGCCTTCGCGGGGTGGCACGCCCAACGCGCGCTTCATCGTCGCTGCCGCGGAGGCGCTCCCGCCAGAGCTGGCCGCGACCGCAGATCTCGTTACGGTCCAGTTCCCGTGGGGCTCGCTGCTGCGAGGCATCGTCCGTGGCGAAGCCGCCATCGTCTGCCCGCTGGCCGGGCTGCTCAAGCCGGTCGCGAACGCTGAGCTGCGGCTCCTCATCTCGGTCGAGGCCCGCGACGGAGCGCTCGGGCTGTCGGTGCTCGACGCCGATGGCGCGGATCGGATCGTCCGCTCGTTCGGCGAGGCCGGGTTGACGCCGATCGACGTCCGTCCGGCGACAGCCGACGACCTGGCCGCCGCCCGGTCGAGCTGGGCCAAGCGACTGGCGTTCGGTCGTCGCGGGAGCGGCGATCGGACGGCGTGGTACCTGCGGTTCGCAGCGGGTCAGGCCGCGGCTATGCTCGGCCCGACGGCACGGGCATGACGGCTCCGGACGATGGGAGGCGAGGCGAGCATGACGACGATGGCGGCACCAGGCAGGGTCCTTCGGGTCACGGAAGCGGACATCGGGCGGATGCGGGACCAGCTCTTCTTCGAGGGTCCCGAGGAGGGCCGGCGCTTCAGTCGCTTTTGGATCCTGCTCCTGCTGGCCGCAGTCATCGCCTCCGCCGGCGTCATCGGCGACTCCACGGCCACGGTCATCGGGGCGATGATCGTGGCTCCGCTGATGACGCCCATCCTGGGCATGATGCTGGCCATCGTCTTGGCGGACCGGCGCAACCTGGTCCGCTCGATCGCCCTGGTCCTGACCGGAGCGGTGGCCGTCGTCGTGATCGCGTATCTCATCGGCATCTTCGTCGCGGTGCCGGTGGTGGCCGAGGACAACTCGCAGGTCGCCGCCCGCGTCTCACCGCGCCTCGTCGATCTCGTCGCGGCCTTGGCCACGGGTGCCGTCGGTTCCTTCGCACTGACGCGCTCTGATGTCTCCGACACCCTGCCGGGGGTGGCCATCGCCATCTCGCTGGTACCGCCGCTCGCCGTCGCCGGCCTGGCCCTGGAGTCCGGCGCACCTGATCAGGCCTCCGGCGCGCTGCTGCTCTTCCTGACCAACGTCAGCGCGATCCTGGCCAGCGGCATCGTGGTCATGGGTCTCTATCGGGTCTTCGAGCATCGAGAGCGCACTGCAGACGCTCGTTCGCGTCTCGGCAGCCGCGCGCCGATCCTCGTCATCGTCGCCCTCGTCCTGCTGGTCATCGTGCCGCTCGCTGTGACGGGCGCGCGGCTGGCCAACGCGACCCTCAACGAGAACGCCGTCGAACAGACCGCCGACGTCTGGGCGGCCATCGCTGGCTGGGATGTCGTGACCGTCGGCTCTCGGGGCGACACGGTCGTCGTCCGTGCCACGGGCCCGCTTCCCGCGCCGGATCCGTCGAGTCTGCGGGCGGCACTCGATCGTGCCGGTCTGCAGGCGACATCGGTCGCCCTCGAGCTCGTGCCGGGCGAGAACGTCCTGCTGCCCGGCGACGTACCACGGTGAGCGCCGACCGGATCCCGATCATCCTCGACGTCGACACCGGCATCGACGACAGCCTCGCCCTGCTCTATGCCTGCGCCTCGCCCGAGGCCGAGCTCGTGGCGGTCACCTGTGTCGCCGGCAACATCGACCTGGACAACGTGCAGCGCAACACTCGCGCCGTGCTCGAGCTCGGTGGCCGTACCGACGTCGAGGTGGCGCTGGGCGCCGATCGGCCGCTCGTCCGACCGCTCGAGGTCACGCCCGAGACGCACGGACCTCGCGGCCTGGGCTATGCGGAGCTGCCCGAACCATCGCGCGCGGCCTCGCCCCGACCGGCCGCCGAGCTGCTGGTGGCCGAAGCCCGACGCCGGCCACGCGAGCTGACGCTGGTCGCGGTCGGGCCCTTGACCAACATCGCCGTCGGCCTCCAGCGCGAGCCGATGCTGCCGCTGCTGATCCGTCGCCTGGTCATCATGGGTGGCGCGTACCGCATCCCGGGCAACACGGCCCCGACCACCGAGTGGAACGCGCAATGGGATCCCGAGGCGACCAAGGCCGTTTTCGATGCCTTCGGCGCCGTTGCCGTTCAGGAGTCGAGGGAGTCGGTAGGCCTGCCCGCCCGACCGCTGGCCTTGGGGCTCGACGTGACCGAGACGGCGAAGCTGACGCCCGACCACCTGGCCGCGATCGCCGCCCGCTGTGGCGACGACGCGGGCGCGCCGCAGCTGCCGATCGTGCGCTACCTGACCGATGCGCTGCGCTTCTACATGGAATTCCACAGCCGCTACGACGGCTTCTACGGCGCCTTCATCCACGACCCGCTGGCCCTGGCCGCCGCGCTCGACCCGTCGCTCGTGAAGGCGGAGGCCCTGACGGTCGACGTGGAGCTGGCCGGCACGCTGACGGCCGGCGAGACCGTCACCGACTGGCGGCGGGCCTGGGGCCGTCCGCCGACGCTCGATGTGGCCGTGGAGGCGGATGTGGCCACGTTCCTGGCGCGCTTCGTCGAGCGTGTGGCGGGGCTGGCGGCAGGGCCCGACCGTAGTGCAGACTGAGTCGTGACGTCGTCGCGGGTCCAGCGGGCTCGCCGCGTCGGGGACGGAGGGTGAGAGATGGACTCGCTCGGTTGGCTGCAGATCTGCGCCGAGGGCCAGACGGAAGGCTGCGTCTCGCCGTACGTCGCCCTCTACCTCATCGGCCTCCTCGTCGCGGTCCCCATCCTCTTCCTGATCGCGCGGCGGACGCGCGACCTGACGACCTCGACGCTGCTGCTGATGGTCGTCTCGATCGCCATCAACATCACCATCGGCTCGATCATCGTGGCCCTGCGCCTGCCGATCTACGTCGACTCCATCGGGACGGTGCTGGTGGGCGTGCTGGCGGGGCCGTGGGCTGGCGCGCTGACCGGCCTGCTCTCCAACCTCATCTGGTCGCTGCTGCCCGTGCCGGGCGGGGCCGGGCCGTTCACGGCGGCGTTCGCGCCGGTGGCCATGGTCATCGGCTTGATGGCCGGCTTCTGGGCCAGCCGCGGCGTGTTCCAGCTGCGCGCCGACGACGCCCGGGTCGGTCGCTTCATCGCCATGGCTGCCGGCATCGCCGTCGCCGCCATCGCCTTCGTCATCGTCCAGCAGACCATCGGCATCCCGGAGCTCTTCCCGACTGACCCTGGTCAGGCCATCGCGAATCAGACCCAGTTCGTGGTCATCGCGCTGGCGGTCGTGGCGCTGGGCGTCGTCGTGGCCTGGCTGTCGGCCCGGACGGTCTTCGCCTTCACGGCCGACGACCCGCGCATCCGCACGTATCTGCGCATCGCCACGGCCGTCTCGGCTTTCGTCCTCGTCACCGCCCTGGTTCGGCTCGTATTCGGCCCGAGCGGCTGGTTCTCGACCCTCGACGGCAGTGATCCGGACGCGGCGGGGCCACTCAGCGCGCCATTCGGCGGCGCGAACCTGACGGGGCTGGCGCTCGACGACACGACCGCCTGGATCGTGGCGATCGTCCTCGGCGGTCTGCTCGCAGCAGGCGCCTGGGTCTGGGCGTCGCGCGGCGAGAATGCCCGGCTCTTCCCGGTCTGGGTCGGCGGCTTGACGACCGGCCTCGTCGCCGCAGCCATCTCGGCGCCCATCGCCGCCGGCCTCTTCGGCGGCGTCACCGGTTCCGGCACGGACGCGTTGGTGGCCCTCTTCCGGACGCTCGGTCTGAACATCTTCCAGTCGGCCTTCGCCCAGGGCCTGACCAGCGATCCGCTCGACAAGACCATCAGCTACACCATCGTCTACGCCATCCTCATCGCCCTGCCCATCACGGTCCGCACGATGTACAGCCGGGGCGAGATGACGGTGTCCGACTGACCGCGGCGGTCGGTTGACGTCCGCGATGGCGGAAGCGACGACCGGCTACTACCGCTCCGGGACGAGCTGGCTGCACCGACGCAGCCCGGTCACGAAGCTCCTGGCGTTGGGCCTCGTCCTGCTGGCGACGTTCGCCTTGCCGCCGGTGACCCTGACGGCCCTCCTGGTGATCGTCGTCGTGGCTGGCTGGTCGGCCGGGCTGCTCAGGCCGATGCTCGCCTCGCTGCGGATCCCGGTCGTGCTCTTCGTGTCGATCATCCTCGTCAACGCGTTCTTCTTCCCTGGTGCGCGGGACGTCATCATCCAGCTCGGGCCGGCAGCCCTGACCAGCGAAGGCCTCGCCTTCGGGGTCATCTCGGCCGGTCGTCTGCTGGTCGTCTTCCTGGCATCCGTCCTGTTCCTGTTCACGACCTTGGCCGACGACATCCTCGAAGCCCTGGTCGCTCGTGGGGTCAGCCATCGATTGGCGTTCGTGGTCCTCTCGGTCGTCCAGATGGTGCCGCGCATGCAGGCTCGAGCGGGTGCCATCCTGGAGGCCCAGCAGGCGCGCGGCCTGCCCATCACGGGCTCGATCTTCACTCGGGTGCGAGCGCTCGTGCCGCTCA
Organism: uncultured Chloroflexia bacterium; assembly: GCA_963777975.1. Lineage (GTDB taxonomy): Bacteria > Chloroflexota > Limnocylindria > Limnocylindrales > CSP1-4 > CSP1-4. The sequence goes on along the minus strand of CAVZSO010000002.1, from coordinate 307,976 downwards.
TCGGGCCGGTCATCCTGGGCTCGCTCATCGACGTCCGCGAGCGCACCTTCGCCCTCGAGGCCCGCGGCTTCGGGACGCGGCCAGACCGGACGTCGTACCGACAGGTCGCCGACCCGCCAGCGGATCGATGGCTGCGCGTCGCGATCCTCGTGGCGGCCGTGGCCGTGGTCGCTGCGGTCGTTCTGGGGCTGGGTCGATGACCCTGCCAGCCAGGCTCGAGTTCGACGCCATCGGGGTCCGCTATCCCGGCCGCCGGGAGCCAAGCCTCGCCGACCTCTCCTTCACCGTGGCTGCCGGCGAGCGGCTCGGTGTCGCCGGTCGCTCGGGGGCCGGCAAGTCGACCCTGGCGCTCGTGGCCGCGGGGTTCATCCCGCGCGTCGTCCGAGCCAACGTCGAGGGCCGGCTGATCGTCGACGGTCAGGCACAGCCCGAGTCCGGCGGGCCGAGCCTGGCGGGCGATGTCGGCATCGTCTTCTCCACGCCGGCCAACCAGCTCTCCGCATCGAAGCTCACGGTCCGCGAGGAGCTCGCCTTCGGCCTCGAGAACCTGGGCGTGCCGCGGGCCGAGATGGACGCGCGGATCGACGCGGCCCTGGCACAGCTCGGCATCGGCGCCCTGGCCGACCGGGCGCCCTTCGCGCTGTCGGGTGGCGAACAGCAGCGCGTGGCTATCGCCAGCATGGTCACCATGGGCACGGACGTGCTCGTCCTCGACGAACCGACCGGGCAGCTCGATCCTGTTGGCACGCTGGCGGTCGCGCGCATGCTCGACGAGCTGGCGTCGAGTGGCAGCGCCGTCGTGTGCGCCGAGCACGACCCGGTCGTGCTCGGCCGCATGGATCGCTGTCTCGTCCTGTCCGGCGGCAGGGCCGCAGCGCTCGCGATCCCTGGGGCCGCGCTGGGGACCCGGTACGCTCGGGCCGCTGGGCATCGAGGCGCCGACGATCGTGCGCCTCGCCGAGGCATCGGGCGTGGCGCCGGCCCAGGCCTTCGACGAAGCCGCGGTGGCCGCCGCGCTGGGTGCGCGTCGGGGGCTCGAGTCGCTGGCCGCCGATCGGCCGCTGGGGCACGAAGATGCGACCGCCGTCACGTCGTCGATGGCGACGGTCTGGGCGCCAGCGTCGGGTCGGACGATACCGACCATCGAGGTCTCCGGGCTCGTCCACCGTTACGACCAGGTCGAGGCGGTTCGCGACGTCTCGCTGTCGATCGCACCCGGTCAGCGGGTCGCCATCATCGGCCAGAACGGCTCCGGCAAGACGACCCTGGTCAAGCACCTCGTCGGCCTCCTGCGGCCGCTGTCGGGCACGGTGAAGCTCGATGGACGTGACATCGCCACGGAGCCCATCCACCGTCTCGCCGGGCAGGTCGGCTTCGTCTTCCAGGACCCCGATGACCAGCTCTTCTCGCGCTCGGTCGAGCGCGAGCTGCGCTTCGGGCCCAGCAACCTGGGGATGGCGCAGGCCGTGGTCGCGCGGCTCGTCGACCAGGCGCTGGCGGCCATCGGCTTGACGAGCGACCGGTCGACCAATCCGTACGACCTCGATGTCTCAGGTCGCAAGCTCGTCGCGCTGGGCAGCATCCTGGCCATGGACCCGGCGGTCCTCGTCCTCGATGAGCCGACGACGGGCCAGGACGGCCCCGGCGTGACGCGCGTCGGTGGCATCGTCGATGCCTATGCCGCGTCGGGTCGGACGGTCATCGCCATCACCCACGACATGGAGTTCGCCGCCGCCCACTTCGAGCGCGTGGTCGTGATGCGGGCCGGTGAGATCGTGGCCGACGGTGCCCCCGCCGATGTCTTCGCGCCCTCCAACCACCCGCTCCTCGACTCGACCGGTCTGTTGGCACCGGTCACGGCTCGGATCGCGTCGCGACTGGGCTTGAACGTGGCGCCGCTGACGATCGAGGCCTTGCTGGCGGCCGCACGCGCTGGCCCCTGAACGCCGGGGCGCCGCACCAGCGGTGGCGCCGCGCCAGCCTCGCTCGGCCGCTGCTAAGGTGACGAGCCATGGTCACATCGACGCCCAGCCCGGCGGTCTCAACCATCTCCCTCAAGGAGGGCCACGCGGTCGTCGTCACCGCCATGGATGGCTCGATGGACCCGCCTGGAGCGGGATTCGGCCTCTACCTCAACGACGTCCGCTTCCTGAGCCGGTTCGAGCTGACGCTCGATGGCCAGGCGCCGCTGCTGCTCTCGGCCAGCGATCGCGAGACGTACGTGGCGACGGTCCAGCTGGTCAACGACCCTCTGCCGCTGCCCGACGGCGGCACGCTGCCCCGGCAGGCGCTCTCCATCCGACGGGCAAGGTTCATCGATGGCGGCCTGCGCGAGCGGATCGGCGTCCTGAACAGCTCGCCATATCCGGTGAACCTTGACCTGGCGCTCGAGGTCGATGCCGACTTCGGGGACATGTTCGCCGTTCGCGGCTATCGCCGCGGGACGACCGCCGTGGTCTCGGCGGCGGCGACTCCCGATGGCCTGACGCTCGAGGCAACCGGTGCAGACGCCGTCGTGCGCGAGACGCGGGTCTCGACCATCCCGCGTCCGAACGCCGTGGTCGGCCAGACGCTGCACTACGAGGTCGCGCTCGCGCCCCAAGAGCGTTTCGTCCTCGAGACCCGGGCGATCCCGACCGAGGACGGCCAGCTCATCGAGCCAGGCAGCGGCGCTCCGTTCGACGACGCCATCGAGCGGTTGCGGGATCGCTATGCCGCCTTCCTCCGTGGCGCCACGCACATCGCCACCTCCGACGCCCGGGTCGACGACCTGCTCCTGCGCAGCGCGCTCGACCTGCGGGCCCTGGTCGACCTCGCGCCGACAGGACCGATCCCGACGGCGGGCATCCCCTGGTACGCCGTGCCCTTCGGCCGCGATTCGCTCATCACGGGCTTCGAGACGCTCGCATTCCAGCCAGATCTTGCCCTCGGGACGCTCCGCTTCCTGGCTCGCCACCAGGGCCAGAAGGTGGATCTCTTCACCGAAGAGGAACCGGGCAAGATCTTTCACGAGCTGCGCCGGGGTGAGCTTGCCCGCCTCGGCACGGTGCCGCACCGGCCGTACTACGGGACGGTCGACGCCACGCCGCTCTTCGTCTGCCTCTTCGTCGAGGTCGTGCGCTGGCTGGGCGACCGGAACGTCTACGACGAGCTGCTGCACAACGCGCTGGCAGCGCTGGCCTGGTGCGATACCTACGGCGACCCCGACGGCGACGGCTTCGTCGAGTACACCAGCGGGCCGGACAGCCCCCTGCACAACAAGGGCTGGAAGGACTCGGTCGCATCGCTCTCCCTCCCCGACGGCTCGGCTGCCGAGCTGCCGGCGGCCCTGGTCGAGGTCCAGGCGTACGTCTATCGGGCCAAGCACGGGCTGGCCGACCTGGCCCGAGCGATGGGCGATGACGATCTGGCGGATCGGCTGGCGGCCGAGGCCTCGTCGCTTCGCGAGCGCTTCGAGGCCGCCTTCTGGCTCGAGTCGGAGTCGTGCTACGCCCAGGCACTCGACGCACGCAAGAAGCCGGTGGCCGCCGTGACCAGCAATGCCGGCCACGCACTGTGGGCAGGCATCGCCTCGCCGGCCAGAGCGGCGCGACTCGTCGAGCGTCTCATGCGAGCCGACATGTCGACCGGCTGGGGTATCCGAACGCTCTCGACCGCCTACCCGACCTACAGCCCGATGAGCTATCACAACGGCTCCGTCTGGCCGCACGACAACGCCTTGATCGTGGCCGGCATGACCGCCTACGGCCACCGCGAAGCGGCGATGGAGATCGTCTCCGCGCAGCTCGAAGCCGGCCGATACCTGCCCGACCATCGGCTGCCGGAGCTCTTCTGTGGCTTCGCGCGTGATCGGCGATACGCGTCGCGGCCGACGGAGTATCTCGTCTCCTGCTCACCCCAGGCCTGGTCGGCCGCAGCGCCCTTCCTGTTCCTGCAGTCCGCCCTCGGCCTGCGGCCGGGTGACCCGTTCGGTGCAGCGCCGGTCATCGACCCCGTGCTGCCGGATGGCATCGACCGCATCGCGGTCCACCGCATGCGGGCGGCGGGCGGCACCTGGTCGTCGCTCGTCCGACGCACGAGCCGAGGCATCCGGATCAGCGGTGGCCTGGCGGAGCGATCCTTGGAGCCGCCATCGTCATGACCCGGCGCCCCGTGGTCCTCTTCGTCCATTACACCTTTCCGGGCATCGTCGGTGGTGTGGAGACGGTCATCGGGCACCACGCGGACGGGCTCGCCCAGCAGGCGGATGTCGGGCTGGTCGCCGGTCGCGGACCGGTCGGTGTGCGTGACGTCAGGGTCGTCCGGATCCGGCTCCTCGACTCGCTGCACCCGTTGATCGTCGCGGCCACGAGGGCGGCACTCGACGGCCGGACGGACCCAGGATTCGCGGGCCTGCAGCACCAGATCGCGGCCGCGCTCCGGCCGCACTTCGACGCGGCCGACCGGGTGGTTCTCCACAACGTGGCCACGATGAGCCTCAACCTCCCGCTCGTGGCCGCGTTGCACGACCTGGCGCCCGGGTTGCCGGATGATCGCCTCGTAGTCTGGGTCCACGACCTCGCCGCCGCTCGGCCAGTCGGTCACCCGGACGCACCGGACGACCCGGTGAAGCTGCTCCGCCGCCCGCTGCCCGGAGCCCGCTACGTGGCCGTCTCCGAGGAGCGCCGGCAGGCCACCGCGGCCGCGCTCGGCCTGGCACCGGAGGCCATCCGCGTCGTGCCCAATGGAGTGGACGTGGCGGGCGTCCTCCGTCTTCGCAGATCGTCGGTCGCGCTCATCGACCGGCTCGGCCTGGCCGCCGCCGAGCCCCTGCTCGTGCTGCCCGCCAGGCTGGTGCGACGGAAGCGCATCGAGCTGGCGATCGAAGCGGCGAAGGTCCTTCGCGATCGAGGTCATGACGCTCGACTGGTGGTCACCGGTGGCCCTGATCCCCATGATTCGGACGGCGTCGCCTACCTGGAGGAGCTCCGGGCGCAGGTCATCGCGGCTGGCGCTCGCGACGTCCTCCTGGTCGACGAGATCGGGCACAGCGCCGATGAGCGCTTGGTGGCCGACCTGTACGCCGTCGCCGACGCCCTCATCCTGCCCTCGGCCTCGGAGGGCTTCGGCTTGCCGATGCTCGAAGCCGCGGTCGCTCGACTGCCGATCGTGTGCACGGATCTGCCGGTGCTGCGAGAGGTGGTCGGAACAGTGGCGCATTTCGTCCCGCTCGATGGCGATGCCTCGGCCTTCGCCGAGGCCGTCGAAGCCGCGATCGATGGTTCGCCGGTCGCCCGGCTGGCGGGCCACGTCCGCCGCGCATCCGACTGGCGAACCATCGTCACCGAGCGCGTCCTGCCCGCCATCCTAGGCTGACTCGCGATCGGATCGGGGCATGCACGCCCGATGGACGGAACCTCAGGCCCGGCGCCGGTGTACCAGCGATGAACCGGGCGCCATGGTCGCGCCCGCACCGTCGCGAGGTCCAAACGATGCACACACGACGCTTCATCGCGCTCCCGCTGGCCGTGCTCGCCAGCCTCGCCTTCGCCGCCAGCGTCCTGGCCGGTGGCTGGGCGACCGTCACCATCAGCGATCCACCGGCAGAGCCGACGGCCGGCAGCACGACGACCCTCGATCTGACCGTCCTGCAGCACGGCGTGACGCCCGTCAGCTGGTTGGGGATCACGGTCGTGGCGACGAACGCCGAGACGGGGGCGACGGTGGCCGGCCAAGCCACGGCATCGGGAGACACGGGCCATTACACCGTCAGCCTGACCTTCCCCACCGACGGCACCTGGGCGCTCTCCTACGCCTCGCCGGACCTCGTCATGGAGGGTAGCCAGGAGCTCGCCGTGGCGGCACCACCCGTCGTCGCTGCGTCGTCGTCCGCTGCCACGAGCCCGGTCGTCGACGGCGCGATGCTGGCCGTGCTGCTCGTGCTCGTCGTCGGCTTCCTCGGCGCCTTCGGTCTCATGGTCATCCACGATCGGCGCAAGGACCGTCCAAGCCTGCGAACGGAGACCTCGGGCGTGCCGCCGGTCACCGGTTGACGAACCGTCCATCGGGATGTGCCCGTGACTCCCGCGGGCGCATCCCCTAGTCTCGGTCGGTGGACGGTCCTCCGGAGGTCGAGGCCGAACTCGTCGAGCGGGCACGCGGCGGTGACGTCGCGGCGTTCGAGTCGCTGTTGCGCGTCCACGAGCAGGTCGCCTTCCGGACGGCGTGGGTCGTCTCCGGCGGCGCCGACGACGCCGAGGATGCCGCGCAGGAGGCCTTCGTGAAAGCCTTCGCCGCCCTGGCTCGGTTCCGTCCCGGCGCTCCGTTCCGCCCGTGGCTGCTGACCATCGTCGCCAACGAGGCTCGCAATCGGCGTCGTTCTGCCGGACGCCGCGAGGCGCTGGCGCTCCGCGTCTCCGAGGGTGAGGCGCATCCTGACGACGCAACGCCATCGCCCGAGTCGGCGGTCCTGGATGCCGAGCGTCGGGCAGTCCTGCTGGCCGGACTCGGACGGCTGGGCGAGGCGGATCGCGAGGTCATCACGCTGCGCTACCTGCTCGATCTCTCCGAGGCGGAAACAGCGGCCGCCCTGGACATCCCGACCGGGACCGTCAAGTCCCGGCTGTCTCGGGCCCTCGACCGCCTGCGCGGTCAGCTGCTGCCGACGGAGTTCTCGCGATGATCGAGCGCCTGGGCCTGTCGACGGTCGCGGATCTCGAGGCGGCACTGCTCGACCTCGGCACGGCCGTCGTCATGCCGGCGACGCCCGACCTGGCAGCGGTCGCGGGGGCCAGACTCCGAGCGGCTGCCACGCCGTCCGCGCTGCCGGCCCGGAGGATCCGAGGCGTGCGCCGGAGCCTGCTCCTGGCGGCTGCCCTCGCCCTGCTCCTGGCCGGCGCCGCGCTCGGCGTCCGATTCGGGTTGAGCCTGCTCAAGATCGACTTCGGGCCGGCTCCTTCGGCGTCTGTATCCGCAGCTCCAAGCGCCCGGGCCAGCGCCCCGGCTGGGCTCGGGGTCGCGCTCGGGCTCGGCACCCCTTCGACCCTCGACGCGGTCTCCGCGGACGCCGGCTTCCCGATCCTGACTCCGGCCGAGCTCGGGCCACCCGATGCGGTCTTCCGTGGCGGCGACACGCTTCGCGGACAGATCGCGTTCGTCTACGCGCCACGACCCGGGATCCCGGCCAGCGAGCTCCTCGGCGGCGCAGCGCTGCTCGTCACCCAGAACCGGGGCGACGTCGACGAAGGTCTGGCGAACAAGCTCGTCGACAGCGGTCTCGGACGGGTCACGCGGGTCAAGGTCGGCAACGACGATGGCTACTGGTTCTTCGGCCAGCCGCACGTGTTCTGGTACATCGCCGAGGACGGCTCGGTCGTCGAGGACAGTCGCCGGCGGGTCGGCAACACCCTCGTCTGGCAGCACGGTGATGTGCTGTACCGGATCGAAGGCGACATCGGCCAGGACGCGGCGCTGGAGATCGCCGCCTCGCTGCGCACGCCCTAGAAGGCTAGCCGCCCACGTACTGGCCGTCGGCGCCGGCGGGGCTCAGCCCGCCAGCGGGTGGCGCTTGCGCCACGATCGCTCGAACTTCTCGATGCGGGCGCGGATGTACCAGACGCGCGGGTCCGCGACCTCGCGTCTGGACTCCACCAGGGCCATCGCCTCCTCCGCGCTCATGCCCATGCCGATGAGGATGCAGCAGGCCATGGCCACGCTTCGATGGACGCCGGCCAGGCAATGGACCAGCACGGCATGGCCATCGTCGATGACCGGCAGCGCCGCCTCGACACCACGACGCAGGACGCTGACGGGCATCGGCACGAGCGGGGAATCGACCGTTCGCAGGTGGAGCCAGCGGACGGGCGGCATGCGCACTTCGTGGTGCGGCTTCTGGATCGGCATCGAGAGGATCAGGCGCACGTCCAAGGCCCGGATCGTGGCAGCGTGCTCGGCCTCAGGAAAGGCCGAGATGTACAGGTGATCGGTGATCTTCGAGATGTCGGGCTCGACGGTCGCGAGTGCCTCGCTCACGGCACGACCACGGCGAGGCCGCCGGGGATGACGCTGACCTCGACCGGCGTGCGCCCGTATGCCTCGCCGTCGATCCAGAGCGCCTTGGACGGCTCGGTCTCGATGCGGATGTCCTTGCCTCGCCAGTAGTACATCTGCCCCCAGGGCGAGGGCACCTGGAGCAGCCGCTCCGCGGCGGCCAGGAAGCTCATCGGGTTGCGGCTCAGAGCGAAGACGTCGAGGATGCCGTCATCGACGCTGAAGTCCTTGTCGATCGAGCCCATGCCGCCGCGTCCCGAGTTGACGACGTAGATCTTGAGCCCGTGCGTGTCGATGCGCTGGCCGTCGATGGTCAGCTTGATCGGGGCGTCGACCGCCTCCTGCATCTGCTTCTTGGTCATCATCGCGTAGGCCATCGTGCCGTAGCGGTTCTTCTGCTCGCGGCTGACCTGCTGCTCCGGCTCGATACCCGCGTACAGGCGTTGGATACCGTACTGGTCGCCGATGCGCATCACGTCCACGTGCCGCACGTTCGTGCTCGTGCAGAGCACCTCGACCGCCTTGCGGTAGTCCTTGGGGATGCCCATCTCGGTCGCGAACCCGTTGCCCGTGCCGCCGGGCAGGATGCCCATGGGCTTGCCGCTGCCCATGACGGCATTGGCGATCTCGTGCTGGGTGCCGTCTCCGCCGCTGCCGATGACCAGGTCGGCGCCTTGGGCAAGGGCATCACTGGCCTGGCGCTTGGCGTCCCCGAAGGCACGCGTGATGGAGATGTCCCAGTCGACGTCGTGTTCCCGGCACACGTCCGCGAGGTATTTCAGGACGGGCTCGCCCTTCCCGGATGCTGGGTTGATGACGACGTGGATGCGCTTGTAGGGCGGTGCCATGGCTTCGCCTCCAGGTGGCGTCGACGGTGCGGACGACGAGTAGCATCGCACCGATGGACCCGATCGTGCCGCCAGCGATCCGCCCCCCATTCGTCCTGCGCGCGCGCATCCTGACCCCGCTCGCCGACGGAGGGTCACGATACGAGGCCGACGGTCTCGTCGAGGTGGGCGCTGACGGACGGATCGTCGCCGTCGGCAGCGCGGGCAGTGGGTCGGTCGGCGACCCTGGCGTCGAGGCCATCCGAGGGCCGGTCATCGATCTTCGACCGATGCTCTTGCTGCCCGGCATGGTCGACCTCCACGCCCACCTGCCGCAGCTTCCGAACGCCGGCCTGGGTGCCGGCCTGGATCTGTTGACCTGGCTCGAGCGCTACATCTTCCCCATGGAACGCGAGTTCGACGAGGCGCACGCCGAGCGGCTCGCTCCGGCGGCCTTCCGCGCCTTCGCCGCAGCCGGGACGACGACCGCCGTCATCTACACCGCCGTCTACGAGCCGTCGACCGAGGTGACCTTCCGCGCGGCCGAGGCCCACGGCCTGCGCGCCGTCATCGGCAAGGTGATGATGGATCGGCTGAGCTACGACGACCGACTGGCACCCGCCGACCTCCTGGAGACGAGCCTCCGCCAGAGCGCCGACCTGTGCTCGCGCTGGCACGGCCGGGACGACGGGCGCCTGCGCTACGCGTTCACGCCCAGGTTCGCGGTCTCCTGTTCGGCCGACATGCTGCGGGAATCGGCACGCCTCGCCGCGGAGACCGGCGCCTACTGGCAGAGCCACCTGTCCGAAGACCGGGGCGAGCTGGCCGAGGTCGCCCGACTCTTTCCCGAGGCTATCGACTACCTCGACGTCTACGACCGGGCGGGCGGGCTTGGCGCACGGACGATCCTGGCGCACGCGATCCACTGCTCAGAGCGCGAGGTCGCTCGACTCGCCGAGTCCGGCACACACGTCGCTCATTGCCCGGGTTCGAACCTCTTCCTGGCCTCGGGTGCGATGCCGCTGGCCCGCTACCTTGCCGCCGGCGTGTCGGTCGGCCTGGGGTCCGACGTCGCAGCCGGGCCAGAGCTGTCGATCTTCGCGGCCATGCGCGCCGGCGCCTACACGCAAAGTGGCCTGCGGGTCCTGGAGGCGCAAGGGCCCGACGCCTCCGCGCCAGCGGCCGCGTATGTGCCCGCCTCGAACCCCTTGGATTGGCTGCGTCTCGGGACCCTCGAGGGCGCGCGTGCCCTCGGGATCGACGACGTGACCGGCTCGCTCGAGCCCGGCAAGGAGGCCGACCTCATCGCGGTCGATGTCGATCGGACCGCGCCATTGCCTGGGGTCGAGGCCTCCGAGCCGGTTGAGCTGATGAGCCGGCTCATCTTCCGGGCCCATCCGGACATGGTCCGCGGCGCCTGGGTCCGCGGCCGGCTGCTCGAGGGTCCCGGCGCCTGAGTGGTCGGAGGTCGCCAGGGGATGATCGGCCCGAGCGTGCCCGTGCTCGCTTGGGTGGGCCTAGATGGCCCGCATCCGGTTGTTCTTGGGGTCGTGCGTCAGCTCGGCCAGCCCGAGCGCTTCCATGAGCGGTGGCAGGTACATCCCGAAACGGCCGCGGTAGCCCTTGCGCAAGCCGTACCAGCCACCGACCGGGTTGCTCTCGGAACGACCCCAGGCCTCGACCGTGCCATCGGCCGCCGGCTTCTGTTCGTCGGCGGCGCCCAGGGGCATCCAGTCGCCGTTCGCCTTGAGCATCGCGTGGAGGTCGTCGATGCAGCGCAGGTCGTACTTCAGCTGCGTGGACCCGACCTGACAGACGAGGGTCGGCGGGTCGGCCGCCTCGTCGCGCCACATCTGGTAGTCCGACGTCCCCGGTGGCGTCTTGAGCTGCCAGGGGTCTGCCTTGGTGCCGCTGCCGTTTGCGCCCATCGTCGATCGACCTCCTCTGGCGAGCCCCCCTTCGTCGGGCGAGTCTAGACCGGCGGCTGGGTCGTCAACCGGCCGTCGAGCTGATCGAGTCGGCATCGAGAGCCCGACGATGTCGAGGTCGGGTCGGGGCGCTGGGCAGCCGCCACCTCACAAGGCGATGACCGAGCTTCCGCCCGGATCTTGGCCCTTCGCAAGGGCTTCGAGTGCAATACGAGCGTCGATCGGGTAGGCATCGAGCAGCGAACGCCCCGCAGCACCTACTCTTGCGGCGCGGTTCGCTCGTGTGTTCGCGAGCAGGAGGATGACGTGATCCAAGTCGCTGTCCCGCTGCTTGAGAGCGATGCGTCGAACCGTGTCTTGGATGTCGCGCAATCTGGTGACGGCCTCGACGCCGACGCGAACATCTGGCGCCCGAATCACGGCATCCCACGCGCGACGATCACCCGGAAGGGGCACAGGAACCTCCGTCCGCCACCCCAGATCAGGCGGGAGGCGTCGGCGAAGGCGCTCGAGGAGGGCGAGCTGCGCGGTGTCGCGGACCGCATCCCCTGCCGGGAACAGCCTGACGGACAGGTCCAAGCCGAGAGCGGCGGCCAGGCAGCTGATCTGGTCGAGCGAGGCTGTACGGAGGAGGCCGTGCTCCAAACGGCTGACCTGGGCGTGCGACATGCCGGCCGCGCGCCCAACCGCCGTCTGACTGAGTCCGGCAGCAAGGCGGGCCAGCCTGAGCTCATCCCCGATGACGGACAACGTGCGTCGGCTGCGTCGATGGCCGATGTCGATCGGCCGCTCGCGAGTCGCCATGCCACGACATCCTCGTCCTCAAGGATGCACGCCTACTCTCCGGGCGTGACACACCAGATGCATCGCGGATCGACCGGTGCGACCGTCGCGACCATCGGCTGTTCACCGAGCGTGCAAACGGGCGCGCGGGGGGCCGTCGGAAGCCCGTCAACGGGGCGCCGCGCCGATGTGTCGGTCGTTCCTGCGCGCATCGCACGCAGACTCCGGCATAAGGTCGGTTCCCCAGTCGAATCTGTCTGTTCCAGGTACAGGGCTGCCCATCCCGACCGTCGCAAGCGCCAGGTTGCTCGCCTGGCGTGCACATCGGGGCCGGCTCCCGTAGCGCGCGCCGCGGCGCCAGCTTCCCCGTGACCGGGTCCTTCGACCTGCTCATCCACGGCGGAACGGTGGTCGACGGCAGCGGCGTGCCCGGGTTCGCGGCGGATGTCGCGGTCACCGGCGATCGCCTTCGGGTCCTGCCGCGCTCCAGCGAAGCCAGCGAGCGGGTCGCTGGCATGGCGAAGTCCCGGCGGCGAGGACCATCGATGCCACTGGCCACGTGGTGGCGCCCGGCTTCATCGACCTCCACAGCCATGCCGGCCTGACCATGCTCGCCGAGCCCCGCCACGAGCCGAAGGTCCGGCAGGGCGTCACGACCGAGGTCATCGGCGTCGACGGCAACAGCTACGCGCCGTTCACGAACCAGGACGACCTGGACGACTTCCTGACGCTCAACGCCGGCCTCGATGGCCGCCCCGCGATCCAAGCAGACTGGCGCACGGTCGGCGACTACCTCGACCGGTTCGATCGCCAGGTGAGCGTCAACGTCGCCTATCTGATCGGCAACTCGGCGCTGAGGATCGCCGCCATCGGCTGGGACGAGCTGCCGGCCGACGCGAAGGCGATGGACCGCCAGCGAGGCCTCCTCCGCGAAGGCATGGAGGACGGCGCCTTCGGCCTCTCGAGCGGGCTCGACTACCCGCCCGGCGCGTACGCCACGACCGACGAGCTGGCCGCGCTGCTCGCCGAAGCCGCGCGCCTGGGCGGCATCTACCACACGCATGTGCGCTACGACCTCGGCGACCGCTTCCTCGATCCGTTCCGAGAGGCGATCGAGATCGGGCGGCGCAGCGGCGGCGGCCCGGTCCACATCACCCACTTCTACCATCGCCGGACGTTCCCCGGCACGCCTGAGCAGATGCTCAGCCTGATCGACGACGCGCGCGTCGAGGGCCTCGATGTGACGTTCGACCTGTATCCCTCGGAGTGGGCCAGCACCCGGCTCCTGATCATGCTGCCGCCCTGGATCCAGGCCGGCGGCGTGGCGCGGCTCAAGGAGCGCCTCGCCGACCGAGCGGCGCGGGCCCGCATCCGCGACGAGCTGGCCATCCGCGGCCGGTCGTACGCCGGAACGGACCCCTGGGCCGACCTGCGTCTCGGCCATCTTCGCGCGGCCCGAGCACGCCCGTTGGGAAAGCCGCACGCTTGGCCGACTACATGGCCGAGACGGGCCACGATGCGACCGATGCCATCTGCGACCTGCTCCTGGCCGAGGACTTGCGCGTCAACCAGGTGACCCCCGGCCCGCACAAGGCCGGCATGATCCCGTTCTGGCAGCACCCGGTCTCGATGGTCGGCACGGACGGCGTCATGATCGCCGACAAGCCAGCCCCCCGGACCTACGGCTCCTTCCCGCGGATCCTCGGCGAGTTCGTGCGCGAGGACCGCCTGACGAGCCTGGAAGAGGCAGTGCGCAAGATGACTTCGGCGCCGGCCGCCCGCCTGGGCCTCGTCGATCGGGGCCTCCTGCACGATGGCCTCAAGGCGGACGTCGTGGTCTTCGATCCCGTGGCCGTGCGCTCGCTGGCGACCTACGACGATCCACGTCGCTTCCCGCAGGGCATCCCGCACGTCGTCGTCAACGGCCAGCTCGTGGTCCACGATGGCGAGCACACGGGGGCGTTGCCAGGGCGCGCGCTCCGCCGGGGACACCCGACCGACTGAGCCACCCTTCCACCGACCCTCTGGAGGCTCCGATGGACCGACACTCGACCACGCTCAGCCTCGCCCACCTGAGCGCCGATCCGGGCACGCGGACCTTCGGCATGGTCGCAGTGGACCTGGGCGCGACGACGGTCGACATCCCGATCGTGCTCGTCAATGGGGCGACCGCCGGACCGCGCGTCGGTGTCACGGCCGGGATCCACGGCGCCGAGTACGTGTCCATCGCGGCCCTCCGACGCGTGGCGATGTCGGTCGATCCCGCGACGATGAGCGGCACCCTTGTCGCCTCGCTCATCTCCAACCCGGCGGCCTATGCGGCGCGCACCATCTATGTCGACCCCCTCGACGGTCGCAACCTCAACCGCACGTTCCCCGGCGATCCCGCCGGTGGTGCGACCGAGCGCCTCGCGGCCTGGCTACACGAGACGGTCATCGCACCCTCCGATCGGTACATCGATTGCCACTGTGGCGACATGAACGAGGCCCTCGTCTCATTCGCCGGCATCGAGCACACCGGCGATGCGGGCGTCGATGCCGTGACCGAGGCGATGGCCCAGGCCTACGGGCTCGACTCGATCGTGGTCGGGCCGCTGCCCGGGTCGACGACGACGGCCGCGGCCACGCTCGGCATCCCGGCCGTGCTCGGCGAGGTCGGCGGGCAGGGCCTCTGGCCGGAGGCGGACGTGGCGCTCCACGAAGCTGGCCTTCGTCGTGCTCTGCGCGCGGCCGGCCTGATCCCCGACGCACCCGAGGCGCCGCGACGCGAGACACGGCGCCTCGGCACCGATGTCTGGCTCCGGGCCGACGCCGGGGGCTGCTGGATGCCGGCGGTCGGCCCCGGCGACCATGTCGCGGCAGGTCAGCGGCTGGGTGAGGTCCAGGACCCTTTCGGGCGCACGCTCCAGGTCGTCGAGGCGCCCATCGGCGGCATCGTCCTGTTCATCGTCACCTCGCTGGCGATGAACGCGGGCGATCCGCTGCTGGCCATCGCTGACTGAGCGGCCGACGCCGGGGCGTCAGGACCCCGGGATCGTCGTCGCGTCCCTGGCCGGGGTCGTGCTGCCGTCGAGGATGGGTCGTCCGCCGACCGGCTCGACGAGCTCGAAGATGACGCCGAATGGCTCGTTGCCCTGGCAGTCCTGGTTACCGGCAAGCGGGGCGATCGAAAAGGTCACGGTCAGTGCCTCGGCGCCATAGTCGACATCGGGCTTCAAGATCCTGCCTTCGGGCGACTGACCGCTGGCACAGGCACGCTCCTGGACGAAGCCTCTGAGCCGTGTCGCCGTGGGATCGATGGGCAGGCTCGCCGGGTCGAGCCACCAGGCGGCCGCCTGGCTGACGCCCGGGTCGGGCGCGGAAGGCGTCAGGGTGCCATCGGCTGCCGGCGGTGGGGTCGTGGTCGGCGCCCCTGTCGGCGAAGATCCCGTGGTCGGTGGCGGGTTGACCGACGGCGACGCCGAGCTCGCGGCGGGCGTGGACGTCGCGATGGCAAGCGACGGGGAGGCCGACGGGCTCGATCCGGCCTGGCAGGCGCTGGCGAGGACGGCGGCCACGATAAGCAGGAACGTTCGACGGTGCATGCGCTGGATAGTGCCGACCGCGGGCTGGCGACGCAAGCCGACCCACGTCACTTGACACCGCAACGTCGAAGCGGCGACGCTTCCAGCCTCAGCCCAAGGAGCGTCTCCGGATGACGATCACGACCCGCCCCGGACCCGCCGCACCCGCGCGCCCCGTGGCGCCGGACGCGCTCCAGCTTCCCAGCGCGGGCGAGCTGGGAATCGGCCGAGCGACGGGCGTGCCCCTCCGTCGCGAAGGCCCCGAGAAGCTGACCGGTCTGGCCAGATACGCGGACGACCTGGTCTTCCCGGGCGCCTGGTATGGCGCCACCATCCGCTCGATCGACCCGCATGCCCGGCTCCACGGCTTCGACTTCGATGCCGACTTCGACTGGTCGCGGGTCATCGTCGTGACCGCCGAGGACATCCCCGGCGACAACGTGGTCAGCCTCATCAGCGACGACCAGCCCATCCTCATCCCCGTCGGAGGGATCATCCGGCACCAGGCGGAGCCGCTCGCGCTGCTGGCGGCGGCCGATCGCGAGACGCTGCGCGAAGCGCGGCGACGCATCCACCCGCGGACCGAGCGCCTCGAACCCATCTTCGACCCGATGGCCTCGACACAGATCTTCGCCCAGTACGCGATGGCCAAGGGCGATCTGGAGGCCGGCTTCGCCGAGGCGGACGTCGTCGTCGAGGGCACCTACCGGGTCGGGCACCAGGAGCAGCTCTACATCGAGAACCAGGCCATGATCGCCGTCCCTCGCGAGGACGGCGGCATGACCGTGACCGGGTCGCTGCAGTGCCCGTATTACGTGCACAAGGCGCTCAAGCGGGCACTCGCGCTCGACAGCGGCCGGGCCGTCGTCATCCAGGCCGAGACCGGCGGCGGATTCGGCGGCAAGGAGGAGTACCCCTCGCTCATCGCCATCCATGCCGCCCTGCTCGCCCGGCGCGTCGAACCGACCGGTGCGCATGATCTACGACCGCCACGAGGACCTGGCCGCCACCACCAAGCGACACCCGGCCATCATCCGGCACCGCACCGGCGCCATGCGTGACGGCCGGATCGTTGCCCAGGAGATCGACCTGGTCCTCGACGGCGGCGCCTACTGCACGCTGACGCCGGTCGTCCTCAGCCGGGCGGCCATCCATGCCGGCGGCCCGTACGACGTGCCGAGCGTGCGCATCACGGCTCGGGCGGTCGCCACCAACACCCCACCGAACGGCGCCTTCCGTGGCTTCGGGGCGCCGCAGTCGGAGTTCGCCGCCGAAGTCCAGCTCAGCCGCGTGGCAGAGGCGGTCGGCATCTCGCCGCTTGGACATCCGCCGGATCAACTGCTACCGACCCGATGGCGTGACCCCGACCGGGCAGGTCCTGCGGGACGGGGTGGCGGCCGAGGAGGTCCTCGAGCGAGCCGCCGAGGCCGCCGAGTTCGAACGCGTACGCGAGCGGACGGCGCGCGAGCGCGAGGGACGGACGGACGTGGAACGATCGGCGCGGGGCATCGGGCTGGCGCTGGCCTGGCATGGCGCCGGCTTCACCGGCTCGGGCGAGGAGAAGATGGGCTCGATGGCCAGTCTCGAGCTGAGCGCCGAGGGGGTCGTTCGGGTCCTCATCGCCAACACCGAGATGGGCCAAGGCACCAAGACCATCTTTCCGCAGCTCGTCGCGGAAGAGCTCGGCATCGACTTCGATGAGGTCGAGATGGCCCCGCAGGACACCTCGATCGTGCCCGACAGCGGCCCGACCGTGGCGTCGCGGACCGCGATGGTCGTGGGCGGCCTCGTCGTGAACGCCGCGCGCAAGCTCAAGGCCAGCGTCGAGGAACGGACCGGCCTGCCGTTCGCGATCAGCTATCGCGAGGACGCACGGACCTGGGGTGCGACCCGCATCGACGAGCGCTTCACGCCGTATCCCGGCGTCCACTTCGACGACGAGACCTACACCGGCGACGCCTATCCGGCCTTCGGCTGGGCAGCCGCCGTGGCGGAGGTCGACGTCGACCTCGACACCGGCGAGGTGACGGTTCGGTCCGTGGTCGCCGCTGACGATGTCGGTCGAGTCATCCACCCCGTCCTCGCCGAGGGCCAGGTCGAGGGCGGGACGCTGCAGGCGGTCGGGTACGCGACCATCGAGGAGATCAAGCTCCACGATGGCCGCTACCTCAACGATCGGCTGGCCACGTACCTCATCCCGACGGCCCTCGACGCGCCACGCATCGAGACGATCCTCGTCGAGGTGCCGTTCGCCGGCGTCCCACATGGGGCGAAGGGCGTCGGCGAGCTGCCCATGGACGTCGGCGCGCCGGCCGTCGTGGCCGCCATCCACGACGCGACGGGCGTCTGGATCCACGACCTGCCCGCCTCGCCGGAGCGCATCCTGGCCGCCTTGGATGGCCACCTGGCGCCTGGTCCGCCGGGCATCTCGACGGCGGCGGAGCCCGACGCGATCAGCGGCGACGCGCCTGCCGAGGGCGCCGCGTGAGCTACACGGTCACGGTCAACGACGTCGAGTTCGAGGTCACCGCGCCCGGCATGCGGCGGCTGCTCGATGTCCTGCGCGAGGAGCTCGGGCTGACCGGGACCAAGGAGGGCTGCGGCGAAGGCGAGTGCGGCGCCTGCACCGTGCTGCTCGACGGTGAGGTCGTGGACAGCTGCCTGGTACCCATCTGTCAGGTGGACGGGCGCGACGTACGCACCGTCGAGGGCCTCGCCGACACCTCCCAAGGCGCGCCGATCCTGTCGCCGCTGCAGTCGGCCTTCCTGCATGCCGGCGGGGCCCAGTGCGGCATCTGCACGCCGGGCATGCTCGTCGCCGGCCAGGCCTTCCTCGACTCCGCGGCGGAGCCGACGGAACCCGCGATCCGCGAGGCCATCGCCGGCAACCTCTGCCGCTGCACGGGGTACTCGAAGATCATCGAAGCCATCGTGATGGCCGCCGGCGCACAGACAGGAGCCTGACGATGGACGACCAGAACGAGCAGACCACGAAGCCGACCAAGCGCACCAGGAAGCCGAAGAGCACGGGCCAAAGCCCGGCGCCGAAGGCTGGCGCGCCGACCCTAACGAGCACGAGCTCGAAGCCGAAGTCGAAGGCCGGGGCGCCGGCGACCACGGGGTCGAAGCGGGCGCCGAAGGCCGCCGCACCCCCGAGCACGGGGTCGAAGCGGGAGCCAGCGGCCGAGGCGACGCGCCGACCGTGCTGCGGATGGATGCGGACGAGCCCGGGGACGGCGCCCCATCGCGCGACGAGATGTCGATCGCCTTCACGCCGGGCCAGATGGCGGTCGGCGGCGCCATCGTCGCCGGGCTCCTGGTCTTCGGCGTCCGCCTCCTGCTCGGCCGACGGCGGGGCCGCGGCTGAGATGCCGGCCGAGCCGCCGGTCGTGACGCCGACGAGCCTCGAGGAGGCCTACGCGTTGCTGGCCGCCGGTCCGCACCGACCCATCGCCGGTGGCACGGACCTCATGGTCCAGATCACCGGTGAGATCGGGCCGGTTCCCGAACAGGTCATCGATCTCGCCCGTCTCGACGCATTGAGCGGCATCGACATCGACGGTGACGCCCTGGTCATCGGTGCGACGACGACCTGGACCGCCATCCGCCGCTCGGCGCTGTGCACGATCCACGCCCCGGCCCTGGTCGAGGCGGCGGCGACCATCGGCGCCGCCCAGATCCAGAATCGTGGGACCATCGGCGGCAACGTCGCCAATGCCTCACCAGCCGGCGACGGCCTGCCCGTCCTCCTGGCGATGGATGCCGTCTTCGTGTGTGGCGGACCTCGCGGCGAGCGGGTCGTGCCGGCGACCGCGTTCTGGCCGGCCTACCGGCGCACGGCGCTGGCACCGGACGAGCTCTTGCTGCGCGTCCGACTGCCGCTGAGCGTCGGGCGCAACGTCCGCTTCCGGAAGGTCGGCACCCGCCGAGCCCAGGCCATCAGCAAGGTCGTCATGGCCCTGGCGTGGCGCGAAGACGGGGGCGTCTGGCGCGACGTCCGCCTGGCGCTCGGATCGGTCGCCGCGACGCCCATCCGAGCCGCCGAGACCGAGAGCGTCCTGGAGGGTGCCGCGCCGCGTCGCACGACCGCCGACCATGCCGCGGCGACGCTGCGAACCGAGTTGCAGCCGATCGACGACGTGCGCTCCACGGCGGAGTATCGTCGGGCGGTCGCCGCTCGCGTCCTGCACCGGCTCCTTCGTGACGCGGGCGGCTGGTAGGCCGCCGCGACGCAGCGCGGACGAGGTCGAGGAGCACGCGCATGGACGGACCGGGCTTCAGCCACTGCTTCCTGCACGTCAGCGACCTTGATCGGACGCGCGCCTTCTACGTCGATCGGCTCGGCCTCGAGGTCCTGGCCGAGGGCGACGGTTACCTGCGCATCGGCGGTGGCGGTGGCTTCGACGTCGGCATCGAGGAGCGGCCGTCGGAGGTCGGCGCACCGGGCATCGAGCTCGAGCTGCGTGTGCCCGACGTTGACGCCGTCGCCTCGCGGCTCCGCGATGCCGGCATCGCGCTGACCGAACCATCCGACCAGGAATGGGGCGCCCGACACGCCTGGCTCCACGACCCCGACGGCTATCGGTTGTCGATCTGGAGCCCGATCGAGTGACGACGCCCGATGGCGTCGAGGTCCTGGCGCCCGTCGCACCCGAGCACGCGCACATCCTGAGCGACGACGCGCTGAGCTTCGTGGCCGGCCTCGAGCGCGAGTTCCGCGAACGCCGCGCCACGATCCTCGCGGCTCGGACCGAGCGCGCCGCGCGGCTGGCGGCCGGAGAGCGGCCGGACTTCCTGCCCGAGACGGCAGGCGTCCGCGCGGCCGACTGGCGGGTGGCGCCGGCCCCGCCCGACCTGGACGATCGGCGCGTCGAGATCACCGGCCCGGCCGAGCCGAAGATGACGATCAACGCCCTCAACTCCGGGGCGCGCGTCTTCATGGCCGACCTCGAGGACTCGCTCAGCCCGACGTGGGCCAACATCGTCGACCGGCCAGGCCACGCATCCTCGACGCGCACCGCCGGACGCTGGCGTTCGTGAGCCCGGAGGGCAAGGCCTACCGGCTGGCCGACGAACCCGCCACGCTCCTCGTCCGGCCGCGCGGCTGGCACCTGGTCGAACGGCACGTCATGGTCGACGGCGCGCCGATGAGCGCGTCCATCTTCGACTTCGGGCTCTTCCTGTTCCACGGCGGCCGGGCGGCGCTCGAGCGCGGCTCCGGTCCGTACCTCTACCTGCCCAAGCTCGAGTCGCACCTCGAGGCGCGTCTCTGGAACGATGTCTTCGTGGCCGGTCAGCTGGCGCTGGGCATGCCGCGCGGGATCGATCCGCGCGACGGTCCTCATCGAGACCATCCTGGCGGCGTTCGAGATGGACGAGATCCTCTTCGAGCTCCGCGAGCACGCCGCGGGCCTCAACGCCGGCCGCTGGGACTACATCTTCAGCATCATCAAGAAGTTCCGCGGCGACCCCGCGTTCGTGCTGCCCGACCGCGCCCAGGTCACGATGGCCGTGCCCTTCATGCGCGCCTACACCCAGCTGCTGGTGCGCACCTGCCATCGGCGCGGCGCGCATGCCATCGGCGGCATGTCCGCCTTCATCCCCAACCGGCGCGCGCCGGACGTGACCGCCAACGCGCTGGCCAGGGTCCGCGAGGACAAGGAGCGCGAGTCTGGTGACGGCTTCGACGGCACGTGGGTCGCGCATCCCGACCTCGTGCCGATCGCCATGGAGGTCTTCGACCGCGCGCTCGGTGACCGGCCGAACCAGAAGGACCGGCTGCGCGAGGACGTCGTCGTGAGCGCGGGCGATCTGCTCGACCTGCGCATTCCCGGTGGGCGGATCAGCGAGGCCGGGATGCGCCAGAACGTGAGCGTCGGGCTCCAGTACCTCGACAGCTGGCTGCGCGGCACCGGCGCTGCGGCGATCTTCGACCTCATGGAAGATGCCGCCACGGCAGAGATCAGCCGCTCGCAGCTCTGGCAGTGGCGGACGCAGGGCGTGCGACTCGACGACGGGCGGCCAGCGGATGGCGCGCTCTACGCGACGCTCCGCGACGAGGAGCTGGCCAAGCTCGGCGGCCGCGACGCGGGCCGATCGGCCGAGGCGACCGAGCTGCTCGACCGGCTCGTCCTGAGCGACGATTTCCCCGACTTCCTGACCCTCGAGGCGTACACGAGGCTCGACTGAGGTAGCGGCGGCCAGGCACCTGACCGGATCCGCCAGCTATTCGGGCGGCTTCGGCGCCTCGATCGGTGGCAGCAGGGGCTGACCGGTGATGAGCCGGGAGCCGCGGCCGGCGGTCACGAAGCTCCAGGCCCATCGGACGATGACGACGAGGCGGTTGGCGAAGCCGATCAGGTAGACGATGTGGATGCCCAGCCAGAGCAGCCAGGCCGGGAACCCGCTGGCACGCCCGAAGGGACCGAGCCACGGGATGTTGGTGACGCCTGCGAGGCGTCCGATGACGGCCACGTCGCCTCGATCGCGATAGTGGAACGGCGGCGTGGGTCGCCCATCGAGACGTCGCCGGACGGTCCTGGCGACGTGCGTGCCGGGCTGGATGGCGCCCTGCGCCACGCCTGGCACGGGCCGATCCTCGCGCCAGGGCTGGACGGCGGCGTCGCCGATGACGAAGATCTCGGGGTGGCCCGGGACCGTCAGGTCGGCCTCGACGCGGACCCGGCCGGCGCGGTCGGTCTCGGCGCCCGTGGCAGCGGCGACCGTCCGGGCGAAGGACGTCGCGAGCACGCCCGCCGCCCACAGGACCGTGCGCGTCGGGGACCGTCTCGGAGGTCGCGTCGGCATCGTCAACGGGCTCCGATGAGGAAACGGTGTTCGCGGGTGGCACGACCGGATCGAGCGTCACGTGGCGATCGCCGACGTCGACGACCCTCGTCACGGTCCGGACCCGCACCCCGAGGCGCTCGAGCTGGCGCCTGGCGGAGACCGAGGCGCCGATCGGATACGTGGGCAGGATGCGATCGAGCGCCTCGACCAGCAGGATGACCGCCTCCTGCGGGCGGATGGCACGGAAGTCCCGGCGCAGCGTGTCGTTGGCGATCTCGCCGATCGCTCCGGCCAGCTCGACCCCGGTCGGGCCACCACCGACGACGACGAAGGTCATCCATTCCGCGCGGCGCACCGGGTCCGCCTCGCGCTCCGCGGCCTCGAAGGCGATGAGGATCCGGCGGCGGATCTCGATCGCGTCATCGATCGACTTGAGACCCGGCGCGAAAGGCGCCCAGGCATCGTGACCGAAGTAGGAGAAGCGGGCGCCGGTGGCGACGACGAGCGTGTCGTAGTCGATCGCCCCGCCGTCCGCGAGCACGATACGACGCCCGACCGGGTCGATCTTGCGTGCCTCGCCGAGCAGCACGGTCGTGTTCTGCTTGCGGCGCAGGATGCTCCGCAGGGGCTGGGCGATCTCGCCCGGGGACAGGGCGCCGGTCGCGACCTGGTACAAGAGCGGCTGGAAGAGGTGGAAGTTCCGGCGATCGATGAGCGTGACCTGGACACGAGCGTCAGCGCCGAGGCCCTTGGCAGCGTACAGGCCACCGAAGCCACCACCGACGATGACGACCCGGTGGCGCGTCGTGCCTGCCGGATCGGGAGGCGAGGCGACCAGCGTTGCCGGGTCTGGACCGGATCCGACCATCTGGCGGCGCTCAGGCCATCGCGTCGAGCTGCCGCTCGACGAATCGCCCGTGGCCGCGGCGACCGACGAACGCGCCATCCCGCACCACCCAGGCGCCGCGCACGGCGACCGAGCGCACGGCGCCGACCACCTCGCGCCCCTCGTACGGCGTGTAGTCGCTCGTGTGGTGCAGGTCGGCCTGTCGGATGACGCGGGCAGCTCCAGGATCGAAGAGGACCAGGTCGGCGTCCCGCCCGACCTCCACCGCGCCCTTGCCGCGCAGACCGAACAACCGCGCCGGTGTCGTCGCCAGCAGGTCGACCATGCGCTCGATGGTGATCCGGCCACGCGCCACGCCCTCGGAGTAGACCAGCGCCAGCAGCGTCTCGATGCCCGGGCCGCCGTTGGAGATGCGGTCGAATGACTCGTGCCAGGACTGCTTCTCGACCGCGACGCGATCGGGGACATGGTCGGTGCCGACCAGCGCCAGTGCGCCGTCGGCGAGGCCGGTCCAGAGCGCCTCGGCCTGCCCCGGCGCCCGCAGCGGCGGGGAGATGACGTACTTGGCCGCCTCGCCTGCCGGCAGGTCATAGCGCGACTCGTCGAGCGTCAGGTAGTGCGGGCAGGTCTCGGCGAAGACCGGCAGCCCAGCCGCTTGGGCATCGCGCACCGCCGCCAGCGCCTCGGCGCAGGAAAGGTGCACGACGTAGAGCGGCGCACCCGCGGCCCGCGCCAGCGCCACGGCCCTGACCGTGGCCGCGGCCTCGACGTACGGCGGCCGCGACGAGGCATGAAAGCGCGGCGCGGTCTCGCCCGCCCTGAGGTGGCGCGCGGTGAGCGCGTCGAGGATGACGCGGTCCTCGCAATGGACCTCGAGCATCCCGCCCGCTTCGCCAGCCGCGGCCAGCGCCCGAAGCAGCGTCCGATCGTCGACCCCGAAGTCGTAGACCATGAACGCCTTGAACGTCGGCACGCCAGCTCCGACGGCCTGCGGCAGCTCGGCGACGGGGTCGTCCTGGGCAGACGTGACCACCAGGCTGACCGCGTAGTCGACGGCCGAGTCGTCGGTCGTTCGCTCGCGCCACTCGGCCAGGCCGGCCATCAACGAACGTCCGGACGCAGCCGAGGCGCCGGTACCCGGGTTGTTGAAGGCCAGGAACGTGGTCGTGCCGCCGAACGCTGCGGCGACCGAGTCCTGGAAGAACCGATCGGGCTCGGCGTCACTGGCGACGCGCGTGTGGGTGTGGACATCGACGATGCCCGGCATCACCAGGAGCCCTGTCGCGTCGACCACCTCTCGCGCATCCGATCCGAGATCCGGTCCGATGGCCGCGATCAGACCGCCCTCGATGGCCACATCCGCGCGGCGCGAGCCGTCGGCGAGGACGACGGTGCCGCCGCGCACGATGAGGTCGGTCACGGGTGTCGGGCGATCGCGCACGGCAGAGCGGACACGTCAGACCTCGACGATCTCGATCTCCTGGGCCCCCTCCCAGAGGCAGCGCCGGCCGACCTCGCGCAATCGATCCTGCCAGCCATCGTCGGGCACGACGCTGGCGAAGTGGTTGGCGGCCAGCTGGCCGACCTTCGACGACGTCGTGCAGGCGCCGTAGGGGAAGAAGATCTCGCATTCGCTGATGCCGCCCGGGTAGAGCGCGAGCTGGCCAGGCGCAGGGTGCGAGGTGTGGTGCTCGTAGTCGACGCCGGGGCGGAAGTCGCCAAAGGGGACCCATGTCGATTCGCCGCTCCACCGACAATGGATGAGCCGGGAGCGGAGCGGCAGCAGCGCGCGGATGGCCTCGACCGTGCGGGGCGCATCGGCCTCCCAGCGGGCGCTAAAGTGGAGGTCGCCGACGCGGATCCGCACGTCACCCGTCATCTCGCTCATCGCCGGAGGATACCGTGGCCGAGTCTCGCCCGACCATCTCGACGCACGTCCTCGACGTCGGCTCAGGTCGGCCCGCGACGGGCGTCTCGGTCCGGCTCACGCGGCTGGTCGACGGCCTCGACCGCCCGTGCGGTGCGGGCATCACCGACGACGACGGGCGGATCACCGACCTGCTGGCCGGCGCCGCCCTCGAGGCCGGCGACTATCGCATCTCGTTCGACGTCGACGACGGCGGCTTCTTCCGTGGAGCGAGCATCGACTTCCGGGTCTCCGACCCGTCCCGCTCGGCCCACGTGCCGCTCATCCGGGCGCCCTATTCCCTGTCGACCTACCGCGGCTCGTGACGGAAGCGCTCGCCTTTCCCGAGCTCGACCGATCGTCGGCCGATGACTTCGCGGATGCCGTGGCGCCGCTCTTCGAGGGGGCGCCGCACTTCCTGGCCCGGCTCACCTTGGCGCGGCCGTTCGGCGACGCCACCGTGCTCTTCGGCCGTGCCCGTTCGATCGCCCATGCGATGCCGGAGGCGGAGCAGCTCGAGCTGATCGATGCCCATCCACGACTGGGCGCCCCGCCGGGATCCGTCTCCGCGCTCTCATTCGTGGAGCAGGGCTACGACCGCAGCCATGCCGATGCGGCCGCCGAAGACGAGCGGGTCCGCCTCGACCACGAGCTGGCTCGCCTGAACGCCGCCTACGAGCGGCGGTTCGGATTCCGCTACTGCGTCTTCGTCGCCGGCCGGCCACGGGCTGCCCTGGTGCTCGAGATGACACACGCCTTGGAGTCGGACCGAGCGGCAGAGATCGAGCGAGCACTCGACGCCGTCGTCGACATCGCCGCCGATCGCTACGCAACGTTGACCGCACCATCACCCGAAGGAGCGACCCGATGACCATCGAGATGGGTCCGAACCGCTACGGCAAGGCCCGGATCCGGTTGGTCAAGGTCGACCGCCTGCCCGACCGACACGTCGTTCGTGACCTGACCGTGCGCATCGGGCTCGAAGGCGACTTCGCTGCCGCCCATGTCAGCGGCGAGAACGGCGAGGTCATCGCCACCGACACGATGAAGAACACCGTCTACGCCCTGGCCAAGGATGGCCTGACGGGCTCCATCGAGGCCTTCGGGACGCTCCTGGCCGACCACTTCCTGCTGCGCCGGCAGGTGCATCGGGCGACGGTCTGGATCGAGGAGTACGCCTGGGACCCGATCGTGACCGACGGCACGCCGGCGCCCGAAGCGTTCATCCGCGACGGCTCGGTCACCCGGACGGCGATCGTGGCCGCCGAGGCGTCGGGCGTCGTCGTCGAGGCGGGCGTCGAGGACTTGACGGTCATGAAGACGGGGCGCTCGGCCTTCGAGGGCTTCCCACGTGACCGCTACACCACGCTCGCCGACACCGATGATCGGATCATGGCCACCAAGGTCACCGCCACCTGGCGCTATGGGGCTGGCCAGACCGGCATCGACCACGACGCGACCTTCGCGCGGGTCCTGGCCACGTTGCTGGCCACCTTCGCCGAGCATACGAGCCTCTCCGTCCAGCACTCCATCTGGATCCTGGGCAAGGCCATCCTGGAGGCCGAGCCGACCGTCGACGAGATCCGCTTCGCGCTGCCCAACCTGCATCACTGGACGGCGGATCTGAGCCCGTTCGGCATCGACAACGACCGCCAGATCTTCATCTCCACGACCGACCCGCACGGTCTCATCGAGGCCACCGTTCGCCGCTCTGCCTGACACCGCTCCAGTTCGTTCGGTAGGAGCAGGGCGGTGCCCGTGCGCACCAGCTTTTGACTCGGACGGGTCCCCGGACGGCGGCCGAGGCCGTAGGCTTCTACCCCACACCGCACCGGACTGGTCCGGACCACCCACCGCCCGCGACCCTCGAGCGCGACCGGCATCGAGAACGAGCGGGGCCACAGACAGGAGCAGATCATGTCGTTTCGTCGCGGGCTGGCGGCCTCGCTGCTGGCAGCCACCATGCTCATCGGCACCGCGGGCGTGGCGCTCGGCCATGAATGCGTCATCTCGAGCCGCTCGGCGCAAGGTGATGCTGGCGCGCTCCATTCGAGCCGCTGGGTCCGCCTGGGCCTCGCCGATGTCTATGGGTTCATCCACCAGGACGTCGTGGACCTGCCCTGACCCCGCCCAGATCGCCTGGGCGGTCGGGGAGTCGATCGATCAGGGCCTTCCCGCCAACGGCTGGGTGATTCGCGCCGACAAGACGATCGGTGAGGGCTCGAAGAACCCGAACCTCGCGAACGGCAAGGGCCTCGATCACCTCGTGGATCTCGTCGGAGCGCAGGTCGTCGGCATCTACCTCGAGGCGCTCGCCCACTGACGGAGACTGGTCGTCCGACCGACGGCTGAGCGTCGTCCGGACGACGACCGGATCAGACATCGCGGGCCGAACCGGCGGATAGGCCACCGGGTCGGCCCGCGTTCGTGCCATCATGCATAGGCAAACGAACCGTCGGAGGAGCTAACGATGTGCTGTCTGCTCGCCGTCCTCGCCTTCCTCGGGCCACGCGCCGCCATCCTCGTCTGGTGGCTGGTGGACCAGGTCCGCTGGAACCAGGCCTTCGACACGTTCATCTGGCCGTTGCTGGGCTTCATCTTCCTGCCCTGGGTGACGCTGGTCTACGTGCTCGTCTTCCCGGGTGGCGTCGACGGCTTCGACTGGGTCTGGCTCGGCCTGGCGCTGCTGATCGACCTGAGCTCCTGGTTCGGCGGCGGCTATACGAACCGGAACCGGTTGCCCGGCGGCAGCGCTCCGAGCGGTACCACGCGCGGCCTGACCGGCACGTCGCTTCGCCGGGCTTGACCCTGGCTCAGCGTCCGGCGCGCTCGGCGTTCTCGGCCACCCGCACAGCGACGATCCTCGTCACCAGGGCGAGCGGCAGCGGCTCGTTGGCCGGGAACTGGATGGTGCCCTTGCCGGCCAGGTAGGGCGTCAGCTCCTTGCCGAGCGCCGCGACGACCGCGCCACTGGCCGGGAACAGGCTGTAGTGCCTCTTGTACGCCGCGTAGGACACGAGGAACTGGCCGCCGTGACTTCGCAGCGCCGGCATCTGGTAGGCGATCGTCTCGGCCGCGTCGGGTGCGGCGGCCTTGACGGTCCGCCGGAGGGCTTCCATGACCGCCCGACGATCGTCGGGCAGGCCGGCCAGGTACTCGTCCACCGTCGACGGGGTGCCCATGCGCGTCTCCTGACAGCTACTCGAGTCCGAGGGGAACCTCGGTCGCCGCGCCCTCCTGGATCGACCAGGCCCGGATGTGTGGCGAGCCTGGGTCAGCCAGCGAGCAGATGAGGTAGAGCGCCTCAGGGTAGAAGGCCAGCCCGATGTCCGTCACCGACGGCTCGGCGGCGGATGCCACGTGCGAATGGAAGATGCCCCACACGACCTCGTCGGCGTCGTCGATGGCGACCATCGCGTGGAGCTGCTCGACCGGGTCGATGCGATAGAGGAAGGGTGACCCCTCGGCGTTGGTCAGCGGGTAGAAGCTGATGGCCCGACCGCCATCGATGGCGGCGCGGTCGCCGGCGAGGATGCCGCAGGCCTCGTTGGGGACGCCGGCCCGGGCCCAGGCGATGAGCTCGGCCTGGAGCTTCGGCGAAAGGTGGGCAGCTATGGGTTCGACCGGTCGAGCGCGTCCGCACGGGATGCGGCTCGCCAGACGCCACCGGCATGTCGGACTCGCCTACCACCAGTTCTTCGACTCCAGGTCCGCGGACATCTCGTCGAGCGGGCGCGTCCAGAGCGAGTCGGAGAGGTACTTCCAGCCGCCGTCGGCGAGCAGCGCCACGATCGTGCCGTGCTCCATGCGTCGGGCGATCCTGGCCGCCGCCACGAGCACCGCTCCTGACGAGACGCCGGCGAAGATGCCCTCCCGCTCGCCGAGGGCACGCAGCGCCCGGATGGCCTCGGCGTTGGTGACCAGGAAGCGCCCATCGAGCATGGTCGGGTCGAAGATCTCGGGCACGAAGCCATCGGCCATCGAGCGCAGCCCCTGGACGGCTTCGCCGTGATGAGGCTCGGCTGCGTAGATGCCGACCGCGGGGTTGGCCTCCCGCAGTCGCCGCCCGACACCCATCAGCGTGCCACCAGTGCCCAGCCCAGCAACGAAGACGTCGACCTCCGGGCAGTCGGCCAGGATCTCGACGCCGGTCGTCTCGTAGTGCGCGAGCGGGTTGGCCGGGTTGCCGTACTGGTAGGGCATCACGAAGCGCGGGTCGCGCTCGACCAGGCGCTTGGCCAGCGCCACGGCGCCGTTGGAGCCTTCGGCGCCAGGCGAGTCGATGATCTCGGCACCGAAGATGGTCAGCAGCTGGCGCCGCTCCTGGGTCACGTTGTCGGGCAGCACGACCGCCACGCGGTAGCCGTGACGGCGCGCGATCATGGCCAGCGCGATGCCCGTGTTGCCGCTGGTCGGCTCGAGGATGATCGACTCGGGCCCTAGGCGATCGGAGGCGACGAGGTCGTCGAAGAGGTACTTGGCGACGCGGTCCTTGACCGAGCCGGTCGGGTTGACGCCCTCGAGCTTGGCGTACAGCCTGACGTTGGCGTTCGGGCAGAGCTGCGGGATCTCGACCAGCGGGGTGTGTCCGATGGCGTCGACGATCGATGGGAACCGACCGCCGTGACGGGGTGCGCCCTCGTGGGCGTGCGGGCGCAGGTCGGCATCGCCGGTGGCGCCGGCACCCACGACGGCGGCATCGACCGAGGCGCCTGCCTCCGACGCCGTCGCGTCCTCTCGACGCGCCGGGACATTCGGCGCCGACACGGTCAGGCTGCTCCGCCCGCCATGGCTGGCAGGATGACGATCGTGTCGCGCTCGCCGGTCGGGGTCGCCAGCTCGGCCAGGTAGCGGATGTCCTCGTCATTGAGGTAGACGTTGACGAAGCGATTGAGCACGCCATCCTGGGTCAGCAGCTGGTCGCGCAGGCCGGGATAGGTGGTCACCAGCCCATCGAGCACGGCACCGACCGTCTCGCCGCCGACCTCGACCTGCTTCTGGCCGCCGGCCGCGGCGCGCAGGACGGGCGGGATGCGGACGGCGCTCATGCACGGACCTCCAGGTCGAGGGGAGCCGACGGCAGGGCGAAGGGCACATCGGCGGCAGCGGGCGGGCTGACGGGCAGGGCGGCCGCATCGGCCGCGGCACCCGTGCCACAGGTCGGGCAGGCCGGATCGCGGCGCAGCTTCAGCTCCGTGAACGTGCCATCGAGCGCGTCGTAGATGACGAGGCGGCCGACGAGCGGCTCGCCGATGCCGAGCAGCAGCTTGAGCGCCTCGGTGGCCTGCAGGATGCCCAGGGTGCCGGGCACGACACCGAGGACGCCGGCCACGGAGCAGCCTGGCGCAAGCTCGGGCGGCGGCGGGGTCGGGTAGAGGCAGCGGTAGCACGGCCCCTCGTTGGGCACGAAGGCGGTCAGCTGTCCTTCGAAGCGGAAGACGCTGGCGTGCACGACCGGGATGCCCGCTCGGACGGCCGCATCGTTGAGCGTGTAGCGCGTCTCGAAGGTGTCGGTGCCGTCGAGGATGACGTCGTAGCCGGCGATGATGCGCTCGACGTTGTCGGGGCCCAGCATCTCCTCGTGAGCGACGACCTTGACCTCGGGGTTGAGGCTCTTCACGGCCAGCGTGGCCGAGGCGACCTTGCGCTCGCCGACACGATCGGTGGTGTGGACGATCTGGCGCTGCAGGTTGGAGAGGTCGACGACATCGAAGTCGACGATGCCAAGGGTGCCGACGCCGGCGGCGGCGAGGTAGAGGAGCGCGGGCGAACCAAGGCCACCAGCTCCGACGACCAGCGCCTTCGAGACCAGCAGCTTGGCCTGCCCCTCGGCGCCGACCTCGGGGATGAGCAGGTGCCGGCTGTAGCGCTGGCGCTGCTCCGCGGTGAAGGCGATGGGCTTCTCCCAGTCCCGACCCTCGGACTTCCACTGCTGGAAGCCGCCGAGCATGTTGATCACGTTCGTGTAGCCCATGGCCTGCAGCTGCTGGGCGGCGAACGCCGAGCGGGTGCCGCCGGCGCAGTAGATGACGATCGGCGCGTCGTGCGCCGGGATGGCGCTCTCGATGCGCTGCTCGAGGAAGCCGCGGGGCACGTGGATCGCGCCCGGCAGATGGCCCTCGCTCCACTCGTCGGATTCGCGGACGTCGACGAGCAGGGCGCCGGAATCGGCCAGCGCCTCGGCCTCGGCTGGCGAGATCTCGCGGATCTCCGAGCGGGCCTGACGGAGGAGTTCACTGAAGGTCTTGGTCATGAGTGGAGGGGCTCCAAGTGGGATCGGGATCGAGGGGGTTCGCCGGCCGGTCGCCGAGGCGACGGGTCCGGGACGGGGTCGGCCAGCCGGTCAGGCCGGCAGCGGACACCTGCAGCGGCCCGACAGGCTGCCGGACGAGACGGGCGCCAGGGCTCCGATGAGCGGATCGGTCATGCGACGCCGTCCTCGGTCGTGGCCTGCCAGACCACGCGGTCGGCGAGCGCACGGCGCAGGGTGTCGAGCGAGAGCAGCGCGCACTTGAGCCGGGCCGGGCTGATGTCGATGCCAAGCTCGTCGAGGACGTCCTGGCGGCCCAGCTTCGAGATCTCGGCCAGCGGCTGGCCCTTGATCGAGTCGGTCAGCATCGATGCCGAGGCCTGGCTGATGGCGCAGCCACGTCCCGTGAAGGCGACCTCGTCCACGATCCCGTCGTCGCTGATGCCGAGCATCAGCGTGATCCGGTCACCGC
Source organism: uncultured Chloroflexia bacterium (assembly GCA_963777975.1). Taxonomy (GTDB): domain Bacteria; phylum Chloroflexota; class Limnocylindria; order Limnocylindrales; family CSP1-4; genus CSP1-4. Next base: position 276,583 of record CAVZSO010000002.1, on the reverse strand, counting down.
ACAGCGGGTTGGCACCCTCGAAGACCGCATCGGGCTCCGGCAGCGTGCCGAAGTTGTGCGGGCGCCGGTAGTGCTCGAGGATCTCGTCGCGGTAGAGGTCGTCCATGGATCGCTCAGTATCGCCGTACTTGCGTGATCGCGCAACTAACCCGCGGCGCCGACGCGCGCCGTCGCTGCCATCGCGGGCGTCACGACCGAAGATCGCCGCCACGTGCGCCAGGCCGGCCGCCAGGCGGTCGATGTCGTCGCGATCGCTGTAGACGTTGAAGCTGGCTCGGGCGGTGGCCGCCTCGCCGAGCCGTTCGTGGAGCGGCTGCGTGCAGTGGTGGCCGGCACGCACGGCGATCGCCTCGCGGTCGAGGAGCGTCGCCACGTCGTGGGCGTGGACGCCGGGCAGGTTGAAGGTCACCACGCCGCCACGCTCGGCGGGGTCGAGCGGCCCGTAGATGCGGATGCCGGGCACCTCGCGAGGCAGCACGTCGAGGGCGTATGCCACCAGCTCCCGCTCGTGGGCCCGGACGGCGTCCATGCCGATGCCCTCGAGGTAGGTGAGGGCGGCCCCGAGGCCGATGGCCGAGCCGATGTCGGGCGTTCCGGCCTCGAACTTCCAGGGCACATCGTTGAACTCGGTCCGCCGCAGGTGGACCTCGCGGATCATCTCGCCACCGGCCAGGAACGGCGGCATCGACTCGAGCAGCTCGCGCTTGGCCCACAGCGCACCCGAGCCTGGCGGCCCGAGCGTCTTGTGGCCGGAGAAGACGTAGAAGTCGGCGCCGATCTCCTGCACGTCGACGGGCAGGTGCGGGACGGCCTGCGCGCCATCGACCAGCACCAGGGCGCCGGCCTCGTGGGCCATGGCCACCATCTCTCGCACCGGATTGATGGTCCCCAGGCCGTTCGAGACGTGGTTGAAGGCGACCAGCTTGGGACGCGTCCGGAGAAGGACCTCGTAGCTCGCCTGGATGAGCCGGCCCTGGTCATCGATGGGCACGAACTCCAGATCGGCATCGCGCTCCTGGGCCAGGATCTGCCAGGGCACCAGGTTGGCGTGGTGCTCGAGCTCGGTCAGGACGATCGTGTCGCCCGACGCGATGTGCCGTCGGCCCCAGGAATAGGCGACCAGGTTGATGGCCTCGGTCGCGTTGCGCACGAAGACGATCTCGTGCCGATCGGCGTTCAGGAAGCGCGCCGTCGTGGTCCGCGCCGCCTCGTAGGCGGCCGTGGCCTCCTCGCCGGTCGTGTAGATGCCGCGATGGACGTTGGCCGTGTACCTGGAGAGGTAGCCCTCGACGGCGTCGATGACGACGCGCGGCTTGAGGCTCGTCGACGCCGAATCGAGATACGCCAGCCGCCGACCGTCGAAGTCGCGCTCGAACTGCGGGAAGTCGGCCCGGATGGCGACGGGGTCGAGGGCGTGGACGATGGCCATCGGGATCGCGCGCCTCAGTGCGTCGCGCCAGCGAGCACGGATTCGGCGTCGGCCTCGGGCAGATCGTGTGCCAGGTCCTCCTCGTAGCCGGCGCCACGAAGGATGGGCCCGTAGCCCTCTTCCTCGAGGCGCAGGGCAAGGTCGCGACCGCCGGTCTCGAGGATCCGGCCACGAGCCAGGACGTGGACGACGTCGGGCTTGATGTAGTTCAGCAGGCGCTGGTAGTGGGTGATGACGAGGACGCCGAGGTCCGGGTTGAGCTGCGCGTTGACGCCCTCCGCGACGACCCGCAGGGCGTCGATGTCGAGGCCCGAGTCGGTCTCGTCGAGGATCGCGAACTCGGGCTCGAGGACGGCCATCTGGAGCATCTCCAGGCGCTTCTTCTCACCGCCCGAGAAGCCGTCGTTGACGTAGCGTGCGGCGAAGCGGTCATCGAGCTTGAGGAGCGCCATCTTCTCGCGCATCAGCTTGCGGAAGTCGCCCATCGTCATCGCGTTGCGCGTCAGGTCGGAGGGATCGATCTCACCGTCGCCGGCATCGATCGGCCGTCGACGCGCGTTGACCGCGGTGCGCAGGAAGCTGGCCACCGAGAGGCCCGGGATGGCGGTCGGATACTGGAAGGCGAGGAAGAGGCCGAGCCTGGCGCGCTTGTCCGGCGTCAGGCCCAGGATGTCGCGACCCTTGAACGTCACGGTGCCCTTGGTGACCTTGTAGGCCGGGTGGCCCATGAGGACGTAGGCGAGCGTCGTCTTGCCCGACCCGTTGGGGCCCATCACGGCATGGACCTCACCCTTGCGGATGGTCAGGTCGATGCCCGAGAGGATCTCCTTCTCGGGTGCCGCCAGCGGCACGGCGTGGAGGTCGCGGATGACGAGTTCCTGGTCGCTCACGGTCGGGTCTGACTCCTGGTTGATCGATGCTGGCGGGAGGGGATCGGGTTCACGGGCGCTGTCAGTGCGCGACGGCCGGCTCGGGTACCGGGTCGGCGCTGGTACCGGCATGGAATGGGTGCGCGATGGCGCGGGGAAGCGTCAGATCGGCCAGCGTCACGGAGTCGAGGGCCGTGCTCAGTGCCTCACGGACCTTGACCCACAGGAGATTGACGGTGCAGAAGCCCGACCGTCCACAGAGGCTGGCGTGCTCGGGGTCCTCCGAGGCGCAGACCATCGGCGCCAGTGGGCCTTCGAGGGCACGCAGCACCTCGCCCATCCGGATGGCCTCGGGCTCGCGGGTCAGCTCGTAGCCGCCGTGCGCACCACGTGTGCTGTGCACGAGATCGGCCTCACGCAGACTGGTCACGAGCTGCTCGAGGTAGGGCCGCGGCAGGTCCTCGTGATCGGCGATCTCGGCCAGGCTGACCGGTCCGCTGCCGTGGTGCCGGGCGAGCTCGACCATCAGCCGCACGCCGTACTCGCCGCGGGTCGAGAAATGGACGGCTCCTGAGCTGGGGAGGATGGTGCGCATCGGTCTCCGTGGGTCGGTCATCGCTCTCGTGGCTGGTCCCTTCGTCGAAATCCGACGAACTTCGTCGGGATTGAGTCTAGACCACGCCCGCAGGGGCGTCAACGCGACGGGGGACGGTCAGGAGCTCGCCCGATGTTGATCAAGATCGGCCGACCCACCGGCAGCCGGTGACTCGAACAACGACGATCCAGATCCCCGCGGGCGCGCTCCGCGACCAGCGCCCGATCAGGGGACTCGCGCCTCGAGGATCCCGAAGTCCGTGAGCAGGACGAGCGGCCGGCCCTCGGCGTCGAGGCCGAACCAGGAGGGATAGCTACCGTCGCCAAAGCCGGAGACGAAGGCGATGACGTTGACGCCGCTTGCCGCGTCAACGGTGATGTCGACCGACGGGTTGTAGACGCCGTCGCTCGGATACAGGCCGCTTGATACTCGGTCGGCGTAGCCATCTCCGTCGTTCCCCGTCGAGAGGCGCTCGACCGCCTCCGCACTGGCGAACGCACCAGTGCCCGAGTCGACGGGGTAGCCGAAGAACTCACCCGGCTGCAGCGTCGTCACGTCCAGGCCGGGCGTCACGGCCATCTCCCAGCTGACCGGGTCGCCGGGAGCCACCCGGATCATCGCCGCCGCGTTTGCGCCCACCAGATCGGGATCGCGCGCCGACGACAGCAGGAGCACCGGGTACCGACCCACCGGCAGCCTCCGTGAGAACGGCTCGGTCGTGAAGAAGAACACGTCGGCGGCGACGACCCGACCGGTCGGCAGCACGAGTTCGCCCGCCGGCAGCGCCGAGAGCGCGACAGGATCGCCGCCGGAGATCGCAGTGCCGCCGGCTCCGAATGCCGCGTAGAGGTCCTCGACCGCCATCAGCTCTGGAAATGAGGGCTCGGACGACGGCGATCCATCCGACCCGAGCCCATTGGGACCGAGGCCAACCTGCCGCGCGAAGATGAGCCCGACACCGACCAGCGCGGCGACGATCGAGCACGACGGCAAGGAGCTGAGCCGAGCGGCGTTCCATGTCCGGAGCCTACCGCGTGTCGTTCCAGGCCGGTCAGCGGCTCGGTCGTACCATGCCGAACGAGCGACCGTCAGGTCGACCCGGCGAGACCACGTTCGGCAAGGAGCCGCATGCGCTTCATCCATCGCGCGACCGCCGCTCACCTGGCGATCCTGCTGCTGACCGTCATCGTCGGCGGCTGTGCGGCTGCCCCGTCGCCCAGCGGTGCGTCGTCGGACGTCAGGTCCAACGCCATCATCGGTGGCCACCGCCTCGTCAGCACCCGCCTGCGCCGACGGCGACCACGGCCGCCCAACCCCCGCCACGTCCCGATGCCTGTGTCACCGGCACCCTGGCTTCGCTGAGCGAGGCGCAGCGGATCGGGCAGCTCTTCATGGTCGGGCTGCGCAAGGATCGCGTCGACCAGGCCCTGCGCAATGCCGTCACCACGTCCCACTTCGGGTCGGTGGCGTTCACCACGCAGACGGCAGCCGGCGTCGAGGCAGTGCGCGCCATCGCGGATGACGTGCAGGGGCTGGTGACGGACGCGAGCACGCGCGGCGTGGGCTTCCTGATCGCCGCCAACCAGGAGGGCGGCCGGATCCAGGGGCTGTCGGGCCCCGGCTTCGACACGATCCCCTCGGCACGCGCCCAGGGCCGCTGGACGCCGGCCAAGCTCGAAGGAAAGGCCGCCGACTGGGGCAGCCAGCTCCTCAACGCGGGCATCAACCTCGACCTGGCGCCGGTCGCGGACGTCGTGCCGCCCGGCACCGACGCCCAGAACGCCCCGATCGGCAAGCTGAAGCGCGCCTTCGGGCACGACCCGGCGACCGTCGCGAGTCACGTCGGCGCCTTCATCGCGGGCATGCAAGACGGCGGGCGTCGCCACGACCGCCAAGCACTTCCCCGGCCTTGGCCGGGTGGTCGGCAACACCGACTTCACGGCCGGGGTCGTCGACACCATCACGACCGCGGACGATCCGTACCTCGAGCCGTTCAAGACCGCGATCGACGCTGGCGTCCCGTTCGTGATGGTCTCCCTGGCGACCTACGACCAGATCGACCCGGCGCACCTGGCCGCGTTCTCGCCCCGGATCATCGGTGACCTGCTCCGTGGCCAGCTGGGGTTTCGGGGCGTGGTGATCTCCGACGCCCTCGGCGCCAAGGCCGTGACGTCGATCCCGCCCGCGACTCGCGCGCTCGCGTTCCTCGATGCCGGCGGCGACATGATCATCTCGAACCAGGTCCCGTCGGCGATCGAGATGGCGCAGGCCATCGCGTCACGGGCCGCCGCGGAGCCGGCCTTCGCGCAGCGGGTCGACGACGCGGCACTCCACGTCCTGCAGGCGAAGGAGGCACTCGGCCTGCTGCCCTGCCACGGCTGAACGGCGGTAAGCGGCGCTCCAGCGCTCAGCGACCTGTAAGCGCCCGCCGGACCACGCCGGGCGGCCCCTCGAAGACGACGACCGGGATCTGGCGCGTCTTCACGCGCTTTCGGTAGCCATCGAAGAACGTCATCTGGGCGGCATGCTGGTCGTAGAGGCGTGTCCGCTCTGGCTCCTCGACGGTCGTGGCATGCGCCTGGAATGTCTCGGCGCCGAGCTCGATGGTCACGTCGGGGTTCGCCACCAGGTTCCGGTACCACGACGGATGGGCTGGTGCGCCGCCCTTGGAGGCGACGACCACGATCCGGTCGCCATCGATGGTGAAGTTGAGCGGCGTGACGCGCTGCTTGCCGGTCTTCGCCCCCGTCGTCGTCAGCAGGAGCACCGGCCATCGGCGGCTCACCTGGCCGCCACGGGCTCGGAACTCGGCGATGACCGGCTCGTTCATCTGATGCCATTCGGCGGTCGTCCTGGGGCTCATGCCATCGAGCATAGGACCGGCTCGACGACGACGCTGGCGACCGGTAGGCTGCAGGGCCATGAGCCAGCACGACATGGCGGCCATCGACGCCATCGCTGCGACCCCGACGATGCCGCACGCCATCGACGGCCTCGCCTTCCGGCACCTGCGAGCGCCGGACGACTACGTGGCCATGAACACGATCGCCAACCGCGTCCGTGTCGCCAACGGCGACCCGTTCGCGACCACCGATGCGGGCTTCGCGGCCTTCTACGACCACCTGGCCGACAGCGACCCAGCCCGGGATGTCCTGGTCGTGACCGTGAACGAACAGGTCATCGGCTACGCGCGAGTGACGTCTGGCGCTGAGCTGTCCGCCGACGGAGCGCATCAGCACGACTGCATCTGCTTCCTCGATCCCGACTGGCTTCGGCGCGGGATCGGCAGCGCGATGCAAGCCAACCTGGAGGCCCGAGCGAGGGAGATCGCCGCTCAGACGCCGGGTGTGTCGCACTACCTGCAGGCGGAGGCGACCGAGATCGCCGTCGGTCAGGCCGCGCTCCTCGTGTCGGCCGGCTTCGAGCCGGTCCGCTACTTCTTCGCCATGCGCCGGCCGAACCTCGACGACCAGCTCGACGCGCCGCTGCCCGAGGGTCTCGAGATCCGCGACGTCCGACCCGAGCACCTGCGCGCCATCTGGGAGACGGAGATGGAGGCCGTCCGGGATCACTGGGGTGCGACCGAACCGACGGAGGCCGGCTATCAGAGCTTCCTGACGCAGGCGTCACCCGAGGAGACCGCGCTCTGGCGCGTGGCCTGGGACGGCGACCAGATCGCCGGCCAGGTCCGCAGCTTCATCATCGAGGAGGGCAATCGCCGCGACGGCGTCCAGCGCGGCTGGGTGGAGCGGATCATGGTTCGCCGGCCGTGGCGTCACCGCGGCCTGGCCCGTGCGCTGATGGCCGCCAGCTTTCCCCTGCTCCGGGCACGCGGCATGACCGAGGGCATGCTCGGCGTGGACTCGGAGAACCCATCGGGTGCGCTCCGGGTGTACGAGAGCATGGGCTTCGTGGCCGTCTCCAAGGAAACGACCTACCGCAAGTCGATCTGACCCCGCCGGCGGCGGTCACGACCCGGGCAGCGTGAATCGCACCTCCGCGCCGCCCGTCGGCAGGTTGCGGGCCTCGATGGTCCCGCCGTGAGCGATGACGAGGTCGCGAGCGATCGCCAGCCCGAGGCCGGCACCCGGTGAGTCCACGCCCTTCACGAAACGGTCGAAGGCGTTCGGCAGCAGGTCCGGCGGGAAGCCGGGCCCGTCGTCCTGGACGATGACGGTGACGCCAGGCGCGGACACGTGGCTCGGGTCTGAAGCGGCGGACAGCGTCACCTGTCCGCCATCCGGCGCATGGCGCAGCGCGTTGGCCAGCAGGTTGCCGACGACCTGCCCCAGGCGAACCGGGTCGGCATCGATCGTCGGCAGCTCGTCGGGCACGTCGGACGTGATCCGGACATGACGCTCGGCCGCCTCGGCGGCGACCCCGGAGACCGCCTCGACGAGAAGAGCCCCCACGTCGACGGGCTCGCGGTGCAGCGTCAGGCCCCCGGCCTCGGCCTGGGCGACCGTGCGCAGGTCGTCGACCAGTCGCTCGAGGGTCGTGATGGCGTCGATGATCGGCGCCAGGTGCGGCCGCATCGGCGGGATAGACGCCGTCGGCGATGGCCTCGACGTTGGCGCGCACGACGGCCAGCGGCGTTCGCAGCTCATGTGTCACGTCGGCCAGGAAGCCGCGGCGTTCTCGCTCGTCGACCGCCAGCCGGCCGCTCATCTGGTTGAACGCCCGTGCCAGCGCCCGTGCCTCGCGTGGACCGCGCTCGACGACTTGGACGTCGAGATCGCCGGCCTCGACGCGTCCGGCCGCCGCGACCAGGTCGTCGACCGGCTCGGTCAAGCCTCGCAGCCAGCGGGCGCTCCTGACGACGGCCAGCACGACGAGCAGGAGGATGGCCAGCCCGACCACCACGCCGACACCCGAGCCTGCCCCGATGAGACCGGCGTAGGCCCAGGCCACCGCGGCCATGAGCACAGCGCCGAAGGCGATGAAGATGACGATCGAGCAGCCGAGTCGCTGAGCCATACCCGGTCGGCGTCGACCCCATGGCCCACCGCCCCACGATCCATGCCGCCCCGCGCCGCGGCTGGCGGGCGGCCAGGGCTCGGTCTCGGGCCACCAGGGTGGGCGATGGCGCCCGCTCATGCGTCGAGCTCGGCGAATCGGTAGCCGACGCCGTAGACCGTCTGGAGGTAACGAGGCGAACGAGGATCGGGCTCGATCTTGCGCCGGATGTTCTTGACGTGCGCATCGATGGCTCGTTCGTAGCTCTCGAAGGCGACGCCATGCACCGCGTCGAGAAGCTGTGAGCGGGTGAAGATGCGGCCGGGCTGACGCGCCATGACCGCCAAGAGCTGGAATTCCGTACCGGTCAGCGCGATCTGGCGATCGTCGATGGTCAGGGCCATCCGGGGCACGTCGAAGACCACGCCGTCGCCGACGCGGATGACATCGCCGGGGTCGGTCGCCGCGGCGGCCCGTCGCAGGACCGCCCGGACGCGCGCCACCAGCTCGCGCGGGCTGAAGGGCTTGGCGAGGTAGTCGTCGGCGCCGAGCTCGAGTCCGACGATGCGATCTGACTCGTCGCCGCGCGCCGTGAGCACGATGATCGGCACGGTCGAGATCCGCCGCAGCTCACGGATGACGTCCAGGCCGTCCAGACCAGGCAGGCCGAGATCCAGCACGACGAGATCTGGCCCCTGCGTCGCGGCCAGACGCACGGCGCTGGGTCCGTCGCTCGCGGTGGCCACGCTGAACCCGCCGTGCTCGAGGTAGTCGCGCACGACGGTCACGATGCCGGGTTCGTCATCGACGACGAGGATCGTCTTCACGGCGGTCATCCTAACGAGCGGCAGGCTGCTGGCCCGGACGCGACGAACCGTCGCATCCGGGCCACTGAGGAGGGATCGAAGGGTCAGGCGCCCGTCGTAGGTCCCGGTGGCTCTGCAGAGGACCCGCTGCCCTGGCCGGCGTCGCGGGCCGGCTGGTGGGCATCGGCGTGCCAGCGCTCGAGGGTGCCCCGGATGGGCGGTGGCAGATCGTCGGGCGCCACGCCCTTGGGATCCCAGCCCTGTCCGTTCCAGCCGCCGTAGCCACGTCCGTAGCCGCCATGGCCCCAGCCACGCCGGCGACCGCTGAAGGCGAACGCGAGGCCGAAGAGCAGGAACAGGAACAGGATCGGGAAGAAGATCCATCCGAATCCGAACCCGAATCCGTAGGCGGGCACGACCGCGACGGCCGTTTCGCTGGCCGATGCGGCCAGGCCGGCCGTCAGGCCGGCGTTGTAGGCGAGGCTCCCGACGATGCCCAGCGTGACGATCCCCAGGATCAGCCACAGGAAGCCGAAGCCAGCTCGTTTCATCTCCACTCCACTCCTTTCAAGCGTTCGAGGTGGTGATATGCGGTCATCGTGGCGACCGATCGTGGAGCGGATGTGAAGCCGTCATGGAGACGACATGGAGGAGTCGGGCCTGATGGCTAGACTTCGAGCGTGACGGAACCGACCGAAGCCACGACACCCAGCAAGGCCGACGAGCTCTGGCATCTCTACCTGTCGGGGGAACAGGGCACCCAGAAGATGCGCGACCTGATGCGCCGCATCCCGGCATCGCCGCGCTGCAAGATGTGCGCCGCCCCGTTCGGCAAGACCCGGCGGGCTGGTCCTGCGCTATCTCGGGTACGGCCCATGGCAGCCGAACGGGTCGATCTGCAAGGTCTGCATCCGGTCCATCCAGGGCATGGCCGGGGGCACCGAGGTCGAGATCTCGATCCTCTTCGCGGACATCCGCGACTCGACGACGGTGGCCGAGCGGATCAGCGCGGCCGAGTTCGGGCGCCTCCTGAACCGCTTCTACCGCGTTGCGGCCAAGGCCATCGACCATGCCGGCGGCATCGTCGACAAGTTCGTTGGTGATGGCGTCATCGCGCTCTTCATCCCGGGCTTCGATGGCCCGCAGCATGCCGAGCACGCCATCGCCGCCGGGCGCGGCCTCCAGGCCGCGCTCATGGACCCTGGCTCGGGACTGACGCAGCTGCCGATCGGGATCGGCGTGCACACGGGTGTCGCCTATGTCGGGGCCGTCGGCGGCGGCGAGCAGCAGCTCGACTTCACCGCCCTCGGCGACCCGGTCAACACGACCGCGCGCCTGAGCTCGGTCGCCGGGCCGGGCGAGCTGCTCGTGAGCGCCGACGCAGCCACCGCTGGTCACCTGGTCACGGATGGCCTCGAGCAGCGGCACCTCGAGCTGAAGGGCCGGACCGAACCGGTCGACGCCTGGGTGGTGAGCGAGCAACCGGTCGGGAGTCGAACGCCCTAAGGCGCTCCGGCGTCTCCGCGCGGAACGGCGCCCTCTGGCTCGCCGCCCGCCTGCGCCGCCAGGGCGTCCGCGACCGCAGCCACCGCGGCATCGAGGGCCGCCTGATCGCGAGCCTGGTATGGCGCCGCGCCCTGACGCGCGCCGACGGCCACCGTGACTCGCACGGTCCCGGCCGCCGCCGTGGCCGACAGCGCCTCGGTGATGTCGTCCCCACCGATCCGATCGATCGTCCGGCCATCGAGCGCCACGACGCCCCCGGAGGCGGCCAGCGAGTCGACCGAGACCGCCAGCAGGCGTTTCAAGACGAGGTCGGGTTCGAGCCGCCAGAGACCGTCCTGGAGCCGGGCGACGAAGGCGCCGAGTGGCGCGGTCGGGTCGCGGATCTCCTTGAATCGTCGGTCGACGACCGACTGGAGAGCGTTCTTCACGGGCGTGAAGACCACGACCACGACCAGCGTCGTGAGCACGAAGACGGCATCCGACCGTTCACCGGTCAGCGCGATGAACAGGCGCTGCATGAGCGTCACGCTCGCGGTGTAGATGCCGGCCAGGATGGCCGTCAGGGTGACGTAGACGAGCGTCCGGTTGATGAGCAGGTCGATCTCGAAGAGGTGATAGCGGAGGATGGCTACGCCAGCCGCGACCGGGAGCCCACAGAGAGCCAGGATGAAGATCGCCTGCGTGCCTTCCTGCTCGATGAAGCCGAGCGGCGCCAGGACGGCTGCGATGGTGGCGGCGAAGGCGACCCATCGAAGCTGCAGTCGCTCGACGGGTCCCGCGCTCCGATAGCGGATCACCAGTGACCAGGCTGCCAGCAGGAAGGCCGCCAGGATGCCGACCCGAAAGGCCGCCACCGCGGGGCCGTACTGCGCTGCGCTGGCGAATCCGATGGGGTTGCTGACGCGATTGAAGTCGGTCAGCGGGACCGGGCATGAAGGCCGAGGCCAGGATGCCGATGGCCCCGGCGATGACCGCCAGGGCGAGGACCGCCCGCCATCGCGGCGCAAGGAGACGCCCGGTGGGAAAGATGAGGAAGAAGACGACCAGGATCACGAACTGCGGGATCCACAGCCAGTTCATGGTCCACGCCAGCCACTCGACCGCGGGCAGCGATCCCAGGCGCCGCGATGACGCCGACCGCGAGGTACTCCTCGGCCAGGAACTGGATGGTGGCGAGGACCCCGAGTGCGACGAACAGTCGCCCGATGAGGTTGCCGGGGCGATGCGCCAGGACGATCGCCCCGACGGTCGCGCCGGTCAGGGCGAAGATGGCCGAGTAGCCGCGGAAGCCCCAGGCATCGACCGGGTAGGCGATCTCCCTCGTCGTCACGAGCACGATCAGGCCGATCGACGGTCAATGTGACCGGCACCAGCCACGCGATCCAGACCGCGAGCCGGCTCGAGGACCGGGGCTCGACAGCGACCGAGGCGGCGGCGGACTCGGAAGCTGCCATCAGGTGCTAGCGGATCCCCGTGTCGTAGCTGACTTCGATCTCCGTGTACGCACCCGCCTCGACGGTCACGTCGACCGGCTGGCCGAATGGCAACCCGTTGCTGCCGGGCTCGGGGTTGATGACGTAGTCGCCCGGCGGCACGTCGACGGAGAAGGCGCCGTCCGGACCGGAGCTCACCCGGGCCACGACGGAGTCGTCCTCAGCGGAGGTGATGACCAAGGTCGCCGCGTACGGCGTCACGCAGGGTGGCTCGCCGACCTTCTCGACCGGACAGGTCGGGCCGAGCGTGACCGTGCCGTGGATCCCGGTCCCGGGCGGCACGGATGCGGAGGAGGGGCCGCAGGCGGCCAGGAGGGTGGCGATGAGACCGACGACCGCGAGCCGGCGGACCGCGCCCCCGTTCACAGCCCGGACCACTCGCGGATGGCGCGCGCCAACGCCGAGTTGTCATCGTCGCCATGGCCCTTGGCGATGAGGCCGTTCTCGATCTGCTCGGCCATGCCGGCCACCGGCAGTGCGGCCCCGACCTCCCGCGCCAGCTGGAGGGCGATGGCCAGGTCCTTGCGATGGAGGGCGATGCGGAAACCGAGCGGGTAGTCGTCGGCGATCATGCGGCCGCTCCGGTTCTGCAGGACCCACGAGCCGGCGGCCCCGCCCGCGAGCGCCTCGACGACGGTCTCCGGATCGAGGCCAGCCTTGATGGCCAGCACGATGCCCTCGGCCACGCCCAGGTATGTGCCAGCCAGGATGACCTGATTGACGGCCTTGGTGGCCTGGCCGGCGCCGACAGGACCCATGCGCGTGATGGTCGTGCCGATGGCGGCCAGCACCGGCCGCGCACGCTCGACGTCCGACTCCGAGCCGCCGCACATGATCGTCAGCGTGCCCTTCTGCGCACCCTCGGAGCCGCCGGAGACGGGCGCATCGACGAAGCCCACGCCGAGAGCGGCGAGGCGTTCGGCGAACCCGACGCTGGCCTTGGGGCTGATCGTCGAGCAGTCGATCACCAGGCTGCCCGACCGGACGCCATCGGCGATGCCGGCCGGACCGAGCAGCACGGCCTCGACGTCCGGCGTGTCGGACAGGCAGAGGACGACGACATCCGCATCGGCGGCCAGCGCCGCTGGCGTCCCGGCCTCGGTCGCGCCGAGCGCGAGGACCGAGGCGGCACGGCCAGGCGTGCGGTTCCAGACGCTCAGCGGCGCGCCGGCCCGCGCCAGGTTGGCGGCCATCGCCGCGCCCATGGTGCCCATGCCGGCGAACCCGACTCGCTCCACTCGCACCTCCTGCCTCCCTGTCCTGACCACTGTACGCCGCGGCGCGAGTGCGGCCGTCCCGGAGAGGGCATGTCTCAGTCGGACATGCGAAGGCCCCGCCGGCGCGGGGCCTTGCAGGTGACTGCGACGTGCCTGGATCGGTGATGGACCTAGCTGCGGCCGCCGAAGATCCGGAGCATGAACAGGAAGATATTGAGGAAATCGAGATAGAGCGCGAGTGCGCCAAGGACCGAGGCCGACTCGCGATTCTTGAGGAACGCCATCTGGCCGCGCTGCATGCGCTGCACGTCCCAGGCGGTCACGCCCGTGAACAGTGCGACGCCGACGAACCCGATGACGAAGTCTGCGGTCGAGCTCTGCAGGAACAGGTTGACGACCATGACCACGAGCAGACCGATGAGGCCGACGAACAGGATGCCGCCGATCTTGGTCAGGTCGCGATGGGTCACCCCGCCGTAGATGGCGGCAGCCCCGAAGATGGCGGAGGCGCCCAGGAAGGCCGAAGTCACTCCGGCCACGCCGGAGCTGGCCACGAAGGCGGAGACGATGATCCCCAGCGTCAGGCCGGTCAGGAGAGCGTAGGCGAAGAAGAGCGCCAGGGCGGCACCGGCACCGATGCGGTTGATGGCCGCGCTGACGACGATGACGAAGGCGAACTGGGCGATCAGGAGGGCCAGGTACCACTGCGCGGCGAAGGTGTAGAGGGCCTCGTTGGTCAGCGTGACGTAGGCGGCGCCGGCGCTGAGCAGGACGCCGACGAACATCCAGACGAAGGCCATCGTCAGGAAGCCCTGCCGCGGGACCGCCACCTCCTGGCCGTTGATGCGCATGGCCGTCTGGGCTGCCACGCCCTGGGCCGCATACCCGGTCTGGGCCTGGGCGGCCGGGTCCTCGTAGCTGTTGATCGGTCGCTGTTGTTCGGTCATCTCGGTTCGAAGCTCCATCCAGGCCGGGCTCACGTCCCGGTCCGCTGCACCCGGCGCTCGGCCGGGCGTGCCATACAGTCTAGCGACGTCCCGTCAAGGGGCCTGCCGCCAGCCGGCGGGAGCAGTGGCAGGCGCAGCTCGACCCTGATCCTCAGTCGCCGGCTGGCGCACGCCGTCGGCCGCCCTCGACGGCCAACCTCGCCTCGGCAGCTTCGAGGGACTCGGCGAAGCGCGCCATGACCCAGACGAGATCCGCCAGGCGGTTCAGGTATGGGGTCAGCCAGGGACCCGGCACGAGCCCCTCGCGCTGGATCGTGATCGCCCGGCGCTCCGCGCGGCGGAGGATCGTCCGCGCCAGCTCCAGGGCCGCCGAGGCCGGCGTCTCGCCGGCGACGACGAACTCGGTGGGCATGGTGATGCGACCCTCGAGGTCGGCCAGCACTGCTTCGACGCCGGCCAGCATCGACTCGTCGACGCGTGTCCGTCCATCCTCGAGCCGGGGCCAGGCCTCGGGCGTGGTGGCCAGCTCGGCACCAGCGACGAACAGCTCGCGCTGGAATCGAAGGATGAGTGCGCGGAGCTCGGCGGCGATCGGCGTCATCGGGCAGCGCGGCGCGAGCCATGCCGAGGGCTGCGACCGCCTCGTCGATGGTGCCGTAGGCCTCGGTACGCACGTCGTCCTTGCTGATCCGCGGGCCGCCGTACAACAGGCCGGTCGTCCCGTCGTCGCCTTTGCCGGTGGCCACCGCGCTGCTCTCGATGGCTGGTCGCCTGCGGCCGCTCACCGATGGGCCTCGCCGCTCATCTTCGCCCGCCCACCGCTCATCGGCGCGTGGCGCGGATCATCGGGGTCGCGGACCTACCACATCAGGCCGGCGTCGCGCGGATCCCAGCGCTCGGCCAGCAGCGTGACCTTGACGTCGTGCTGGACGACCTCCTCGGTCGCCTCCTTGACCTGCTGGATCATGGCCCCGGCGTACGGGCAGAACGGCGTCGTCAGGATCATCTTGATCTCGGTCTGGTCCTTGCCCAGGATGACCTGCTTGATGAGGGCCAGCTCGACGACGTTCATCCCGATCTCCGGGTCGACGACGGTCCGCAGCGCATCGAGGATCGCCAGCTCCGTCGCCCGCGTCGCCGGATCGAAGGCGGGCGCTGGCGTCGGCTGGACGTCGGTCTCGGGCTTGGTGGTGGTCTGGTCGGCCATGGAGTCCTCGGCGGTCGTGCGGGCGCCAATCCTAGCACCAGGGTCGGATATGACCCCGCTGGCCGCGATAGCCTTCGGGCATCAGGCCCAGAAGCACGCACCGTCCGGAGCCTCGCGCGTGCGATCCTGGACTGGCTGCGTACCCGGGCCTGAGCAAACCGGCGCTCCACGCCGCCGACGCGGTAGGCTCCGGCCTGAAGCACTCGCATCGGGAGTCCCGGCGATGACGGACCAGACGATCTTCGCGAAGATCAACGCCCTCTCCTCCGAGGAGGAGCAGCTTTGGGAGCAAGCCTCCGACGGCAGCGGGTTGACGATCGCCGAAAAGCAGCGGCTGGATACGATCAAGGTCGAGCTGGACCAGTGTTACGACCTCCTGCACCAGCGGGAGGCTCGTCGCTCGGCCGGCCTGGACCCGGAATCGGCCGCGGTCCGTCCCGCCGAAGTGGTCGAGCGCTACCAGCAGTAGCGCGGCCCCGTCGGTCGCACACGCTGGGTGACGCTCAGCTGGTGGCTGGCTCCGCCGCCGTCACCACGATGCCCGCCAAGTCACGCAGGTGCTCGGGCAGGGCGGCTGCCTCCTGCACCGTGAAGCCGGGCCCGTCGAGGGCGCCGTCGGCGGCGAAGAAGTCGCTGTAGCGATCGCGATGCTCGCCAGCGAAGCGATAGGCCTCCGCGATGCCGACCAGCCTGAGCTCCGGGTTCTCGATCTGGATCTGTCGTGGCGCAAGCCCGTGTGCGCGCATCTCGAGGATGTTGCGAACGGTCAGCCGCGTGTTGTAGCAGAAGGGCTCGCCGTTCATGACGAGCGGGTCCGACTTGACCCACTTGATGGTCATCCTCAGATGACCGAGTCGTCGAGGACGCCGGCGCCCTTGAAGATGAAGCGCGCGACCGGATTGCCCTTGTGGTCGCCCGGCAGGCGCTTGTACATCCGCAGCCGCTTGAACCAGGCATCGATGAGCTCGCCGAAGGCGGCGGCATCGTCGGGCGGGAGGACCGCGGCAGCGGCCGGCCGCAGGCCGCCGATGAGCGTCTGCTGGTCCCTGGCGGGGATGCGACGACGTCGATAGATGGGCACGATCCACTCTGCCCACTCGGTCACGTGGCGCGCTTCACCGGTCTCCAGCGCCAGCGCGAACTGCTCGATATGGCGCTCGTAGTCGCGCAGCAGCGTCCGCAGGGTGATCTCGTCGTAGCGATCGCCGAGGGTGGGGTCGGCCGCGAGCGCCGACTTGAGAGCCAGCGTGCCCACGGTAGAACGCTGGCTCCGGAGGCGCGCCGCGGCCGCCGTTCGGCCGGCCGTGGGGTCGGCGGGCGGCAGGCCCAGGACGGGATGGCTCATGGGCGAGAGGCTAGCATGACGGGGTGACGAACGCGGCCCTCCCCGGCGGCGAGACGCGCCCGCCAGGAATGAGCTCGCGACCCGCCAACGATCCCTCGCGTGACGAGGCGCGGCGGCGATCGCCGGGCGAAGCCCGACCTGTGGCGCGGTCTCGCCTATGGCATCGCGATGGGGCTCGGCTTCGCGGTCGCCTGGGTCGTCCTCGAGTCGATCCTCGACCTCAGCGTCGGGCTCGTCTTCCTGTCGGCCATCGCTGCCTGGCTGACCGGCACCGCGGTGGCCCTTGGCGCTGAGCCCGGATCATTCCGACGGCAGCGCAGCACGATCCTTCTGGCCATCGCCGTCTGCCTCGGGATCTGGGTCGTGGGGACCGGCGCGGCATACGTCGTGAGCCTGGCGATCCTGCCCGACTCGACGTTGGACCTGCTGGCGCGGATGGCGAATGCGCCGTTCCTCGATGGCCTCGCCGCCAGCTTCATCCCGGGTGGGCTGGTCGAGCTCGTCGCCTTGGCGCTCTTCGGCTGGCTCGGCGCGCGCTGACACCCGCTCCTCGGTTTGGATCAGCCGGACGTCTCGCCCACGAACGGCATGCCGTCGTCCGTCGCCTTGAGGCTCATGCGCAGGGCGGCCGTCTTCTGCGCGGCAACCTCGCGCACGTAGGCGTCTTCCTCCTCGGGCGTCATCGGTCGGCCACGGACCTGGGCCTTGGGCCGACCGACGCCGAGCCAGACGAGGTGATAGCGATCCATCGAGCCCCAGGCGGCGGCGAGCAGGTCGTCCGAGAGCTGGAGCCAGGTTCGCAGGCCGCCCATCGACGGCATCGCCTGCAGGCGGTCTCCTTCGGCGATCAGCTGCCGAGTCCGGCTGCTCAGCTCGTCGCGGGTCATGGTTGCGCGGCGAAGATCGCCTCGCGGTCCGCACGAGCCAAGCGTGTCCAGCGACCGGGCATGCCATCGCCGATCGGCTCGCCGGCGAAGCGCGTCACCGGCAGGATGCCGGCCACGCTCGACGAGATGAACGCCTCGTCCGCCTCGACCAGGTCGCGCGTCGTCAGCCAGCCCTCGTGCGGTGCAAGGCCGACGCGAGTGGCCCACGCCAGCAGCCAGTCCCGGGTGGTGCCAGGCAGGATGGCGCAGGCCAGCGCCGGCGTGGCCAGCTCGCCGCGACGAACGAGGAAGAGGTTGGCCGAGGTGGCCTCCGACAGGAAGCCATCGATGGTCAGGAAGATGGCGTCGTCCGCGCCCGCCTCGCGCGCCTCGACTCGGGCGTAGACGAAGTCGGCGCGGCTGATCGTCTTGAGCGCGGCCAATGGGTTCTCCGGATCACGCCGGACGGCGCTCGCGACGAGATGCAGGCCACGCTCCAGGTGGTCGGGCGGCGGCGCTGTCACTGGCCAGGCCTGGACGACGAGCGTCGGCGCCGGCTGCTCCCCGTGCGGCAACAGGCCGCGGGCGATGATCGGCCCACGACTGACGGTGATGCGGATCGAGGCATCTCCGCCGGGTCCAGCCAGGCCCTCGACCGCCAGGAGCTCGGCGACCGCTGCCGTCAGCCGCGACTCGATGTCGTCGGGCAGGTGGATGGCCAGGCCCGCCGCCGACCGCTGGAGGCGGGCGACATGCTCGACCAGCTCCGTCGGTCGGCCGTCGCGGGCACGCAGCGTCTCGAAGACGCCGTCGCCGAGCTGGAATCCCCGATCGAAGGCGGACAGGTGCGGCCCGTCCACGGCCTGGATGCGCCCGTCGACCCAGACGTTTCGCGGGCCGGCCGCCATCAGGGGGCGCTCCGACGGTCGCTGGTCTGCGGCAGGACCTCGACCGCGCCGATGGCCGAGAGCGGGCCGCGCGCCTTGGCGACGGTCTCCTCGTACTCCTCGGCCGGGTCCGAGCGCCAGGTCATACCGCCACCGACGTGCAGCGTGAGGCGGGTGCCGTCGGCCACGAACGTACGGATGAGGATCGACGAGCCCATCGCGCCATCGGCACCGATCCACACCGCCGCACCGGTGTACGGGCCGCGTCGGACCGGCTCCAGCGACTCGATGACCTCCATCGCCCGGATCTTCGGCGCGCCGGTGATCGAACCGCCGGGGAAGGCGGCAGCCAGCAGGTCGAACGCATCTCGCTCCGGGCTGAGGCGTCCGGTGACGGTCGAGACCAGGTGCTGCACGGCGCCCGTCCGCTCCAGCCGGCAGAGCCGAGGCACGCGGATGGTCCCGCGCACGCAGACCCGGCCGAGGTCATTGCGCAGGACGTCCACGATCATCACGTTCTCGGCGCGATCCTTGGGACTGGCCAGCAGCTCGCAGGCGAGGGCGCGATCGGCTTCAGGCGTGTCGCCTCGGGGGCGCGTGCCCTTGATGGGGTCCGTGGCCACCTGCCCACCGGCATCGAGCGCGAGGAACGGCTCCGGACTGGCCGACAGCAGCGCCCGCCCCTGCCCGAGGTCGAGATACGCGGCATGGGTCACCGGGTCGCCCGTCCGCAGGCGACGGTAGACCAGCCATGGGTCGCCGTCGAAGGCGGCCACCAACCGGCGAGCGACGTTGGCCTGGTAGATCTCGCCCCGGGCGATCTCGTCCCTGACGCGCTCGACCATCGCCTCGAAGGTCGGCCGGTCCAGGTCGGCGACGAAGGTGCCCGGGATGGAGCCGGCTGCGCCCGGGTCCACCGCGGCCGCGGTTCGGGGGCCAGGGCCGGTCGAACGTCCGATCGCAGTCGGCGCAGGTGCCTGGAGCCGGGCAAGCAAGGCCTCCCGTCGTCGACGGAGACGGGCGAGATCGCCGTCAACCGCGCGACCGACCAGCCAGACCGCGCCATCGCGCCGGTCCCAGGCGACCACCAGGTCGTACAGCCCAAGGCGCAACTCGGGCAGCGGCTGGTCGTCGACCGCAAGGCTCGGTAGACGCTCGAAACGGCGGCCAAGATCGTAAGAGAGATAGCCAGCCAGGCCGCCGGTCCAGCCGGGGACGGTCGCTGGCCGCGTGGCAGATGCGGCCGAACTGGCCGAAGCGGCCGACGTCGAGCCGGTCGTGGCGGCATCGATGCGCGTCGGTACGAGACGTTCGAGCATCCGCCTTGCGCCTCTGAACGGGTCTGGGCCACCGTCGGGCCGCTCCAGGGTCGCGACCGGATCGACCGCCAGGTAGCTCCAGCGCGCTCGATGGCCGGGGCGGGCGCTCTCGAGCAGCACGAGTCCGGACAGGCCGCGCACGCGCTCGGCGGCGTCGAGCGGCGTCAACCCATCGAGCGATGGCTGGCGCTCGAGGACGATGCCGCCAGCGATGGATGTCGGGACGTCGAGAGCCATCGCCGCATGATGCGGCATCATGGGCAGGTGAGCCACCAGACCATCCCGACCGACGAGCAGGTCGCGCTCGACGGCCACCGACCGGGCCGCTCGCGCGTCGACGGCGACGCGCTCCAGCGGGCCTTCGACGTCGTCGCCGAGCAGGTCTCGAGCGGCACGGTCCCGTCCGCGGTGCTGGCGGTCGCCGACGCCGACGGCCTCATCCGGATGGAGGCGTTCTCCGGCTCGGACGAGGCGGCGAACGACTCGATCTACCTCCTGGCGTCGATCACGAAGCCGATCGTGGCCACGGCCGTTCTTCAGCAGGTCGAGCGTGGCCGACTCGTCCTCTCGGAGCCGGTCCAGCGGTACCTGCCGACGTTCGCGCCGAGCCCGTCAGCGCCGGATACGCCCGGCGCTGAGGTCATCACGACGCAGCAGCTCCTGGCTCATACCAGCGGCATGGCCGACTTCGACCTGCAGCTGCTCGAGCGCGAGCGACCCGATCGTCATCGGTTGCTGGAGATCGCCTGCACCTTCCCGCTGCGCCGCCCTCCAGGCACCGAGTACGAGTACAACACGCTGGCGTTCGCCGTCCTGGGTGAGCTCATCCACCGGCTGGACGGTCGCGACTATCCCGAATACCTGGCCGACGAGATCTTCGGGCCGCTGGGCATGACCTCGATGGGCTTCTCGGCCATCGATGCCCGACGTGCCGTGCGGGGGGACTTCCCGGGCTTCCCGCCGGCGTACCAGCCGCTCGTGAGCGCCTTCTACGATGCCATGCAGGCGCCCGGCGGCGGTCTCTGGGGCAGCGCCGCCGACGTGGTCGCCTTCGGCCGCGCGATGCTGCGCGGCGGTGAGCTCGACGGTCGGCGGGTGCTCGGGCGACCGTTCGTGGACCTGATGACCAGCGAACAGACGGCGGACGTCCTCGAGGCCGGGATGCCGCCACGTGCGCCGGCCTACGGTCTCGGCTGGGGCCTGCAGACCAAGGAACGAGCGATGCCCGGTTCCCCGCGCACGTTCGGGCACGGCGGGGGCACCGGCACGCGGCTGTGGGTCGACCCCGATGCCGGGCTGGTCATCGTCTACCTGACCAACAGCTGGGCCGTCGGTCCGGCTCCCTCGCTGGCTGCTATCGCCGCCGTCTACGGCGCACTGGATCGCTAGGAGACATATGGAACCGACCTGCAGCCACCTCGACCTCATCGATCCGGGCGCCACGCCGAGCGCCGAAGGCTGCGAGGACTGCCTCCGGATCGGGGGCTGGTGGGTCCACCTCCGGATGTGTCTGGTGTGTGGCCACGCGGGGTGCTGCGACCAGTCCCCGAACAAGCACGCCACCGCCCATTGGCATGCGGCCGGCCACCCCATCATCCGTTCCATGGAGCCCGACGAGGATTGGGGCTGGTGCTTCGAGGACCAAGCCTGGCTGGAGCCCAGCTGAGGTCACAGACCGGCCGCGATCATCGTCGGGACGCGAAGCGGCCGCGCCCTGGATCGGGGACGCGGCCGTCGTGGCTTGCTGGCCGGCCGGGAGCCGGCCGCGATCAGCGCTCGATGGGCACGTTGACCATGCTCCCCCACTCGGTCCAGGAACCGTCGTAGTTCTTGACCCGGGGGTAGCCAAGCAGCTCGTGGAGCACGAACCAGGTGTGGCTCGAACGCTCGCCGATGCGGCAGTAGGCGATGACGTCCAGCTCGGGCGTGATGCCCTTGCCCTCGTAGAGCGCCTTGAGCTCATCCGGCGCTCTTGAAGGTGCCGTCCTCGCGGACCGCCTGCGCCCACGGGATGGAGGCCGCGCCCGGGATGTGACCGCCGCGCTGGGCGGTCTCGGACATGCCCGGCGGTGCGATGACCTCGCCGCTGAATTCGGCCGGTGAACGCACGTCGACGAGGGCGAACCCGGACTCGCCGAGGCGCGGCAGGATGTCGTCCCGGAAAGCCCGCGTCGTGAAGTCGGGCTCGCCGATGGTGATCGTTCCGGCACCGGGGTCGGATGCTTCCGTGGTCAGGGGCAAGCCGTGGTCGAGCCAGTACTTCCGACCGCCATCGACGATGCTGACCTTCTCGACGCCGTGCAGCTTGAGCTGCCAGTAGGCCCAGGCCGCGAACCAGTTGTTGTTGTCGCCGTACAGCACGATATGGGTGTCATCGTGGACGCCAGCGGCGCGCAGCAGCGCCTGGAGGTCGTCGCGCGACGCGATGTCGCGACGGATGCCGTCGGATAGCTGGCTGGTCCAGTCCCAGCCGACCGCGCCCGGGATGTGGCTCTGGGCGTAGGCAGTGGTGTCGACGTCGACCTCGATGAATCGGACGGCGGGGTTGCCGATGTTCTGCTGGGCCCATTCGGGACTGACGAGCGCCTTGGTGGCGCGAGAGGTGAGCGTCATGGGACAGATCCTTCCGTGTGCTGAGGTGTCGAAGCGGTGGTGCTGGATCCGCGGGCGGTCAGGCCCGCCAGAGACATCTGCACGTCACCGGACGATGCTCGCTCATGGGATCGCGCCCTCCTCGAGAGCGAAGACGCGCAACCGTTCCCGGCACGTGTCGGCGAGGCGCGCGACCTGACGCACGATCCAGGGATCGACGCGCTGGCTGTCTTCGATCTCGACCGTGCCGCCGGACAGGTCGTCAGCCACCCGGATGCCGTCGACCGTGCGGTAGTCGGCCAGCCAGTTGGCCTGCAGCTGAAGGATGGCGGTGGCGACGACGGGTCGCGAGAAGGACCAGTCGACATGCTCGGCGTTCAGCCGATCGACGATGTCGCGCAGTCGCACGGGCTGGCCGCGAGGGATGCGGGCGACGAGGTGGATGACCCGCAGCGATGCGAACGGATCGCCGGGCTCGGCGACGACCGGTGGGGCGATGTCGGCCTCAGGCAGGCCGGGCGTGTCACGGAGGGTCAGCATCGGGGCGCTCGAATTCCGACCTCTGGAGTCTGAGATAGTCCTGGGAGTCTAGCGCGGCCTCGGTCCTGTGTCACGACCGCTAGCAATTCGGCAGCGGGGGATCCTGGCTCGACGCGACGGCATAGGTTGGCCGGAGTGCGGGCTGGGCCGCGGCGTCGGGTTCGGCAGCGGTCACGACCTCGGCCGCCGCGGTCGACTGAGCGACCGGTCTCCGGGCGAATGCACCGATGTAGACCCCCACCAGGACGATGGCCCCACCGACCAGGAAGCCCAAACTCGGGATGTCGCCGACGAGGCTCGCGGCCACCGCGACCGTGACCAGCGGCATCAGCAGGAACTGATAGGCGGCCTTGCTCGCCGGCCACTCGTGGAGCACACGCAAGGCGAGCGCAAAGACGCCGACGGAGCCGAACGTCACCAGGTAGGCGACGGCCAGCCAGGTCGTCATCTGGGATGGCAACGTGCGCGGCTCGCCGCTGATGATCGACAGGCCGAGCAAGAAGGCCACCCCGACGGTCATGCCCACGGCGTTCATCGCGTACGGGTCGGTGCCGCGAGCGCCTCGAGCAACGATGCCTGACTCCGCGACGACCACGGCGCCCGCCAGCAGGGCCAGCAATGATGTCAGCGGGACGTCGCCGGAGAGCTGATCGTTGAAGATGACGACGATCCCGGCCGCCGAGACGATCGCACCGATCAGCCCTCGGAGCTCGAAGCGCTCCTGGCGTTGCGCCACCGCCAGCAGAAGGGTGAGAAGCGGCACGAGGGCGAGGGTCACCTGACCTGGGCCTGCATGCGCCTCCTTCAGGCCGAAGTACAAGAAGGCGTAGCTGAGCCCGAAGGCGAGCAGGCCGTAGACGATCGGCGCGCGCAGCGCTCGGCCACGTGGAAGCTGCGGGCGCCGAGCGAGCACGAGCAACCAGAAGATGGCGCCGGCGAGCAGGAAGCGGAGTGCAGCGCCCCAGAACGGCGCCAATTCGGCGTTGCTCGCGCGGACCGCGACGGCATTGACGCCGGCGAAGAGCACCACGCCAAGGAAAGCCAGGACGGTGCCCCGTTCGTTCATCGTGGCTCTAGCTTCAGGGTGGTCGGCAGCGTCTCCGGCCGGAGCATCGTACCTAATGCCGGATCACTCGCGTACTTGCGTCGCAGCCCACGAGAACAGCGGTCGATACTGGACGCGTCGACCGCCGACTCGGCACGAACGGGGATCGGCTCGCCCGCGACGTGGAGCACGGCCTGGTTGGTTGCGGTCAGCTCCCGATACCATCGACTACGGCTGCCATTCACGGACCGCAGATACACCTCGCCATCAGCCCGGACGATCCAGATGATGACCCGGTGGCTTGGCGCGCCGGGAGCCGCCCAGGTCTCGAGCTCGACCTCGAGGGTGGCATCGATGCGCGTGAGCTGGCTGCCATCGAATCCGGCCATGGCGATCAGGGGTCGACCGTCGCGTCGTCAGCGGTCCAGGGCGTCCCCCAGCGCTCGAGATGGACGATCTCTGCCAGCGTCTTGCGCTTGCCAGCGCGGTTGGGACGGGTCAGGACCTCGGGGTCGGCGGGATAGCCGAACGAGAGCAGGTACGGGCACACCCAGCCATCCGGCAGGTCGAGCAGGCGGGTGACCAGCTCGGGCTCATAGACCGTCGCCGGCACGCTCCCGATGCCCAGCTCCCAGGCGGCCAGGATCATGCTCTGTGCGGCTCGACCCAGGTCCCAGGCATCGTCCGTTCGCGGGATGACGAGTGCCACCGCGACGGTCGCGCCGGCAAGGTGGCCGGCGAACGGACCGACCGCCGCCAGCTCGGTCAGATGGTCCCGATCGCTGACCACGATGAAGGCCCAGTCCTGCTCGTTCTTCGAGCTGCCGGTCCGCCGGGCGGCATCGAGGATGCGGCGCAGGTGGTCGGGCTCGATGGCGCGATCGCTGAAGGCCCGCACGACGCGCACGGTGTCGATGGCGGTCCATGTCTCCATGGGCCGAAGCCTAGCGGTTCGCGACGTATCCCAGCAGTTCGAGCGCCTTGAGCAGCTGGGCGTCGGTCGTCGTTGCCACCTTGGCAGGGCTGAGGGCGGCCACGTCGTCGGGGAGCGCGGGGAAGACATCGGTCGGCAGCTCGACGGTCACGTCCGGCGTGATGCCCTCGTGCCAGATCCGTCGGCCCTCTGGCGTCAGCCACTCGACGGTCCCGATGCGCAGCGCAGAGCCGTCGGTCAAGGGGAACTCGCCCAGGACGGTGCCCGTGCCGAAGGTCTTGACGCCGACGACCTTGGCGCGGCCGGCATCCTGCAGGGCACCGGCGGTGATCTCCGACGAGCTCGCCGTGCCCGCGTCGACGAGGACCACGATGGGCAGGTCGAGCGCCACGCCACCCTCGACGACGTCGTTGGGGTTGACGACGCCATGCGCGTCGCGCGTCTGGTAGACGACGCCGTGGGCCAGGAACTGGCTGACCACGTCGCGGGCCTCGTCGACATAGCCGCCGGGATTGCCGCGCAAGTCGATGACGGCGCCGGTCGCGCCGGCGGCCTCGGCTGCCGTGAGGGCTGCCTTGACCTCGTCGGCCGACCCCGACTGGAACTGATCGAGCCGGATGTCGGCGATGGTCGAGCCCGGGACCATCGTCCAGGAGACGGCCGGTCGATCGATCTTGGCGCGCTTGACCACGACGTCGAGCGGCTCGGCCTGCCCGGTCCGTTCGATGGACAGACGAACCTCGGTGCCCTCCGGGCCGCGCACACGGTCGACGATCTCGTCGATCGCAGAGCCCGCGATCTTCGTGTCGTCGACGGCGATGATGATGTCGCCGCGACGGAGGCCGGCCTGCTTCGCCGGGCTGTCGGCGAAGACGTCGACGATGAGCGCGCCCTTGGCGTCGGTGTCGACCTGGACGCCGATGCCGACGAACGAGCCGGACAGGTCCTGGCGCGCGTTCTCGCGCTCGGTGGGGGTCAGGAAGCGGGTGTGGCCGGTATCCCCGGTCGCCTGGGCGAGCGCCTCGATGGCCGCGTAGGCGAGCGCCTTCGAGTCCAGGTCTCCCGCGCCGACGTACTCGGTGTGCAGCAGGTCCCAGGCCTGTCGGATGAGATCGAAGTCGACAGCGTTGGGCGTCTCCTGGACGACCTCGCGCCCGGGCAGCGCCCCGATGCGCTCGAGGCCCGCGCCCGCGGTGAAGACGGCGACGATGAGGACACCCGCCCCGATGACCACGGCCGCCCTGCGAAGCCGGCGCCGGACCGCGCTGCGCGATGGCGCTGGATTCGGCTGGGGGCCGAGTGGCGGGGTCGGATCACTGGACCCACCGTCCGATGGCGTCAGAGCGGCAGGCAGGTCCGTCATGTCGACGGATGGATCGCGAGGGTCGGTGGGCATCGATCGGGTCCTTCGGAGGCGGCGAGGTTGGCGTAGGAGGCGGCGAGATCGGCGTGGAGCGTGAGCGCCCGTCTCCTCCCTCGGGCGCTCACGCCGGCATCATCGCCCGTCGAGGTTGCGATGCCATAGCCGGGAGGTGAAGGTTCATACGTCTGGCGACACGTCCGGGCCGGCCGACGACAGGGCTTAGAGAAGCTCCCCGTGAGCCGAGGCGGTCGGCTCGCCCTCGCGCGGACGGGGCTCCTCACCGGGGCCATAGCTCGGCTTCGGGTCGGGGCCCGGCGTGCCCGTGGCGTTGCTTGCGGTCGTGCCATTCGAGGCGCCATCCACGGGCTCGCCGCTGCCGATGACCGGCAATGCCTCCCGTGCCTGGCCGTCGATGGCTCCGACGCCATAGGGCACCCACTTCGAGGGATCCTGGAGGCGGTGCTGCTCGGTGTTGCCGCGGCTGTGGATCTCCGTGAAGCCCTTGGGCTCGATCCACATCCGCTCGCCCTCCAGCAAGCCCAGGACGCCCGACTGACCCGGCTCGGGGCGCTCATGTTGGCAGTACGCGCATGTCGCGCTGTCATGCCGCTCGTAGGTCGGCGGCTCCTCGTAGGTCGTGATGTAGCCCTCGTAGTTGCGCAGCACGACCTTGTGGTCGGAGTAGCTGATGAGGTAATTGGGCATGACCGGGATCTTGCCGCCGCCGCCCGGCGCATCGATGACGTATGTCGGCACGGCGTAGCCGGACGTGTGGCCCCGGAGGCCCTCGATGATCTCGAGGCCCTTGCCGACCGGCGTCCGGAAGTGGCCGGAACCCTCGACCAGGTCGCACTGATAGAGGTAGTAGGGCCGGATGCGGTTCTCGACCAGCTTGTGGACCAGGCCGCGCTGGATGTGCACGCAGTCATTCACGCCGGCCAGCAGGACCGACTGGTTGCCGACCGGCAGCCCGGCCCTGGTCAGCCGATCGACCGCGCGCGAGACCTCGGGCGTGATCTCGTCGGGGTGGTTGAAGTGGAGGTTGATCCAGAGCGGGTGGTACTGCTCGAGCATGGCGCACAGCTCGTCGTCGATGCGCTGCGGCAGGAAGACCGGCACCCGTGAGCCGATGCGGATGATCTCGATGTGCGGGATCTCCCGAAGGCCGCGCAGGATCGACTCGAAGAGCTTTGGCGCCAGGGTCAGACCGTCGCCGCCGGAGATGAGCACATCGCGCACCTGGGGCGTGCGGCGCAGGTACTCGAGCTGCGCCTCGTGCTCCTTGCGGTTGAAGTTCTGGGTCGGGTCGCCGACGATCCTCGACCGCGTGCAGTAGCGGCAGTACGACGCGCACTGCGTGGTGACCAGCATCAGCACCCGGTCCGGGTAGCGATGCACGAGGCCGGGCACGGGCGAGTGGCGATCCTCGGCCAGCGAGTCTTCCATCATCGCCGTGAACGCCTGCTGTTCGCGGCCGGTCGGGATGACCTGTCGACGGATGGGGTCGGTCGGGTCCTTGGGGTCGATGAGGCTGATGAAGTAGGGCGTGATGTCGACGCGGAACTTGTCCGGCGCGGAGAGGCCCTCGCGCTCGTCGTCGGTCAGCTCCAGGATGTCCTCGATCTCGGCCAGGTCGTTGACCCGGTTCGAGAGCTGCCAGCGCCAGTCGTCCCATTTCTCGTCGGGCACGTCCGCCCACTTCGGTGCCCGCCGACTGCGGGCGGGCAGCCCGTCCGGACCGAGGGCCCGGGCCGGATCGCGGCGGTTGACGAAGGGCGCTGCGTCAGCCGCCTGCGCGGCGACAGCGGCCTTGATCTCCTGCTCGTTCACGCTCGGTCCTCGGCTGGCATCGATCGCTGATGCATAGAAAGTATGCAGACTGGATGGCGCATCATAGCGCCGGAGGGACCCTTTCGCCAGCCGGTACTTTGCTAGACTGCGCGGCGATGAAAGTCATCGGCGGGCTCGTCTTCCTCGGCTTCGTCGTCTTCATGCTGGCCTGCCTGATCGCGACCTTCGTCGACGCCGCGTCGCAGGTGCCGGGCGCGGCACCGTACATCGCGCTGCTGTCCGCCACGATCCTCGGCTCGCTGACCATCTACATCGTCTTCAAGGCGGCACGCGTGCCGGAGAGCCGCGCGGCCCGATGGGTGCGCAGCATCGTCGGACCCAATGGCCGCTACCTCTTCGGCCTGCTCGTCCTGCTCTGGATCGGCTACATGCTCGTGCTCAGCAACCTGCCCACGCAGGCGAACGGCGCGCCATCGGCGCTCGTCGGCGGCCTGGCGTTCATCGGCCTCCTGGCCGGCACCTTCTTCTTCCTGGGCTTCATCTGGTCGGTGATCACCGAATAGCCCAGCGGCCGAGCTCGAGGCCCCTCTCCGGCGGCGCGTTCGCCGCGCCTCGGCGATGATGGCGCGGTGAAGATCGTGACCATCGATTGGCTGCCGGAGCAGGCCCGGTTCGAGGCACGTGGCGGGCACCCAGGCCAGGTCCTGACCATCAACGCTCCGCACGACGGTGCCGCGACCGGGTTCAGCGCCTCGGAGCTCCTGCTGGCCGGTGTCGGCAGCTGCTCGGCCTGGGACGTGGTCGAGATCCTGCGCAAGCAGCGTCAGCGGGTGTCGGCGATCGAAGTCCGCGTCGAAGGCGATCAGGCGACCGACCCGCCATGGGCGTACGAACACGTTCGACTGCATTACACGGTCACCGGTCACCGCCTCAACGCGGGCAAGGTCCGCAAGGCGGTCGAGCTGAGCGAGCGCCGCTACTGCGCGGTCATCGCCACCATCCGTGGCGTGGCCGAGGTCACCTGCCTCGTCGACGTGCGCGAGGCCGACGCCGAGGGTGGCATCGATCCGGCGCGCGAGCCGATCCACGCCGCCGACACCGCCGACAGCGCCATCTCCGACGCGACCGCCTGACCACGAGCGGTCGCCGGATCACACGATGACACCTCCGAGGACGCACGCCCCGGGGCGACGATCGGCCTTCGCGCGCATGGGGTCCTTCATCGTCCGACATCGGAAGGCGGTCGTCGCCTGCTGGCTGTTGGCCGTCGTGGCGGCGCTGCCCTTCGCGCCGCGGGCCGGCTCGGCGCTTGCAGGCCGGTGGCTTCACCTCTGACGCGCTGGAAGCCGCCCAGGCGCGCAAGGCGCTCGTCGATGCGCTCGGCCTGGCGCCATCGCAGCTGGCCATCGTCGTCCAGAGCGAGACCGACGCCCGGGCTGGGGACCCGGCGTTCGAGGCGGCCGTGGCGGCGGTCATCCACGACGTGCCGACGGCGGCGCACGTCGTCGGCGTGCTGCCACACACGCTGTCACCGCGGCAGATCAGCGCCGACCGCCGGACCGTCTACGAGATCGTCGCGCTCGACCTCAGCCCTGATGACTCGCCGGATGCGCTGGCGCCCGTCTCGGCCGCGTTGCACAGCGTGCCTGGGGTCCGGGCGATGCTGGCCGGCGGTCCGGCCTTCTACGGCGACATCCAGGCGGTCTCCGAGCGCGACCTCCAGCGCGCCGAGCTCATCTCGCTGCCCTTGGCGGCCATCGCGCTGCTGTTGGTCTTCGGTTCGGTCGTCGCGGCCGGCGTCCCGCTCGTCGTCGGTGGCGCGGCCGTCGTCATCGCGCTGGCCGCGATCTTCGTCCTGGCATCACTGACACCGATGAGCATCTTCGTGCTCAACCTGGCCACGCTCCTCGGACTTGGTCTCGGGGTCGACTACTCCCTGCTCATGACGAGCCGCTTCCGCGAAGAGCTGGCCCGGGTCGGCGGCGGGCGCCGGGCGGACGGGTCGGTCGATCAGGCGGCCGTCGATACGGCGGTCGTGGCCACCGTCGCGACAGCCGGTCGGGCGGTCTTCTTCAGCGGCCTGACCGTCCTGCTCGGCCTGTGCGGCCTCCTCCTGTTCGAGTTCATGATCCTGCGCTCGGTCGGCATCGCCGGCGCCATCGTGGTCGGGATGGCCGCCCTGGCTGCGCTGACGCTCCTGCCGGCCGGTCTGGGGCTCCTCGGCCCGCGGCTGGAGCGGCTGTCGATCCGGGGACGCGCGGGGCGACAACGGCGGACGCCGCGATCCCCGGCGAGGCGGTCTCCGCGGGTCGCTGGGAGTGGCTCGCCGAGCGTGTCATGGACCACCCCTGGCGCGTCTTCCTGCCCACGCTCGGTCTGCTCCTCCTGCTCGGCGTGCCCTTCCTCCACGTGCGATTCAACGCGCCGGACGCGTCGATCCTGCCGCCCGACGTGCCGTCACGTGAGGCGTACGAGATCCTCGCCCGGGAGTTCGGCGAGGGCGAGTTCGCGCCGCTCATCCTGGCCGTCCGGACCGACGGGCCGGCCACGCGCACCGGGCAACATCGCGCTGCTCTTCGACTGGAGCCGGCGCCTGGCGCTCGATCCGCGCATCAGGCGCGTGGACTCGATCGTGGACATCGACCCACGCCTCTCGAAGACCCAATACGAGCTCCTCTACGGATCGCCTGCCGGGGTCCCCGATCGATACGCGGCAACGGCGCTGGCGGCTACGACGCGTGGCGACCTGACGACCATCCGATTGACGACGCCCTATGGGCCGAATGCCCCAGAGGGCCGCGCGCTGGTCAAGGCGCTGCGCGACCCGACTGGTCCGCTGGCGCCCCCGGCCGGCCTGACCGTCCTCGTCGGTGGCGGCGCCGCCGAGGTGACCGACGTCGTCGACCGCATCGCGGCCGACTTCCCGCGCACGGCCTTGTTCATCTTCGTGACGACGTACCTCGTCCTCTTCCTCCTGCTGCGATCGGTCGTGCTGCCGCTCAAGGCGCTGGTCATGAACAGCCTCTCCATCCTGGCCAGCTTCGGCGCCCTCGTCTGGATCTTCCAGGACGGCAACCTGTCGGCCCCGCTCGGCTTCTCGCCGCTCGGCTTCGTCGAGACCACCCAGCCGGTCATCCTCTTCTGCGTGCTGTTCGGGCTGTCGATGGACTACGAGGTCTTCCTGCTCTCGCGCATGAAGGAGGTCTACGACCAGACCGGTGACAACCGCCTGGCGATCGCCCGCGGGCTGGCACGGAGCGGCCGCATCGTGACCTCGGCCGCGCTCATCGTGGTCCTTGTGGCTGGCTCGTTCGCCTTTGCCACCATCACCCTCATCAAGGCGCTGGGGATCGGCATGGCCATCGCCGTTGCCCTCGATGCGACGGTCGTCCGGGCGCTCCTGGTGCCCTCGACGATGCGTCTGCTGGGCGATCGGAACTGGTGGATCCCGCGTCGGCTGGAACGCTTCCTGGCCGCCCGGTTGCCGGTCATCGAGGGCGCGACGCTCGCCTCGGCCACGTCCCTGCTGCTCGTCTCGGTGGCGGCGGTGGTCCTGCTGGCGGCCTGCTCGCCCGCCGGTCGGATCCTGGGCACCGACCCGGTCGCGCGGCCGACGACCCCGGTCGCCACTGAACGGCCGGTCGCGGCTGCCGATCCGGTCCCCATCGCCCTGCCGGCAGATGACGGCCCCCACGACCGCCTGACGGAGTGGTGGTACTACACAGGCCACCTGCGAGCCGACGACGGTCGTCGCTTCGGATTCGAGTACGTCATCTTCCGCGCCGAACGCGGCAGCTTTCCTGTCAGCTGGGCCTCGCACCTCGCCCTCACCGACGAGTCGGGCCGACGGTTCCGCTACGACCAGCGCTCGGAGGTCGGGCCGCAGGCCGATCGCTCGCAGCCGGGCGGCGGCTTCGACCTGTCGATCATCGGCTCGTGACCCGACCGGGCGCCCATTGCCCGACACCACAGCCTGGACGATGCAGGGCGCCGGCGGCCACGACCGGATCGCAGCCGCCAGCGCGAGTGACGGCTTCGCCCTCGATCTGGCCCTTGGGCCGGACGAGCGGCCGGTCATGCTCCACGATGGCGATGGCTGGATCGACTTCGGGCCAGCCGGCAGCTCCTACTACTACTCGCGGCCCCGGCTGCCTCTCACCGGCACGCTGACGCTCGACGGGCAGCCGTTGCAGGTCGAAGGGACGGCCTGGTTCGACCACCAGTGGGGCGACTTCATCTCGGTCGGTGGCGGCGGCTGGGACTGGTTCGCCGTCAACCTCGACGACGGCTCGGACATCATGCTGTCGCTCGTGCGCGCCGCCGACGGCAGCTACCCGCTGGTCCACGGCACCTCTGTTCGGGCCGACGGTCGCATCGAGCACCTCGGCCCGGACGCGTTCACGGTCGAGCCGGTCGGCACCTGGACCAGCCCGTCGACGGGCGCCACCTACCCGTCGGGCTGGCACGTCCGGGTCCCGGGCCAGGGTCTCGACCTGACCCTGACGCCGACCCTCGAGGACCAGGAGCTCGACACCAGGGCGACGACCGGGGTCGTCTATTGGGAGGGCTCCCAGCGCGTGACTGGGACGCGCGACGGGGCGCCGATCGGGGGCGATGCCTATGTCGAGCTGACCGGCTACGGCCCGAGCGGGGTCGGCGGCGCCACGACGCCCTGAGCGGCGCGGCGCGGCCGGCCCCGTTGAGCGACCGGCCGGAATGACCC
Organism: uncultured Chloroflexia bacterium; assembly: GCA_963777975.1. Classification (GTDB taxonomy): domain Bacteria; phylum Chloroflexota; class Limnocylindria; order Limnocylindrales; family CSP1-4; genus CSP1-4. The sequence goes on along the minus strand of CAVZSO010000002.1, from coordinate 244,153 downwards.
CGAGCTCGCAGCGCGTGCCAAGGCAACGCCGGCCCAGCGCTACACTCGGCGCATGCAGGACGCCAGCCCCTCGCGCGAGCCCACCTCCGGTCCTCTGACCTACGAGGAGCTCGGCCTCGCGGTGCGCAACCACAGCCTGCCGCTCGAGGCGCTGCGCTGGGACACGACGCCGGTCGGGCTCCACTACCTGCTCATCCATTTCGACATCCCGGAGGTCGATCCCGACGCCTGGCGGTTGCGCATCCGAGGACGCGTGCGGCGGCCCATCGAGCTGACGCTCGACGACATCCGATCGCGGCCAGCGTCGACCGTGCCCGTGACCATGGAATGCGCCGGCAACGGTCGCGCCCTCCTCGATCCGAGGCCGCTGAGCCAGCCATGGCTCGGCCAGGGGGTCGGCACCGCCGAATGGACGGGCACGCCGCTGGCCCCGATCCTGGCCGACGCCGGCATCGAAGCCGACACGGTCGATCTCGTCTTCGCCGGCGCCGACCACGGCATCCAGGGCGAGGTCGAACACGACTACGAACGTGGGCTCTCGGTCGCGAATGCGACCCGGCCGGAGGTCATGCTCGTCTACGGCATGAACGGCGGCTCGCTCCCACCGCAGCACGGGTACCCGCTCCGCCTCCTGGTCCCCGGCTGGTACGGCATGACGAGCGTCAAGTGGCTGACCTCGATCACCGCCATCACGGAGCCCTTCGCCGGCTACCAGCAGATCAGCTCATACCGCTACAAGCGCGATGCCGACGATCCCGGCGATCCGGTCGAGCGGATGCGCGTGCGAGCGCTGATGATCCCGCCCGGCGTGCCGGACTACTTCACGCGCCGGCGATTCGTCGAAGCGGGACCCGTCCGCATCCGCGGCCGCGCCTGGTCGGGCGCGGGCGCCATCGTTCGGGTGGAGGTCGGCGCGGGTGGCGCCTGGGCCGACGCCGAGCTCGACGCGCCGCTGGGCGACTTCGCCTGGCGCGGCTGGACGTTCGACTGGGATGCCGTCCCTGGTGACGGGGAGCTCGTCTGCAGGGCGACCGACGCCACCGGCGCGGTCCAGCCGATCGAGCCACCGTGGAACTATCAGGGCATGGGCAACAACGGCGTCCAGCGGGTGTCGGTCACCGTCCGCTGAGGGGCGCTCAGCCCGAGACGAGCTCCCCGCCGTCGACGCCGAGGACGTTGCCGGTGATCCAGTGCGTGCCCTCGGCGGAGAGCGTCACGATCGCCTGCGCGATGTCGTCGACGGTCGTCATCCGACCATGCGGATTGGCCGACATGGCGTGCTCGATGAGCAGATCGCGCTCCGGGATCTGCATCAGGGCGGGCGTCACCGTGACGCCGGCGCGGATGGCATTGACGGTCACGCCCGTGCGCAGCTTGGCGAACTCCATGGCCAGCTGCCGGCAGTTCGATTCGAGTGCGGTCTTGGCCGCGCTGACCGCGCCGTAATTGGTGATGACCCGGGTCGAGCCCTCGCTGGTCATCGCATAGACCTTCGAGCCATCGCCCAGGAAGCCGCCGCGCCACGTGTCCTGCGCCCAGTAGACAAGGCTGTTGGCCATGACGTCGAGCGTCATCTCCAGGTTCTTGCGGTTGATCGAATTGTCGGCGTCCGGGCCGAGGTAGGGCTTGAGCGTGCCGAACGCCAGCGAGTGCATCAGGACGCGGACGTATGGCGCGCGGCCGGTCTCCTTGGCCTGGGCGTCGAACCGCGTCCGCAGTGCCGCCAGGAACTCGGCCCGGTTGCCGTCGTCGGCCGCGTTCATGTTGACGTACAGCGCCTCGCGCCCGTGGGCCGCGATGGCTGCCTTGATCTCGTCGACGTGGGCCATCCCCTGGCGTCGATCGAGGTGCACGCCGGCGATGTCGTAGCCGGCGGCCGCCAACGCCTTGGCCGTCGCCTCGCCGAAGCCGCTGCTGGCACCGAGGATGAGGGCCCACGGCTGTCGGGCGTCGGTCATGGTGGTCGGTCTCCTGGGCGGGCTCGTGCGTGGCGAGTCTACCGCTCGTCAGATGCGCGACGCGCCCGTCGCGTGCGGGTCTGCATCGACCCATCGAGGCATAAGCAGGTTCATCAGTTTTCGTGACATGGTTGCGGGCGCAACTGAGCAGACCGGCCGCACCATCCCGATGGTCCGGCTCACACCGGTCGGCTAACGCCCATCGTCGGCAGCGTGGCCGGAGCCGCGCCTGGCGCTGCCAGAATGCCGACCATGATGCATACGCGCGTCCTCGCCGGCGACGACCCAGCCGCGATCCGCGAGGCAGCGGCCGCCATCCGGTCCGGCCAGCTCGTCGCCTTCCCGACCGAGACCGTCTACGGGCTGGGGGCGAATGCCCTCGATGCCGAGGCCGTCGCCCGCGTCTTCGCAGCCAAGGAACGCCCGGCCTTCGACCCGCTCATCGTCCATCTCGCGGACGCAGGCGAGGTCGGCCGTTACGCACAGCCTGCCGATGCCGACGATCCCCGAGTGGCCATCCTGGCGGCCGCCTGCTGGCCCGGACCGCTGACGCTCGTCCTGCGAAAGCGATCGAGCATCCCGGGCATCGTCACCGCGGGCCTCGAGACGGTCGGCCTGCGCGTGCCCGATCACCCCGTGGCGCACGCGCTGCTGGAGGCTGCCGGCGTGCCCATCGCGGCCCCCAGCGCCAACCGCTTCGGACGCATCAGCCCCACCCGCGCCGAGCATGTCTTGGCGCAGCTCGACGGGCGCATCGGGATCGTGCTCGACGGCGGGCCGTGCCGGGTGGGTGTCGAATTCGACGGTCGTCCTGCTGGCCGACGGCGCCGCCAGCCTGCTGCGACCCGGCGGTACGCCGACCGAGGCCATCGAGGCGCTCATCGGGCCGCTCTCGAGTCTCGACGATGGACCGGGCACGGCGTCGCTGGCACCGGGCCGGTCGACCAGCCACTACGCGCCCGGTGCGCCGCTCATCGTCATCGGTCCGGCCGAGGGCATCGAAGCCGCCGCTGGAGAGCGGCTGGGCCTGCTGGCCGCCGACGAAGCTGGCCGCCGGGCCGCCGAGTCCAGCGGCGGGCCGTATGTCCTGGTCGAGGTCCTGTCCACGAGTGGCGATCCCGTCGAGCAGTCGTCCCGGCTGTTCGACGCGCTCCACCGCCTGACGGCCGCTGATGTGGATCGGATCGTCGCACAGGCCGTGCCGGAGAACGGCCTCGGCCGGGCCATCATGGATCGCCTGCGTCGCGCGGCCACGCCCCCCTGAGAGAGATTCAGACCACCTTCGCCTGGCGCATGCGCGGCCGACTCGTGGGCGTCATAGCCCAGCCAGGCCAGCACCTCATCGGTGTGCTGCCCGAGCAGTGGCGGTGCGGTGCGCACGGCCCCCGGGGTGGCAGCCAGCTTGAAGGGCACGCCCGTGACTCGGACCGGCCCGATGGTCGGGTGCTCGACGGTCTCGACCATCCGACGCGCCAGGACCTGCGGGTCGCTGAAGACGGCGGCAACGTCGTTGATCGGGCCGCTCGGCACCTCGGCTGCTCCGAGCCTGGCCAGCCACGACGCCGAGGGTGCTGCAGTGAAGATGGCGACGAGGATCTCGCGCAGCTCGGCTCGGTGGGCGAGGCGGACGGCGTTGTCGACGAAGCGCGGGTCGTCGGCCAGCGTGGGACGCCCGATGGCCTCGCAGAACCGCTGCCACTGCCGCTCGGAGCCGACCGCGACGGCGATCACGCCATCGGCAGTCGGAAAGGTTTCGTAGGGTGTGATGTTTGGGTGCTGGTTGCCCATCCGGCCCGGCACCGTGCCGCCGACGAGGTGGTTGGAGGCCTGGTTGGCGAGCCAGGCGACGGTCGATTCCAGGAGGCTGAGGTCGATCCGTTGGCCACGGCCGTGCGTCGGCGAGCCTGGCCGATCACGGCCGCTGACGGCCGCCAGGACGGCGACCGCGCCAAGCATGCCGGTCGACAGGTCGCTGATGGCGACGCCGACCTTGGTCGGCTCACCGCCAGACGCATCCGACTGACCGGTGATCGACATCAGACCGGCGGCGGCCTGGATGATGAAGTCGTAGCCGGGCCGGTCGGCGAGTGGACCATCGGTGCCGTACCCGCTGATGGCCAGGTGGACGAGCCGTGGATTGAGGCGTTCCAGCTCGTCGTCCGGGAAGCCCAGCCGCGCCAGGCCGCCGACCCGGAAGTTCTCGACCATGACGTCGCTCCGGGCGAGGAGCCGCGCCAGCACCTCGCGGCCCTGGGCCTGCTTGAGGTCGAGGCGGATACCGCGCTTGTTGCGGTTGATGGCGAGGTAGTACGCCGACTCCCCGGTGTAGGTCGGATCGACGCGCGGATCGCCGGCTGCATACGCGACGCCAGGCTCGGGGGCACCCGCGAAGGGCGGCCCCCAGGCGCGCGTGCCGTCGCCGTCGGGCGGTTCGACCTTGATGACGTCGGCACCGAGATCAGCCAGCAGCATCGTGCAGTACGGCCCCGCCAGGACGGTCGAGAGATCGCAGACCACGAGGCCCGAGAGCGGACCTGCCGTTGGCCCGGCTGGCGACCGATCGTCCGTCATGACCGTCGTTCGGCGCTCACGCGGCGCCCCGCGGCACGGAGCGTCTTGACGCCGATGGCCAGCCGCTTGACGGGATAGAAGCCGAGCCGCTCGTAGAGTCGGAGCGCCCCGGTCAGGCTCTCGGTATCGACACTCAGCCCGGCTGTCCCGAAACCGGCCGCACGTGCGAGGTCCAGCGCACGGGTGATGGCCGCGGCCCCGATGCCGCGGCCGCGATGATCCCTGCGGACCCCGAGGCGGGCCAGCCAGGCCACGAGCTGCCCCTCGTCGTCGGTCACCGCGCCGTAGGCCGCCATCATCACGTAGGCGACGACCTGGCCGGCGTGCTCGACACCGACGGTGAGGTCCGGTCGAAAGCCGTCGTCGTCGGCGAACTCGTGGCGCCAGCCATCCGGCGTCCATGGTGCCGACCCCCAGTGGTCCCGGAAGGCGTCGACGTCGGCAGCGTGGAATTCGGCGTCGCGCTCCCGCGTCCAGGCGATGAAGCGCGTATCCCGTGGGCAGGGGCGCCGGCTCGAGCGGCACCGCGAGCGATCGGAACATGTCGCAGTACCAGCGCGCGATGGCGTAGCCGCAGCGCGCCTGGAGTCGCGCCCGGCTCTCGGCCGAGGCGGCCGCATGGACGGTCAGGACATCCGCCAGGTCGCGTCGAGCGCCGTCGGTCGCGGCGAGGACCTCTCGCGCGCGGCCTTCCGCCCAATGCAACAGCGCCCGGCCGTGACCGCGCCCCCGGGACCCTGGATCGACGGAGCCATGGACGTGGACGCGGTTCCACATCGCGCCACCGAGGCGCGGCTCGAGCCAGCACCAGCCGATGAGACGGCCCGATGGATCCTCGATGGTCGCGCTCATCTGCCGCAGGTCCTGGCCGGGCGTCAGCAGCATCGAGGTCAGGTCGTCGAGGCTGGCAGGGAAGCGCTCGCCGTCGGCGACGTCGGCGGCGTGCTCCAGTCGTGCGACGGCGGGCAGATCGGCGGCGTCGATCGGGCGCCATCCGGGCGGGAACACCGGCGACAGTCCTTGGGCCGTAGCCACCGTTCCTGCCGTGTCAGCGGTCGTATGGTGTCGGCGTCAGCAGCCCAGGCGTCGGGGTCGCGAGGGGGACGGCGTTGTCGAAGACGTCCCGGACGACGGCGCGGATCTTCTTGATCTCGGCCCGGTTGAGGTATGACGGGTAGCGAGGCGGGATGAAGCGCACCTTCTTCATGCCCTTGATGTCGACGGTTTCGGCGAGCTCGGCAAGGTCGCCCAGGTCACGCGTCTTGAGATTCGTCCAGAGGTTGTCCTTGGCGATCTCGAGCAGCTCGGGCAGGCGCACGATGATCGGCTCCTTGAGCAGCTGCTTGCCGAGCGCGGTCAGGACGATCTGCTGGCGCTCCATGCGCCCATAGTCGGAGTCCATGTGTCGGGATCTGGCGTACATGAGCGCCCGGTGCCCGTTCATGTGCTGCGCGCCCTTCTTGATCGAGACCGTCACGTAGCCCTTCCCGTTCTCGAGCGGGTACTTCTGGTCGTAGACGGCCTCCGGGACCTTGATGTCCAGGCCGCCGATGGCATCGATCAGCTTGACGAAGCCGTTGAGCTTGACGACGACCATGCCGTCCAGCTTGCGGCCGACAAGGTTGCCGATGGTCATCTGGACGGCGCGCAGGCCCCGGACGTCGTCGTTACCGGGGAATGCGCGCGGGTGGCCAGAGGCATAGACGTACAGCCCATTGATCAACTGATCGAAGCAATGGCATGGCCGTGCGTTCTGGCTCTCCTTGGGCAGCGGCACGTTGACCATGTTGCGGGGGATGGAGAAGAGCGCCGCCTCGCCGCTCTTGACGTCCACGCTGAGCACGATGAGCGTGTCCGTCCGGAGGCTCCAGCGACCGGGTCCGGCGTCGCCGCCGACCAGCAGCACGTCGAGCCGACCGTCGGTCAAGGGACCAGGTCGCGGGGTCGGCGAGGGCGTCGGCGTGGGCTCCAACGTCGGGGCAGCGGTCTCGCCCGGGAGCAGGGTCGGCGTCGGGCTGGGCACATCGGTCGGATCGGGGATGTCACCGAAGCCGTCATCGCCCTCGACGTCGCCGCCGTCGGGCGACGAGAAGACCGCATCGAAGGTGTCGTGGACGGCCATCACCTGCGCGCCGACGACGTAGTGGGTGGCGCCCGTGACGGCCAGCAGGGCGACGACCGCGATCGTCGACAGGATCGTGTGCGGGACCTTCGAGCCGCCGCCCCACCACGCGTCGAGGATGGCCGCCGCGCGCCAGACGAAGAGCAGGACGTCGAGGATGGCGACGCCCATCAGGACGCGTCGGCTGGACGAGGAAGCCCAGCAGCTGGGCGCGATCACCGTTGGCGACGACGATGCCGACCAGGATGGCGAGCAGGAACGGGGCCAGGAAGAAGAGGCCGACCTTGATGCGGCCCTCGAGCAGCTGACCCGTGCCGGGGATGAGGAACGACAGGAACGACGCGAGCGTGCGCGAGCGGCGCAACGGCGGGCGGGGTGGCGCGGGTCGTTGTGCTTGTTCCATCGGGTGGTTGGACGCGTCGGGCGGCGCGCCTGTTGCGGTTCCCCCGTCAGTTCGAGTTGGTGGACCTGAGCGGATCACGGTTCACGGCGAGGTCAAGCATACCCGCACCGATGACGGAGCCGCGCGGGATCGATGGCGACGGGCCTGCGCAGCCCCGCCTCGTGCGTCAACCTATCATGGCTCGATGACGCGTCCCCTCACCCTCCTGACCATCCACGCACACCCCGACGACGAGAGCATCAGCACCGGCGGCGTCATGGCTCGCTATCGTGCTGAAGGCCTTCGCGTGGTCTGCCTGACCTCCAACCTCGGCGAGCACGGCGAGATCGTCGTGCCCGAGCTGGACACGCCGGAGAACCACGCCCGGCTGGCGGAGATCCGCGCCGAGGAGCTGGCCGAGGCCCTGCGACGGCTGGGCGGCATCGAGAGCCGGCTGCTGGGCTACGAGGACTCCGGGATGATGGGCACGCCGGACAACGACGACCCGGCCTCCTTCTGGCAGGCGGATCTCGATGAGGCCATCGGGCGGACCGTGCGCGTCGTCCGCGAGGTCCAGCCCGACGTGATCGTCGGCTACAACGACTTCGGCGGCTACGGGCACCCCGACCATATCCGGGCCGCGCAGGTCGCCAAGGCCGCCTTCGAGCGGGCCGGCGACGCGACCGCCTACCCCGAGCAGATCGCGCATGGATCAGCGCCCTGGTCGCCGGCCAAGCTCTACGAATCGGTCCTCAGTTTCAGCGGGCGCGAGCAGCTCTCGGAGCGGCTGGCCGAGCGGGGCATCAAGGCCTGGTGGCTGCCGGACGAGGACGCCAGCGAGGAGGAGCGCATCGAGCGCGCCGCGTTCGCGGAGCGCATGGCCGCCGCCAGCGGGCCGCTCACCACGCGCATCGATGTCCGGCCCTATCTCGCGGCCAAGCGTGCCGCGCTCGAGGCACACGTCACGCAGATCCACCTTGACGGGCTGTTCCTCGGCTTGACGCTGGAGGACTGGCAGGAGCTGATGCCAGACGAGCAGTTCAGCCTCCGTGCGGCCCGCGGCATGGCCGAGGTGCGATTGCCCGAGGACGATCTCTTCGCCGGCCTGCGCTGATCGGCTTCGGAGCGCCGGATCTAGTACGGCCAGAGCTTCTTGGAGGCGTCGCGGATCTGCTTGAGGACCGCGGCGCCATCTCCGGCCGGATCCATGAAGTTGGGCTGCGCCTTGTCCATGATGAGGTGCGGGCGCATGCGGATCTGGCGCAGCGTCTCGCCCTCGAAGGTCAGCTCCAGGGTGATGCCTTCCATCGTCGTCGTCGACCAGGTCTGGTCGAAGACGAGGTTGCCCAGCGCATACCAGACCGGGACGTCTCCGATGGCCTCCATGGCCGCCGCCCAGTGGGCATGGTTGCCGATGACGAGGTCGGCGCCGGCCTTGGCCCATGCCTTGGCCAGGCTGCGCTGGCTGTCGCTGGGCTTCGCCCGATACTCGATGCCCCAGTGCGGGTAGACGATGACCACGTCGGCGCTCTGGCGTGCCTTCTTGATATCGGCGACGAGCGTCGTCCGATCGCACTTGCGCGAGCCGATGGCCGAGCCGCTGGTCCAGTACGAGTGCGCGATGGCATCGCAGCCGAAGATGGCGACGGTCACCCCGTGCGTCTCGAGGATGGCCGGTTTGCGGGCGTTGGCGAAGCCCTTGCCGGCGCCCGATGAGGCGATGCCGCGGGCCTTGAGGGCCTTGACGGTCTCCATGATCCCGTCGCTGCCCGCGTCCCGGATGTGGTTGTTGGCGACCGAGACGACATCGAAGCCGGCATTCTCGACGCCGTCGAGCAGCTTCGGATCGCCCGAGAAGACCGTTCCTCGGGAGTGATAGACGAACTGGTTGTCGACGGGGCTCTCGAGGTTGGCCACGGCGATGTCGGCTGCTGCGAGGTACTTGCGGAACGCGCCGCCCTTGCTGTCGCGCTGCGTGACCGGCGTCTTGGTGCCGTACGTAGCGTTGCAGCACGTCTCGCGCACGATCGAGGCGCTGCCACCGTCGTATGGGAAGTCCACGCCTGACTTCTTGTTGCGCACCGCCAGGGCGACGCCGCGATCGAGCAGGATGTCGCCACCGGCCACCAGCGTCCAGGTCCGAGCCTGATCCCAGGCGACCGGGTCCTGGACCTCGCCCCGAAGCGGCCAGGTGTCAAGGGAGTCCGTGCGCGCGATGCCGAACAGTTGTTGCTTGCCGATGCCCAGCGCACGGACACCGGGCGTCACGTCAGACGCACGGAGGAGACCGAGCGAGCCCGACTTGACCGCTGCCTTGACCTCGTCTGGCGTCCCGCGCTTGACGGAGCCGGCGATGGTCACGCCGAGCGCATCCTCGATCGCGGCCACGTCGTCGGTCGGCACGATGACGTCCTTGTACTTGACGCTGCCGCCGCCCAGCGCCGCGCCGAGGGCCTGCTCCGAGATGGTGTTGGTCGTCGACCAGAAGCCGACGACTGGGACCCACGCCACCTCGCCCGGCGGCAGGACCTCCGGGCTCGGCTCGGCACCCGGGTCGCTCGAGGCATCCGGCCCGATCGACGACGTGGGCCCACCGACACCCAAGCCACCCGCGCTGGCGGACGGTGATGCCGCACCCGCCAGATCAGGGATCGTCGGTTGCTGGGCGCCGTTGACGACAGCGCCGGCGACGAAGGCGCCGGAGGCGATGATGACCAGCACGAGCGCGGCCAGTCCGAGGATGCGGCGTGCACTGGGGGCCTGGCGCTCGAAGGTCGGCTCGCGGCGACGGGACGCCTGACGCTGCGAGCTCGGACCACGAAAGTCGCGGGTCACGCGGCGGATTGTGCCATCCCATCCCAGAAGGGGTGCGTCGCGGCACCGAGCGGCCGCGTTCGGGCGGACAGGGACCTGGCGGACCCGACCGGATTCGAACCGGCGATCTCCAGCGTGACAGGCTGGCATGTTGGGCCGCTACACCACGGGTCCGTGCGGCGAACGCGGATGGTAGCAGGTGCGACGGGAACCGTCGCCCACGGCACGCTCGGAGGGTCGGCTGACCCCTCGCCCTGGCAGGGTAGGATGGGCGGGATGTCCGACGGCCGCATCGACCTCCGATCCGACACGGTGACCCTGCCTAGCCCCGCCATGCGCCGGGCGATGGCAGAGGCCGAACTCGGCGATGACGTCTTCGGAGATGACCCGACCGTCAATGCCCTCCAGGACCGAGCCGCGGAGCTCCTGGGCAAGGAAGCCGCCCTCTTCGTGGCCAGCGGCACGATGGGCAACCTGGTGAGCGTCCTGGCTCAGGTGCCGCGCGGCGGCCAGGTCATCGCGGCCGCTGGGTCGCACCACGCCGACTGGGAGGCGGGCGGCCACGCGGCCGTCGTCGGCGCGTCGTTGCGAGCGATCGAGCCGCGCGCCGATGGGACGCTGGACCCCGACGCCATCCGCGAGGCGTGGCGTGGCACCAGCGACGCGCACTTCGCGGCCACCAGCCTGCTCGTCATCGAGAACACCAATGGCCGTCGCGGTGGGCAGCCGATCCCGGCCGCCTACACCGCCGAGGTCGCGGCCCTGGCCCACGAGCGCGGTGTGCCGGTCCACGTCGATGGCGCACGCCTGTTCAACGCGGCCGTCGCGTTGGCGACCCCCGCGGCCGACCTGGTGGCCGACGTCGATACCGTCTCTGTCTGCCTCTCGAAGGGTCTCGCCTGTCCGGTCGGGTCAGTCGTCGCTGGGCCTCGCGACGTCGTCCTTCGTGCACACCGGGCACGCAAGCTGCTGGGCGGCGGGATGCGTCAGGCTGGTGTCCTGGCGGCGGCTGGGCTGATCGCCCTGGCGGATGGACCGCTGGGCATGATCGATCGCCTGGCGGAGGATCACGCCAATGCCCGTCGGCTGGCTGACGCGTTGGCGGCCATGCCCGGCGTGACGGGCCTGGACCCCGCCACCGTGCACACCAACTTCGTGGTCTTCTCGGTCACGGCCAGCGGCGGCCAGGCCGCCCGCCTGAGCCGGAGTGAGCAGCGCGCTCGTGTGCTCGAGACCCTCGGCGCCGAAGGCGTCCTGATGGTCCCCTTCTCCGACACGACCATCCGTGCGGTGACCCACTACGGCATCGAGGCCGCCGATATCGAACGCACCATCGGCGCCTGCGCACGCGCACTCGAGGCGTGCGGCATCGCCCCGACCATGGTCTGAGTCGGAGGTGTTGATGACGGGTCGCGGCTCGGGAGCGCCGCCCGCCAGTGGACGAGTGAGCCAGCCGTCCTTTTCGGAGCGCTACGCTCCGCCCAAGCCACCACGCTGGCGTCGTGTCCTGTCGGTCGAGACGCTGCAATCGGTGATCACCTTCGTGGTCGCGGTCGCGCTCGTGGCCGGGGTCGCTTACCTGACCTGGGTCTCGATCGATCGCAGCGGACGCCTGGTGGATCCACCGGCGCGCTCGGGCGGCGCCAGCGACGTCAAGCCACCGGATGGCAGCAAGGTCATCGAGCTGACCTCGGCCGACGGCACGGAGCTGTCGGCCTGGTCGACGCCCTCCAAGGCCAAGAAGACCAAGACCGCGGTCATCCTGGTCCATGATGCCGGCGGCCAGCGAGCCGACCTCAAACGTCTGGCGACCGCCCTGCGCGCCGACCACGATGTCATCACCCTCGACTTGCGCGGCCACGGCGCCAGCGCCGACGCCGCCACGACCCTCGGGCCGGCCGAGGCGGAGGACGTCCGAGCGGCCATCGATGCCGTCGTCAAGGACGGCGACACCCGGATCGCCCTCGTCGGCGTCGGCCTCGGAGCCTCGGCTGCGCTGGCCGCCGCGAGCGGAGACTCGCGCGTCGACGGCATCGTCGCCATCGCCCCCTGGCCGCGCGTGGCCGATGCCATCGCGGCCCAGCTCGAAGCCGACGACGTGCCGCTCGCCTGGCCTGCCGATTGGGCGACGCTGGTGGCCATGCTCTTCCGCACCGGTCGCGACGTGACCAGCGCCGATGCGGTCGATGCCGTGACCCGCACGACGGCGCCGATCTTGCTCGTCGCCGGCTCGGACGACCCGCTCCTCCCGGCGACTACACTGCGCAGCCTGGAAGATTCGGCGCCCGACCTCACGACGTGGACCGTCACGGGTGACCGGGAAGACGCGACGGCCGTGGCCACCGATGCCGACGGCATCGCCCGGATCGTCGACTTCGTCGACGCCTCGTTCAAGGGCGGCCACTGACCACAGCCCATCGCCAGACCAGGAGAGACCGTGCCCGACCTTCCGCCCGGACCGCTGGACGCCGACCTCGAGGCGCTCGCCGCGTCGCGATTCGAGTCCCTCGTCGCCCGTCGACCGGTGGCCGCCACCTTCCTCGGCCGCCATGACCACGATGACCGCCTGGGGGACATCTCGCGAGAGGCGGCCGAGGTGGACATCGACGAAACCCGGGCGTACATCGCGTCGCTCGAGGCCCTCGACGCGGCGGGGCTCTCGGCGTCGGCCGCCTTCGAGCGCGACATCGCGCTCTGGCAGGCGCGCAAGGATCTCTTCACGACCGCCGACCTGCGCGCATGGGAGCGTCGCCCGGCCGCCGTCGACGAGATCGGCGACGGCCTCTTCGCGCTCTTCGCGCGCGACTTCGCACCGCTCTCCGACCGACTGGAGGCGATCGCCGGACGCCTCGAAGAAGCTCCGCGCGTGCTGGCGCAGCAACCGGACGTCCTGCGTGGCCAGCGCGTCGCTCGCTGGGATACCCTCGAGCTGGAGTCCTCGCGCCAGCTGCCGAGCTTCTTCGACGAGATCGCTGCCGCGGCAGGACAGACATGGTCGGCAGGAGACGCCCGACAGCGTCGCCTTCGGACCGCCATCGCCAGCGCCCAGGACGCCCTGACGACCTACGAGGCATGGCTGTCATCGACCATCGATCCCGACGGTGACGACTTCGCCCTGGGCTCTGAGGCCGTATGACGAGCTCGTCGCGCTGCGCGCCTTCGACGGCCTGACGACGGACGCGATCCTGGAGATCGGCGAGGCGCAGCTGGCCGAACAGCAGGCGGCCCGGGTCGCCGTCGCGGCAGAGATCGATCCCGACGCATCCGAGCCCGAAGTGCTGGCTCGGGTCAAGGCCGACCACCCCGCGACCTTCGAGGACGCCCTCGAGGAGTACCGCGTGGCGATGTTCCGCGCCCGCGACCACCTCGTCGAGCACGACCTGGTGACGATCCCCGACGGGGAGCGCCTCGAGGTCATCGCCACGCCCGAATACCTGCGCAACGTGATGCCGTTCGCGGCCTACTTCGATCCGCCGCGCTTCGACCGCGACCCGACCGGCGTCTACATCGTGACGCCGTCCGTCGACGGCGATCCGGCCGCGATGCGCGAGCACAACCGCGCGTCGATCAGCAACACCAGCATCCACGAGGCGTTCCCGGGCCACCACCTGCAGCTGACCGCGGCGATCACCCATCCCAGCCTCATCCGGGCGATCGCCGACGCGCCCGAGTTCACCGAGGGCTGGGGCATGTACAGCGAGCAGGTCATGCGCGAGGAGGGCTTCGACGATGCGCCGCCCTTTCGTCTGATGCTCCACACGGACGCCATCTGGCGCGCCTGCCGGATCATCCTCGACGTCCGTCTCCATCGAGGCGAGATCTCCGTCGCCGACGCCATCGACTTCCTCATCCGCCACACCGGCTTCGAACGCCCCAACGCCGTGGCAGAGGTCGAGCGCTACACCTCGACGCCGACCTACCAGCTCAGCTACCTGCTGGGCAAGGTCATGATCCTGAGACTCCGAGATGACGAGCGGCGTCGACTCGGGGCGGACTTCTCGCTCAAACGCTTCCACGACGCGCTCATCTATGCCGGCAGCCTGCCGGTCAGCTTCCATCGCCGGCTGCTGGCCGGTGAGGGTCCCGGTCCGGCGCAGCCGCGGCCGCTGCCCGGTCGCTGAGGCCGGCCTGGCGGCATGCAGGTCATCCCGAGCATCGACCTCAAGGCCGGACGCTCGCGGCTCGTCTTCTGGCCCGGCGCGGCGACCGGTACCGGCACGCCGACCGACCGACCCGAGCGCATCGCTCGCCACTTCGTGGAGCTCGGAGCGCCGGCCATCCACCTGGTCGACCTCGACGGCGCGGCGGCCGGCCGGCCGCTGAACACCGCGGCCGTGCAGGCCATCGCCCGGGCCGTGGCCACGCCTCTCCAGCTGGCCGGCGGCGTGGATGGCCCGGAACAGATCGAGCTGGCCTTCGCCGCCGGTGCCACGCGCGTCGTCCTGCCCGTGCTGGCGGTGGCCGAGGATCCGGAGCGCCTGGCGGCATGCCTCCGGATCGCGGGCGACTGGCTGGCCGTCGGGCTCGACGCCCGGCCGGAGCGTTTCGAAGAGGTGGCCTGGAAAGGCGGCCGACCGGAAACCCTCGAGACCCTCGTAGGCGAGCTCGCTGCGGCCGGCGTGCGTCGGTTCGTGCTCAGTCACGGTGGAGCGCAGCCCGACCTCGACCAGCTTGCGGACCTCATCGCGCGATCCGGTGCAGAATTCGTGCTCGCCGGCGGCGTCACCGACGTCGCCCGACTGGCGGGCATCCGGGACGCGGGCGTCCGAGCCATCCTGCTCGGCGAGGCCCTGCTCGGGGGAGCCATCGACTTCCAGGCCGCAGTCGCAGCGGCCGCTTGATCCGACCGAAGCACGACAGGGAGCCCATGATCGAAGTTCGACCCCGCGCCTTGGGGCTCCTCGCGGCCTCGGTCCTCGTCGTCGCATCCTGCACACCGGGCGCCGCCTCACCGAGCGTGACCGCGCCGCCCGCCGCATCGAACGTCGCTCCAGCTGGCAGCGCCACCGGCGGCGGACTGACGGCGACGATCGTGACCTCGATGGGTGACATCGTCATCGCGCTCAAGCCCGACACGGCGCCCATCGCCACGGCCAACTTCGTGAAGCTGGCGGAGTCGGGCTACTACGACGGTGTCGCCTTCCATCGCCTGGTGCCCGGCTTCGTCATCCAGGGCGGTGACGGCGTCTACGGCAAGGCCGACGCCTTCGATCCGGAGAAGGTCGGCACCGGCGGCCCCGGCTACACGATCAAGGACGAGCCGGTCGTCGGCGACTACATCCGCGGCAGCGTGTCGATGGCCCGGACGGCAGAGCCCGACTCGCAGGGCTCACAATTCTTCATCGCCCTCGAGGACCTCTCAGGCTCGCTGCCCAAGTCCGGTGGCTACGTCATCTTCGGCCAGGTCATCGAGGGCATGGACGTGGTGGATGCGATCGGTGCCATGCCCAACTCTGGTGGCCACAGCAACACCGCGCTGGAGCCGGTACCCATGGAGAGCGTCACCATCACCGGCGGCTGACCCGCTTCTGCCGTGGCGCGCACCTCGGCGGCGGCCGTTCGCGTCCGCGCGGCGTAACCCCCGAATCGCGGCTGGATGGTTGCGGAATATTAACCTTCGAGCCGACCGAAACCCTTGAGGCAGAACGCGCCTCACGGTAGACTCGTAGTCGCTGATCACTCAGCACTGCTGCCCCAGACGCAAGGTCATGGGTAGGTTGGGTTAGGGTAGCCGGTGCAGCCGGCGTGATAGATGCCCTTGTGACGTGGCAGAAGATCGACGACTCGTTCGTCGGGCTTCAGCGGGACAGTAGAAGTGGCCCCTCTTCGGAGGGGCCACTTCGTTGTTCACGGCCGGTCTCCCCACGGCCGGCCACGCTCGCCACGTCTCGGACACCGGAAGGCCTCTGCTAGACTCGCTGACCGTCGCATCGCGACGATTCCGCGCTCGTAGCTCAGCGGATAGAGCGTCTGCCTCCGGAGCAGAAGGTCGTGGGTTCGAGTCCCGCCGAGCGCGCCATCCGCCCCACTTGTCGTGTCGTCGACGCACCCACCTCTCCGAGTCCTCGGACGCCGACGTGCGGCGTACGATGCGGCAATGGATGACGCTCAGCGGACCCGGTTCCGGGAGAACCTGTTGACCGAGCGCGCGCGCCTTCTCGAGGAGATCGCCGACGCCCAGCCCGAAGCGCCCGGCCAGATGACCTACGGCTCCCAGGCCGCCATGGCCAGCGAGGTCTTCGCCCAGCAGCGCGACCTCGCCCTTCGCGATCGATCGACCCGCCAGCTCGAGGCGGTCGATGCGGCGCTCGCGCGCCTCGAGGATGGGACATTCGGTATCTGCCGCAACTGCGGCCGCCCCATCAGCGAGGAACGGCTCGAAGCCCGGCCCTGGGCCGCCCTGTGCATCGAATGCCAGCGCCTGGAGGACCGCTGAGCCCTGGCGCCCACGTCATCGCCGACGGCTAGAATCGGACCTTGACCCGACGCGGCCAGCCAGGCGGCGCGCCACGAGGAAAGCATGGCCCAGCAATTCATCGTCCAGCTGACCAATCAGCCCGGCGCGCTGGCGTCCCTCTCGGAAGCGCTCGCCGCCCGCGACATCGACCTGCGTGCGATCGGCGGCGGCGGCATCGGAGAGCTTGGGCACATCATCCTCACGACCGCAGATGACGACGGCACGCGCGCCGTACTGACCGAAGGCGGCTATACCTTCATCGAGGGCGAGTCGATCCTGACCGAGGTCGACGATCGGCCGGGCGGCATGGCCCGAGTGTCGCGGGCCCTGGCCGACGCCGGGGTCAACATCTACGGGCACCTCTTCCTCGGCCGTTGGGGCGACCGCGCCATGTTCGCCTTCGTCGTCGACGACGCCGACAAGGCCCGCCCGATCCTCGAGCGCTGATCGCGCCTTACTCGGCGACGCCACGGTCGCCGGCCCGTCGATCGGCCAGCAGCCGGCGGCACGTCTCGACGAACACGCTGCGGTCCTCGTCGGACGCGCGCCAATCGTCGTAGCCCCACTTGGCGGCCTCGTAGATCGGCAGACTTGGAGCGATGCGCGTCGCCTCTCGAACAGCGGCGAGCTCGGACGCGAGACCTGCCTGCTCCATCTCCGTGGCGATCTGCTCGACATCATCGGGGGTCGCCGTGGGTATGACCCGGACGTCGCGCCAGACATCGCCCAAGACGACTGACACCCTCCTCACGCCACCATCGAACCACCGCCTCGCGGAGTGTGCAAGGGCATCACAGGCTGAGCTCGCGGGCACGTCGCAGGACAGCTTCCAACATCGGCGCCGTCAACTTACCGGTGAACGTGTTCTGTTGGCTGGGATGGAACGCGCCAAGCAGCACGTACGGCCCGATGCCCACCTCGGCGCCGTGCCCGAACCTCGGTCGCGGCCGAGGCATCGCGTGACCGGCAGCGGCCAGCAGCCCGACACGCGCCGTCCCAGCCGAACGAGCCGAGGCCGACGATGACCCGGACCTCATCGAGCAGCGCCAGCTCGCGGGTCATGTACGGCAGACATCGGTCGCGCTCGGCCGTCGTCGGCTTGTTGGCCGGTGGCGCGCAGCGCACCACGGCCGTGATCCGTGCGTCGGTCAGGACCATGCCATCGTCCCGGCTCCGAGCATCCGGCTGCGACGCGAGGCCGACGGCATGAAGGGCCGCATAGAGGAAGTTGCCCGAGCCATCGCCGGTGAACATCCGTCCCGTGCGATTGCTGCCATGCGCTCCCGGCGCGAGGCCGACGAGCAGGATGCGGGCGCGGATGTCGCCGAAGCCCGGCACCGGCCGCGCCCAGTAGTCGAGATCGCGATAGCGCGCGACCTTCTCGCGACCGACCCGCTCGCGCCACTCGACGAGCCGCGGGCAGGCTCGGCAGGCGATGAGCTCGCCGTCCAGCGCGGCCAGGTCGGCCTCTCTCGTCCGACGACGATCAGCCTCGCGCAGGCGACGGTCCGGTGGAGCGCTCGCCGCCTCACGTAGACGGCGTCCGGGAGGAGGCCCGACCGTCGGGCTTGGTCAGGACAGCACGCCCTGGAGCGCGTCGGACAGGCGGCGTCGTCCGTCGGTCGAGGCGCTGAATTCGTGGAGTGGCTCGGGGTCGAGGACGACCTCGCTGATGGCGCCGCGGCGTCGGACGTAGGCCACCGGCCGGATCAGCCCGTCGGCATCGCCCTCGAGCGTCATCGCTGCGCCGTCTGGCCCGGAGCCGTCGACGAAGGCCTGGAGCGGCACGATGCCGTCGTCGAACGGTCCATCAGGTCCGACCATGATGGCCCGTGCCAGGTAGCCCTTCTGGTTCCACAGCTCGGGCGCGTCCGAGGCTTCCTCGAGCAGGCGATCGACCGACCGCCTCGGGGCGACCGCGCTCGCGCGGGAGTACCACGCCGAAATGCCGCTCGGCGAACGTATCGCGCGAGGAGGCGTGCGTTGTAGCGGGCGCCGTGGACCGCGCCGGTGCCGCCGACGCCGTTCTTCTTGATGCCCGGCGCGCCCATCGTGATGGTGCCGGCGAAGTGGAGGTTGGGCAACGAGGCGCTCTCCCAGTACGGTGTCTGGGCCGGCAATCCGACTCGGCCGAACGTCGCAACGCCGAGTGCAGGCAGGTCGAGCAACGGCGCCGTGAAGCCGGTCGCGGCGATGACCTCGTCCGCCTCCACGTCGAGGCTGCCGCTGCCGTCTGAGGCGCGCGTACGCACGAGCAAGCTCGGTCCCCGACCCGCTCGACGCCGTCGATCGCGGCATCGAGGATGAACACGCCGCCGCCCATGAAGCGGTCCTCGAATGGCTGGACGTAGCGCGCGCGGATGCCGGCCAGTGAGTTCGTCTGGACCGACAGCTTGGCCGGCCGCGGCGAGGCGAGCACGATCCGGCTGGCCCACGACAGGAGGCCGCTGGCCAGCTCGAAGCCGGAGTTCTGCTTGCCGATGATGAACAGCCGTCGGCCAGCGTAGGTCTCCGGGGCGCGGGTCTCGACGTAGTGGGCGACGTGCTCACGGCCGGGCAAGTCGGGCGTGAAGGCCTTGGCAACGCCGACGGCGAAGACGACGTGACGGCTGCGGTACTCCCCGTCGCTCGTCTCGAGGACGAAGCCCTCGCCCTCGGCGCGGGTCGCCTGCCAGCGGACGCCGTATCGGATGGGCAGCGCGGTCCGACGCACGAACTCTGCGAGCGAGGCCTCCATCTCCGGCCGGGACGGGAACTCCGACGAGCCGTCCATCACCTCCGCCTGGATGGCCCGATGCGCAGGCTCCTCGCCGATCAGGCTGTTCCAGTCGTAGCGCTCGTAGGCTCGCGTGCCGCGCGGCACGGGCGCGTATGGCTTGGTCCACGACAGGAGGCGCTGGAAGAACGGGAAGCGCAGGAACATGCCGCCGGGCCGGTCGTCGGCGGTGAGGACGGCGTGCTCGACCCCCAAGCGTCGCAGCGAGTAGCTGACCTGGAGTGCCCCGGGGCCGCTGCCGACGACGACCAGCGGGTAGTCGCCGGGCGGGAAGGGCCGCTCGGCTACCGGCTCCATCGGTTCGCGCTCCGCAGCCGGCGCGTCTGCTCCTGGAGCATCCGGTACATGACGTCGGGATGCCGCATCAGGAACTCGCGGAAGGCAGGTCCGGCGAGGTTGACGACGCGCACGCGGCCGGCCGCCACGACGTCGGCTCCGGGCGGCTCGCCGAGCAGGATGGCGCCCTCGCCGAAGAACGCGCCGCGATGGAGGCGCGCTCGCTCGTCACCACCGATGCGCACGGCGACCTCGCCCTCGAGCACGACATAGAAGCCCGTGCCGCTGAAGCCCTCGCGAAGGATGCGCTGGCCGTCGGCATACCACTCCTCGTCGAGGGTATGGGCGACCGAGACGAGCTCGGGGCGAGGCAGGTCTGCGAAGAGGGCCAGGCCCGCCAGCTCATCGATGAGGGCCTCGGTATCGGTCATCGTCCGCTCCCCTGGCGACGTTCAGTGGTGGAGGTGGTCGCTCAGCGAGCGGACCCGAAGAGCGAGGCCGCGCAGGAGCGCGTGCGACAGATCGCGATCGGCATCGACCCGCCGGAAGAGGTCCCACGAGGCGAGCGCGAGGCAGGTCGTGGGACCGACCGCGAAGGCGCTCGCCGACCTCGGCTCACGGTCGATGACCGACAGCTCGCCGAGGTAGTCGCCCGGTCCGAGCTGTGTCAGGTCGGCGCCGCCCTGGCTGATACGCACGCCGCCGCTGACGACGATGAACAGCCCGGTACCCACCTGACCCTGGATGACCAGCGCGTCGCCGTCGCCGAACTCTGCCTCGCTGGCGGCTTCGGCCAGCGGCACGAGCGATGCGCGAGCGAGGCCCTCGAAGAGCGCGACGCGAGCCAGGATGTCGGCCTTCTCGTCGGTGGTCATGGCCATCCTCGTCACGATACCGCGTGGCGGTCCGAAGGGCGCACGCTAATCACCGCCGTGCCCGCCGGGGCGGATCTCGAACGTCGCCTGCAGACCGACCGCCGGCCCGCGAGTCGCTCGCACCTCGCGCACGACGGCGCCAGGCGGACCGTGCCGGAGTGCTTCGACGAAGCTATCGAGGTCCGAGGCTGGACCTTCTGCCACGACGTGCACGGCGCCATCGGCCTCGTTGCGGACCCAGCCTGCCAGGCTGCGCCGCCAGGCTTCGCGGGCCACGAAGACGCGGTATCCGACTCCCTGGACGCGCCCGCGCACGGTCGCCTCGAGCCGCTCGCTCGCCCCATCGGTCGTGGGCGTCGATCCCGATGCTGACCACGATCAGGCGGCCAGGCGCGTCCGGGGCCAGGCGAGGAGCAGGACATCCACGACCAGGTCGGGGTTGGCATAGGCCTCGACGGCGGCGGCCAGGCCATCGAGGCGGGCGAGGAAGGCGGCGACGTCGTCGATCGAGCTGCCGACTGCCACCCGCTCATAGTCCTCGAGCAGGGCGAGGTCTCGCACCAGGCCCGTGCCACCGGCCATGACGACCAGCAGATCCCGGGCCACGTCGCGCCAGATCCCGATGAGCGCGAGCGAGGCGGCGCGACGCACAGCCGGGGAGGCTCGCGTTCGCCCGTCCGCCGGAGGGGGACTCGCCGCACCGTCGGCGGCGACCGTGTCGTCGCCCGCGCCATCGCGCCCGCTGGCTGGGGGTGCGACGGCGTCGCGAGCGCCACCCGATGCCGCGGCCCCGTCCGCGGTCAGCTCACCATCGCGTCGTTCGATGACCTCGGCGACCGTCGCCGCGTCGGCGAGCAATGCCGGGCCGGCCGCCAGCCGCTCGCGGCGGCCAGCCCCGGTCAGGTCGAGCAGCGAGCGCGACAGCCGGGCGCGATGGATGAGCACGTCGGGCGACGCCGCCAGCGCCATCGCCAGCCCGGGTCGGCCATCGGCAAGGCGGGCGATGCCAGCCGCGGTCGATGGATCGGCCGCGCCGCGCTCGACCAGCAGCTCGGCGATCGTCGTCGCCGCGACCGCCCCGCAGCGGAGCCGCGCACAGCGGCTGCGGACCGTGTCGAGCAGGAGCGTCTCATCGTCGGCGCAGAGGACGAGCACCGCACCGGCCGGCGGCTCCTCGAGCGTCTTGAGCAACGCGTTCTGTGCGTCCGGGTTGAGTCGCTGGGCCGCAGCCACGATCGCCACGCGGAAGCGGCCCTCGAGCGGGAGAAGGGCGAGGTCGACGATGAGCGAACGAGCCTGGTCGATGCGGATCTGCCCACCGGCACCGGCCGGTGAGAGACGGTGCAGGTCGGGATGGTTCCCGTGGTCGACCTTCCGACAGGCCATGCACGTCCGACATGGTCGCTCGGTGGGGTCGTCGGCCAGGCACAGCAGACCAGCCGCCAGGTCGAGCGCCAGCGTGGTCTTGCCGACTCGCTCCGGCCCGGCGATGAGGATGGCGTTCGGCGGGCGTTCCGAAACGACGGCCCGGGCGACGATGTCGAGAGCGGCCGGCTGACCGCGGGTCCGGAAGCCGGCCACCGGACTCAGGCCTCCGTGGGGGCCTTGCGTGTGCTCGTGCGACGCTTCGGCTTGGCCTCGGCGTCGGCCGAAGCCGGCGCATCTCCGACCGACGCTGCGGGGGCTTCCGTCGCGGCCGTCTTGCGGGCCGGCGCCCGCCGCTTCGGCTTGGCCTCGGCGACGACGGCGTCACCCTGGCCGACCGACGCGCTGGCCGTGGCTTCGGTCGCGGTCGCCTTCCGGGCTGGCGTGCGACGCCTGGGCTTGACCTCGGCGCCGGATGCCGGGGCGACCTCGGTCACCGACTCCGCCGTCGCGGCCGCGGCAGCTGGACGTCGCGTCGACGCCCGGGCTCTTCGGCTTGGCGTCAGCGCCAGCGGTCGCCTCGGTCGACGGGGCGCCACGGGGAGCAGCACCCTTGCGGGCGAGCTCGGCGCGCAGCATCTCCTCCAGCTCTGGCGGGACCTCGCTCCAGGGATCGCCACTCGGCGGGGCTGACGACGTGCGTGTCGGCGGCCGATCGGTACGCGGCCCGCGATCGGGCCGCGGCGAGCCGCTGCCGTACCGGGGTCCGCGGTCCGGTCGAGGCCCACGATCGGACCTCGGGGCAACGTTGCTGTTGCCGCCGTTGCCGCCGAAGGCGCTGCCACCCGATCGTCCATATCGCTCACGATCGACGGCCGACTGATAGGCGCCACCGCGACCGCCCGGTCGCCCGCCTCGACCGCGACCGGGTTGCGCCGGACGCCCGCCGGGACGACCGGCGCGCTGCCGCCGCTCGGCCAGCAGGTACTCGGGGATCTCCGGCTCATCCTCGTCCTCGTCGTCGGCGGTCGGGCCGCCGAGGTCGGCGCTGGCGAGCGGTGCGCTGGGCACCCCGATCTGGCTGTCCCAGACCGACCCGAAGGTCGACGCCTGCGGCGTGCGAGGCGCCGGGTAGGCGTCCAGCTCCTCGTCGTCCTCGTCTTCGTCGTCCGTGCTGCCGGCGGCACTGGCCACGCCTGGCGCACCAGCTTCGGTCGGGACCTCTCGATCCTGGCCACGGCCGCGACCACGTCCGCGACCGCCGCGACGGCGACGGCGGCGTCGATGGCCTTCGCCGTCGACCTCACCTTCGGCATCCGAGCGCGCAGCGACCTCCGTCGCGTCGACGCCGTCGGCGTCGTCCGTCGCCATGCCGTTCGACCGCTTCGGCATCGACATCATCGGCATCGTCGAGCTCGACGTCCTCGGGCGTGACCGCCGTGGCGGCGACCTTGGACAGCTTCTCGCCTGGCAGCACGACCAGATCGGCGCCGGTGGCCGTCGTGCGACGGCCGCGCGTTGGCGCCTCGACCGCGGCGGGCGACCGGGGCGTCCTCGCGCTCGGCGGTGCGACCCCGCCCGCGACCGCCACGGCCGCGTCGCGGTGCACCCTCGGACTCCTTGTCCGGCACCTCGGTCATCGACAGGTCGTCCTCGGCGGCGACGCGGCGGCCGCTCCGCGACGAGCCCTTCTCGACCTTGGCGATCTGGGTGATGTCGATGAAGGTGTCGGCGACCTCGATGAGGTCGGAGCTGGTGTTGCCGCGGAAGCTGATGACTTCGACGCGGACGCCCATCTGCTGTACGGCCCGGATGGCGGGTGCGAAGTCGCCATCGCCCGAGACGACGACCGCGATGTCGAGGTTCTGCGCCGTGCGCATCATGTCCACGACCAGCTCGATGTCGAGATTGGCCTTGACCTTCCCGTCGCCGTACTTGCGGATGTCCTTGCTCACGACCTTGTAGCCGCTGCGGGCCAGGAAGCTGTGGAACTGGCGCTGGTTGTCGTTGTCGGGATCGAGTCCCGTGTAGGCGTACGCGCGCACGAAGTCGCGGCCAGCGGTGGCCGTCTTCAGCAGCGTCGTGTAGTCGATGTCCACGCCGGCCGCCTTGGCCGCGTAGAAGATGTTCGCAACGTCAACGAAGACGGCGACGTTCTTGCTCAAGGCAAGTCACTCCTAATGCTCGAGCCGCGCCACGAGGCGCGGTCCCGGTCTTCGGCGCGGCGGACCGCACCGGTCAAGTCGTCGGCTCTCATGAGCCGACTGGATCGAGGCTGCGGGGCGTCCTTGCGGTCACCGGGTCGCAGACCAGTCGCAGGGGCGCGGCCGTGAAGCCATACGCCTCCCAGGCCGCCAGATCGGCGGCCGATACGGGTCGCGGCATCTCGACGATGACGCAGCCCTTGTTGCGGGCGGACCGGAGCACCTCGGCGACGAGGGCATCCCTGACGCCACCGACGTCGCGGCCGGCTTCGACCACGAGCAAGTCGATGCTACCGACGAAACCGCCGCTGCTGACGGATGGCCGCAGGGCCAGGACCGCAGCGCCGACGATGGTGCGATGCGCTTCGGCCACCAGCACCACGGCCTGGGGCAGATAGACCAGCTGGCGCAGCAGGTCGGCAGCGCTGAGCGTGGCTCGAACGTTGCTCGCGGGTCGCGGCCGTCCGGCGTCGAGGAGGGCTGTGATGCGCTCCGCGTCCGTGATGCGCGCGTCTCGGACCTGATATTCCACGGCGGTCATCCGTCCTTCGTGGATGGGTTGGCCTGCGCTCCGCTCGTCGCAGCACCGGCATCGCAGGCAACCGTTGCCCGTCCCAGGGGACCGATCACGTTTGCCCGTCGCACGGGCATTCGGCTCGAGCGCGCCGCACCGGGTGGGTCAGCGACCCTTGGGAGGGCCGAGCCGCACACGCCCCGGGGCGCTCGGAACCATCTTGCAATCGAGACGCCGTCACCTATGATACGGCATCACATCGGCGGCCATCGAGCTGCGCGGTGGTTTCTGGGGACGGTCCCGACCACGAGGTCGGATCCGGGAGGAGGATGCAGGGGAGCGCGTCGCCGCGAAGCGGTGGAGTCGTCATCCTCGGAACGGTCCACCGATGGGCGGGCCGACCCGGTACCAGCGCACGGCTGCGGCCGTTGAACGCGTGTCCCGTTCGGGGCAGGCGGTTGAACAGGAGGAGAACCACTTCTATGGATCGAAGGAAACTCGGCGCGCTCGCGTTCGGCGCGATGCTCGTCGCGGCCGCCTGCACCCCGACCGGCGGGGAGTCGGCAGCACCCAGTACGGGGACGGAGTCATCCGCCCCGTCCAGTGAGGCCACTGCACCAGCCAGCGCCCCTGCCGAGGATCCGCTCGGCACCCGTGAGATCCCGGCCGGTGAGCCGCTCCACATCGCGTTCTGGGGCGTCCTGTCCGGAGCGGACAGCACCCTCGGTGAGGACTCCAAGCAGGGCGTCGAGATCGCGCTCGACGACATGAAGAACACGTTCAAGGGTCACGACATCCGTCTGACCACGGAGGACGGCCTGTGCACGCCTCCGGGCGGCGCCACTGCGGCCCAGAAGCTGGCAGCCGACAGCACGATCGTCGGGCTCATCGGCTCCTCATGCTCGGATGAGACCGTCGGCGGCATCGCTGCCATCACGGCCGCTGGGCTGACGACCATCTCGCCGTCGAACACCCGACCCGCACTCACCGCAGCGGATCGCGACGCGACATATGCGGGCTATCTGCGCACCGCGCACAGCGACGCATTCCAGGGCAAGGCCGCAGCGGAGTTCGCTTTCACCGAGCTGGGCCTCAAGACCGCCGCCACCATCCATGACGGCAGCGCCTACGCACAGGCCCTGCAGCAGGTCTTCGCCGACGAGTACACCAAGCTCGGCGGTACGATCACCACGCAGGAGGCCGTGACCAAGGACCAGAAGGACATGACCTCGGTCCTCAAGAAGATCGCCACCTCCAACGCCGGGGCCGCCCCGGACCTCATCTACATGCCGGACTTCGTCGCGGTTTCGGGCTACCTCAGCTCGCAGATCCCGGGCATCGCCGGCCTCGAGAAGGTCAAGACGTTGGGCGCCGACGGCCACTTCACGCCCGATTACCTCAAGGCCGCCGGCAAGAACGCTGTCGGTCACTACCTGACCAGCCCGAACTTCTCGGCCTTCGGGTCGGGCTACCAGGACTTCCTCGCCAAGCGCACCGCCAAGTTCGGCGGCAACCCCTTGAGCGTCTTCCATGCCCATGCCTACGACGCCACGAACATGCTGTTCGCGGCGCTCGACAAGGTCGCGGTCGAGAATGCTGACGGTTCGCTGTCCGTTCCGCTCGGCGCCCTGCGCGACGCCATCTACGCGACCAAGGACTTCCCGGGTCTGACGGGCACCCTGACCTGCACCCCCACGGGCGACTGTGGAGCGCCGGTCATCGCCGCATACCAGATCACCCAGGAGAACGTCGACCAGCTGAAGATGCCGGACAAGCCGATCTGGCCGACCCCGTAGCATCCGTTCCAACGTAGCCATCCCTCGCTAGAGGGAGCCGAACCAAACCGCGGGGGCGAGCAGGCAGGGCCCGCTCGCCCCCGCATCACTGACCGTCACCGGATGCGGAGACGCGGACATGAAGGCTCGCAGGCTCGACCGACTGAGCGACCTGGCGATCGATGTCTTCCTGTGGGCGTTCCGCGTCGTCGTCATCCTCGTCGTCGTGGTGGGCTCGGTGCTCACCCTGGCCAGCAGCACCTACACCTTCGCCGACTGGGCCCAGCTCGTCGGCCGCGGGCTCACCGTCGGCAGCATCTACGCGATGATCGCCCTCGGCTACACGATGGTCTACGGCATCCTGCGCATGATCAACTTCGCCCACGGCGAGATCTTCATGGGCGGCGCCTTCGCCGGCTACTTCGTGGCCGTGGCCATGGTCCAGATCGGGCTGCTCTCGGACAACGTGGCGACCTCGATGCTGGCCATCCTGATCATGATCCTGGTCGCCATGCTCGTGTCGGTCCTGATCGCGACCGGTGTCGAGCGCGTCGCCTATCGGCCGCTTCGGAACGCGCCGACCCTGGTGCCGCTGATCAGTGCCATCGGCGCGTCGTGGTTCCTGCAGTACACCGCTCGTGGGTTCTTCGGCTCGGGGCTGTACGCCTATCCGGACGTGGCCTTCCTGGACCAGCCGGCGCCCATCCCATTGCTGAACCTGCGCTGGGTCGACGTGCTGGTCATCGTCGCCTCGCTGTGCATGATGGGCGCGCTCTACCTGTTCGTCATGCGCTCGCGCGCGGGCACCGCCATCCGCGCCGTGTCCGAGGACAAGGGCACGGCCGCCCTGATGGGCATCGACGCCAACCGTGCCATCGTGCTGACCTTCGTCATCGGCGCGGCGATGGCCGGCGCGGCGGGCGTCCTCTACGGCCTCTCATTCAAGCAGGTGTTCTTCGCCATGGGCGTCGTGATCGGCATCAAGGCCTTCACGGCGGCCGTGCTGGGCGGCATCGGCAACGTGCCCGGCGCGCTGCTCGGCGGCCTCTTCCTGGGCCTCATCGAGGCCGTCGGACCGACGCTCTTCCTGACCGGCTTCGGGGTGCCGGCGGTGACCCAGCTGCAGGACGTGGTCGCCTTCACCATGCTGGTGCTGGTCCTGGTCTTCCGGCCATCGGGCATCCTCGGCGAGCGCATCACGAGGGCACGCGCATGAGCGCGGCCGTCACGACCATGGGCACCACGAAGCCCGTCGCTGCCGATCGATGGCCGTTCCAGCCGGTTCTCCGCATCGGGCTCCTGGGCGGCGCCATCGCCATCTACCTGTGCCTGGTCGGCATCGTGCCGGTCTTCGCCACCCGCCCGCTCATCGTCGGCGTCGTCTCGCTCGGCCAGGCGACCCTGCTCCTGACGTTCGGTGTCTTCGGCTACCTGGCCGGCCGGCGTGCGCAGGCTGTTTCCCGGGTCCAGGCCGTCCTCGCGGGTGCCCTGGCGGGTGCCATCACCGGGGCCTTCCTGACCGGGCTCGTGCTCATCGGCTCGGTCGTCGACGTCCGGGCGGTCTTCCTGAACGCCTCCCCGGAGCTCTATGCCCTGCTGCAGGACGGTGTCGTCTTGACCGGACCCATCGTCCCCATCCTGGTCGGCCTGGTCACCGGTGCACTCGGTGGCGGGCTGGTCGGCCTGCGGGTCGAGGTCCGGGCACCGATCGTCTGGGGCCTCGGATCACTGTTCTTCTTCGGGCTCTTCGGCGGGCTGCTGCGGACGCCACTGCTGGTCACGCCGCTGGCCGTGCCGGCGCGCTACCTGCTTGGCGCGGACGGCCTGACGGTGCCTGGCGCGATCCTCGTCTTCGTCGCCACGGTGGCTTTGGCCATCTTGGTACGTGCGACCAGACCTCGGCAGCGTGTGGATGCCATGCCCGCCGCGCGGCGTCGGTTGATCACGGGGCCGCTGCTCATCCTGGTGGGCATCCTCGTCCTGCTCTACCCGCTCGCGTTGGGCCCCTTCTTCGCCCAGGTCATCGCCCTCGTGGCCCTCTTCGTGCTGCTTGGCCTCGGCCTGAACATCACCCTCGGCCTGGCCGGCCTGCTCGACCTGGGCTTCGTCGCCTTCTACGCCGTCGGCGCGTACACCGTGGCGCTCCTGACCTCGACCGGCGATCTGGGCATCGCCGGCCTCACCTTCTGGCAGGCGGTGCCATTCGCCGTCGTGGCATCGATGCTGTTCGCGATCATCCTGGGCCTGCCCATCCTGCGCATCCGCGGCGACTACCTGGCCATCGCGACGCTCGGCTTCGGCGAGATCGTCCGCATCCTGGCCGGCTCGAACCTGCTCATCGGCATCCTCGGTGGGCCGCAGGGCATCACCAACATCCCCAAGCCCATCGTGCTGCCGCCGACGAACGTCTTTGCCGGCCCGGTGCAGATCTACTACATCGCCCTCGCCTTCGCGGCGGTCGTGGCGTTCGTGGCCTACCGCCTGCGTGGATCTCGACTCGGTCGCTCCTGGATGGCTATCAGGGAGGACGAGGACGTGGCCGAGGGCATGGGCATCAACCTCGTCCAGACGAAGCTGCTGGCGTACATGCTGGGCGGTGCCTTCGCGGGCCTTGCCGGAGCCATCTCGGCCGGCCTCGTCGGCGCCGTCTTCTCATCGAGCATCGAGCTGCAGCTCTCGATCAACGTGGTCGCCATCGTCATCGTCGGCGGCATGGGCAGCATCCCCGGTGTGGTCCTGGGTGCCCTCATCCTCATCGGCCTCCCCGAGCTCTTCCGAGAGTTCACCGACTATCGCTTCCTGGCCTACGGCATCGCGCTGATGGCCATCATGATCGTGCGACCGGAGGGTCTCCTGCCGTCGCGGATCGCGCGCCGCGAGCTGCGCACGGCGGAGGAGCTGGCGGAGTTCGAACCGTCCGAGTTGCTCGAGCCGGAGGAGCTCGAAGAGACCGCTGAGCCGGCCCCGGATCCGCCGCAAGCGACGAGCGACGATCGGCCGACGCCGCCGCGGCGTCCGCAGGGCGCGCCGTGAGCACGCTGCTCAAGGCCGAGCAGGTCACCAAGCGCTTCAGCGGTCTGCTGGCGGTCAACAAGCTCGACTTCGAGCTCGAGGAGGGCTCCATCGCCAGCGTCATCGGGCCCAACGGGGCGGGCAAGACGACCTTCTTCAACTGCCTGTCCGGCCTCTACCAGGCCGACGAGGGGACGATCACCTTCGACGGCGATCCGATCCACAAGCTGCGGCCGGATGAGATCGCCCACTACGGCATCTCGCGGACCTACCAGAACATCCGCCTCTTCGCGACGATGACCGCGGCCGAGAACATCCTGGTCGGTCAGCACAACCATCTGCACGCCACCTGGCTGGGCGCCATCTTCCGGACGCCGGCGCAACGTCGCGAGGAGAAAGCCGCCCACGAGGAGGCCCTCCGGCTACTCGAGTTTGTCGGCCTCAAGGGCCGCGGTGACAGCCTGGCGGTCAAGCTGCCGTATGGCGATCAGCGGCGGCTGGAGGTCGCGCGCGCCCTCGCCAACAAGCCTCGCCTGTTGCTCCTCGACGAGCCGACGGCGGGCATGAACCCATCGGAATCCCTGCGGATGACCGAGTTCTTCCGCAAGCTGCGCAGCGAGCTTGGCGTCACCATCCTGCTCATCGAACACGAGATGCGCGTGGTGATGGGCATCTCAGAGAAGATCACCGTCCTCGACTACGGCCAGAAGATCGCCGAGGGGACTCCGCGCGAGATCCAGCAGGATCAGCGCGTGATCGAGGCCTACCTGGGCCGCGAGGGCGCGGAGGAAGCCGCAGCCCAGGCGTCCACCGTGGCGGCCACGGACGGATCGGCGGGCGCGTGATGGCCGTCATGGCCGCGCCGATCCCGCTCCTGTCGGTCGTCGAGATCAACGCGTTCTACGGCAGCATCCACGCGCTGCAGAGCGTATCGCTGGAGGTCATGGATGGCGAGATCGTGGCCCTCATCGGCGGCAACGGGGCGGGCAAGAGCACGACCCTCAACTCGATCAGCGGCCTGATCCGCCCACGAAGCGGCCAGATCCTGCTGAACGGCGAGGACCTGGGGCCATTCTCCGCCCACCAGATCATGGCCAAGGGCGTCGTCCAGGTGCCCGAGGGTCGCCGCATCTTTGCCCGCCTGACGGTGACCGAGAACCTCAAGATGGGCGCCTACGTGGTCAGCGACAAGGCCGCCATCGCGGCGCGGATCGACGACGCGTTCGAGATGTTCCCGCGCCTCAAAGAGCGTCAAACCCAGGTCGCCGGGACCCTCAGCGGTGGCGAGCAGCAGATGCTGGCCATGAGCCGGGCGCTCATGTCGGCACCGAAGGTGCTGCTCCTCGACGAGCCATCGATGGGCCTGGCGCCGGTCCTGGTCGACCAGATCTTCGACACCATCAGCGAGCTCCACGCGCGAGGCACGACCATCCTGCTGGTCGAACAGAATGCCCGCAAGGCGCTCCAGGTCGCAGACCGCGGCTACGTCATCGAGACCGGCAAGATCGTGCTCGCGGAGGATGCGGCGAACCTGCGCGACAACGAGCAGGTCCAGAAGGCCTATCTCGGCATCGCCTGACGGGCGCCGGCGTCGCCGACGACGCACGGCGATCTCGATCAGGGCTGTCCTCGGCGTGCCGGCCCGACGACAGGCAACGGCCACGGGACGCTCACGTGCTCACCCGGTGCCAGGTCGCCGATGCGCACGACCGGCAGCCCGGTGAGGATGTCATGGATCGTCATCGAAGTCCCCCAGCGCGCTCGTCCACCGGACTCGTTCAAGCCGGGGCTGCCGATGGCGGCCACGAAGCGCCCGCCGTCGAGCACGGCCAGCGACTGGTAGGCGGCCTTGGCGGGCCAACGCTCGAGCAGCGCCAGGGTCCGGGCGTCGAAGACCCAGACGCCGGAGCTGCTGCCGGGTTCGGGGCCCCTGCCGATGGCGAACAAGAGCTGGCCGTCTGGTGACCCGACGAGCGTCCGCTCGGGTCTGCCGACCGTCCCGGAGCGACCATCGGACCAGGTCGTGGCCGTGCCGGGTTTCGGGCGAGGGCCGAGGACGATGACGTCGTCTGGGTCGGCCAGGTCGTCCGGCACGTCGCCGCTCCGCGCGCTACCAGTCACCAGATCCGCTGCCGACAGGTGGTGGCCGATCGGGTCCCAGAGGTAGGCGATGCCGCGGGTCGCGTCGAGCAGCGCGCCATCGCCGCCGAGCTGCCGTGAGGGCACCTGGATGGTGCCCAGATCCCGCCCGTCGAGACTGCGCCGGTGGATCTCGAACGACACGGCCGGGTCGAAGCCCGAGGACTGACAGCCCTGCGCCACGACATCCGGCGTCCCGAAGTCGACCCACGGACAGACATCGGCGAACGGGATGGCGACGTCGTCGGCGGCGGTCACGGACCCCAGCGACGCGCCGTCGAGATCGACGATCCAGGCCTGCGGCGTCGAGGTACTGATGCCGAGTGCCGTCCCCTGTCGGACCGCCGCCATGACCAGGGCGTGGCGGCCATCCGGCGCGATGCGGAGGACCGGCAGCTCGACCTCACGGGTGTCCGACAGGTTGGCTTGCGGGCCGGCGAAGAGATCGACGGATCCGACGATGGCTTCGCGCGCCAGATCGATGACGTGGAGGCTGACATGCCATCGTGTCGCGGACCGGGCGGCCAGGGCGAGGTAGGCGAATCGTCCGTCTGGGGATGGTTGAAGGGCGGCCTGTGGCGGACCGTTGGGTCCGTCCGAGTCGAACAGGTAGGGCAGCACGAGGGCCGTCCGGGAGAGCTCGTGCTGGTCGCGGTCCATTCGCACCAGGGCCAGGCCTCGGGGATCACCGGTCTCGAAGCGCGAGCCCTGCCAGCACAGGCAGATCGTGCCGCCACGTGGTGCCAGCATGAGCAGGTCACGACTGGGTTCCGCGAGCGAGCCATCGAGCAGCCGTCCGCTGACCAGGCGTAGCCAGCGCAGCGAACGGCCCTCCACGAGCACGTCGCGCAGCGGGGTCTCCAATGCGCTGAACCACTCGATCTGGGGCAGGGCGGTGGCGACCGGCTCGACGGCGACGAGCGGCATCGTCGGTCCGACGGTCGGCGTCACTCGGGCGAGGTCGGGTCGGGAGCTCAGATGCGCCAGAGCGATGGCGCCGACGAGGACGCCAGCGAGCGTCGCGATGACCAGCCAGGGACGTCGGTCGCGGCCGGGCGTGACCGGGCTCGTCGGGACCTGGAAGCCGTCTGTGTCGGACACCTGGACACCCTACACCGAAGGTCGCGGACCTCCCCGGAAGCGCTCGGGCGACGTCGCGACGGGTTGGTTGCGGCGCGCCTGGCCGACCGATAGCCCGGTCGGTGCGCCGTCAGGCCTCGGCCATGGCCTCGATGACCGCCGTCTGATCGGGCGTCAGGAAGCGGCGCAAGAACTGTTGGGTGGCCTCTTCCTTCGGGTGCGTCAAGACCTGTTCCGGGGGGCCCTGCTCGACGACCACGCCGCCCTCCATGAAGATGACCCGGTCGGCGGCCTCGCGACAGAACTGCATCTCGTGGGAGACGACGATCATCGTCGAGCCCTCGTGCGCCAGCTCGGTCATCGTGGTCAGGACCTCGCCCACCAGCTCCGGGTCGAGCGCGCTGGTCGGCTCGTCGAACATCAGGACTTGGGGTTCCATGCACAGCGCCCGGGCGATAGCCACCCGCTGCTTCTGACCCCCCGAGAGGCGCGCCGGATGCTCGTCGCGCTTCTCGATCAGCTTGACCTTGGTCAGGTACTTCTCGGCCGTCTCGATGGCCTCTGGCCGTGGCACGCCCTTGACCTTCGTTGGCGCCTCGATGCAATTCTCGAGCACGGTCATGTGCGGGAAGAGGTTGAAGTCCTGGAAGACCATGCCCGCCTGCAGGCGCAGGTTGCGCAGCTCCTCGCGGTGCTTCCGGCTCCGCGCATGCAGTGGATCGGCTTGAGCCGAGATGTCGCCGATGCGGACCGTGCCGACGGTCGGTTCCTCCAGGAAGTTGAGACAGCGCAACATCGTCGTCTTGCCGCTCCCGGAGCGGCCGATGAGCATGACGGTCTCATGCTGCCGGACGTCGAGATCCACACCGCGCAGGACGTGGTTGCTGCCGAAGTACTTCTCGATGCCCCGCGCTTCGACCACGACCTCGCCAAGCTCCATCAGCGGTCCCCCTTCGCCATTCGCTTCTCCAGCCGCGCCTGGAAGTACG
Organism: uncultured Chloroflexia bacterium; assembly: GCA_963777975.1. Lineage (GTDB taxonomy): Bacteria > Chloroflexota > Limnocylindria > Limnocylindrales > CSP1-4 > CSP1-4. The sequence continues at coordinate 210,844 of CAVZSO010000002.1, read as the reverse complement.
AGAAGATGATGGTCAGAGCCCAGTACACGAGGGCCGCGATGAGCAGCGCCTGGATGATCTGCTGGTTGCTGCGGCCCACCGTGTTGGCCCGCCAGAGGAGCTCCTGCAACCCGAGCAGCGAGACCAGCGAACTGTCCTTGATCATCGACACGAAGTCGTTGCCGATGGCCGGGCGTGACGATGCGGACGGCCTGTGGCAGCACGACGCGACGCATGATCAGGCGGTCCGGCATGCCCAGTGCCTGGGCAGCCTCGCGCTGGCCCTTGGGAACGGCCTGGATGCCCGCCCGGAAGATCTCGGTCATGTAGGCGCCGTAGTTGAATGACAGCGCCAGGATGCCGGCCGGGATGGGGTCGAGCACGACGCCCAGCAGGGGCAGGGCGAAGAAGATGAAATAGATCTGGACGATGAGCGGTGTGCCCCGGACCAACGAGACGTAGAGCGATGCCACGCCGTTGATGAATGGGTTCGTCGACAGACGCCCGAGCGCGCCGAGGACGGCCAGGATGGTGGCCAGGACGATCGAGGCGATGCAGACCCCGATGGTGATCCCGACGCCACCAAGGATGAACGGTCCCCACTCGATCGTGAAGGCCGGGTCGGCATTGCCGGTCGCGTAGATGACCAGACCGAGCGCGGCGATGATGACGGCCCAGGTCAGCGAGAACTTCCACAGGAAGTCCCGCCTCGCGGAACGCTGGGCCTGAGCGATGGCGTCCACGATGGGCGCCTGGACGGCCGCCTGAGCCACCGCCATCGAAGTCCTCCTTCAGCGAATTCGAGCGGGGACTCCGGACGGAGTCCCCGCTCCTACCCGTTCGGACGGGCCACCATGCTCACTGCTTGGTCGTCAGGTCCTGACCGTTGAACCACTGCTTGCTGAGCGCGGCGAGCGTGCCGTCGGTGTGCATCTCCTTGATGATCCGGTCGAGCTCCGCCTGCAGCTCGGCGTGCGGCGGCGCGGCCTTGTCGGTGGCCACGGCGAGCGGCTCGTAGAAGACCGGGTCGCCGACCGTGATGAACGGCGTGCCGGCGTCGATGGCTTGCTGGACAGTGGTCGACGAGCTCAGCCACCCATCCGCGTCCCGACGGCCGGACTTGACCGATTGGGCGCAGTCCTGATCGGTCTTCTGCGTCGTCGCCTCGGCTCCGGCAGGGACCGGAGCCAGCGCGGAGCCGTCGCCCAGCTTCAGCGTGCCCGTCAGCCACTCGTAATAGGTCGTCGCCTCGCCGACGCAGACCTTCTTGCCGGCCAGCCCGTCGAGCGTCGTGATGCCGATGTCCTTGATGGCCGCCATCTGGGCCGGCGTGTAGTAGTACGGCTCGGTGAAGTCGAGCACGCCCTTGCGCTTCTCGGTGATGGTCATCGAGCCGACGCTGATGTCGAAGCGGTCGGCCCAGTTGCCCGCCTCGACGACGGCGAAGTCGGGCGTCTCGAACTTGGCGGTCACGCCAAGCCGCTTGGCGATCTCGTTGGCGACCGCGACATCGAAGCCGTCGAAGGTACCGTCCGACTTCTGGAAGGATTGCGGCGCGTAGTTCGGGTCGGTGCCGACCCGGATGACCCCGTCCTTCTTGATCCGCGCCAGCATGTCCCCGGCGGTCGCGCCGGCGCCGCCGCCACCTCCGCAGGCGGCGATGATCAGGACGATGGCAGAGATGACGACGAACATGCGTCGTGCAGGCACTAGCAGCCTCCTCCCCGTCGGACGCGCCCCCAACGAGACCCCTAGTCGCGCGTCGCCCGTATGCGGGGCGTTCTACCACGACAAGGCTCCGGCGGCAAGGTGGATATCGGCGTAGAGCGATGGTCAGCCGCGTCGCGGCCGGATTCAGCTCGTGCGGCGCTCGCCGGCGATCTCGGCCGCGCCCCAGGCCATGATCGCGAGCCCCAGCGCAGCCAGCCAGAAGCCGAGCGCCCGGTCGGGCAGTCCGAGCGCCTCGAGCTGGAAGAGCTGCACGATGCGGATGAGGTAGCCCGCGACGCCGATGGCGACGACGAGCACGAAGGCCGCCGGTCGATCGATGCCCAGCCGCTGGTCGCCGGCGGCGTATGGCAGGGCGATGAGGGCGAGGACACCGACCGCGGCCAGGAAGACCAGGATGCCGGTGCCGTCGAAGGCGTTGCTGCTGAGGGCCGGCAGGCCGCCATCGCCACCGACCGTGTACCAGGGCAGGAAGCAGGCGACGAGCGTGACGACGGCCCCGGTGCCGGCGATGACACGGCCGCGCCCGATCGTCCGTCGGTTCATGCGCCGCCGTAGACCTCGGGACGGAGGACGCCGATGTAGGGCAGGTTGCGGTACAGCTCGCCGTAGTCGAGCCCGTAGCCGACGACGAATTGGTCGGGGATCTCGAAGCCCCGGTAGTCGATGTCGATCTCCACCAGGCGCCGAGCCGGCTTGTCGAGCAGGGTGCAGATGCGCAGGCGTGCGCGGGGCCTTGCCGGTCAGGTAGCGGACCAGGTAGTTGAGGGTCAGGCCGGTATCGATGATGTCCTCGACGATGAGCACGTCGCGCCCGTCGATCGACGACGAGAGGTCCTTGAGGATGCGCACCAGGCCGGACGACTCGGTCGCCGCGCCGCCGTACGAGCTGACCTCCATGAGGTCGATCGTGACCGGGATCGAGATGGCGCGCATGAGGTCGGCCATGAAGGGCAGCGAGCCCTTGAGGACGCTGACGAGGGTCAGCTCGCGGCCTGCGTAGTCGGCGCTCAACCGGGCCCCGAGCTCAGCCACCTTGGCCTGGATCTGCGCCTCGCTGACGAGGACCTCGGCGACGTCGGCGGTCAGGTCGGCGTGGTGCATGGGTCGGATGATGAGCCTCCTGCGGCGCGTTCGGGGTGATCGTCAATCGATGGCGATGGCGGCTCGCCGGCGGCGGCGGGCGCGCCGGGATCGGCCGTGACGCGCGGCGGCGGCTGGTGAGACCGGGACGGGTATCGCTGTCGCGCCACCGGCCGCTCCGGGTTTGGCGGCATCCGTCGAGCCGCCGGGCTGCTCGCCGGGCCTCGACGCGTCATCGACGATCGCGACTCGATCCGAGGCGGACCCGGCCTCCGAGGGTCGGGCCTGGCCCTCCTCGCCACTCAGCGAGCTGGCCAGGTCGATGCGGCCGTACTTGAGCAGGAGCGCCTTGAAATCGCGCGCATAGAAGAGCTTGATGCGCACGTCGGGGTAGAGCTCGCGCAGTCGACGCAGCTTGCGGTTCTTCTTGCGCACGAGGCTCTGCTTGAGGGTGGTCAGCTCGACATAGAGGTCGAACTCCGGCAGGTAGAAGTCGGGCGCGAAGCTCTCCACGACGGCCCCTTCGAGGTTGAAGAGGATGGGGAAGGTGCGCGGCTCGTAGCGCCACTCGACCTGGTAGTAGTCGAGGATCCGCGCCAGCTCGGCCTCGCTGGCGTGGGCGAAGACGGGCGCCGTGGGCAGGTCCGCCTCGGTCGCCGTCACGCTGGCGTGGATCCGTCGATCACGCCGTCGTCACCGAAATGGCGCTCGGAAGTCGCCGTCGAACGTGGTCAGGAAGCTGCTCATCTCGAGCACGTCGTCGATCTCGACACGGACCGAGCTGGCCTCGTCGAGGTCCCCGAGCTCGATGCGCGGGCGCCAGTCGCCGTCAGCCACGATGGTGGCGATGGCCGAGGCCTGACAGCCACAGGCGCGACAGATGAGGTCCACGAAGGAGACCGCCCCGCGCTCGGCCCGGATGCGGACGTGGCCGTCGCCGTAGGCTCGGCCGCAGCCTGTGCATCGCATCGACGCCAGGCGCGAGCGGAGCCGGTCACCGCCTTCCATCGAAGGCCAGTCTAGCCGGTCGCGGCCGACGACGCGGCCGCCGGTCGTGACGCCGTCGGCTATACTCCCCTCCAGTATCCCTATCGAAGGAGGCAGAGGTGCCAACAGCCAGCCGACCGGCCGAGGACGAGCATGCCTCCTTCCGGCACAGCTACTCGAAGGATCGCCCGCAGCTGCTGCGGCGCCTGTCGCGGATCGAAGGCCAGGTCCGGGGCATCGGCCGGATGATCGAACGGGACGACTACTGCATCGACATCCTGCAGCAGACGGCCGCCCTGCGCGCCGCTGTCGATGCTGTCTCATTGCTGGTGATGGAGGATCACGTGGCCGGCTGCCTGCGGCACGCCGTCGCGACCGGTGACGCGAACGCCTACACCGAGGAGGTCATGGACGTCGTGCGCCGCTCGATGGGTCGGCCCGTCCGGGCCGCGCGACCGGCCAGCGACTGAGTCGCGGCGTCCACATCCGCCGCGCGACCGATCCGAGTTATCCACGATTTGCGCCTTCGTGGAGAAGCTCGTGGATAACCCCGTTGACGTCGACGCGCCACGGGCTGAGATTCGGCCGGCACCGACGGCGCCGGGACGCTGACGCCGGGGCCGAGTAGGGTAACGAGGCTCGCGCGGCGTCCGGGGAGACCCGGACGAGACCAGACGGGCAGCGGAAGACTGAAAGGTCGATGGTGCACCTGACCTCACCACGTCGAGGGCGGTCGAGAACGCGGCCTGGGTCCGGGTGCAAGAGGAGCTCCTGCCCGCCGCGGCTCTGCCGCCCTCGTCGCATGTCCCGACACTTCTGCGGATCCAGCCGATCCACGATGCATGCCGCCTGACAGCGTCGCCGATCCAGCCACGGGAGGCCGTGGTCGGACGCCGTTGCCGACGAACACCGACGACCTTCCGCCGATCGAGCCGGTCTTCCGAGCCACCCTCGAGTCGGCGCTGCTGGGCCTCGACATCCGACTCGGGCCGGCGGTCCAGGCCGGCATCGAGGCACACGTCCGACTGCTGATGGCCTGGAACGTGGCCATCAATCTGACCGCCATCCGGGATCCGGGGGCGATCGCGTTGGAGCATGTCGCGGACTCGCTGACCGCCGTCGCCCTCATCGAGGCCGCCGACCTTGGCCGTCGTCCGGCCCTCTTCGACCTGGGCAGCGGCGCGGGCTACCCGGGCCTGCCCCTGGGCCTGGCACTGCCCGCCGGCCGTCTGACGCTGGTCGATTCGGTGGCCAAGAAGGCGCGCTTCCTGCAGGTCGCCGGTGATGCCGCGTTGGGCGCCGCTGCGCTCCGGGGTCTCGATGGCCCGACCCTCGACGTCGTCGCTCAGCGCGTCGAGGCCGTGGCCCGCGATCCACGCCATCGGGGTCGGTACGACCTCGTCACGGCTCGGGCCGTCGGATCGCTCGCCGAGGTGGTCGAGCTGGCCCTGCCGATGCTCCGGCCGGGGGGTCGACTGGTCGCCTGGAAGCGCGACGTCGAGACCAAGGCCCTCCGCGCGGGATCGACGGCGACGGCGGTCCGGACCATCGACCGCCCAGACATGGCACACGAGCTGGTCGACGCGGAGCGCCTGCTGCCGCGCCTCGGCGGTGCCATCGAGCGGGTCGTCCGGGTCCGTCTGCCCGGACTCGAGGACCATCGCCTGATCGTCGTCCGCTCCGAGCACCTGGCGCTCGCGTCGTACCCACGGTCGCCGACCGAACGACGGCGCGACCGCGCCTGAGCCGCAGGCGCGCGCCTGAGCAGCCGACCGCCCTGCTACCCTCTCCGCCGTGCGGATCGCGGTCCTCTCGGACATCCACGGCAACCTGCCGGCGCTCGAGGCGGTGCTCGCGGCCCTCTCCCCGTACGACGCGGTCTGGCAACTCGGCGACGTCGTCGGCTACGGACCAGAGCCGGATGCGGTGGTGGCCCGACTTCGCGAGCTGGGCGCCACCGGAGTCCGTGGCAATCACGATGCAGCCGCGCTGGGCGAGCTCTCGACCGCCATCTTCAACAGCGAGGCCCGGGCGGCCGTGCTCTGGACGGCCTCGATCATCGGGCCCGAGACGCGTGACTGGCTGGCCGCCCTGCCTGAGACCGCCATCGAGGGCGACTACACCCTGGCCCACGGCAGCCCGCGGGATCCCCTCTGGGAGTACGTCCTGACGACCCCGACCGCGCGCGCCAACCTGGCCGTGCTGACGACCCGAAGCGCGCTCATCGGACATACGCACCTGCCACTCGTGTTCCGGGAGGACGATGGGCTCGTCGAGACCATCGCCCCGTCCGATGGGTCGGTGCTGGCCCTGGACGAACGCCGGGCGTTGCTCAATCCGGGCAGCGTCGGCCAGCCTCGTGACGGCGATCCGCGGGCGTCTGGCGCCATCCTCGACACGGACGCCGGCACCATGAGCTGGCAGCGCGTGCCGTATGACATCGCCGTGGTGCAGGAACGGATGCGGCGAGTCGGACTCCCCAAGCGGCTGATCGACCGACTCGATCACGGGCAGTGAGCGCCAGGCCCTCAGGCGAGCCCGAGGCGCCGCGCTCCCCCTCGGAAACGCCTTCGCCGCTGACCGGCCGGAAGCCCGGGGACCGGCGCGTCCGGGTCGAGCGACCGCATAGCCAGCTCTTCCGGTACTCCGCACCGGGCGTCCTCGTGGCGCGGGACAAGGCCCATGTCGGCCGCAGCCCGGGGCAACGCACGTGGGCGCGGACGAAGGCCGTCCTCATCGGCCGACCGCTGGCCAGCGAGGAGGAGGCGAGCGAGCGTCTCTCGAAGAAGAAGGCGCTGGCCATCTTCAGCTCGGACGCCATCAGCTCCAGCGCCTATGCCACCGAAGAGATCGTGCGCGTGCTCGTCGTCGGCGGCGTGGCGGCGCTCCTCCTGTCGGTCGAGGTCGCCCTGGCCGTGGCCATCCTGCTCGCGATCGTCGCCTTCAGCTATCGCCAGGTCGTCTATGCCTATCCGACGGGCGGTGGCTCGTACGCGGTCTCCAAGCAGAACTTCGGGCGCAACGCGTCGCTCATCGCCGCCTCGGCGCTGCTCATCGATTACGTGCTGACGGTCTCCGTCTCGACCTCCTCGGCGGTCGAGCAGATCTCCTCCGCCTTCCCGCCACTGCACGGCATCAACGTGCTCATCGGCGTCAGCTCGATCGCCGTCATCACGCTCGGCAACCTGCGCGGCATCCGCGAGGCGGGCAACATCTTCGCGGTCCCGACCTACCTCTTCCTGTTCTCCGCGCTGCTCATGATCGCCGTCGGCGTCTATCGCATCGTCGTCCTCGGCGAGGGCAACGGCTATGCGCCGGAGATCGCCAACCAGACCAGCGACACGCTGCAGGCGGTGAGCGTCCTGCTCCTCGTCAGGGCCTTCGCCGCAGGCTCGGTGGCGCTGACCGGGACCGAGGCCATCGCGACCGGCGTGCCGGCCTTCCAGCCCCCGGAGTCACGGAACGCGGCGCGGACGCTGATGGTCATGGCCGCCCTCCTCGGCGTGCTCTTCGTCGGCATCACCTTCGTGGCCACCCACTTCGGGATCACCCACATCGAGTTCCCTTCGCAGAAGACCGTGCTGGCCCAGGTCGCCGCCGTCGTCTACGGCGACGGCACCATCCCCTTCTACCTCTTCCAGCTGTTCACGGCGCTGATCCTCTTCCTCGCCGCCAACACGTCGTTCAACGCCTTTCCGCGCCTGGCCGCCATCCTCGCCCAGGACGGCTTCATGCCTCGCCAGTTCGCCTTCCGGGGCGACCGCCTGGCCTTCAGCCTGGGCATCGTCGTGCTGGGCGTGGTGGCCGCCTCCCTGGTCGTCATCTTCCAGGGCCAGACCCACCTGCTCATCCCGCTCTACGCGGTCGGCGTCTTCATCGACTTCACCATCAGCCAGGCGGGCATGGTCCGGCACTGGCTGACCGAGCGGCCGCGCGGCTACGTCTATCGCCTGGCCATCAACGCCACCGGCTGCGTCGTGACGGGCACCGTGGCGGTGGTGGTCACGGGGGCCAAGGCGCCGACCTCGCTGGTGGTCATCTTCCTGATCCCCTGCCTGGTCGCGATGATGCGCTTCATCCACCACGAGTACGCCGAGACGACCCGCCAGCTGGCGCTCCGTCCGGATCAGGTCGTCGAACCGCCCCATCGGCGGGAGCGGGTCATCATCCCGGTGCCGAACATCTCGCGCCCCGTCGTCCAGGCGGTCAACTTCGGCCGCTCCATCGCCGAGGACGTGCGAGCCGTCCACGTGACCGACGATGCCGACGCTGCCAGTGAGATGCGGGCCCAGTGGGAGCGCCAGATCCCAGGCGTGCCGCTGATCATCGTGGAGTCGCCGTATCGCACCCTGGTGCCGCCCTTCCTGGCCTATCTCGACATGGTCGCGCCGGAGACCGACGAGGTCATGACCATCGTCATCGTGCCCGAGTACGTGGCTCGTCACTGGTGGGAGAACCTGCTCTACAACCAGCTCTCGAACCGCATCCGGCGGGCGCTCATCGGGCGCCCGCATACGGTCGTCACCTCGCTGCCCTATCGCCGCGAGCGGCGCTGATGACCGACCGCCAGCCCGAGCTGCCCGGCCAGAAGCCAGGCGATCGGCGCGTTCGGGTCGAGCGGCGCCACGCGCCGTACTTCAAGTACACGGGCCACGGCGTGCTGACCGCTCGGGCGGCGGCAAGCACACCGACGACGGGCGGCGGACGACTCTGGTCGCGCGCCAAGTCGATCCTCATCGGCCGACCGCTGGCCAGTGACGAGGAGGGCGAGGAGCGGCTCTCGAAGAAGAAGGCGCTGGCCATCTTCAGCTCCGACGCCATCAGCTCCAGCGCCTACGCGACCGAGGAGATCCTGCGGGTGCTCGTCGTCGCCGGCACGGCCGCCCTCTTCCTGAGCTTCGAGATCTCGATCGCCATCGCCATCCTGCTGGCGGTCGTCTCGACCAGCTATCGCCAGATCGGCTACGCCTACCCGCAGGGCGGCGGCGCCTACGCGGTGGCCCGGGCCAACCTCGGCCGCAGCTTCGCGCTGGTGGCCGCGGCGGCCCTGCTCGTGGACTACATCCTGACCGTCTCGGTCTCGACCTCGTCGGCGGTCGAGCAGATCACGTCCGCGATCCCTGTCCTGCGCCCCGAGGCCGTCCTCATCGGGGTCACCGCCATCGGGCTCATCACGCTCGGCAACCTGCGCGGCCTGCGCGAGTCCGGCAACATCTTCGCCGTCCCGACCTACCTGTTCATCGGCTCGGCGCTGCTCATGATCGGCATCGGCATGTATCGCGTGCTGGTGCTCCACGAGGGTGTCCCGCCCAAGGAGATCGTCGAAGGCTCCATCGACCTGACCCAGGCCGCCGGCATCATCATCCTGCTGCGCGCCTTCTCGGCGGGCTCCGTGGCGCTGACCGGGACCGAGGCCATCGCCAACGGCGTGCAGGCCTTCAAGCCGCCGGAGCCCAGGAATGCGGCCGCGACCCTGACGGCGATGGCCATCCTGCTGGCCGTGCTCTTCGTCGGCATCACCTTCGTGGCCGACTCGTTCGGCCTGGTTCCCCTCGACGACCCGGCCACGGGCCGCGTCTCGCAGACCATCGTGGCCCAGATCGCGTCGACCATCTACGGCAGCGACTCGATCGGCTTCTACCTCTTCCAGGCGTTCACCGCCCTGATCCTCTTCCTGGCCGCCAACACCGCCTTCAACGCGTTCCCGCGGCTGGCCGCCATCCTGGCCGAGGACGGCTTCATGCCTCGCCAGTTCTCGTTCCGTGGCGACCGCTTGGCATTCAGCCTGGGCATCATCGTGCTCGGCGTCGTCGCTGCCGCGCTGGTCGTCATCTTCCGAGGCGAGACCACGGCGCTCATCCCGCTCTATTCGGTCGGCGTCTTCGTCAGCTTCACCATCAGCCAGAGCGGCATGGTCCGTCACTGGCTCCACGAGCGGACGCCGGGCTGGGTCTACCGCATCTCGATCAATGCCTTCGGGGCCGTCCTGACCGGCGTCGTCTCGGTCGTCGTGCTCACCTTCAAGGCGCCGGAGTCGCTCCTCGTCGCGGTCATCATCCCGATCCTGGTCGGGATCATGCTCTTCATCGAGCGTCAATACCACGAGCAGGCGAAGGAGCTCGAGGTCCGCGCCGATACGATCATCGGGCCGCCCCGCCGCCGTGAGCGAGTGGTGATCCCGGTGCCGGGCATCAACCGGGCCGTCGTCCAGGCGGTCAACTTCGGCCGGACCATCTCCGACGACGTCCTGGTCGTGCACGTGACCGACGACCTCGAGGCGGCCGAGGCCGTCCGCGCGAGGTTCGAGCGCCAGATGCCGGGCGTCTCGGTGGTCATCGTCGAATCGCCCTTCCGCTCGCTCATCCGTCCATTCGTGACCTACCTCGACGTGACCAGCGTCGACCCCGAGATGATCACCATCGTGGTCCTGCCCGAATATGTCGCCCGCCACTGGTGGGATCGACTGCTCTACAACCAGGTCACGAGCGGCCTCAAGCGGGCGCTGCTGGGTCGGCCCAACACGGTCGTCACGACGGTGCCCTACCGGCGGGAGTCCGATGCGCCCGACCAGCCGCCGGAGCGCGCGGCTCCGACGCAACCCCCGACGGCCACCTAGAGCGAGGCGTTCGAGCGCCGCGCGTCGGCGGTGGTATCGTTCCGGCCGATGTCCTCTGCCCAAGTCACCCCGCGTCGGGTCGTCGTCGGACTCAACGGCGGCCCCACCGACGCGCTCGTGGTGCGCATCGCCTGCGAGCTGGTCCGCCAGACCAAGGGCACCCTGGCAGGCGTGCACATCGTCGAGGTCGACTGGTCGCACGACCTGTCCGAGGACATCGCCAGCGACAACGAGGCGGCCGCGGCGGTCCTCGACCTGGCCGAGACGATGGCCGACAAGACCGGCTGCCGGCTGGAGACGACGCTCCTCCAGGCGCGCGACGTCGGCGCTGCCCTGGTCGACGAGGCGGCCGCCATGGGCGCCGACCTGATCGTCGTCGGCCTGCCCTTCCGCAAGAAGTTCGGCGGCGACTTCGCCATCGGACGGACCGTCCCCTATGTCCTGCAGAACGCGCCCTGTGAAGTGCTCGTCCTGCGCGAGCCGATCGCCGACCAGGCGGCTCGCGGCCACGAGCCCGCGGTCGCCGTGGGCGCCGGCCTCGGCGCACCCGATCGGATCTGAGGAGGACCCATGCGAGCCTTCATCGTCGGCTGCGGGCGTGTCGGCGCCGGGATCGCCGAGCGCCTCGCGCGTGCCGGCCACGACGTGACGGTCATCGACATCAGCACCGAGGCCTTCGCGCGTCTCGAGCCGGACTTCGCGGGCACCGCCGTGCGCGGCGATGGCACCGACGAGGACGTCCTGCGGCGCGCAGGCGCCCAGGGTGCCGACGTCTTCTACGCCCTGACCGAGGGCGACAATCGCAACATCCTGGCCGCCCAGCTGGCGGCGGAGTCGCTCGATGTCGGGCGCGTGGTGGCCAAGATCAACGACCCCGTCCGCTCCGAGGCCTACGCCTCGTTGGGCATCGCCACCCTCTGCCGGACGGTGATGCTCGTCGACGCGTTGAGCGCCTACGCGGGGTTGCCTGTGGAGCCGGGCGCCCGAGGCGTCAGCGAGGCCACGGGCATCCATCCCGGTGGCGAGCACCATGCAGCGGCCACGGCCGTCCAGGAGGCCTAGCGCATGTACGTCATCGTCGTCGGCGGCGGCAAGGTCGGCTATTACCTGACCAAGGAGCTGCTGGCAGCAGGCCACGAGATCGTGCTCCTCGAGAAGGACCCCCGTCGAGCTCGCCAGATCGCCGACGAGGTCGGCAGCATCGTGCTGGCACGAGACGGCTGTGAGGGCAAGCACCTGGCCGAGGCCGGTGCCAACCGTGCGGCCATCGTGGCCGCCGTGACCGGCGACGATGAGGACAACCTGGTCGTCTGCCAGATGGCCAAGCACCACTTCGACGTGCCGCGCACCATCGCCCGCGTCAACAACCCCAAGAACGAGGAGCTCTTCCGGCACCTCGGGGTGGACGACATCATCAGCCCCACGCGCATGATCCTGGGCGCCGTCGAGCAGGACATCCCGGTCCACGAGCTGCTCCACCTGGCCCAGCTCGAGGGCGGCGAGCTGGAGGTCATGGAGGCCCAGATCGCCGTCGGATCGCCGGCCATCGGTCGCCGGCCGGGCGACATCGACCTGCCCGACGGCTGCTCCATGTTCGTCGTCATCCGCGATGAGGTGGCGCAGTCCATCCGACCCGAGACGGTCTTCCAGGCCGGCGACAAGGTCATCGCCATCACGCGCACCGATTGCCAGCTGGACCTCCATCGCGAGCTCATCGGCAGCGCCGAGGTCGGGGCCGGCTAGCCCACCGAGTCAGCGGCACGGGGCCGGGCCGAGGAACGAAGATTCCGCAACAACCTTGACAATGACGTTGTCAGGGTTCTATCGTTTCCGGCATACCGACTTGGTGCCGCCATGGCACCAGCGGCAGCCACAGGAAGCAGACCATCAACGTGCGCGACGCCTACGGGCGAGATCCTGGTCGACCGGTCTACGTCATCAGCGTAGCCGCCGGCATCGTCCGCGTGCATCCGCGAACCTTGCGGATCTACGAGGAGGAGGGCCTGGTCTGCCCGGCGCGCACGCCATCCAACATCCGCCTCTACTCCGAGGATGACATCCGACGCGTCCTCTGGATCCGCCATCTGACCCAGAACCTCGGCGTCAACCTGGCCGGCGTCCGCATCCTCTTCGAGATCGAGAAGCGGATGGGCACCCGGATCCTGGAGACGCTCTTTGCAGACCCCGGATCGTCCCGAGAGGACGCCCCGGCCGACGTGGACGCCACGCCGGATCGACCGACCGAGCCCGTCGCCACCCCCAGCAGGAGAGCCTGATGACCACCAAGACAAAGGACCCCGAGACCGTCGCCCCTGAGCCTCGAGCCGACGGGCCACGCCAGACGCTCGCCCTCGTGGCGCTGCGCGAGACGGTCATCTTCCCGGAGATGATCGTGCCCCTCCAGGTCGGCCGCGACAAGTCGGTCAAGGCCCTCAACCAGGCCGTCGCCGATGACGCGCCGATCGCGCTGGTCACGCAGCGACAGGCCGAGAAGGAAGACATCTCCGAGCCGAGCGAGCTGTATACCGTCGGCACGCTGGCCAAGATCGCCCAGGTCGTCCAGCTCCAGGACGGCACCGTGCGTGCCATCGTGCAGGGTCAGCAGCGCATCCGCCTGCACGGATTCGTCCAGTCGGACCCGTTCATCGTGGCCGAGGTCGAGCTGCTCGACGACTCCAACCCGGACGGGCTCGAGGTCCAGGCGCTGATGCGCTCCGTCCAGGCGCAGGTCGAGACCTACGTCCAGTCCGGGGCTCCGGTGCCGCCGGAGGCGGCCGTGGCCGCCCGCAACATCACCGAGCCCGGCCTGCTGGCCGACATGGTCGCCTACAGCCCGGACATGACGACCGAGCAACGCCAGGAGCTGCTCGAGTTCGTCGACGTCGTCGCTCGACTGAAGTTCGTCTCCAACTTCCTGGCCCATCAGATCGAGATCCTCGAGCTGAAGGGCAAGATCCAGTCCGAAGTCAAGTCGGAGATGGACAAGACCCAGCGCGAGTACATCCTGCGCGAGCAGCTCAAGGCCATCCAGCGCGAGCTCGGCGAGGATGACCCGCAGCAGGCCGAGATCAACGAGCTGCGCGAGAAGATCGAAGCCGCCGGCATGCCGGAGGAGATCAAGGCTCGGGCGATCAAGGAGATCGACCGCATGAGCCGGATCCCCTCGGCCTCGCCGGAGGTGGGGGTCATCCGCACCTACGTCGACTGGCTGGTCGGGCTGCCCTGGGACGTCTCGACCGTCGACAACCTTGACATCCGCGAAGCGGCCAAGATCCTCGACGAGGATCACTACGGCCTGGAGAAGATCAAGGAGCGCATCCTCGAGTACCTCGCGGTGCGCACGCTGGCCGACACCATCCGCAGCCCCATCCTGGCCTTCATCGGCCCGCCCGGCGTGGGCAAGACCTCGCTCGGCAAGAGCGTCGCCCGCGCCATGAACCGCAAGTTCGTGCGCATGAGCCTGGGCGGCATCCACGACGAGGCGGAGATCCGCGGCCATCGTCGGACCTACATCGGGGCCCTGCCCGGTCGGGTCATCCAGAACATCAAGACCGCTGGCTCCAACAACCCCGTCTTCATGCTCGACGAGGTCGACAAGATCGGCATGGACTTCCGTGGCGATCCGAGCTCGGCCCTCCTCGAGGTGCTCGATCCGGAGCAGAACAACACCTTCCAGGACAACTACCTGGAGGTGCCCTTCGACCTGTCCAAGGTGCTCTTCATCGCAACCGGCAACCTGCTCGACCCGATCCCGGCCGCCCTGCGTGACCGGATGGAGGTCATCGCCCTGCCCGGCTACACGCAGCAGGAGAAGATGGAGATCGGGCGTCGCTTCCTGGTCCCCAAGCAGATGGGGCTGCACGGCCTGAAGGACAAGCACATCGAGATCAGCGACGAGGCGATGACCGAGCTCGTCCAGGCCTACACCAAGGAAGCCGGCGTCCGGAGCCTCGAGCGCGAGCTCGCCAACATCATGCGCAAGGTCGCCCGCCAGGTGGCGGAGGGGCGCAAGCGCAAGACCATCGTCGACCGCAAGAAGCTGCTCGAGTACCTCGGGCCGCCGCGCTTCGAGTACGGCGAGCTGGAGGCCGAGGACCAGACGGGCGCCGCGACCGGGCTCGTCGTGACCGAGGTCGGCGGCGACGTGATCGCCATCGAGGTCACCCGCATGGAGGGCAAGGAGGACTTCATCCTGACCGGCCAGCTGGGCGAGGTGATGCGTGAGTCGGCGCGCGCCGGTCTGTCCTGGATCCGGGCCAACGCCGAGAGCCTCGGGCTGTCCAAGGAGACCTTCGAGAACCACACCCTCCACATCCACGTCCCAGCCGGTGCCATCCCCAAGGACGGGCCGTCGGCTGGCATCACGATGGCCACCGCGATGGTCAGTGCCTTCACCGGCATCCCCGTCCGCAAGGACGTGGCCATGACCGGCGAGATCACGCTCCGCGGACGGGTCCTGCCCATCGGTGGCCTGAAGAGCAAGATCCTCGCCGCGCACCTCTCGGGCGCAGCGGTGGTCATCCTGCCGCGCAAGAACGAGAAGGACCTGCGCGACGTGCCAGAGGAGATCCGCAAGCAGATCAAGCTGGTCCTGGTCGACACCATGGACCAGGCCCTGGAAGCCGCGCTGCGGCGACGCCCCAAGCCGCTCACGCGGCCGGCGACGCCGACGCACGGCGGCAGCAAGGTCGTTCCCTCGTCCAAGGTCATCCGGCCGTCGTTCCCGCCGGCCGAGCAGCCGCCGGCCGTCGTGGCGCCGAACGAGGTCAACTGAGGACCGGTCGGGGCGGGTCGTGAGGCCCGTCCCGACCGCGCACGCAGACGATGGAGTACAAGGACTACTACGCGACCCTCGGCGTCCCCCGGACGGCCAGTCAGGCTGACATCAAGAAGGCCTTCCGGAAGCTGGCGCGCGAGCACCATCCGGACGTCAACAAGGGCGCGGCGGCCGAGAAGCGCTTCAAGGAGGTCAACGAGGCCAACGCCGTCCTGGGTGATGCCGAGAAGCGCAAGGCCTACGACACCCTGGGCGCCGACTGGGAGGCCTACCAGCGGGCCGGCACGAGTGGTGCCGGGGCTGCGGGCGCCGCGGCCGGCGACCCATTCGCCGCCTTTCGACAGGGTCGGGGCGGCGTGCGCTACGAGTTCCGCACGGCGTCGGGCGAGGAGGCCGCTGGCTTCAGCGACTTCTTCCGCGCCTTCTTCAGCGGTGCGGCGACCGGCGCCCAGACCGCCACCCGCGCTGGGCGCCGAACGACGACGTCGACGATGGGCGGCATGGACTTCGGCGACATCCTCGGCGGCATGGGCCTCGACGAGGCCGGCGCCGTCGGCGCCAGCGGCCGCCAGCGCAGCGCGCCGATCGCACGCCAGCACGCCACCGCCGACGTCGACGTGACCCTCGACGAAGCGTTCGTCGGCACGTCGCGGCTCGTCGACGTGGGCGGCAAGCGCCTCGACGTGACCATCCCGCCGGGGCGTCAGTGACGGCCAGAAGATCCGACTCTCCGGCAAGGCCGGCAGCGGGCCGAATGCCGGCAATGTCTATCTGCGGATGCGCATCGGGCCGCACCCGATCTTCACACGCAAGGGCGACGACCTGCACCGCGAGCTGCCCATCCGGCTCGAGGAGGCCTTGCTCGGTGCCGAGGTACCCGTCGAGACGCTCAAGGGCAAGGTCCTCCTGCGCATCCCGCCCGAGACCCAGAATGGCCGCGTCATCCGCCTGGCCGGCCGCGGCATGCCGCGCTTCAAGGCGGAGGGCGCCGGCGACCTCTACGTCCGCGTCCGCGTGGTCCTGCCGACTGGCCTCGACGACGCGGACCGCGAGCGCCTGCGCGCCTTCACGTCCGCCATCAAGCAGCCCGATCCCCGAACGGGCGGCCCCAGCCGCGGACCAGTCCCGCCGCCCGACCGCCACCGATCCCGCACCCGGAGCCACCCGATCATGAACCTGACCCGCTACACCGAGAAGGCGCAGGAGGCCGTCCTGGCCGCCCAGCGCATCGCGACCGATGCCCAGAGCCCGACGCTCGATGTCGAGCACCTCCTGTCGGCCCTGCTCGAGGACGACGACGGCACGCCCGCGGCCACCCTTCGGCGTCTCGGCGCGGACGTGGCCAAGGTGCGCGTCGAGCTGGCCGCCGTGCTCGGACGCAGGGCACGCATCGCCGGCGGCTCGCTCTCGCTCGATCCTCGCGCCCGTCAGCTCTTCGAGCGTGCCGAGGACGAGGCCAAGCGGCTGCAAGACGAGTACGTCTCGACCGAGCACCTGCTCATCGCCGCGACCGAGGCCGGCGGTGATGCCCAGCGCATCCTGCACGAGGCCGGTGCCGGCAAGGAGGCTGTCCTCGGTGCCCTGGCCTCCGTCCGTGGCGGCCAGCGCGTCACCTCGCAGCATCCCGAGACGACCTACCAGTCGCTCGAACGCTACGGTCGTGACCTGACCAAGGACGCCCAGGCCTCCAAGCTCGACCCCGTCATCGGCCGCGACGAGGAGATCCGACGCGTCATCCAGGTCCTCTCGCGACGGACCAAGAACAACCCGGTCCTGATCGGCGAGCCGGGTGTCGGCAAGACGGCCATCGTCGAGGGCCTCGCCCAGCGCATCGTGCGCGGCGATGTGCCCGAGTCGCTCAAGGACAAGCGGGTCGTGGCGCTCGATCTCGGCGCGCTCATCGCCGGCGCCAAGTTCCGTGGCGAGTTCGAGGAGCGCCTGAAGGCCGTGCTCAAGGAGATCAAGGACTCCGACGGCCGGGTGGTCCTCTTCATCGACGAGCTGCACACGGTCGTCGGCGCCGGCGCCGCCGAGGGCGCCATGGACGCCAGCAACCTGCTCAAGCCGATGCTCGCCCGCGGCGAGCTGCACACCATCGGCGCGACCACGCTCGACGAGTACCGCAAGCACGTCGAGAAGGACGCCGCCCTGGAGCGCCGCTTCCAGCCCGTCTACGTCGATCAGCCGACGGTCGAGGACACCATCTCCATCCTGCGCGGCCTGCGCGAGCGCTACGAGGTGCACCACGGCGTGCGCATCACCGACTCGGCGCTGGTGGCAGCCGCGACCCTTTCCGACCGCTACATCAGCGACCGCTTCCTGCCCGACAAGGCCATCGACCTCGTCGACGAGGCGGCCAGCCGCCTGCGCATCGAGATGGACTCCATGCCCACCGAGCTCGACGAGCTGGAGCGCCGCCGCATCCAGCTGGAGATCGAGCGCGAGGCGCTGCGCAAGGAGAAGGACGAGGCCTCCAAGGCCCGGCTGACCGCACTCGAGCGCGAGCTGGCCGAGGTGGCCGAGGAGGCCGGCGCGCTCAAGCAGCAATGGGAGACCGAGAAGGCCGCCATCGGCGCCCTGCGCGAGACGAAGTCGGAGCTCGAGGGGCTGCAGCACGAGATCGAGGCCGCCGAGCGGGCGGCCGACTACGGCAAGGCGGCCGAGCTGAAGTACGGTCGCCAGGTCGAGCTGGCCGAGCGCCTCAAGACCCAGGAGGCAGCCATCGCGACCTCCGGTGGCTCTCGCCCGCTGCTCAAGGAAGAGGTCGACGCCGACGAGATCGCCCGCGTCGTGGCCGCCTGGACGGGCATCCCGGTGACACGCCTGATGGAGGGCGAAGCCGACAAGCTCATCCATATGGAGGAGCGCCTCCATGCCCGGGTCATCGGCCAGGACGAGGCCATCGCGGCCGTCTCCGACGCCGTCCGACGCGCGCGCGCCGGGCTCAAGGACCCGAAGCGACCGATCGGCTCGTTCGTCTTCCTGGGCCCCACCGGCGTCGGCAAGACCGAGCTGGCGCGTGCGCTGGCGGCCTTCCTGTTCGACGACGAGGCGGCCATGACACGCATCGACATGAGCGAGTACATGGAGAAGTTCGCGGTCTCGCGGCTGCTCGGCGCGCCTCCTGGCTACATCGGCTACGAAGAGGGCGGCCAGCTGACCGAGTCGGTCCGCCGGCGGCCATACCAGGTCGTCCTGCTCGACGAGGTCGAGAAGGCCCACCCGGACGTCTTCAACGTCCTCCTCCAGGTCCTCGACGACGGCCGCCTGACCGACTCACAGGGCCGGACGGTCAACTTCAAGGACACCGTCCTGATCATGACCAGCAACGTCGGCTCGCAGTTCCTGGCCGGCTATGCCGGGCGGCCCGACGAGGCCGCCTATGCCGAGATGAAGGCTCGCGTGACCGACGCGCTGCGGCTGCAGTTCCGACCCGAGTTCCTCAACCGGATCGACGAGGTCATCGTCTTCCATGCCCTGGGCGAGACCGAGCTGGCCGCCATCGTCGACCTCCTGGTGGCCGAGCTTGCCGCCCGGCTCGAGGACCAGGACCTGATCCTGGAGCTGACGCCCGCCGCGCGACGCCTGGTGGCGACCGAGGGACACGATCCGGCGTTCGGGGCACGGCCGCTCAAGCGCGCCGTCCAGCGCCTGGTCGAGAACCCGCTTGCCCGCGCGCTGCTCGAGGGTCGCTTCCCGCCGGGCTCGCACATCGTCGGCGACGCCGACCCGGGCTCTGGGACGCTCCTCTTCAGCGCAGGCGACGAGATCGTCGTGGCCGACGCGACCGAGCGCCGGGACGCCCGTTCAGCCGCCCGCTCCGGAGCCGCGTGATCCGCTCGAAGCGGCGATCGAGGAGGCCACCGCGCCGGCCGGCAAGAAGCGCGACAGCGATCTGCTGAACTAGCGGCACGAACCCGCGCGGAGCGCCGCGCACGAAGAGCTCCCGATCAGGGCGCGATGATCACGTAGCTGCCGTCCCACCGCGATGGGCCGAGGCGATCGTGGTAGCGGGTCAGGAACTTGCTCCGCAGACGGTCGATCGTCACGCGCTTGTTGGGCGGCGGATCGAAGCCGTAGTGCTTGGGGCGCGGGTAGAGCGGGCCCATGATGTACACCGCGGTGACCTCGAAGGCGTTGGTCACGGCCGGGTCGGCGGTGGCCGAGAAACCGGTCATGACCCAGGCATGGCTGCCGTGGCCGACGAGCAGCCCGACCGGCTTGCCGGTCTTGCGCAGCGCACGGACGGCGGCCCGCACGGCGCCGCGGAACGTCGCCTTCTCGACGACGTGGTAGCTGTCGCCAGCGCCGTGGACGCGCAAGGCCGCGGCCCAGCCTTCGGGATCGCTGCCCTTGGCGCCGTCGCCGGCGACGTACAGGTCGAGTGAGCGGGCCGAGCGCTGGTACGTCTCCTGGTTGGTGTAGCTGTGGTCGCTCTCGCCCTTGACGACGTTCCTCATCATCTGGATCGACGCCCCGACACACCAGGCGGTCCTTCGCTGGGTCGAGAAGACGCCCGACCGATAGAGGTTGATGGCGCCCGTCCAGGCTTTCAGGACCCGGAACCAGCCCGATCGCCCGACGACCGTATCGCCGCCCTTGAGCTTCAGCTCGACGACGTAGCGGTAGCAGCTGTCGACAGCCAGGTCGGAGACGGTCAGAGGCGACGTCGGATCGTCCCGGGTCCATGTCGGTGCCACCTCGGCCGCCGCACAGATGCCATTCGGGTCGATCGGGCCGGCCTCCTCGGTGACCGACCTGGCCACAGGGTCGGCGTCGAGTGCCTCGGTCCATTCGACCGTCGTCGCCTGGTTGGCCCGTACGAAGATCGTCGTCCCTGCCGCCGGACGCGTGACGAGCAGCGTCGGTGCCGGTCCGTCGCCCGGTGGCGGGTCGGACGGTGGCGGCTGGACCTCGGCCGCGAGGTCGGAGCCGGTCGTGGGATCGGGCGCTGGCGTCGGTTCCGCAGCTGGCGTCGGGATCGGCAGCTGGCGTCGGAGTCGGGCGCCGGTGCGCCGTCGGATCGGGCGCCGGGTCGGATCTGGGCGCTGGTCGGATCGGGCGCCGCCGTCGGATCCGGCGCGGGCGTGGCATCGGGCGGCGCCGTTGGATCCGGCGTCGCCGCCGGATCGGGAGCGGGGGTCGGATCAGGTGGCGTCGGTGTCGGGTCGGCAGCCGGCTCGGGCTGACCTTCGGCGAGGATGGCCAGCGCCGATGGGTCGGGACCGTCGGTGCCCGCGAAGACAGCCGCAGCCGGCAACAGCGGCAGCAGCATGGCCACGATGAGCGCCAGTCCCAGCGCCCGCATCGATCGCCCGAGCACGACCTTCCTCTCCCTGCGAATCCTGTCGGGCAGCGTAGTCTAGAAGATGCTCGAGCCCGGATGGCCCCTTCGTCCTAGTCGTCGGTGGGCGAGATGGCCGTGATCTCGCGCTACCCTGCGCTCGTGACCGCACCGGACCGACCATCCATGACGCTGCCGCCACCGCGACCGACGACGGCCGAGCGATGGGCGGAGAGCGACCGCGACCTCGTCGAGCAGCTACGCGATGTCATCGCGGCCGGCGGCCCGATGCCCTTCGCGCGCTACATGGCGGCGGTCCTCTACGACCCCGAACATGGCTACTACGCAACGCGCGACGATCGCCCGACCCGTGATGGCGACTACCTGACGGCGCCCGAGCTCCATCCCATCTTCGGCGCCACCTTGGCGGCGCAGGTCGAGGAGGTCTGGCAGCGGCTGGACCGGCCGGCCGAGTTCACGCTGCGAGAGGAGGCGGCCGGCAGCGGCAGCCTTGGGCTGGCCATCCTGGATCGCCTGGTGGCATCCGGCTCAGCGGCCGCCAGCGCCGTGCGCTACGAACCCATCGAGGCCAGCGTGGCACGCGAGACGGCGGCTCGGGAGCGACTGATCGAGGCCGGTCACGACGGACGACTCGCTGCCGCCCGGAAGCACGGGCCGTCCGCCGTCGACGAGGAACCTCCGATGACCGGGATGATCCTGGCCAACGAGCTCCTCGATGCCCTGCCCGTCCATCGCGTGACCGTTCGCGCCGGCGAGCTGCTCGAGCTGCATGTCGACTGGCGCGATGACTGGTTCACGGAGGTCGCCCTCGCGCCATCGACCCCAGCCCTGGCGTCGGCGCTGGCACGTGTCGGGGTCGCGCTGGTCGAGGGTCAGGTGGCGGAGGTCGGCCTGGCCGCTGCTGCCTGGGCACGAGGGCTCGGCGCCCGGATCGAGCGCGGGCTCGTGATGGTGATCGACTACGGGCACCCCGCGCACGCGCTGTACGACCCTGACCTTCGACCTGCCGGCCTGCTGCGGACCTACCACCGCCACCATGTCGGCGACGATCCCTACCGCTTCGTGGGCCGGCAGGACCTGACCGCGCATGTCGACTGGACCACGCTCGAGGTGGCCGCCGCGGACGGCGGGCTGGATGTCCTCGGGCGGACGACCCAGGCCGAGGCGCTCAGCGGCCTGGGCCTCGGTGAACGGCTGGTCGAGCTCCAGGCGCAGTCCGACATGACGGCCGAGGCCTATGCCCTCGCCCGCGCCTCGGTGATGCGCCTGCTCGACCCGCGAGCGATGGGTGGCTTCGGGGTACTGCTGCTCGGACGCGGGATCGCCACGGAGCCTCCGTTGCGCAGCCTGGCCTTCCGGCTCCCCGGGCGCCCTGCCGCGGCTGGCTGATGCGCTTCGACATCGCCCGCGAGCGGCTCGAGCGGCTGCCGGATGTGCTGCCGCCTGGGTCCGATGGCGCTCGATCCCGAGGTCCTGGCCACGGGCGCGAACGCGCCGGCGTGGGTCCGCCGGGGCGTCGATGCTCCGTCGCGCGATGCCGCCGTGCTGGTGCTCGTCTACCCAGACGAGGCGGGCGAGGCGACGCTGATCCTGACCGCCCGGCCGGAAGGCGACCTTCGTCATGCCGGCCAGGTCAGCTTTCCCGGGGGCGCCGCCGACCCTGGCGACGACTTTCCCGACGGGACCGCGCTGCGCGAAGCGGAGGAGGAGATCGGCCTTGATGCCGAGGCGGCGGGCGTCCGGATCGTCGGACGCCTGGAGGTCGTCGACGTTCGCGTCTCCGGCTTCCTGTTGGTGCCGGTCGTCGCGCTGGCCAAGCGGGTGCCCGTGCTGACGCCAGACCCGCGTGAGGTGGCGGCCATCCTGCGGGTGCCGGTGCGGCACTTCCTGCCCGGCGCACCGATCGAGATCGTCGAGGCCGAGCGGGACGGCTGGCGGCTTCGGTACGGCGCCTTCTCCGTCGGTGAGCATCACGTGTGGGGCGCCACGGCGCGGGTCCTGGGGCAGCTGGGCGCGGTGCTCGGGGGCTGAGTCCGTCCTCGATCCGGCTCGGGATGCGCTCGACCGTCTGGCGCGATCGTCCAGGTTCGCACCGCAGCGATCGCCGACTACCAGGGTTCGCCCTGCGACCGATCGTGCTCGTCGGGCGTCGGATCCGGCCGGACCAGCGTCCCCTCGGCCGGTTCGGCTGGCTCGTCGGCCGTGGTCGTTGCCGCGAGCGCGTCGACCACGCCCTCGCGCCCAGGCGTCGTCGGCGCCGTTGAACTCGATGACGATGGCGCGCATCTCGGTGCCATCGGTGTACGCGCCGTGGGCGATGCCGGCTGGCCAGACGATCGCTTCACCTTGGTTGACGCGCGTGCCCTCGCTGCCGACCTGCACGAAGCCACCACCGGAGATGACCACGAAGAACGTCGTGTTGGGGTTGTCGTGTGGGGCGATCACGGCGTGGCGCTCGAAGGCCAGCTCGGCGATCAGGCCACGCGCATCCTGGTGGATCACGGTGCCGGTCACGCCGCGCGTTCCCGGTGGGCCGTCGGGCCGTCGGTGTCCTGGGCCGAAACGGCGGATGTCCATGGCACAACCCTCGTCACGCGGTCGGGACGCCGCTCAGGGGTCGGGATGCTCCCGGCGGCGGCGTGGCCGCCGGTCCGTCGGGGTCGTCGGTCACCTCGCCCGGTGTCGGTCAGCGGCGCTTCTTCTTGCCTTTGCTTCGGTTGCTGCTCTTGGAACGCTGCGTCGAGCGCTGCCGGATGGTGGTCTCGGGGTGTTTGTACTTCTCCTGGCTGAAGAAGCGCGTCCGTCGCAGGTGCTGGTTGTACGCCTCGACGATGGGTGGGAAGTAGATGAAGCGGACCCAGAGATACGTCCCGAGGCCGATGACCAGGGTCGCCAGGACGAGCAGGAAGTACCAGCGGAAGACCGACATGACGCCCAGCAGGCCGAAGGTGATGACGCCCGTCCAGAGCAGCCACTCCTGCATCCCGACGAGCGGCTCGAACTTGTGGAGCTGCCGGGTCCGGATGTTGTAGACGACGATCTGGCCGACGAAGAAGACGATGATCGCGATCGTGAAGGGCCAGAAGATGTCCGGGAACGTATCCGGTGCCCACTGTGTGAGCAGGTAGTCCCAGGGCGCTCGGGTCACGGTCGTCCTCCTGCGTCTCGACCGGCTGGTCGGCGGGCCGGAGGATAGCAGAGGGCGAAGGCCACGGCGGCCGATCTATACTCGGGGCCACGAGACGTGCCCGCTCGGGGATGTGCGCGCCGTCCGCCCGAGCCAGTTGTCGGAGGGTGATGCGGTGCGAGCCTTGCTCTCGGTCGCCGACCGCAGCGGCCTGCCGGACCTGGCTCGCGACCTCGTCGCCCGCGGCGTCGAGCTCGTCGCCACCGACGGCACGCGGGAGGCCCTGACCGCCGAGGGCATCGAGGCCGGCAGCGTCGGCGACCTGACGGCCATGCCGCCCCTCGCCGGCGGCCAGGTCAAGACCTACCACCCGGCGGTCTACGCCGGCATCCTGGCCCGCCGCGACCGTCCCGAGCAGCTCACCGAGCTGGCCGAGCAGGGCATGGGCACGTTCGACATCGTGGTCGTCAACGTGCGGCCCTTCGCGCCGCAGGTCGGCGCCCGCATGGTGCCCATCGACGAGGCCATCGAGATGATCGACGTCGGCGGGCTGGCCCTCCTGTCGGCGGCGGCGCGGAACTTCGCCGGCGTGGCGGCGATCTCCGATCCCGCGCAGTACGCGCAGGTCGTCGAAGAGATCGGCACCCTCGGCCACGTCTCGCCGGAGCTGCGACAGCGGCTGGCCGCCGAGGCCTTTGCCCTGGTGGCGGCCTACGACGCCGAGGTGGCGGCCTATCTCGATCACATCGCCGGCACCCGCTTCCCCCGTCGGCTGACGCTGGTCCTCGAGAAGCAAGGCGACCTGCCCTACGGGGAGAACCCGCACCAGCGCGGCGCGCTGTATCGGGAAACGTCTCATCGCGCCGGCACGCTGGCCGATGCCGCGCGCCTGCAGGGTGCCACGCCGACCTTCAACGACTTGCTCGACCTCGATGCGGCGCATCGCATCACGGCCGACTTCACGGCCCCCACGGTCGCCATCGTCAAGCGCGCCAACCCCGTCGGGCTGGCATCGGCGGACACCCTCCTCGAGGCCTACCAACGCGCGCTGGAGACGGACCCGGTCAACGCCTTCGGGTCGACCGTGGGCGTCAATCGGACGCTCGACGAGGCGACGGCCACCGCCATCGTCGCCAACGCCTACGAGACCGTCGTCGCCCCCGGCTATGACGACGAGGCCCGCATCGTCCTGGCCAAGAAGCCGGAGCTGGCCGTCCTGACCATCCCGGCCACGCCCGCGGACGGCATCTCCGACTACGGCATCGCCGACCTCGATATCGAGCGCATCGGCGGCGGCATGCTCGTCGAGACCCGCGATCGGGGCGGCGTCCAGCGTGCGGAGCTGCGCGTCGTGACCATCCGGCGGCCCACCCTCGAGGAGCTGACCGATCTGATGTTCGCCTGGCGTGCGGTGCGCCACGTGACCAGCAACGCGGTCGTGCTGGCTCGCAACGCGGCCCTCGTCGGCGTCGGAGCAGGGCAGGCCAGTCGGCTCGTGGCGACCGAGATCGCCCTTCATCGCGCCGCCGAGCGGGCCAAGATGAGCTGCCTCGCGTCCGACGCGTACTTCCCGTTCGCGGATGCCATCCAGCTGGCCGCGGAGCGCGGCGTGACGGCCATCATCCAGCCCGGCGGCTCGCGTCGCGATGAGATGGCCATCGAGGTCGCCGACCGTCACCATATGGCCATGGTCTTCACCGGCCGTCGCCACTTCCGCCGCTGATGGAATCGCGCCTCGCTCTCGAGATGGTCCGCATCACCGAGGCGGCGGCCATCGATTCCGCCCGCTTGATGGGCCGCGGCGACCGCACCGGGGCGGACCGCGCCGCGACCGAATCGATGCGCTCCACGATGGACGACGTCGAGATGGACGGCACCATCGTCATCGGCGAGGGCGAGCGCGACAAGGCGCCGATGCTCTTCATCGGCGAGCAGGTCGGCCAGCGCCTGCCCGGCCAGCCAGAGGTCGACATCGCGGTCGACCCGCTCGAGGGCACCAACCTGGTGGCCATGGGTCAGGCGAACGCCATCACCGTCCTGGCCGCATCCGAGCGCGGCGGCCTGCTCCACGCCCCGGACACCTACTTCGAGAAGCTCTGCGTCGGGCCTGTTTCGGCAGGCCAGGTCGATCTCAACCTGGCACCGGCGGAGAACGTCCAGCGCATCGCGGACTCGCTGCGGCGGAAGGTGACCGACATCACCATCGTCATCCTCGACCGGCCGCGACACGAGTCGCTCATCAACGAGATCCGGTCGACCGGCGCGCGCATCAAGCTCATCTCCGACGGCGACCTGTCGGCGGCCATCAGCTGTGCCGTCTCGGGCACCGGCGTGCACGGCGTGATGGGCATCGGCGGTGCGCCCGAGGGCGTCATCACGGCGGCTGCGCTGCGCTGCCTCGGCGGCGAGATCCAGGCCCGCTTCCGCTTCCGCAACGACGAGGAGCGCGAGCGAGCCAGTCGGATGGGCCACCCGGAGCCGGATCGCATCTACCGGACCGAGGATCTCGCGCCAGGTGAGAACCTCGTGTTCAGTGCGACCGGCGTGACCGAGGGCGACCTGCTCCAGGGCGTGCGCTTCTTCGGCGGCGGCGCTCGGACGCACTCGCTGGTCATGAGCTACCGGACGAAGCAGGTGCGCTTCGTCGACACCGTCCACATGTTCGACCGTGACCGGCCGCCAGCGGTGCGGCTCTAGTCCCCGCTTCGAGCGTCCGACCGCGATCCGAGATGAGCGCCACCCAGCCGGTCGCGCGCCGCCTCGTGGCCATGGGTGGCGGCAGCGTCGGTGAAGGGACGCTCCACCCGCTGACCACCGACTACCTCCTCTCGCTGGTGCCCGACTCGCGGCGCGTCTGTTTCGTCCCGACCGCCAGCGCCGACGACCAATTCGCCGTGACCGGCTTCTTCGACGCCTTCGCGGGCCGCTGTGAAGCGACCTGGCTGCCCCTCTTCGGCCGACGTGACGCCGATCTCCGGGCACGCGTGCTGGAGCAGGACCTGGTCCTCGTCTGGGGCGGCAACACGGCCAACATGCTGGCCATCTGGCGGACGCACGGCCTCGACACGATCCTCAGGGAGGCGTGGCAGGCAGGCGTGGTCCTGGCGGGCATGAGCGCCGGCGCCATCTGCTGGTTCGAGGCGAGCGTGACCAATTCCTTCGGACCTGGCCTGGCACCGCTGCGCGATGGGGTCGGGCTGCTGGAAGGCTCCTGCTGTCCGCACTACGACAGCGAGCCGCTGCGACGACCGACCTACCGGCAGCTCATCGGATCCGGCTTTCCTGCGGGCTACGCGCGTGGACGACGCCGCCGCGCTCGTGTTCTCTGGCAGCGACCTGCTGGAGGTGGTGGCCTCGACTCCCGAGGCCCGGGCATACCGTGTCGCGCTCGGTCCCGACGGGGTCCAGGAGACCGAGCTGCCGACCCGCTATCTGGCTTCCTGAAGGCGCCATCCCTCGCGCTGATGCCAGGTCCCGACGACCCGCACCGCGTCGGCGCCCTCGATCGCGACGCGCTCGCGGCGCCGCGTCTCGACCGTCGCACGCCAACCTGGCGGCACGAGACCGGGCGCCACGTCTGAGAGCGGAGCGAGCACGAAGAGTCGGTCGCCAGCCGCGAGGTGCGGCACATCGAGCCACTGGGCCCCGGGCCTGGCCGGATCATCGCTGCGTCCCTTCGACGGCCGCTCGACGTGGATCCGGTGACGACCGAAGACGAGCAGGTCGAGGTCGAGCTCCCGCGGTCCCCATCGCCCGCGGTCCTCTCGGCCGAAGGCGCGCTCGAGACCCTTGAGCGCCAGCAGGAGCGCGAGCGCGCCCGATCCGGGGTCGGGGCCGGCCGGGACGTCAAGGGCGACCACGGCATTCAGGAAGTCGGGTTGGTCGACGACGCCGACCGGGCGGGTCGCGAAGAGGCGGGACACGCCACGAACGCGGACTCCGGGCAAGGCGCCGAGCGAGCGAACGGCCGCCTCCAGCGTCCGGTGAGCGTCGCCCACGTTGGCGCCAAGCCCGACGTACGCGCGAACCCGCCGACCAGCTGGCACCCGTGGCCCTCCCGTAGACTCGGCCCACGATGGGCGAGGCGACGGTCATCATCCTGCACCCGCCGTCCGAGGGCGACGGACCGCTGACCACGCTCCTGCACGACGCCCGCGACCGACTGGCCGAGCGCCACGCGCGGCTGTTCGAGGTGGCCGGCGCCACCAGCGTCGTGGTGGATCGCAGACCGATGGCTGCGACCTTCGGAGGCGCGGCTCGACGAGATCGCGGCATCCGTCATGGGCGGGCTCGTGCTGCTCGGCGCAGGCGCCGTGCCGCTCCTCCGAGGAGAGGATGCGCAACGCCTGGTGGCGGCGGCGCGGAGCACGGGACCAGCGGCGCTGACCAACAGTCGCCACTCCTCCGACGTCCTGGCCGTGGGCGACGCGGTCCTTCTGCTGGGGCTGCGCGGCGTGATCAACGACAACGTCCTGCCGCGCCGGCTCGCCGAGCGTGGCGTTGCGGTCGCCGAGCTGCCCGGTCGCGATCGCCTTGCCATCGATCTCGACACGCCGCTCGACCTCGCGCTGCTCGCGTTGGTGCCAGCCGGTCCGCGCGGGCTGCGCGACCTGGCGGTCGCCGCCGACCTGCGGATCCCGCGCCTGGCGGAGATCCGAGCCGTGGCCGCCGATCCAGCGGCCGAGCTGCTGGTCTTCGGCCGATCGTCATCGCGGACCCTGGCCTGGCTGGAACGCGAGACCGCCTGCCGGGTGCGCTTCCTGGCCGAGGAGCGCGGCCTGCGGACGGCGCCCGCAGCGCAGCGCCCCGCGCGCTCGACGCTCGGCCGCCTGCTCGACGTGCATGGTCCCGATGCCTTGGGCTCGATCGTCGCAGACCTGGCCGACGGCGCCATCCTCGACACGAGGGTCCTCCTGGCCGACCGCTTCGGCCGCGACGAGCGCGCCTGGCCGTCGGCGGAGGACCGCTTCGCCTCGGACCTCCTGCGACCCGATGCGGTCGCCGACCCGTGGCTGCGGGCCCTGACGTCCAGCGCGGCCGAGGCGGCGACACCTATCGTGCTCGGAGGTCACACCATCGTCGGGCCGGGACTGCGCTGGACCCTCTCACGCCGCGGCACGCCTGCCGGCGCACCCTCGCCATCGCCCCAGCCCGGACGCGCGACGCTAGAATGACCGCGGGGTGCTGGTGAGGCCGTGCGCGTGCGCGCCCGGACGCACCTGAACGCCCCTCGATCCACGCCGCAACCGAGCGCATGAGGACCGCGTGACTGGACTCTGGTACGTGATCGGCTTCGCCTTCGCCGGCTTCACGTTCGTGTTCATCACGATCGGGGCCAGCTGGCTGCTGACGCACCGCAGCCGTGGCGACCGCCATAAGGGACTGCCCTACGAATCGGGCATCGACACCTTCGGCGACACGTGGGGCCGCTTCGGCCTGAGCTTCTACATCTACGCCCTGCTCTTCGTGGCCTTCGACATCGAGGTCATCTTCATCTTCCTCTGGGCGCTCATCTTCAAGGACGTCCTCGTCGGCGGGCTGATGTCGATGCTCCTCTTCGTCGCCATCCTGCTGGTCGGCCTGGGCTACGCCTGGCGCAAGGGGGTCCTGACGTGGAAGTGACGCCCGGGACCGACCCGACCCCGACAGAGGAGCCGACCACGACGCCGGACGCCGAAGTGGTCGAAGGCAGCGCGGCGACCGCCCTTGCGACCGCCCCGAAGGGCACCGTCGCCGAGCCCATCGTGGTGCCCAACGCGATCTGGGCGGCGGCCGATCCCAAGGCCTATCTCGGCGGCCGGGTGCCGACCGTGGCCCATCTGGCCGAGCTCGAAGTCGACTACGACCGAACGGACAACGCGCGCTGGTCGGGTGCCCTGGAGGTCATCCCCACGACGGCCGACTACGTGCTCGATCTCATCCGCGTCAACAGCCTCTGGCCGTTGCTTTCGGGCTTGGCCTGCTGCGCCATGGAGATGATGTCGGCGGCGACGTCGGTCAACGACATGGACCGCTTCGGCATGTTCCCCTTCCGAGCCAGCCCTCGGCAGGCCGACGTGCTCATCGTCGCCGGCACCCTGACGACCAAGATGGCGGGTCCCCTCATCCGGCTCTGGGAGCAGATGCCCGAGCCGAAGTGGTGCGTGGCGATGGGCGATTGCACGTGCTCCGGTGGCCGCTACAAGCGCTCCTACTCGACCATCCAGGGCATCGACCGTGTGATGCCCGTCGACGTCTACGTGCCGGGCTGTCCGCCACGACCAGAGGGCCTCATCTACGGCATGCTCAAGCTCCAGCAACTGATCATGGATCGACGCGGCCACTGGCGCGATCGCGTCATCGGGCCGACCGTGCCGGACGGCGTCTGAGCCGACCGAGGGAGTCTCCGCCATCGACACCGCGTTGAAGCGCCGCCTCGAGACCGCCCTGGCCGGACATCTGGCCGGGCCGGTCACGCAGCGCCACGACACGACCGAGGTCCGCATCGCGGCCGGTGCCGTGACCGACGTCATGCGCACCCTGCACGACGACCCGACACTGCGCTTCCGCCTGCTGGCCGACATCTGCGGCGTCGACACCGGGACCACGATGCAGGTCGTCTACCACGTCTGGTCCGATGCCACGCCCGACTGGCTGCGCGTCATCGTCGTCGACCTGCCGCGCAACGACCCGCGCCTGCCGTCCATCACCTTCCTCTGGAAGGGCGCCGAGTGGGGTGAGCGCGAGGCCTACGACATGTTCGGCATCATCTTCGAGGGCAATCGCGACCTGCGGCGCATCTACATGCCGCCCGACTACGTGAGCTTCCCGCTGCGCAAGGATTTCCTGCTGCCGGACGACGCCTCGCGCTCGCCGGCCATGGGCATCCGACACATGGAGCAGGCGGCGACCCCGGTCGGGGCCGCCGTCCGCCGAGCACGGACGGACTGAGCCATGGCGACCGAGCCCAAGACGCGCGTCCGCTCGCTCGACGATCCGCTCCTGATGGTCGATACGCCGGCGACCATCTACGACGCCATCCCGCCCTACCCGCCGCAGACCGAACGCGAGGCCGAGTTCTATGCCCTGCGCGAGGGCGAGATGCTGGTCAACCTGGGGCCGCAGCACCCCTCGACCCACGGCGTGCTGCGGGTCGTCCTCAAGATCGACGGCGAGCGCGTGGTCGACCTCGACCCCGTCCTCGGCTACCTCCACCGTGGCGTCGAGAAGATCTGCGAGAACAGCGACTGGCACATGGTCGTCAGCCACTGCGACCCGCTCGAGTACATCGCCTCGATGTTCAGCGAGCTGGTGCCGGTCATGGCCGCCGAGAAGCTGCTCGACGTCAAGGTCCCGCGACGCGCCGAGTACATCCGTGTCCTGGCCTGCGAGCTCAATCGGATCTCCAGCCACGCCCTGTTCATGGGCTGGCTGGCGCTCGACCTGGGCGGCCTGACGCCGATCCTGTACGGCTTCATCGAGCGCGACGAGATCGTCGAGATGCTGGCCGCCCTGACGGGCCAGAAGCTGCTCTTCAACTACATGCGCATCGGCGGCGTCAACGGCGACTTGAACCATGAGTTCCTGAGCCGGCTCGGCGACTGGATGAGCCACGCCGGCCGCCACATCGAGGACAGCCAGACGCTCATCAACGAGAACGAGATCTTCGTCAAGCGCACGCGTGGCCTGGGCGTGGTCGATCGCGAGACGGCGCTCCGGATGTGCCTCTCGGGGCCACCCCTGCGCGCCACCGGCATCCCCTACGACGTCCGCCGCGCGCATCCGTACAGCGTCTATCCGGAGCTGGAGTTCGAGATCCCGACGCGTGAGGAGGGCGACTCCTACGCGCGCTACCTGCTGCACCTCGACGAGATCAAGCAGAGCATCCACATCATCGACCAGGTCCTGCACAAGATGCCCGACGGGCCGATCACGGCCAAGCTGCCGCGGCTGCTCCGGCCGCGACCGGGGCGGGCGTTCGCAGCCATCGAGAGCCCGCGCGGCCAGTACGCGGTCTATGCCATGAGCGACGGCTCGGACCAGCCGTTCCGGCTGCGCATCCATGACCCCTCGTACTTCAACCTGCAGACGGTCGGCCTGCTGACGCCCGGCCACCTGGTGGCCGACACGATGGCCATCATGGCCAGCCTCGACCCGATCATGGGCGGGGTCGACAAGTGAGCGTGCTGTCGCGACCCTGGAGCCGCCTGACCCTGGCGGGCAAGATCGTGCTGCCGTTGCTGGCCCTGTTCGCGGTGCTGACCATGGCCCTCCTCGTCGGCGTCGCCGCGGGGCCTATCCCGTACATCGTCGACCTGGGCTATGACACGGTCGTCGCCAACCTGGGCATCGTCCGCTTCGTGGTCGCGGTGACCGCCATCCTGCTGCTGACCGTGCCGACCGCCTTCATCATCATCTACCTCGAGATGAAGGTCATCGCGCTCATGAACCTCCGTCTCGGACCGAATCGCGTCGGGCCGTGGGGCACGCTGCAGTCGACCATCCACGGCTTCAAGGTGCTGGGCAAAGAGGACTTCACGCCGACCGGCGCAGACGTGCCGGTCTTCACCCTGGCGCCGGCCGTCGTCTACCTGGCGAGCATCATGGCCTTCCTGGTCCTGCCCTTCGCACCGGGCCTGGTCGGCGCTGACATGAACATCGGGCTGCTCTACTTCTTCGCCGTCGGCAGCCTCGGCGTGGTCGGCCTGATGATGGCCGGCTGGTCGAGCTTCAACAAATACAGCCTGCTTGGCGGCCTGCGTGCGGCTGCCCAGATCGTGAGCTATGAGATCCCGTTGACGCTCTCGATCGTGGGTGTCGTGCTCCTAGCAGGCACGCTCAGCCTCAATGCCATCGTCCTCCAGCAGAGCGGCAGCTTCCTCGACTGGTTCGTCTTCCGCCAGCCGCTGGGCTTCCTGATCTTCTTCATCGCTGCCGCCGCCGAGGGCTCACGCACGCCCTTCGATCTGACCGAGGCCGACTCCGAGATCGTGGCCGGCTTCGCGACCGAGTACAGCGGCATGCGCTTCGGCTTCTTCTTCTTCGCCGAGTACGTCAACGTCTTCCTGCTCTCGGCACTGACCGTGGTCCTCTTCCTGGGCGGCTGGAACGCGCCCTTCGACCTGGGCGGCATCCTGGCCCAGATCGGCATCAGCGTCGATCCCGCACTGGCCCCCGGTCAGCTGGGCATCGGGCTGCTGTTCGGGATCGCCATCGTGCCGCCCATCATCATCCTGGCCTTCGCCCTGCCCATCTGGGCCTTCCGCAGCGACGTCGCCTTCTGGAAGGCACTGGTCATCGGCTTCCTGCTCTTCAACGTCCTGGCCATCGGAGCCCTGATGCTCTGGGCGACGGCCAGCTTCGAGCAGGTCGAGGGCCTCATCTGGTTCTTCGCCAAGACCTACGTCTTCGTGGTCGTCTTCGTCTGGATGCGGGGCACGCTGCCTCGCGTCCGCGTCGACCAGCTCATGGGTTTCGCCTGGAAGTGGCTGCTGCCGGCGGCGCTGCTCAACATCTTCCTGACCGCCGCGGCCATCGTCGTCGTCAAGCAGATCCAGGGCTGAGGCCATGAACATCATCCCCGGCCTGGGCATCGTCAAGGGCATGGCCACGACCCTGCGGCGCATGGTCCAGCCCAAGGTCACGATCCAGTACCCCGAGGTCGTCAACGACATCTCGCCCCGCCACCGCGGCCGCCTCCAGCTGCTCTACGACGAGCACGGCGCGCTCAAGTGCGAGACGTGCTTCCAGTGTGCCCAGGCCTGCCCCATCGAATGCATCGATATGGGCGGCGTCGACACCAAGACCCGCTTCCATGTGCACTGGGGGGCAGCCGAGCAGTACGCCGAGCGGCGCGAGGAGTCGGCCCTGCGCCGCTCCGGCCGGCCGGTGCCCGACCGCTCCTTCGACCCCTTTGCCGCCGTCGACACGGCGGTCCTCGATCGGATCCTCGACGAGGAGGGCTACGACCCGGCGCGCATGCTGACCATCCTGGAGCGGACGCAGGACGCCTACGGCCACCTGCCGGTGGCCGCGCTCAAGCACATCAGCTTCGGTACCGGTGCCTGGTATTCCGAGATCTACGGCACGGCCAGCTCCTACGACCACTTCCGCCTCGACCCGCCGAGCGGTCACGTCTTCGCCGTCTGCCGCTGTCCGGCCTGCCAGTTCCGCGGCGCGGGGCGGACGCTGGCCGCGCTCGAGGCTGCGCTCTCGACGACGCTCGGTCAGAGCAGCCCGGAAGGTGCCGTGCGCCTCGAAGCGACCGATTGCCATGGTGCCGGGCGGCGATCGCGCATTCGTCGTGCTCGACGGCGAGCGGGTGGCCGATCCGTCGGCAAGCGCCGTCGCCGCCACGGCGACCGCCTTGCGCGCCGCCCACGCGCACGCGGGTCAGGCGTGAACGCCCACATCCTGGCTGGCGAGAAGGGCTGGCCGCACGTCCTCCTTGGCCGCGGCTACGACCCCGACGCGGGCTTGGCGGCCGCCGAGCGTGCTGGGGCCTGGTCGGCCTGGCGGACGGCAACCGCCGATCTGGGACCGGAGACGCTCATCCGCATCGTCGGCGAGGCCGGCCTGCGTGGCCGTGGCGGCGGTGCCTATCCGACGGCCGACAAGTGGCGGACGTGCCGAGCGCAGCCTTCCGGGACGCGCTATGTCGTCGCCAACGGCTACGAGGCGGACCCAGGCTCGGCCACCGACCGCACGCTCATGGAGACCGATCCGCATGGCGTCCTGGAGGGCGTCGCCCTGGCCGCCTATGCCGTCGGCGCCACGCGCGCGTACGTGGCGGTGCGCACCGACGCGACCGTCGCTGTCCGACGTCTGGCGGCCGCGCTGCGCGACGCGGAGGAGGCCGGACTGCTGGGCGTCAACGCCCTGGGCAAGGGCATCGAGCTGTCCATCGAGCTGCGCGAGCTGCAGGGCGCCTTCGTCGTCGGCGAGGAGACCGTCCTGCTGCGAGCCATCGAGGGCAAGCGTGCGATGCCCGATCAGCGGCCGCCGTATCCGGTCGTCAAGGGCCTCTGGGACGAGCCGACCGTCGTCAACAACGTGGCCACCCTGGCCTCGGTGCCCTGGATCGTGACCCACGGCGCGGGCGCCTTCCGCAAGCTCGGGGCGGCCGACGAGCCGGGCACGATCCTCGTCCACGTGACGGGTGCCGTCCGCGAGCCGGGCGTCGTCGAGGTGCCGACGGGAACGCCGCTGAAGGCCATCATCAAGGCCGCCGGCGGCGCCACCGGCAAGCTCAAGGCGATCCTCGTCGGCGGGCCTTCGGGCGGCTTCCTGCCGGCCAAGGCCATCGATACGGCCTACGGTCGGGCGGCGCTCCACGAGGCCGGCGCCATCGTCGGGTCGGGCAGCGTCCTGGTCGTGGACCAGGGGGCCTGCATCGTCGAGCTGGCCACGCTCCTGGAGCGCTTCATGAGCGATGAGTCGTGCGGGAAGTGCATCCCCTGTCGCATCGGCACCCGGCGCCTGGTCGAGCTCGGCGAGCGCTTCACCGGCGGTCGCCCGCGCCCGAACGACGTGCAGCTGCTGTCCGACCTCTCGGCGGACATCCGGGACGGCTCGCTCTGCGGTCACGGCATCACGGCCCCGAATCCGCTGACCAGCGGGATGCGATACTTCGCCGCGGAGTTCGAGGAGCACATCACCCGCAGCACGTGCCCGGCCGGCATCTGTTCGCCGCTGCGTGTCGCCGGAGGCATCGCCTGAGTCATGGCTGACCTGACGACCCAGACCGCCCCCGGGCCGGCCCCGCTGCCGCCATCGCCGGCCGACCGCCTGCTCGATGTCCAGGCGCCGCAACGCCCGCTCAACGCGCCGACCTTCACCATCGAGGTCGACGGCCGCCAGGTCACCGGCCGCGAGGGCCAGACCATCCTCGAGGTCTGCCGCGACAACGGCATCGAGATCCCGACCCTCTGTTACGAGCCCAAGCTGCCGGGCTTCGGCGCCTGCCGGATGTGCGTGGTGGAGGTCGACGGCGAGGACCAGCCGCCGATCAGCTGCTCGCGCGCCTGCGAGCCGGAGATGGTCGTGCGCACCCAGACGCCGCGCATCCGGCAGATCCGCAAGACGAACCTGGAGCTGATCTTCAGCGACCACAACGCCTACTGCCTGCCGCCCTGCCAGAACAAGTGCCCCAGCCACATCGACATCCCTGGTTTCCTGAAGGCCAACGCCGAGGGTGACTTCCGCGAATCGACGCGCATCTTCAAGCGCACCATCCCCTTCCCCAGTGTCCTCGGTCGCGTCTGCCCGGCGCCCTGCGAGGAGCACTGCCGGCGCGACGAGGTCGACGAGGCGATCGCCATCCGCGACACCCACCGCTACGCCGGGGACCAGGTCATCAAGGCCCAGGCCAAGGGCACGCCCGCGCCCGTCCCGTTCGAGGTCCAGGCACGCTCGGGCAAGCGCGTCGCGGTCATCGGCTCCGGCCCGGCCGGCGCCTCGGCCGCCTACTACCTGGCCATCGCCGGCCACGAGGTGACGATCTACGAGCGCGACCCGGCGCCCGGCGGCATGCTCCGCTACGGGATCCCGCAGTACCGCTTGCCCAAGGACGAGGTCCTGGCGCCGGAGTACCAGGGCCTGACCGACCTCGGAGTCAAGATGGTCTGCGACGCCGAGCTGGGCCGTGACTTCACCATCGACGACCTCCAGAATCAAGGCTTCGATGCGGTCACAGTGGCCATCGGCTGCTACGACACGAACACGCTGGGCATCCCGGGCGAGGAGGCCGAGGGCGTCATCGACGGCCTCGAGTACCTCAAGATCGCGACCCTGGGCCTGCCCTATCCAGGCCATGCCGGCACGCGGGTGGTGGTCATCGGCGGTGGCTTTACCTCGATGGACTGCACCCGCACCTCGGTCCGCCAGGGGGCCAAGGCGGTGACCCTCGTCTATCGCCGGGACATGAAGGACATGCCCGCCGCCAACGAGGTCCACGAGGCCATCGAGGAGGGCGCGCGGGCCATCTTCCAGGCGGCGCCGACGCGCGTCGTGACCGACAAGCAGAACCGGGTCACGGGCGTCGAGTTCCAGCGCATGCGCATGGGCGCCCCCGATGCCTCCGGGCGGCGACGTCCGGAACCCCAGCCCGGCACCGAGTTCATCATCGACTGCGATCGCGTCCTGCTGGCCATCGGCCAAGGCCCGGAGCTGGATTGGCTGTCACGCGGCGCGGCGGGGGTCACGGCGACCAAGAACAAGCGCCTGGCGGCCGACGGCGTGACCTTTGCCACCGGCCGGCCGGGCGTCTTCGGCACCGGCGACGCGCGCATCGGCGCCGCGACCGTGGTCGAGGCCGTGGCCGAGGGTCGGCGCGCGGCGTACGCCGTCGATGCATTCCTCAAGGGCATGGACCTCGAGGCCATCCGAACCCGCCAGACGCTGGCCGAGCCGCAACCCGAGTTCCTGTCCATCGTGCCCTACACCAGCGAAGTCAAGGAGCCCCGCATCCGGCTCAAGGCGATGCCGGCCGACGTGCGCAACCAGAGCTACGTCGAGTACGAGATCCCCTACACGCAGCAGGAGGCGATGGAGGAGTCGAAGCGCTGCCTGCAGTGCACGTGCGAGGCCATCGGCTTCTGCGACCTGCGCCGCCAGGGCATCGAGTATGGGACGACGCTCCAGACGCTCGAGCCGGCGCGCACCGGTCTGTCGTTCCGAAGCGTGACCGAGAACCGCTTCACGGGCACCAACCACGACTACATCCGCGACGACAGCCACGCCTTCATCCTGCGCGAGCCGTCGCGCTGCATCGACTGCGGCCGGTGTGCCAACGTCTGCAAGGAGGTCGTCGGCGCCGCCTGCTACGACTTCATGCGCACCGGCTTCGACACGCTGGTCACCACGCCGCTCGACATGAGCCTCAACACCACGCCCTGCGTGTCCTGCGGGCGCTGTGCGGAGACGTGCCCGACCGGCGCCCTGATGCCAAAGCCACGCGTGCTCGAGAAGTACGAGGTCGACGAGAGCCGCTGCATCCTGTGCGGCATCTGCGTCGACGCCTGCCCCTACGACGCGCTGCGCTGCGGCCCCGACTTCGAGCTCGCGCACACCAGCCGCGAGGAACCGATGATCGACCTCATCGCCATCGCCGCCATGGACCGCGACACCGAGATCAGCTACGTCCGCCGGGAGCGCGACTGGCTGGAGCGCGCCCAGGCGTCCGGGCGGCAGCTCGATCCTGGCCGCCTGCTGCCGATGCTGCCGTCGGGGGTGGCCACGGACGGCAACGGCCACCAGCACGACGGGAATGGCCACGCCGGCGGCGGCCACGCCCATGCCAAGTAGGGCGGCCGGCGAGTGACCCTGCCGACGACCATCCCGCTCCTCGGCTGGACCTGGAACGACCTCCTCTTCCTGATCCTGGGCGCCGTGCTCATCGGTACCGCGCTGATGGTCGTCCTGGGCCGCAACATCATCCGCTCTGGCCTCTGGCTGATCCTCTGCTTCGCGACGCTGGCCGGGCTCTACGCCCTGCTCGGCAACCCGCTGGTAGCTGTCGCCCAGGTCCTCGTCTACATGGGCGCCATCGCCGTCCTCATCCTCTTCGCCATCATGCTGACCCAGACGAAGGCTGGTCCGGCCGCCCTCGTCTTCCACCACCAGGCCTGGGCGGCGGCGCTGGCGGCCATCGTCCTCGGTGGCCTGCTGGCCATCGT
The DNA here is from genome assembly GCA_963777975.1 of uncultured Chloroflexia bacterium. Lineage (GTDB taxonomy): Bacteria > Chloroflexota > Limnocylindria > Limnocylindrales > CSP1-4 > CSP1-4. The sequence continues at coordinate 172,588 of CAVZSO010000002.1, read as the reverse complement.
CACCGGCGTCAGCGACTGGCCCCTCGTCGGGCCGTTCATGCGTACCAGCACGGAGCTCGTCGCCAAGCTCGTCTTCAGCGACTTCCTGCTTGCCTTCGAGATCGTCGGCGTGCTGCTCCTGGCGGCGGTGATCGGAGGTGTCTTCCTGGCCAAGCGCGATGACGATCGGCCGGAGCCGCAGGAGTGAGCCAGTCGCTCGAGGCGTACCTGGCGCTGTCGGCCATCCTCTTCGCCATCGGGACCTTCGGCTTCCTGGCCCGGCGCAATGCCATCGCCATGCTCATGTCCATCGAGCTGATGCTCAACGGCGTGAACCTGTCGATCGTCGCCTTCGGCGCCTTCATCCCGTCGCTCAACGGTGCCGCGGCGGTCATCGCGCTGATGGTCATGGCGGTAGCCGCCGCAGAGGCGACGGTCGGGCTGGCCATCGTCATCGCCATCTATCGCAACCGGCGCACCCCGCTCGTCGACGAGTACACCCAGATGAGCGAGTAGCGGCGGATGTCCATGCAGACGCTGGTCACCCTGCTGCTGGTGCTGCCCATCGCAGGCTTCGGCCTGACGGCGCTCGTCGGACGACGCCTCGGCACGCGGGCCGGCGTCATCGCCGTGCCCGTCATCATCGTCACCTGGCTGGTGGCGATGGTCGTGGTCTATACCAGCCTGAGCGGCGGCTTCGGCGAGGAAGGCCTCCATTTCACGCTCTACGAGTGGATCCCGGCAGGGGACTTCCGGGTGCCGTTCAGCCTGGCCGTCGACAACCTGACCGCCGTGCTGCTCATCGTGGTCACGACCGTGGGCATGCTGGTGCACGTCTACTCGATCGGCTACATGGCCCACGACGGGGGCCGCTGGCGCTTCTTCGCCTACCTCAACCTCTTCATGTTCAGCATGCTGCTGCTCGTCCTGGCCGCCAACTTCCTGCTCCTCTTCGCGGCCTGGGAGCTGGTCGGCCTGTCGAGCTACCTGCTCATCGGCTTCTGGTACACCCGGCCATCGGCATCGATCGCGGCCAAGAAGGCCTTCCTCGTCAACCGCGTCGGCGACATCGGCTTCGCGCTCGGCATCATGGCCGTCTGGACGACGGTCGGGACCATCCAGTTCGACGAGGTCTTCACGCTCCTGCCGGCTCAGTTCCATGCCGGTCAGATCGCGCCCTGGATGATGGCCGGCATCGCGCTCCTGCTCTTCTGCGGCGCCGTCGGCAAGAGCGCCCAGTTCCCGCTCCACGTCTGGCTGCCGGACGCCATGGAAGGCCCGACGCCCGTCTCCGCCCTCATCCATGCCGCGACCATGGTCAATGCCGGCGTCTACTTCGTGGCCCGCGCGAACCCCATCTTCAGCCTGGCACCGGAGGCCATGTTCGTGGTCGCCGCGATCGGCATCTTCACGGCCATCCTGGCCGCCTCGATCGCGCTGACCCAGAAGGACATCAAGCGCGTGCTGGCCTACTCCACGCTCAGCCAGCTGGGCTACATGTTCGCGGCCCTCGGCGTGGGGGCCTACATCGCGGCCATCTTCCACCTCATGACGCACGGCTTCTTCAAGGGCCTCCTGTTCCTCGGCTCGGGCTCGGTCATCCATGCCGTCCACGAGGAGCAGGACATGGACAAGATGGGCGGCCTGTGGCGCAGGATCCCGGTCACCCACTGGACGATGCTCATCGGCGCCCTGGCCATCGCCGGCATCCCGCCGCTGGCCGGCTTCTTCAGCAAGGACGAGGTCCTGGGCGGCATCTTCGAGCAGGGCTTCTACGTCATCTGGGCGATCGGCGCCTTCGTCGCCTTCCTGACCGCCTTCTACATGTTCCGGTTGATGGGCAAGACGTTCTACGGACCCAGCCACGTCGACCCGGCCGTCGAGCCGAAGGTCCACGAGTCATCGCGCTGGATGACCATCCCGCTCGTCCTGCTGGCCATCCCCACCATCTTCATGGGCATGGTCCTGGGGCTGCCCTTCGGGGCGGGGCTGATCGACACCTGGCTGGAGCCGATCTTCGCTCAGGCCCAGGTCAACCTGGGCACGCCCCCGCCGGAGGCCTTCCAGTTCCTGGGCATCGACGGCGTGCTCATCCTGGCCAGCGTCGCCCTGGCGGCGACCGGCATCGCCGTCGCCATGCGCCTGTTCGGCTTCCACTGGCCGCTGCGCGGCACCGACACGGCGCCGCAGCCGGAGCGGGTCGCCGCGCTCACGCAGCGCGCGCCGGCGCTCTATCGCGCTTCGTTCAACAAGTGGTGGTTCGACGATCTCAACCACGTGCTCTTCGTCGTCATCGGCGGCCGCCTGGCCAACGGGCTGTGGTGGTTCGATCGGGCCATCGTCGACGGCACCGTCAACGGCGTCGGTGACGTCGTCCAGGGTGCCGGCCGCGACCTGCGCAAGATCCAGACCGGACGCGTCCAGAACTACGCCCTGGGCATCGCCTTCGCGCTCATCATCGTGGCCGTCTACTTCGTGATCGTGGTCGCCAGCTGATGGCGGGTGTGCCGATCCTGACGCTCATCCTGCTGGTGCCGCTGCTGGGCGCCCTGCTGATCGCCGTCCTGCCCCGTCACCGGCACGATCTCATCCGCGTCGTGGCGCTCGTCGTGGCGCTGCTCGCCTTCGGCCTCTCGCTGGCCCTGCTGGCGTCCTTCGACCCGGCGGCGCCCGGCCTCGGTGGCTTCACCTTCGTCGAGAGCGTGCCCTGGATCCCCGCCTTCGGCATCGAGTACACGGTCGGCATCGACGGCATCAGCCTGGTGCTCGTCGTGCTCACGACGCTGCTGACCTGGATCAGCATCCTGGCCAGCTTCCGGCCCATCAACGAGCGGGTCAAGGAATACATGATCTCGTTCCTCATCCTCGAGGTCGGCATGCTCGGCGTCTTCATGGCCCTCGACCTCTTCCTGTTCTACGTCTTCTGGGAGATCGTGCTGGTGCCGATGTACCTGATCATCGGCATCTGGGGTGGCCCCAATCGCATCTACGCGACCCTCAAGTTCGTGCTCTACACGCTCATCGGCTCGTTGCTCATGCTGGTCGCCATCCTGGCCACGGCGTACGCCTATCAGTCGGCCACGGGCAGTTGGGCCGGCGCATTCGACTACCTCACCCTGCGCGGCTTCGGCTTCGACACGACGCTCCAGGTGGCCGCCTTCCTGGCCTTCTTCCTGGCCTTTGCCATCAAGGTCCCGATGTGGCCATTCCACACCTGGCTGCCCGACGCGCACGTCGAGGCGCCGACGGCCGGCTCGGTCATCCTGGCCGGTGTCCTGCTCAAGCTCGGCGGCTACGGCTTCCTGCGCTTCGCGCTGCCGCTCTTCCCCGACGCCGCGCAGACCTTCGCGCCGCTCATCGTGGTGCTCTCGCTCATCGCCATCGTCTACGGCGCCATCGTGTCGATCGTCCAGCCCGACCTCAAGAAGCTGGTCGCCTACAGCTCGGTCAGCCACATGGGCTTCGTGACGCTGGGCATCTTCGTCTTCCAGCAGCAGGCCATGGACGGGGCCGTCCTGCAGATGGTCAACCACGGCCTCATCACCGGCGCGCTCTTCCTGTGCGTCGGGGTCATCTACGAGCGGACGCATGACCGGACGATCGCGCGCATGGGCGGCCTGGCGGGCCGGACGCCGGCCTACGCCGCCATCTTCGGCTTCTTCATGCTGGCCAGCGTCGGGCTGCCCGGCCTGGCCGGTTTCGTCGGTGAGTTCCTGGTCTTCGTGGGCACCTTCGCCGTCAGCCCGCTGGCGGCTGCCATCGCCGCCCTGGTCATGGTCCTCGGCGCGGTCTACCTGCTCTGGATGTTCCAGCGCGTCGCGTTCGGCCCGATGTCCGAGTTCCTGCGCAGCGTCGGACACCATCTCTCGGACCTGAGCGCGATCGAGATCCTGACGCTGGCGCCGCTGGCCGCGCTGACGCTCATCTTCGGCCTCTTCCCGGGTCTCGTCCTCGACCTCATCCAGGGGCCTGTCGACACCATCATCGCCGGGCTCGCCACCAGCGACCCGGTCGCCTTCCTGCCCTGGCGCTGACCATGGAGATGACCGGGCTGCTGGCCCTGGCACCGCTCACCATGGTCATCGCCACGGCCATCGCGGTCGTCATCGTGGACATGATCCGCCCCGGCGACGATCGCCTGGCCGGCGGCGTCGGCATCATCGGTCTGCTCATCGCACTGGCCATGGTCGTCGGCATCGGCAGCGACACGAACCCGGTCCTCGGCGGGACCTACGTGCGCGACCCGTTGACCGCCCTGCTCGACGCGATCTTCATCGTCGTCGCCGCGCTGACCATCCTCGTCGCGCCGGGCTATCTGCGGCCCCGCGGCCTGCCGCTCGGCGAGTACACGGCCACGCTCCTCTTCGCCATCTCGGGCGCCATGGTCATCTCCGGCGCCAAGGACCTGCTGATCCTCTTCCTTGGCCTCGAGCTGCTGGTCCTGCCCGGTTACATGCTGGCGGGCTATGCCAAGCGCGACGGCTACTCCACCGAGGGCGCCATCAAGTACTTCCTGCTGGGCTCCTTCAGCTCGGCCATCTTCCTCTTCGGCCTGGCCTTCACCTGGGGCTACACGGGCACGACACGGATCGCCGATGTGGCAGACGCGGTCGGCGGGCTGAGCAGCATCTCCCCGGGACTGGCCATGGGCCTCGCCCTGTTGACCGTCGGCGTGTCCTTCAAGATCGCGGCGGTGCCCTTCCACTACTGGACACCCGACGCCTACCAGGGCTCGCCGACGCCGGTCACGGGCTACCTCAGCGTCGGCCCCAAGGTGGCCGCCTTCGCGCTCATCCTGCGGCTGTTCGTGGAGGCGCTGGGGCCGCTCCAGGGCGACATCGTCAACGTCGTCATCATCCTCTCGACGCTGACCATGACCCTGGGCAACCTGGTGGCGATCACCCAGGACAACATCAAGCGCATGCTGGCCTACAGCTCGATCGCGCACACCGGCTACATGATGGTCGGCCTGGCCGCCTATGGGGCCGCGCCGGCCGGCTCACCGGCCGCCGAACAGGGCCTCCAGGGCCTGCTCTTCTACAGCGTGGCGTACGCGTTCATGAACATCGGCGCCTTCGCGGTGGTCACCGCCCTCCAGGGTCGGCCCGGCGTGACCAGCCAGATCTCGTCGTTCGCCGGACTCGGCAGACGAGCGCCGCTGGCGGGTGCGGTCATGACGCTCTTCCTGCTCTCGCTGACCGGCATCCCACCGACGGCCGGCTTCTTCGCCAAGGCCCTGGTCATCCTGGCGGCTGTCGAGGCCGGTGGTTGGGCCAGCGTGCTGGCGGTCATCGCCGTCCTCAACGCCGCCATCGCCGCCTTCTACTACCTGCGCGTGGTCGTCTACATGTACATGCGCGAGGCGCCGGCAGACGCGAAACCGCTCTCCGACTCGTGGCCGCTGCGCCTGGGCCTGGTGGTGGCCGCTGTCGGCACGCTCGTGCTGGGCATCGTGCCGGGCCTCCTGCTGCCGACCACCCAGGCCGCGGCCCAGGTGCTCCTGATCGTCCCCTAACCGGCACGACACACCATGCCGCCGCCCGAGGGCTGGTTCGCCCGCCCGGCTGCCGGTTTCACGTGTGGGAATATGCGCCGATGAAGGCGCGCACGTAGGGTCTCCGAGCCGATGAGTGATGACCGCCACGAGAGCGAGAACTCGGCTCACGGCCTCGACCTGCAGGGACTCGCACTCGAGGCAGAGACCACGCCCGAGCGCATCCGCAGGCTCGTCGAGATCGGGGCGATCATCCCGCAGGCGGACGGGACCTTTCACCGTGGCGACGTCGTCCGCTCGCGCGTAGTGGCCGCGTTCGAGGCCGAGGGCTTCTCGCTCGACCAGATGGCCACAGCCATTCGCGAGCGGGCGATCGCCCTTCAGTCCGTGCCCCTCTTCTACCCGGATCCCAGCCCGCGGACCGGGCGGACATACGGAGCATTCGTCGAAGAACTCGGACCGCGGGGCAGACTTGTGGCGCCCGCCCTCGCCGCCATGGGCCTCTCTGCACGATCGACCGATGCGCCGACCCATGTGGTCGAGGAGCCGCTCCTGAAAGCGCTCATCGAGGGCTGGTCCGGCGTCGACGAGGCCTATACCCTGCGAGCCGCTCGCATCTTCGGTGATGCCGCGCGGCGCGCAGCCGAGGGCTGGGTCGCCCTCTTCGCCGAGGCGATCAGTGAGCCGATCGAGGCACGCTATGCCACCATCGACGAGGTCGTTCCGCGTCTTCTGGAGCCCGCCGCTCACCTCGCCGGCCTGAGCCCCAAGCTCCTGGCCTGGCTCCTCGAACGGCACCTCGAGCGATCGATGAACGATCTCAACATCAGCAGGATCGAGCGCCGGCTCGAGGTTCGCGGTCTGTTACCCAGCCGACCGGTCCATCCCCCGGCCGTCGCGTTCGTTGACGTCAGCGAGTTCACACGCAGGGCGCGATCGAGGCGCGGCCAGGAAGCGCGCCGTCTCGAGCGGCGAGTCGAGGATGACGTCGGCCGCGTCGGCGACCTGCGGCGGCACGTCGCCGAAGGCGTGGACGCCGACCGCCAAGCCGGTCACCGAGCCGCTCGCGCGCGCCTCCCGGAGCACGTCGAAGGCCAGCGCGTCGGCCACGTCGTCGCCGATCAGGATGGCGGTCGCCGGGCGTCGCTCGCTCAGCAACCAGGCGACGGCGTCACGCTTCTCCGTGGCGCCCGGCGGACGCAGCTCGAGGTAGCGCTTGCCCGGGAAGCGTTCGAAGCGGCCGGTCGGATCCAGGCGGTCGACGATCGCACGCACCCGACGAGCGGCGGCCGGGATGTCGGGTGCGGCGCGGTACCAGAAGGTCACGGCCGGGAACTTGGGCTCGACGATCAGCCAGGGCTCGTCGATCGCCTGGACCAGGTCGGCGGCCAGCGCCCGGCTCTCCGCCAGGTGCCCGTCGTGGCTCGGATCGGCGACGACGACCAGCGCCTCGGCCCGGGCGCCGCGCGGCAGGTGGCCGTGCTCCAGGCCGTGGTTGCCGAGATAGGTCGCGCCACCGACGCGCACGCGCCCGGCGAGGTCGACCGCCGTGCGCCCGGACAGGAGCACGACCTCGACGCCGGGCAGACCGGCCAGGCGTCGAAGGGCACGTTGAGCGAGCGGCTCGGTGCGCGCCCCCCAGGGATCGAGCCCGATGCGCGCGATGGTGCCGTCGAAATCGCTCACGACCAGGCACGGCCGTCCCGCCAGGGCCGCCGGGGACAAGAGGCCCAGGGCCGCCCGGGCATCGGTCACGGCATCTTCGCGTCGGGCAGCACCTTCTTGAGCGCGGCCAGGAACTGGTCCGGGCCAGGGCCGCCGTAGATGTACTCGCGGACGATGCCTTCCTTGTCGATGAAGAAATGGACGGGCAGGGCGTACGCGTTCCAGGCCAGCTGGGCCTTGCCGTCAGGGTCGAGGCCGACGGGCAACGTGGTGCCGGTCTCGTCCACCAGCGACTGCACGACCTCGAGCGGCTCGAGGACATCGATGACGAGCAGCGTCACCCCGGGGTTGGCCGCCGCGAAGGCCTCCATGGTGGTCAGCTCGTCGCGGCACGTGGGGCACCAGGACGCCGTGAACGCGACCCAGACCGGGGTGCCCTTGAGCGCCGCCAGGTCGATCTCGCTCTCACCCAGGCCATCGAGCTTGAGGGCTGGTGCGAGATCGCCGAGCCCGACGCCGGTGCTCGGGAGCGGGGTCCCTTCCGGCGTCGTTGCCAGGCTCGGGCTGGACGACGGGGGCTCGGTCGGCGCGAGGGTCGGGCGGGCCGGCGTGACGGCGACGGGCTCGAGCAACGTCAGGCTGGCAGCGATGGCCAGGGCGGCGACGAGGAGGCCGGCCACGGCGCCGACGAGGAGGGCGACACGCATCGCGCGGCAGTGTACCCGGAGCGGGGCCTCCGACCAGCGACTCGCCGCCGAGCCGTCTCCAGCCGACCACATCGAAGCCACACCGGATCGACCATCGCAGACCGCTCGAGGGCCGCCGTACAGCGAGGCATCCGGCCATCCTTGCTAGCATCAACGGTCCATGGACCGCGTGCGCAGCTTCATCGACCGCCTCCTGCCCGCGCTCATCGCTGCCGGCGGCGTGGCCCTGCTCGCGGCCGGGCTGATGACCGTCCTCGACCCGGCCGCGGCCCAGGCGGAGCTGGAGGCCAGCCCGTCGATCGCCATCGCCAGCCCATCGCCGACGCCGAGCTCTTCGCCGTCAGCGGCGCCGACCCCCTCGGCGAAGCGCCTCGGCGTCGCCGAGCGGCAGCCTCGAGCCGTCGGTCGCTTCGCGGGTCGTGGTGCCCGCCTTCAAGATCGACCTGCCCATCGTTGCCCAGAGCTTCGGGCCGGGCAAGGGCACCTACCCGCTGTGCGACGTGGCCCAGTACCTGGAGGTCTTCGGCCAGCCCTCGGAGCCCGGCGCGACCTACCTCTACGCCCATGCTCGCGAGGGCATGTTCCTGCCACTCCTGCGCGCCTCGGAGCGCAACAACGGCAAGGGCATGATCGGCGACCTCGTCCAGGTCTACACCGCGGACGGCCACGTCTACCTGTACGAGATCTTCCAGGTCAAGCGCCATTCGCGGGACTTCTCGCTGGCCGACGACGTGCCCCTGGGCGAGCAGCGCCTCATCCTCCAGACCAGCGAGGGGCCCAAGGGCACCATCCCCAAGCTGCAGATCGCGGCCAACCTGGTCAGCGTCGGCACGGCCCCGCTGGACGAGGCCAACCCCAAGGCCAAGCCGCGCGACTGCCGCTCCTGACCGACGGCCCTCAGAGCCAGCCGATGCGGCGGAACCAGAAGACGGCTGCGCCGGCGGCGGCCAGCATGAGGCCGGTGATGAGCCAGAAGCCCGACCCCTCCTCGATGGCGCTGGCCGCTTCGCTCATGCCGAAGATGCCGGCCACGGCCGCGATGCCGGCCAGGATCACGGTCGCCGCCGTGAGCCGCTTCATGATGTCGGAGAGGTTGTTGTTGACCGTCGAGAGATAGGCGTCGAGGGTCGTGCTGACCAGCTCGCGGTAGCTGTCGAGCTCGTCGGTCAGCCGGATGAGGTGGTCGTAGACGTCCCGGAAGTAGATGACCCGGTCGGGTGCGATGAGCGGCTCGTCCCGGTTGGTGAGCTGGTTGAAGATCTCGCGCTGCGGGCTGACCGCGTGGCGGATGTAGAGCAGGTCGCGACGGACCTGGAAGAGGCGCTCGACGACCCACTTGCTGGGCTTGTCGATGACGTCGGCCTGCAGCCCGTCGATCTCGTCGCCGAGCTTGTCGAAGACCGGGAAGTAGCCGTCGACCAGGCCATCGACGATGGCCCAGAGCAGGTAGTCGGGACCCTCCTCGAGCAGGGCCTCCGAGCCCCGTCGCAGCGTATGGAGCTGCTGCGGATCGAAGGTCGAGCTGTGGCCGGTCAGCAGGAAGCGCCGGCCGAGCACGATGTCGATCTCGTCCTCCTCGACACCGCCCTCGTAGGCCAGGGCGAACATCACGATGTGGAGCGTGTCGCCGGTGCGCTCGATCTTGGCCCGCTGGTTGCGCTCCAGGATGTCCTCGGCGACGAGCGGATGGATGCCCAGGCAGGCAGCCAGCTGGTCGACGATGGCCTGGTCGCCGTCGATGATGTCGACCCACACCCGGACCTGCTCGTCACCGTACGCCGCCTGCAGATCGGCCAGGTCGGTCGTCTCGCGCGTCCCACCGGAGCCCGCGATCAGGGCGCGCATCCGGGGCGCTGCTGCCGAGGGCACGGCAGCCCCCGTCGACCTCGCGTCAGATGGCGAGGGCGGGTTCGTCGTCGCCGGCTGCGGCGCGCTCATCGGGGCCGATGGTAGACGACGCCGACTCCGCGGACGAGGGCGTCGCGCGGCGCATCGCGAGCGCGGGCACGATGGCCACGACCATGACCGCCGCCGCCACGGCCATCAGGCCGGCCAGGATGTGGGCCGCTTCGCCGGCCGCCCAGGCCTCCAGGGCATCGACGACGAAGGGATCCTGGAGGGGCCGGCCCTGGAGGTCGAGCGGCAGCACCGCGTCCCGGGCGGCCTGGTCGGTCAGCACCACCGCGAGCGCCTCGATGCGGTTCGAGCCGAATCCGGTCAGGATGGCGAGCCCGACGCCCATGCCCAGCATCCGCGCCACGGTCACGGCGGCGGCGGCGGTCCCGTAGGCAGCCCGCCCCAGGGCCTCCATGGCGGCCGTGGAACGCGGCGTGACCGAAAGCCCGAATCCCAGCCCGAAGACGGCCAGGCCGCCAGCGTAGGCCGCCAGGGGCGTCGCTGGCGTGGCCGTGGCCAGGACGGCCAGCCCGCTGGCGCCGAGCAGCAGGCCGGCCACGCTGACGGGCACGATGCCCAGACGTCGGACGACGAAGCCCGAGACGAGGGCGCCGATCGCCATGGCACCGGCCAGTGCCCCTAGGGCGATCTGCTGTTCCCCTGGTCCGCCGTAGCGCACGCGGTCGACGAAGACGGCGGCCCCGACGATGGCGGTCGCCAGCGCATAGCCAGTCAACAGGCTGACCAGCACGGCCGAGCTGAAGACCCGGTTGGCGAAGGCGTGCAGGTCGATGAAGGGATCTGGCGTGCGCAGGAAACGGGTCATCGCTGCCGCGCCGGCGACCAGCGTCACGATGGTCGCGATGGCCACGCCATTGCCGCCTGGCCCCGCCTCGGTGCCCAGCCACGTCAGCGCCAGCAGCCCGGCGGCCAGGGCGGTCGTGAACAGGACCGCGCCGGGCACATCGAGCCGGCCGCGGCCATGGACCGCCCGCCATGACGGCGTCGCCGCCCAGACGATGACGGCCACCACGATCGCCAGCGGCGCCCCGAGGTAGAAGACCCAGCGCCAGGCAGGTGTCAGGACCGCCGCGGCGGTCGAGGTCGCCTGCCCGGTCGCGGCGAAGGTCGGACCGAGCTCGAAGCCGGTCAGGATGAAGGCCCCCACGAACGGCCCCAGCGCCATGCCCAGGAAGGTCGCCGCCCCGACCAACCCGAGCGCGCGGGAGCGTGTGTGGCCCTCGTACAGGTAGCCGGCGCCGGCCGTCGCCAATGGCACCACCGTGCCGCCGCCGAAGCCCTGGAGCACCCGGGCGGCGATCAGCCAGTCGAGGCCCTGGGCGGCGCCGGCCAGGAGCGAGCCGGCGGCGAAGATGCCGAGGCCGCCGATGAGCAGCCGCGGCAGGCCGTATCGATCCGCGGCGCGGCCGGCGAGGGGCATGGCGGCGATGTAGGCCAGCAGGTAGCCGTTGATGATCCAGCTCGCTCGCCGTAGCTCGGTCCAGCCGGCGATGTCGTTGATGATCGCAGGCAGCGCCACGGCCGTGATCATCAGCTCCGCGCCGACGAGCATGGCGGCGACCGAAAAGGCGGCCAGCAGCACGGCGCGCGAGGCGGCGGTCATCGCCGGGAGTGTATCTGGCGACCCAGGATCGTCTCGCGGGTGAGGTCCGGTATCGCTTGACAGGAGCACCATCGTGGAACTAGTATCAACATCGCTTTATATAAATCCCCACTAGTAGGTCCCCAGATCCAGCCCGTGCCGACACCTGCTCGCATCCGCAACACGCTGGCCACCATCACGGCCCCGCCGGAGGAGCTCCGCGAGTTACGCGCCTATCACAAGGCGCTAGCCGACGTGACCCGCCTCCGGATCCTGGAGCGCCTGGCCGAGTCGCCGGCCACGGTCACCGAGCTCATCGCCCACGTCGACCTCTCGCAGCCGTTGGTCAGCTGGCACCTGCGCACGCTCAAGACGATCGGGCTCGTCGAGACCCGTCGCCAGGGCCGCGAGGTCATCTGCTCGCTGCGACCGGACGAGATCGACCGCTTCACGACGCGCCAGCGGCGGATGCTCGGGCTGGCCGGCTAGGCGGACGACGATGGGCGACGGCTCCCTCCTCTCCAACGAGAAGCGCAACCGCTTCCGGGCGATCGTCCAGCCATACGCTGCCGGCCTCGCGAAGGTCGGCTTGACGCCCAACATGCTGACCCTCATCGGCTTCGGCATCGCCATCGCGGCCGCCGTCCTGGCCGGCCTCGAGCTGTGGCTGGCGGCGGGCATCGTGAGCGTCGTGGCCGGCTCGTTCGACATGCTCGACGGCGCCGTCGCCCGGGCGACCGGCACCAGCTCCAAGTTCGGGGCCTTCATGGACTCGACCTTCGACCGCTGGGGCGAGGGCGTCATCTACGTCGGCATCGTGGCCGGCGCCGCGGCCGCAGGCAGCCAGCTGACCGCGATCCTGGCCGTCCTGGCCGCCGTCTGCGCCTTCATGGTCAGCTACACGCGGGCCAAGGCGGAGGGGCTCGGCTTCAGCGGCGAGGTCGGCATCGCCCCGCGTCCTGAGCGCATCGTCATCCTCGGTGCCGGCCTGGTCGCGACGGGCCTCGTCGGCGGGCCGCAGGACAATGGGCTGGCTCCAGCTGGCGCTCGCGGCCATCGTCGTGCTGACCACCGTCACCGTCATCCAGCGCATCCTCCATGTCCGCCGGCAGGCGGCCGGGACGACGGCAGACAAACCCTGACAGACGATCAGTCACCAGCAGAGAGGAACAGGGAGTCCACGTGAGCAAGAACGGCAAGAACGGCAACCACGGCGTCGAGGGCGCCACCACCAGCGGCACGGTCTCATCGGCCGGCGCCGGCCGGCGCGGCGACGGCAAGATCCGCGTGGCCATCGTCGGCGTCGGCAACTGCGCCTCGAGCCTCGTCCAGGGTCGCTACTACTACGAGAACGCCAAGAAGGACGACTTCGTCCCGGGGCTGATGCACGTCGACCTGGGCGGTTACCACGTCCGCGACATCGAGTTCGTGGCCGCCTTCGACATCGACAAGAACAAGGTCGGCAAGGACCTGTCCGAGGCCATCTACCAGAAGCCGAACAACACCTACGTCTTCCAGCAGGTGCCTCACCTCGGCGTGCCGGTCGAGCGTGGCATGACCCATGACGGCCTTGGCAAGTACCTCAGCCAGATCATCGAGAAGGCGCCTGGTCCGACCGCCGACATCGTGGGCATCCTCAAGGAGCGCGAGGTCGATGTCATGGTCTCCTACCTGCCCGTGGGCAGCGAGGAGGCCACCAAGTGGTACGTCGAGCAGGCCCTCCGGGCAGGCGTCGGCTTCGTCAACGCCATCCCCGTCTTCATCGGCCGCGAGCCCTACTGGCAGCGCCGCTTCGCGGAGGCCGGCCTGCCCGTCATCGGCGACGACATCAAGAGCCAGGTCGGAGCCACCATCAGCCACCGCGTGCTGACCCGCCTGTTCATGGATCGGGGCGTGCGCCTCGACCGCACCTACCAGCTCAACTTCGGCGGCAACACCGACTTCCTCAACATGCTCGAACGTGAGCGTCTCGAGTCCAAGAAGATCAGCAAGACCAACGCCGTGACCTCGATGCTCGATTACGAGATGGACCCGGACGACGTGCACGTCGGTCCCAGCGACCACGTTCCGTGGCTGCTCGACCGCAAGTGGTGCTACATCCGGATGGAGGGCACGACCTTCGGCGATGTACCGCTCAACGCGGAGCTCAAGCTCGAGGTCTGGGACAGCCCCAACAGCGCCGGTGTCATCACCGACGCCATCCGCTGCCTGAAGCTGGGCCTCGACCGCGGCCTCACCGGCACCCTCGTTGCGCCATCGAGCTACTTCATGAAGAGCCCGCCGATGCAGATCCACGACGACATCGCCTTCAATCGCGTGGAGGCCTACATCCGCGGCGAGGACAACGAGACCCTCGTCGGCACCGAGACACTGCCGGCCAAGAAGATCCGCAAGATGGCGCCATCGCGCGCCAGGGTCGCGGTCGCCGCGAAGTAGCGTCGACGGGCACGGTCTCCATGGCCGAGCGGTCCGGCGAAGGCACGATCGGGGTCGAGCCCGGGACGGCGACGACATCGGGACCGGGGGGCGTTGCCCATGCGCCCCATCGCCGATCCGAGCGCGGGTCGATGCTTCGACGCGGGCTCGTCCGGCTGAACGAGCGGGCCGTCGTCGTCGGCTATCGCTTCGCGTCCTGGCTGCTCGGCGTCGTGCCGCTCGGCATCAGCCTGCCCCTGGCCGGCGGCACCATGCGTCTGGCCTATGCCGCCTGGCCGGCCAAGCGGCACGTCATCCTGGCCAACGCGTCGCACATCCTCGGGCGTCCCGCGGACGATCCCGCCGTCAAGCGACTAGCCGGCCGCGTCTACCAGACCTATGGCCGCTATATCGTGGAGCTGATGCGCCTGCCGTCGCTGGCCGCCGATGCGCCCGCAGCGATGATCGATCCGCGCGGCGCGCGCGGCATCGACGCCTTCGCCGAGCTGTGGGCCGGCCTCGAAGCACAGGGCCGCGGGATCATCGCCCTGAGCATCCATATCGGCAGCATCGAGGCGCTCATCGCCGCCTGCGCGGCGCGTGGCTTCCCGACCTACGGCCTGGCCGACGATTCGTCGTATCCCGAGCTCTATGCGCTGCTCCAGTCCCAGCGTCGGCGCTGGGGGGTCGAGGTCTTCGCCTGGAAGAACCTGCGGCGCACGTTCAGCGTGCTCCGCCAGCCCGCCCTGCTGGGCCTCCTCGTCGACTGGGGCTATCGCTCGGACGGTGTCCCCGTCCGCCTCTTCGGGGATTGGACCACGCTGCCGGCCGGTCCCGCCGTGCTGGCCGCCAAGACCAACGCGGTCATCGTGCCCATCGTCTGCCGACGCCAGGCCGATGGTCGGTTCACGGCCGAGTGGCTCGATCCGATCGAGGTCGGCGGCAGCGACCCGACCGCGATCGCGCGCGCCACGCAGGCTGTTGCCGACGCGCTGGTGCTGATGGTTCGTCCGGCACCGGAGCAGTGGTACACGTTCAAGCCGATCTGGCCCGCCACGGCGGCCGAGGCATCGGCGCTCGCCGCACGTGCTGCCGAGGCCGAGTCGTGACGCCGACCCAAAGCCTCGAGCTGGCCGCGCTCCGCGGGGCGACCTGGCTTGCCTGTCGCCTGCCCGACGCGCCGATGCACCGGCTCTTCCACGTGGTCGGAGCCGCCGGCTACCTCGCCCAGCCTGCGCGACGCGACCTCGTGCGTCGCAACCTGGAGCGCATCTGTGGCTGGCTGGTGGCCGAGGGCCGGGCCACGCCACGAGTCGCCCGTGCTGTCCGCGAGCCGAGGGCGATGGATCGCCTGGTGCGCGACGCCTTCTCCCACCACGCCCGTTACTACCTCGAGGTGCTTCGCCGCCAGACGCTGACCATGGACTACCTCGAGGCGCACATCGAATTCGGCGGCTGGGAGTCGATCCTGAACGGCTTCGAGGCGCTCGAGACCGGTCGCGGCCTGATGTACGTCGGCCTCCACTACGGCTCGATGGAGGTCCCGGCTCAATACGCCATCACGCGCACCGGCCAGATCATGTTGACGCCGATGGAGACGGTCGCTGACCCCGCCATGCAGGCCTGGGTCGTCGAGCAGCGCGAGCCGATCGGCCTCGAGATCATCGACCCCGCCCTGGGCAGCAGCCGACTGCTGGCCTGGGCACGCAAGGGTGGCCTGGTCGGCATCGTCTGCGACCGGCCGATCGTCGGGGCCGCCCGACCCACAGAGCTCTTCGGGGTGCCGGCGCAGCTGCCGGTCGGGCCAGCCCTGGTGGCCATCGGGACGGGCATCAAGAGCCAGATCGCGGCCGCGCGTCGGACCGGCTATGGCACGTATCGGATCGACCTCTTCGACCTGCCGACGCCTGCGCCCGACCAGCCCATGCGAGCCCGTGTCGCCGCCTTCCTGGCCGCCGAAGCGCGGGCCATCGAGACGCTCGTGGCACCGGCACCGGAGCAGTGGTGGACGATCATGTTCCCCATCTGGGACGACATCCGATGACCGATGACCTCCGACAGCCCGGCGAGCGGCGAGCGGACCGACGAGTCTGCGGGCTCGGACCGACCCGGTCGAGCCGACCTCCATATCCACTCGGCCGCCTCGGATGGCCTGGCCGGCATCGACTCGATCCTGCGACACGTCGAGTCGGCGACCGACATCGACGTCATCGCCATCACCGATCATGAACGCATCGACGCCGCCCTGGCAGCCCGGGAGATGGCAGCCGGACGCGGCTACCGCATCGAGGTCATCGTCGGCGAGGAGATCACCACGCGCAGCGGGCATCTGCTTGGCCTCTTCCTCAGCCGGCCGATCGCGCCCCTGCATTCGATGCGCTGGAGCGTGGCCGCCATCCACGAGCAGGGCGGCCTGGCCATCCCGGCCCATCCCCTGGTGCCCATCCCCATGAGCGCTTCGGGACGCAGCCTGCTGGCGCTCATCGAGGACCCCGACCCAGCCTTCCACCTCGACGGTCTGGAGGTCTTCAACCCGACGACGGCAGGGCGGCGTTGGCATCCGCGCCGGGTGGCCTTCGCCGCGCAGCACGGACTGGCCGCTCTGGGCAACAGCGACGCGCACCTGCTGTCGCACATCGGTCAGGCCACGACGCGCTTCGAGGGCCGCACGGCGGCCGACCTGCGGCGGGCGATCGAGGCCCGGACGACGACCTGGGATGGGGCGTTCTATCCGCCGATGGCGCAAGTCGGCATGTTCGGCCGGCAGGTACGCAAGTACGCTCGCGACGTGCGCGATGAGGTCCGTGGCAAGCTCCTGCGCGATGGCACCGGCCGCGACCTCGGCTATCCCGGCGGCCGTCGGCGTCCAGCCCGCTACGAGGGAGACACGCGGCCGTGAAGATCGGCCTCGTCACGCCCTACATCTATCCCCTGCCGGGGGGCGTCAACGAGCACGTCCGCTACCTCTACGACGGGCTCCGGGAGCGCGGGCATGACGTGCGCATCATCAGCAGCACACACGGTCTGCAGCGCGCCAGCGAGGGCGACGTCATCCGTTTGGGCCGCGGCTTCAGCGTCCCCACCAACGGCTCCATGGGCACGGTCACCGTCTCGCCGCGCTACCTCTCCCAGATCGCCGCGCTGCTCGAGCGCGAGCGCTTCGACGTGCTCCACTTCCACGAGCCGTTCGTGCCGCTCCTGTCGCCGTTCATGCTGCGGGAGTCGCACAGCGTGAACGTGGCCACGTTCCACGCCTACGCCGGCTGGAGCCCGGCCTACGAGCTGGGCAGCAACTTCATGGGCCGGCTGGCGGCGCGGCTGCACGGCCGCATCGCGGTCAGCGCGGCCGCCCGCCACTTCATCGATCGCTACTTCCCGGGCGACTACAAGGTCATCCCCAACGGCGTCGATCTGACCCGCTACCAGGACGTGCAGCCCATCGAGCGATGGCGGGATGGGACGGCCAACCTCCTGTTCGTCGGTCGCTTCGAACAGCGCAAAGGCCTGTTGGTCCTGCTGCAAGCCTTCCGGACGCTGCGCCGCTCGGGTCGCGACTGCCGCTTGCTGGTCGTCGGACGCGGGCCGCAGGAGCGCGAGGTTCGCCGCTACGTGGCCACGCGCGGCCTGCAGGGCGTCCACCTGCTGGGACGCGTCAGCGACGCCGAGAAGGCGCAGCTCTTCGCGACCGCCGACATCTACGTCTCGCCGGCGACCGGCCAGGAGTCCTTCGGCATCGTGCTGCTCGAGGCGATGGCGGCCGGCACGCCCATCGTGTGCAGCGACATCCATGGCTACAAGGGCGTCGTCCGACGCGGCCAGCAGGCGCTCCTCGTCCCGCCACGTGACCACGGCGAGCTGGCCGAGGCGATCGGCACGCTGCTCGATGATCCGGCGCTGCGTGCCCGGATGGGTGCCGCCGGGCGCGAGCGAGCGACGCAGTTCTCGTGGCCCAACATCACGGCCAAGGTGGAGGAGTACTACGGCTTCGTCATCCGACGCCTGGCCGCCCAGGGGGCGCTGCCTGCCGACTTCCGGAGCGAGATCCCGTCAGCGCCGCGGGCGGCGCCTCGCGCGACGGATCAGGGTCTGATCCAGAGCGTGCTCGACCAGCGTCCGTAGTTGCCGGCCCTGTCCTTGGCCCGGATGCGGAACTGGTAGACCCGGCCCTTGAGCAGGTTGCGAACCATGTGCGTGCTGGTCGTGGCCGACTTGGTATCGCGCCAGTCGTAGACGCCTTCGCGCCGGACCTGGACCTGGAAGTACTTGAGGCCGGCGGTCAGGACCTGGAGCCTGACGTCGCTACCGGACCACCTGATGGTCATCTCCCGGCGCGCGGTCGAGGTCGAGGCCGTGGCCAGCGTGTCGGGCGCGGTATTGCTCGAGGTCCGGAACCTGGACCGTGCGCCGGTTCGGTCGGGGCCCTTGATGAAGACGACCGTCCAGAGCTTCTTGCCGCTGCCATCGACGGCCAGGCCGACACCGAAGTAGTTGTAGCTTGCGCTCGTCAGCAGCGCGTAGTGGGCCGACGAGTCGTGCCACTGCTTGCTGGCCGCTGTGGCGGAGTCGGCCAGGGTGCCCCACGTGTTCCAGGCGATGATCTCGCCGGCGCCGTACCACTTGATGCCCGCCGCCGTCATCAGGTCCCAGGCCCAGTCACCGTCCGGTTGCTGGTGGGCGAAGTAGCCCTTGGTGGCCATGTCCTCGGATCGGGCGCGGGCGATGGCAGACAGGCGTGCGTCGACGCGGAGCACGATGCGGCCGATGTCCGTTCGCTGCTGATTGAGCAGCGTGGCGACCTTGGCCTCCGCCTGCTCGACGGTCAGGTCATCGGTCGCGGCGGCGATCGGGACGAGGGTGGCGAGGAGCACGATGGCGAGCACGATGGGGCCGATCCGGCGCGGGAGGTGCGACATGATCCATCCGTAGCGATGCGGCAAGCCGGCAACTCCGGCTCGGATCGACAGTCTGGGCGGGCGAATCACCACGCTCCATAGCCAAGCGGTCCCATAGCGACCGGGCCCGGTGGTACCGGCCGTCCGGTGCGCCGATGCACCGTCACGTCGACGATCCACGCACTCCGATCACGCGAAGATCAGGCGCTCCATCGGTCGAAGATCAGGGCGCTTCGGGCTCTATCGGTGGAGCATGGTCGTCAACGTCTGGCGGCGAGTCTGGCTCGCCCAGACGCCACGTCCGCACGGCGTACATGGCCGCGCCGGCGATGAAGGCGACCATCGCGGTCAGGGCCAGCGATTCGACGCTCACCACGTTCGTCGTCGTCGCGCTGGCGGTGTTGACCGCGAACTGGAAGTCGTAGTTGTAGGTCGACAGGGGCAGTGTCTGGAACAAGCGGGCGATGCCGGTCGGTACCGGCAGGGCGGCGATGTCGGGCTGGAAGACGACGAACCAGATGGCCATCGCCCCGAAGGCTCCGATGACGAATCGCCGTGGATCGCGGGCGCCAAGGACGATCCAGCCTACGACGGCCAGCGGGATGCCCAGCAGGATCGCGCCCAGGTATGGGCCGACGTCGCCGATGGGCGCCGTGATGAGCGGTGTCTCCGGGAAGCGGGTCTGCACGATGGCGACCGCGACACCGGTCGTGACCGCCGTCACCAGCAGCCACAGCGAGCCTGCCGGTAGCCGGCCCTCGGGGCCGCCTTCGATGTCCGACCGCCGCCGACGCAGGCCGAGCGTGCGAGCCTGCCAGAGCAGCACCAGGATGCCGACCAGGACGATGACCAGCGAGACCGCCGTGCGCTCGGTGAGCACGAAGGCCTCGCTGACATAGCCACAGGCCTGGGATCCGGGGTTGACCTGGGCCACGCCCGAGACGGCGCACAACGGCACGCGCAGGAGCCACAGCAGCGGCACCGCGACGAGTGCGCCGGCGGCGGCCAGGCGGGCCAGGAGCCACGTCCGCGCCGACGGCCCGTGCCACAGCTCGGCCAGGAAGTAGGCCAGGCCCAGGATCACGAAGGGCAGGCTCGTGTAGTAGTGGTACTGGAAGGTGGCCCGGTCGATCCGCGCCCACGGCAGCCATTGGCAGGCGAAGCCGATCAGGATGAGGGCCAGCGGCAGGCTCCGCCGGCGCCAGGCCATCGCCGCCGTCCAGGCCATGGCGGGCACCGAGAGCCAGAAGAGGACCAGGTTGCCGGCGTCGTAGGTCAGGGCCGTCCAGCCCTCGGCCAGATTGCCGAGATAGAACCAGACAGGTTTGAAGTCGAACGGCCAGGCCCACCAGGGCGACGATGCGGCGTGCGTCGCGCGCAGGTTGTTGTGGTAGTCGTACATCCGCTTCTGGAGGGCGAGGAAGGTGTCGGTGCCGGTGTGGTCGGCGGGGAAGCCGGCGAACCAGACGTTGCCGAGCTCGACCCACGGCCAGTAGCTGACGACGTAGACGACGATGGGGATGATCGCGACGCAGGCCAGCACCCAGAGCCAGGGCAAGCCCAGCCGCCAACCCGGGCGCAGCCACCCATCGGGTGGCGGTGATGGGGCTTCCATGGCGTGGCCGGCCGGATCCACCGCCTGGGCTGTGTCGGCGCTGCCGGTGGCCGACGGCGAGGCGGCGAGCGGTCCATAGCCTCGGGCCCCGCCGAGCGCGAACGCGGCATAGACGAGGACGCTCGTGACCACCAGGCCGAGCGACAGGGCCAGCAGGGACGTCGCGGTCAGGACGCCCTCGGTGGGCAGCCGTGATCCGGCCAGGATGGCCGTCAGCGTGCCCAGGATGCCCAAGGCGGCCGGTGCTGCGATGGCGAAGCGTGCCTCGTCCAGCGAACAGCGGATCGGCCGCACGACCATGACCACGGCCAGCAGCACCGTGAGGCCGATCATGATGGCCAGGAAGACGCTGTTGCCGGGCATGATCAGCAGCACCGCTGCCGAGGCGGCCATGAAGCTGGCCCCGGCCACGATGACGGCGGTGCTCGCGCGGGCCAGCCGCAGCCCGATGGCCGTCGCCAGGCCGACCAGGACGGTGGTCACGACCAACCCGACGGCGTCGGTCGAGCTCGAGCTCGGCGAGCTGACGGCCAGCCATCCGAGCAGGCCGGTCATCGCGACCATGCCCGACAGCGCGAGCACCCGGCCGACGGCCGAGCGCAGCAGGATGAGCAGCACGATGCCGCCGATCGCATACAGCCCGACCCACTTGGCGGCCAGCGCCAGCCCGAGGCAGACCCCGATGAGCGGCATGGCCACGAACAGCGCGCTCCAGCCTCGCCAGGTCCCCAGCCAGACGAGCGCGAAGATGAGGTAGGCGGCGACGATGAAGACGCCGGTATAGACGTCGTTCATGGCGATGCGCGTCTGCGCGAACATCATGCCGTCGACGAGGACCAGCAGCGCGACGGCGATGCCGACTTCGCGTCGGCGGAACAGGACGCGGGCGAGGAGATAGAGGAGCGCCGCTGTCAGGGCGCCCAGGATGACGCCCGGGAAGCGCCAGCCGAAGGCATGCTGGCCTGTCTCGACGGCCGACATCGTGCCCGACGACGAGATGGCCAGGAGCTGCTCGCGATCCTGGGTCGGGCGCTCGGCATCGGCATCCAGCGCCCAGGCGACCGGCTCGTCGCCGAGTCGGACATCGGCGAAGACCGCGTTGGCGTGGGGCTCGACCACGTAGACGGTCGGACCGCCACCGTCGACGGCGTCGCCGAGCACGTGGATGAGCTGGGTCGCCCGGTCGTAGACCAGGTCGCGAACCGGGGCCGGCATCCAGACATCGGGGACCTGTTTCGGTGACTGGCCCGTCTTGACCTCGACCCGGATGAGCCGTGAGCCCGTCGTGGCGTAGAGGGTCGGCTCGGCTGGGCCCTCGACGCGGACGACCGCCGTGACCGGCGTCTGCGAGGAGATGACGTCGACGGGCGTGAGCGCGGCCGCGTCGAGCAGCACGAGGCCCTCGGAGGCCGCCACCGCGACGAGATCGCCGCTGGTGATCCGGGCGCCTGGCAGCTCGCCGGCATCGATCGCCTCCTGGACGTTGATGGCCTGGTCGGCGTCGAGGGTGCTGGCTACGGTCACCGTGCCCTCGGCGCCCACGAGCAGGGTTCGGATCCGCGCCGCGTCGTCAGCCAGGACGGAGGCCAGTGCGTCAGCCAGCGCGCCCGGATCGGTCACGTCGGCGAGGTCGACGTCGAGCCGCTGCCCGCCCGTCGTCGCCGCCAGGTCGGCGGCGCCGGCCACGGTCGCCTCGGACAGGCGGCTGCCATCGGTCAGGTCGATCGTGACCAAACGGTCGCCCTCGAGGACGGCCGTCAGCCGCTGACCGCTGGCGTCGACCATCATCGTCCGAACCGCTGCGCCGAGCTCGGCCAGCCGATAGGCCGGCGCGATGGAGGCCGGATCGTCTCCGGCGCGGACGTCGTCGAGCGCCTGTGTCTCGAACGCCCACAGGCCGCCGGCCTGGTCGGCGATGAGCAGGCGGTGTTCGACGGCGTCGACCGCCAGAGCGCCGGGCTGCGCGCCGCCCTCGAGGGCGATCTCGGTCACCGGCGCACGATCCGAGAGGTCGTAGGCCCGTACGCTGCCCTCGCCCGAGACGTAGAGTCGGTCGCCCGCTCGTCCCTCGCGCGTGCCCACGCCGTCCCAGCGTCCTTCGATGGTGGCATCGCGCGGTGCGAAGCCGAGCTCGGATGTCGCGCTCACCCGGTCGTCTCCGAAGACCACGATGCCGGCGGCCATCAGGTACTTGGCCAGGTGCGGATGGGTGTATTCGTAGATGTCGTGCGGCTTGCCGTAGCGCCAGTCCTGGAGGAACTCGGTCGCCGTCCGAGCGTGGTAGACCTCGTCGAAGTACATGTCGTAGGGCTCCTCGACCCGCCAGCCACGGAGGGTCAGGGCGGCCACCAGCAGCAGGAGCGCGACGGCGACATCGAGGCGGTCGATGCGGCCGGGCCGCTCGCCCGTGAGCTGGGCGCTTCGATCACGACGACGCAGCCGAGTGCCGAGCTGGCGACGGACCATGATCGCCAGTCCGCCGAGGATGCCGGGCTCGATGTCCGGCGGCGGGACCACGGCCGCGTCGGCATCGGGCGCCGACGCGTGGGCCGATGCGGTCGTCGCCGTCGCAGGGACGGCGCGCACGCGGGTCGGCGGCGGTCCCTGCTGGCGCTGCGGACGCCGCTGGCCCCGGACGAGGTCGGACCTCCTCCAGCCACGGAGCGTCGGTCACCGCTCCCAGGGCTCCGGCGTCCGTGGCGCTCGCCGGGCGTCCGTGGTCGCCGGCGGTCGAGGCCGCGGCGACGGAGATCGACGCGGCCCCGGCCGCCGTTGGCTGAGCGTCCTCGAGCCACGGGTCGAGGGCGAGGGGTTCCTCTGGTTCGGCCGTCGCCTTCAGCACGCGCCAGAGGAGGAACAGGAAGACGCTCGTGGTCAGGACGATGCTCAGCAGGAGGACGGGGTAGCTCCGGAAGTCCGGGCCGAAGAAGAAGTCCTCGATGTTCGGCGTCGCCCAGAACGGCGTGCTGAGGACCCCGTGGAGGCCGATGAACGCCGCCACGCTGAGCGGCGACGGTCGCGACCAGGTACCGGCGATCGAGGATCGCCAGCAGCGGCAGGAAGGCGAAGATCGGGAAGAGGTAGCGCTCGTGGACGCGGGTGGGAAGGACGAAGAAGGCCAGGCAGAGGTAGGCGACCGCGAGCAGGATGGCGGTGCGATCGCCACGACGGACCAGGAGCGCCAGGCCGATGACGAAGCCGACGACGAGGATCGCCGTCCCGACCAGCACGCCGGGCACGGGCCCGAGCAGCGGCGCGGTGTCGGGCGGCCACCGGCCGAAGCCGGCCTCCGCCATCGGATGCCTGATCGCCCACCCCCACCAGGGCCCAGGGGTTGAGGGCGTTGACCGTCAGGTAGGGATACGTCCCAGCGGCCTTGCCGTACTGGACGATCAAGCGCGGCAGGTCCATGCCGAACGGCGCGATGACCAGGAACAGGACGCTGGCACCGACGGCCGCCGACGAGATGAGCCGCCAGACGCCCGTCTCGCGGTCGCACCAGTTGCGGTACCAGCGTGGGCCGTCGTCGACCCGTGGGCCGCTGCCCGGCAGCAGGAGATGGCGGCGCAGCAGGACGACAGCCACGATCGGCACCAGGACGACGCCGTACTGGGGTTTGGCCAGGGCGGCCACGACCGCCATCGCGGTGGCGCCCTCGGCGTGGCCGTCGATGAGCAGCGCGACGGTGGCCAGGGAGAAGAGCGCGCCGAAGGCGTCGACCTGGCCCCAGATCGCCGAGTCGTACCAGGTCACCGGGTTGAAGAGATAGAGCGCGGCCGCTGCCAGCGCCAGGGTCGTCGCCCGTGGGACGATCGCCGAACCAGCGCAGCGTCACGACGTAGAGCAGCCAGCCACAGGCGATGTCGGCCAGGATGGGCGGGATCTTGAGCAGCGCGGTGGTCCGCTCGACACCGGTGCCGTCGGCGGCGCCGAGGATCTTGCCCACGCTGCCGATCAGCCAGAGGACGTACATGTAGGCCGGCGGATAGTCGGACAGGCCGGGCTCGGCATAGAAGCCGCTGCGGGCCGACGTCGACCATCCGCAAGGCCCACGCCGTGAACGTGCCGAGGTCGCTCTCGAAGCCGGACTTGGGCAGGAGGACGTATGCGATGATGAGGCGCAGGGCCAGCGCGGCCAGGAGCAGCATCGTCAGGGCGGGGACGGCCGACGGCGCCGGGACCGAGCGTGCCGACGCTCCGAGACTCCGATCGGGTGGACCCGCCCCGGGCGTCGTCAACAGCCGACCGGCCTCCAAGAACGAGCGACGAGGTGGAGGGGAGTATAGCAACGGCACCTCCCCGCCCCTCGGCGGCGGACCGAGCCGAGTACGGTCCCGGCTCAGACCTGCGACAGCGCCTCGGCCGGCTCGACCCTCGCTGGCTGATGGCCGGCTTCGCCGTCCTCGGTATCGTCGTCTACGTCTTCAGCAACCCCGAGCGACAGAACATCTACGACCACTTCGTCTGGCAGGCTGACGCCTTCCTCCAGGGCCGGGCCTGGATCCCCTGGCCACTCTCGAGCGGCGAGTTCCAGAACGGCTACTTCCAGGACGTCTATCCCATCGGTGATGGCCGCGCCCTGGTGCCCTTCCCGCCGTTGCCGGCCATCGTGCTCCTGCCCGCCGTCGCCGCCTTCGGGCTGGCCACGAATGCCGCCCTCGTGGCGGCCGTGCTCGGAGGGCTCAACGTCGGCCTCGCGTATCGCATGGTCTGGCGCCTGACGACGGCTCCGCTGGTGGCCATCCTGGCCACGCTCTTCTATGGCTTCGGGACGGTCGCCTGGTACGCGGCGATGCTCGGCAGCACGTGGTTCTTCGCGCACGTCGTGGCATCCACGTTCCTGCTCCTGGCCATCACGACGGCGCTCGACGCCGACCGACGGACCGCAGCACAGGGCACATCCGCAGCGCTCGTCGACCGTCGACAGGTGCTCGCCGGCCTGTCCCTCGGCCTGGCCGCGACCGCCCGCCTGACGACGGTCCTGGCGGCACCGTTCTTCGCGCTCGTCGGAGGCGGCGGGTCCGTCGTGCGGCGCGCGCTGTCAGCTGGCATCGGGGCGGCCATCCCTGTCCTGCTCCTGCTGGCCTACAACGCGGCCACCAGCGGCCAGCTCTTCCAGCCTGGCTATGAGCATCTCTACCAGACCGAGTTCACACCGGTGCCCGACGGCCTCCTGGCCCAGATCTTCCCGGCGCTCCAGGGCATCACCTACCACCCCGGCGAGTGGGCGCTGCAGGACCCCCGCTACATCCCGCAGAACCTGGTCATCATGCTCGCCTGGCTGCCCGAGGTCCGACCGGAATGCGGCCTTGCGCTGCTCGACCAGGCGTGTCCGCTGCTCCGACCCGACAAGCTGGGCATGAGCCTGCTGCTGACCAGCCCGGCCTGGCTGCTGGCGATCCCGGTGGCGGTCAAGGAGTGGCGGCGGCGGATCGTCCTCGGCTCCGTGCTTGCCATCGTGACCGTGAGCGTCGTGAACCTGATGCACTTCAGCCAGGGTTGGGTCCAGTTCGGCTACCGCTTCAGCAACGACGTGGCGCCGTTCGGGCTGCTCCTCGTGACCCTTGGGCTGGCGCGCTATGGCGTGCGCTGGTGGACGGTCGGCCTGGTCGCCATCTCGATCGTCATCAACGCCTGGGGGGTCTACTGGGGCGTCGTGCTGGGCTGGTAGCGCGTACCGGCCCGAGGCTCGCCACCAGCCTCGATGGGCGGCGCGCTCTTGGCGCCCGCCCTCGCGCGCTCAGAAGCTGACGAAGTCGAGGACCGTGATGACGTAGATGCCGTAGGCATGGACGATGATGCCGAGCAGGATCGCCAGCCTCGCCGGCACGGAGATCCGGTGAACGAAGAGCATGCCCAGCATGACCCACAGGATGGGTGCCACATCGAGGCTGAACCGATACCCGAACTGCGTCTCGCCCACGTTGCCGTGCGTGACGATCGGCACCAGCGCCAGCAGGATGGCGATCCAGCCGAAGACGACGAAGGTTTCGCGCCGCCTGAGGTTGATGAGCCAGAAGTAGATGGGCGTCGTGAAGGTCAGCGCCAACCCCGTCCAATTCGGCCGGAACCATGGGAACCCGTCGACGAAGTCGAAGCCGCGCAGGAACATCGTGTGCAGGTGGCGCGGGATGTAGCTCAGCGACAGGATGCCGTCGCGATACCAGGGCTCGCTGAGGACGCCGGGGATCTTCTCGTACCCGAAGTCGAGCGGGCTCCCGAAGCGCGCCACGTTGTACAGGGCGACCAGGATGGCCGGCACAGCCAGCCCGACGACGAAGAGCGCCGCCGATCCGATCTTCCGCCGGTCGGGGATGGCCAGCCGCGGCCGGACTTCGACGCCCGCGTAGAGCGCGAGGTAGAGGGGCAACGTCAGGCCGATCGGCAGTCGCGAGGCGGCGGCAAACCCGAGGCACAGCCCGGCCACCACAGGCCAGCGACGGTCGAGCGCCAACCACAGGGCGAGCAGCGACCAGAACGCCCCGTTGACACCGGCGAAGAGCCAGGAGGTGCCGATACCGGCAGCCCACCACAGGACGCTGCCGACCGCGAAGGCCGCGACCAGCGACCGCCGTGGCAGGGGCGCCACGCCCAGTCGTCCGAAGATCTGCCACAGGATCGCCACGCACAGCCCGCCCATGATGGCCGCCGCGTAGCCCTGGTCGAAGCCGGCCCCGAAGATGGCCACGAAGGGCAGCACGGAGATGGCCGGCATCGGCGGATAGGGCACGTACCAGCCGCCGCCAGCCCGGTCGACGTGCTCGATCCAGGGCATCGGCTCGAGGATGTGCAGACGCCCGTGGAGCAGGGCGTCGGCGAGCGGCACGAAGGCGTCGAGACCGACCGGCTTGGGGCCTGTCCACCAGTAGAGGAGCGCGGCCGCGGCGGCGATGAGGGTGAAGACCGCCAGCGAGG
This sequence comes from uncultured Chloroflexia bacterium, assembly GCA_963777975.1. Taxonomy (GTDB): domain Bacteria; phylum Chloroflexota; class Limnocylindria; order Limnocylindrales; family CSP1-4; genus CSP1-4. The sequence goes on along the minus strand of CAVZSO010000002.1, from coordinate 145,407 downwards.
TCCAGGCCGGGCGGCCGGCGGGGTGTGGCTCGGGCGCACCTTCCGGCACGACGGGGGCGACAGCCATGCGCCCGACTATACTGCCGCGATGTCCGCTCCCGCCGCATCGTCGGCCACCGCATCCGCCCCTGCCCCGGTGCCGGTCGCGGGCCGCGTGGCGGCGCTCTCGTACTTCTTTCCGGCCCACAACGAGGCCGAGAACATCGAGGCCCTCGTCGACGAGGCGCTCCTAAGCGTTGCCGTCCCTGGCCGATGCATTCGAGATCATCGCCGTCGACGACGGCAGCACGGACGGCACCGCCGGCATCGCCGACCGACTGGCATCCGAGCACCCCGGTCGGGTGCGCGTCATCCATCACGCCGCCAACCGCGGCTACGGCGCTGCCCTTCGGAGCGGCTTCGCGGCGGCGTCATACCCGCTCATCGCGTTCACCGACGGCGACCGTCAGTTCCGTGTCGCCGATCTGGCCCGCCTGCTGGCGCGGGCGGAGGCCCCGGACCTGCCCGACGTCGTGGTCGGTTTTCGGCTGCGCCGCGCCGACCCGACCATCCGCCTGGTCTACGCACGCGCCTATCGCTTCTGCCTACGGCTCTTCTTCGGCCTCCAGGTGAGCGACGTCGACTGTGCCTGCAAGCTCTTCCGCCGCCTGGCGCTGGAGGGCATCAGGCTGGAGTCGAGTGGCGCCTTCGTGTCGGCCGAGCTGCTCATCAAGGTCCGCGCCCGCGGCCGGAGCCTGGTCGAGGTCGGCATCCCGCACTATCCTCGGACGGCTGGCCAGGCCTCGGGCGCCAACCCGAGGGTCGTGCTGCGCGCGGTTCGCGATTTCTGGCGCCTGCGCCTGCGTCTCTGGTTCCGGCGCTCGGTCGCCATGCAGCGCGGCGAGCCGGTCCTTGGCTCGGGTGACGTCGTCAGCCGCTCGTAGAGCTGCGCCCAGACTCGTCCTCGAGCGAGTTGACGAACTCCCGGAAGACCGAGAGGCGCTCGTCCTCGTCGGGCTCGGGCGTGACCCCAGCGCGATCGAGGACCGCGTCCGTGGCGAAGATGGGCACACCGACCCGGATGGCCAGCGCGATGGCATCGGACGGACGGGCATCGACGTCGACGGTCCGCTCGCCGAGCTCGAGGACGAGCCGCGCGCGGTAGGTCTCGTCCGAGAGGTCCGAGACGATGACCTGCTTGACGGCCACCCCGAGCTCCTCCAGCGTGCTGGCGAAGAGGTCGTGGGTCAGGGGTCGTTCGGGCGTGATGCCCTGCAGCCGGCGGGCGATGGCATCGGCCTCGTTGACGCCGATCCAGATGGGCAGGTAGAGGTCGCGGTCGACGTCCTTGAGGATGACGACGTGCTGCGACGAGTGCATGTGGACGCGCACGCTCTCGACGACCATCTCCTTCAGCCCGTGTGGCATGGCCCGATTATCACACGCGTTCTCCGGCCGGTACGTCAGGGCTTCGGGGTCTTCTTGGGCTTCTTGGTCGGCTTCGGCGACGGCGATGGGGATGGCGACGGCGACGGGGAGGCCGAGGGTGATGGCAGCGCCGACACATCCACGAGCTGCGTCGCCATCAGACGGCCGGCGTCGGCCCAGATGAGCACGTGCGGCCCGCCGGCCTCGGTCGGGGCGACCACGAACATGCCGCGCACGTCTTCGAACGACGGCCCGCCCGGCGCAGCCAGGAACTCCTCGAGGTAGTCGCCGGTCGACTTGGCCATGGCCACGATCCGCTGGTGTTCGCTGTCCCACAGCCAGATGCTGCCCTCGCGGCGAGCGGGGTCGATGGCGATCTGTCGATAGTCGTGGCCGGGTCGGACATCGCCGTCGTCCGGCGGGACCTCGAGCTCGTAGTCGTCCGCCCGCCCGCTCTGGAAGCGCGTCAGACCGTCGCTCGTCAACGCATAGGCGTCACCGTCGACGAGCAGGGCGCGGTAGCTCGAGACGTCCGTGGGCGCGGCCAGGTAGTCGGCCGGGTTGTTCGGATAGCCGCTCCCGTCGGCGGCTGGCGGGTAGCGCAGGACCTGCTTCGAGCTGGGATCGACCACGTAGTAGAAGTACAGGCCGGACTCTGCGTTGCGGGCGTACGTCGCCGTGTCGCGGATGTCGTCACCGAGGGCGTTCTCGCCTCCCAGGCGCAGCTTGGCGAGCGTGCCCCGGCCCTTGGCGTCCGATGGACGCCAGCGCCACAGCACACCGTCGCGATCGAGGATCAGGATGTCGGGCCCACCGAGCGTCATCTGCCACGGCTCGCCGATGCCCTTGCCCGCGCCGTCGCCGGCCTTGACCACGACCTTGGCACTGTGCGTCGCCAGGTCGACCCGGATGATCGACTTGGTGGCCTTGTCGAGCAGATATGCCGCGCCGTCCGGTCCGCGCACGACGTCGATGATGTCCGCCTTGGGCGACAGCTCGGCGGTCAGGTCGACGAGGACCGAGCTCGGGACCTCCCGCGCACCGTAGATCCGATCGAGGCCATCGGCCACCTCCGTCCGAAGCGGCCGCAGCGCGGCGGTCGCGACGCCCAGCCGTTCGGCCGTGTCGAGCTCCGTCCACGCTTCGCGCAGCAGGCGCTGCGCCTTGACCGCGTCACCGGCGATGAGGTCGCCCTCGTCGAAGACCTGACCGATGCGACCTTGTGCCTCGGCCAGCGCCTTGTCCCCGGCGTTGACATCGGTGATCTGCCCATCGCGTCCGGGCAGGGCGCCGCCGACGAGCCAGAGTCCGACGCCGAGGGCGACCACGACGCCCAGGAAGGCGAGCGCAGCGAACCCGGCGCGGCGCTGGGAATCGCGCTTCGACGAGAGCGGCGTCACGCGTCGATAGCGCGGCCGCCGACGCGGCATCAGGCCGAGGAACCGATCGACGATCGAGGCGCCGGCCAGGCCGATGCCGGTCTTCAGGTCGCTGGCGCGTTGACCGACCGCTCCGGCCGCGCCGGCGATCGGGTCGGCCAGCGGGATCGGGGAGCGCTCCGGCGAGCCGGCGAGCGGCTCGGCGGGCCGCACGGGAACCAGCTTGTGCTCGACGCGCGTGGCGGGCACCTCCGACGCCTCGAGGGCCAGGATGGCATCCGAGCCGCTGCCCTTGCCGGCCACGAAGAGGTGATGGATGTGCTCCACCGCGGACTGCGGGTGGAGCGTCACCAGCGCGTCCTTGAACTCCTCCGTGCCCACCGTGCGGGTGACGTTGCCGGCCACCAGGAGCAGGGAGTCGCCGACGGCGATCTCACCACGCCAGACGTCGACGTGGACGTCGCCGGTCGCCGGCAGCCCCTCGCCGCGCTCGTCTTCCGGGAGCGTCAACAGCCTCGCCTGGCGAACGAGGTAGGCATCCGCGTCGCCGATGGTTGCCACGTACAGCTCGTGGCCGCGCACGACGGCCACGCAGGCGCCGATGGCGCCGGCGGCCAGGCCGTGGCTCTCGCGCGCCTGGCGGAGGGTCTGGTTGGCGGTCCGGATCGACTTCTCCAGGCAGATCGGGATGCCCGCCGATTCGTCGTAGTAGTACCGGTCGCGGATGGCATCGGCGACCAGCGTGGCCGCCTCGGCCGGCTTGCCGCCGCTCTTGGGGGCGACGGTGACGATGCCGTAGAGGCTGCCCTTGGAGCGGCTGATCGAGCCGATCGATGGCTCGTGGTGGATGACGGCATCCGGGGACGCGGAAAGCCGGTCGGCTCCGGGGACGAGGCCGATCTTCAGGTGCAGTCGGACGGCCATGGGGCGCCTCACGTCGGTGGCGCAGGCGACCGTCGGCGGGCGGTCTTGGCGGACGACGACCCGGATGCCCCGCAGGTTCCCGACGGCCGGTGCCCGGCCGAGGGCCTCGAGCAGCTCGGGCGCCCTGAGCCGCAGCTCCTGGGCCACCGCCGCATCGTCTGCCGCCACCACCAGCCCGCCGTCGTCGAGCGTCAGGAGGTGGCTCGAGCCGGCCGCGCCGGGCACGTGTTCCGCGACCGTCCGATCCCAGGCCGCAGCGACCCTGGCACGATGCAGGTCCTCCTCGATGCCCAGGGCGGCCGCTGCCTCCGGCAGCAGGTCGCTCAGGCGACGCATCGGCCGTCGTCGGTCGACCACGTGTCAGCGCGCCGCGCCGGCGAGGCCGGCCTCGACGGCACCGTCCCGGACGTGCCAGGTGGTCGACTCCGCCACGAGGACGGGGTCCAGGTCGTCGAGCGTGGTCGTGGTCACGATGGTCTGCGGCAGCCCGCGGATGCGTCGAACGAGGTGGGCGCGCCGGTCCGGGTCGAGCTCGCTGAAGACGTCGTCCAGCAGGAGCAGCGGCGCCTCGCCGGAGACAGGATCCGTCAAGAGGTCGAGCTCGGACAGCTTGAGCGACAGGATGGCTGTGCGCTGCTGGCCACGCGAGGCGAAGGTCGCCAGGTCGCGGCCCCCGAGCTCGAAGGCGATGTCGTCGCGGTGCGGCCCGACCAGCGTGGCGCCGTTCCAGAGCTCCTTCTCGGCCGTCTCCGCCAGGCGCCGTCGGAGTGCGGCCTCGGGCGTCTCGTCGGTGCCGGCCGGCGCGTTGGTCACGTATCGCAGCCGCAGTTCGGGCTCGGCCGGTGCGATCTCGGCATGGGACGCTGCCAGGATCGGCGCCAGGTCGGCCAGCAGCGCCAGGCGTTGGCCGACGATCGTGCCTCCCTCCTCGATGACGATCGCGCTCCAGTAAGGCAGCTCATCCGCGTCGGCCTCGCCATCGCGGATCCGGCGCAGGAGGCCGTTGCGTTGCTGGAGCGCGCGTCCATAGGTCGCCATGGCCCGTCCATAGGCCGGTGAGCGGGCACCGGCGAGGGCATCGACGGCCGCCCGTCGAAGGCTGGGTTGACCGACCACCAGGAGCATCTCTTCGGGCGCGAAGAGGACGACCCGGAGCGCGTCCGCCAGCGCGGCAGCCCGACGCGGCACGCCGTCGACCCGCATCCGCTTGCGCGCGCCGCCCGCGGCCCCACGTTCGAGCGTGACCTCGATGCGATCGGCGCCCGCGCGTCGAGCCATGCACGACGCTGGCCTCCAGGCGCGTCAGCGGCTCGCCCCAGCGGATGAGCTCGGCGTCGGTCGTCGAGCGGTGCGACGCGCCACGGGCAAGCAGCACGATGGCCTCGATGAGGTTGGTCTTGCCGGCGGCGTTGTCGCCGACGATGACCTGCGGCCCCTCACCGAGTCGCAGGTCGAGGCTGGCGTACGACCGGAATCCGGTCAGCGTCAACCGGTCGACGCGCACGTCGGTGGTCCGACCCGTGCCGGCCGCTCAGGACGGCGTTCGGACCGGCATGATGACGTGCACGTAGCCGTCGTCGCCGATCGGCTTGAGCACGCCGGGCGAGAGCGGCCCCTGGAACTCGAGGGCGAGCTGCTCCGCCGCCAGGTTGGCCAGGGCCTCCTGAAGGTAGCGGGCGTTGAACGCCACGGTCAGGCCGTCACCCTCGGTCGTGGCCTCGACGTGACCCTCGGTGTCGCCGACATCGGCGGCGGCGGCCACCGTGATGCCCGACTCGCCATCCGAGTCGACGCGCAGCCGGACGACGTTGGCTGACGAGCTGGCGATGAGGGCGGACAGGCGGACCGCCTTGAGGAGCTCCTCGCGGTCGACGACGGCGCGCGTCGTGTGGGCCGTGGGCAGGACCTGCTGGTAGTTGGGGAACTGCCCATCGATCAGCCGGCTGACGAGGTCGATGCCCTCGAGATGGAAGACGATCTGGTTCTTGGACGGCGCCAGGACGACGTCGACCGGGTCGTCGGTGTCGGCCAGCACCCGCTCGAGCTCGTGATACGAGCGTGCAGGCACGACGATCGAGGTCTCCTCGACCGGATCGAGGGTGGCCAGCGTCTTGACCGCGATGCGGTAGTTGTCCGCCGCGGCCAGCGTCAGACGATCGCCCTCGAAGCGGGTCAGGACGCCGGTCAGGATCGGCCGCGCCTCGTCGGATGCGGCCGCGAAGACGACTTCCGACAGCGCCTGCTTGAGGGCCCGCTGGCTGATCCGCGTCGTGGGTCGCTCGCCGGCCGAGGGGATGACCGGGAACTCGTCTGCGTCGATGCCACGCAGGTGTGCCCGCTGCCGGCCCGATCGAAGGTCGAGCGTCGCGGCACCGTCCGACTCGAGATCGACGCGCTCGCCCGGCGGCAGCGAGTTGACGACGTCGGTGATGAGCCTGGCCGGCACCGTCAGGCTGCCGTCGGTCTCGATCTTGCCGGGCACCCAGTAGGTGATGCCGATCTCCAGGTTGGTGGCGGTCAGCTTGAGGCCGGCGTCCTCGGTCCGCAGCAGGACGTTGGCCAGCACGGGCAGGGTGCTGCGCGAGCTGACGGCGCGGCTGACGACCTGGAGGCCGCGAGCCAGGTTCTCCTGCATCACGGAAAGCTTCACGTTCGATGGTCTCCCTCGGGCTGGGGATGGGACGGCATCGCGCCGGAGCATCGGTCCACATCGGGATGCTCAGAGATGGTGCTTCGTCGTTCTATCTTCTCACTCATCGTCATCATCATCATGCTGTGGACGGTGGGGACGGCCACGCTCCGCCACGCTCCAGCCGACGGTGGACGAACGACCGGTCGGGCCATCGTGACGAGCCCGGATCGCGGACGGATCGGGCGCCGGTGGGGAGATGGTGTGGACGAGCGCATGGCCAGACCGCCGGGCGTCGACAGCAGAGCCGCCAGGACCGCCCGGATCGGGAGCAGATGTCCACGCCTCGGGCGGGACGGTCCACAGGCTCAGGCGGCCATCGGGCGCGCCATCAGTCGGCGTAGATCAACTCGCGTACGGCCGCGATGTCGCGGCGCAGCTCCTCGTTCTCCTGGCTGGCGCGGTCGATCTTGTCGCAGGCATGCAGGACGGTCGAGTGATCGCGGCCCCCCAGCTCGGCGCCGATACGCAGCAGCGAGACATCGGTCTCGGCGCGCATCAGGTACATCGCCACCTGGCGCGGCAGCACGATGGCCTTGTCGCGCTTCTGGCCGCGCAGCGTGTCCATGTCCACGCCGTAGAACTCCGAGACCGCCAGGGCGATGCGCTCGGGGGTGACGCTGCGCCGTTTCGGGTTGTAGAGCACGTTGGAGAGGACGGCCTGGGCGAGGTCGATGGTGATGGGCATGGCGCCCATGCTGGCGTAGGCCACGATCCGATTGAGGGCCCCCTCCAGCTCCCGGATGTTGCTGACGACCTTGCGGGCGATGAACTCGAGGACGTCCTGTCCGATGGGCACGCCGTTCTCTTCCGCCTTGGCCCGCAGGATGGCGATCCGCGTCTCGAGGTCGGGCGCCGTGAGGTCGGCGATGAGCCCCCACTCGAAGCGGCTGCGCAGGCGTTCCTCGAGGGTCAGGATGGCCTTTGGCGGTCGGTCGGACGAGAGCACGATCTGCTTGCCGTCCTCGTGGATGGCGTTGAAGGTGTGGAAGAACTCCTCCTGCGTCCGCTCTTTGTCGGCGATGAACTGGATGTCGTCGATGAGCAGCAGGTCGATCTTCCGGTAGCGCGCCCGGAAGTCGTCGATGCGCCCCTGCTGGATGCTGGTGATGAACTCGTTGGTGAACTTCTCGCTGGTGGCATAGACGACGCGCTTGCGCGGGAAGCGCGTCACGACCTGGTTGCCGATGGCGTGCATCAGGTGCGTCTTGCCGAGGCCGACCCCGCCATACAGGAAGAGCGGGTTGTAGGCATGCCCCGGCCGCTCGGCGACCGACAGGCTGGCGGCGTGGGCGAGGCGGTTGGCCGAGCCGACGATGAAGGTCGAGAACGTGTAGCGCGGGTTGAGGCTGGCCGAGGGGCCCTCGCCGCCGACCCGGCTGGGCTCGAGGCGGACGGCCTGGGTCGGGACCGCGTCCTCCGGCTGGGGCGGCACCTCGCGGACCTCGAAGTCGAGCTGCACGCTGTAGCCGACCACGCGGGCCAGCGTCTGGCTGATGAGCGATCGATAGCGGGTCTCGAGCCAATCCTTGGCGAAGCCGTTGGGGACCGCGATGGTGAAGGTGCTCTCGTTGACGTCGACGAGCGCGGTGTCCTTCAACCACGTCTCGAAGTTCGCCTGTGAGAGGGAGACCTGGAGCTCTCCCAGCGCGGCGCGCCAGACCTGCTTCGCGTCCATCGATGGCACGACCCTGTTATCGGGGTTCTAGGACGATAGATCCGTCCATCCGGGCCCATCAGGGCGGCGTCGGATGACCGTGTCGACACCTGTCGACCAAGGCGGGCGTCGCGCTGCTCCTCCCGCGGTTGCCGGGTTCGGTGACCTCTGCCACCCGCTTCCCGGCGTCGGAGGCCCGGGAAGCGTAGCACCGCGAAAAGGGCCTCGCAACGCCATTTCCCGATACTCCCCAGGAGTATCGCCCCGGAACCCCGTCCGGGTCCGGGACGGCGGATGATGCCACGTCCTGCGGACGCCTGCAGGCCGCTCGCGCCGTGCCTCTCGGTGGCGGCGTCGGCCGACCGTCAGCCGATCGGATCGCCCGGTTCGGCGCCCTCGTCGACGCCAAGCAGGGGGATCCGCCCATCGGCCGGCAGAGCGCCCAGGACGAGGACCTGGGAGTCGAAGCCCGCGATCCGTCGCGGTGCGAAGTTGACCACGCAGATCACCGATCGTCCGATGAGTCGGTCCGGCACGGGATAGGTCGGCGGCAGCTGCGCCGATGACTGCCGAATGCCGCCCGGTCCGAGGTCGATGGTCAGGCGATAGGCGGGCTTGCGGGCCTCCGGGAAGGGCTCGGCGGCGATGATCCGACCGACTCGCAGATCGAGCCGCTGCCAGTCCGCCAGGTCGGCGCTGCCAGGGGGTCGGAACGGCGGTCGCCCGGACGGGTCTGGTGGCCCGGACATCGAGTGCCTCCAGGTACGGTCCGGGGCGCCGCCACGTTTGACGGGCCCTCGGGGACGGGCCTATCATCGCTCGGTTCGACTGGCGTGCCCGCCGCTTCGTGCTGCGGAGCGAACGAGCGCGTCACATTCCCAAGGGGGCAGGTCGTCCGCCGCCCGGACCGCTGACGCTCCACATCGACCCGGCCAAGGAGCCCACTCCACGCGATGAAGCAAACGTATCAGCCCAAGAAGCGCCACCGCGCGAAGGAGCATGGCTTCCGGGCTCGCATGCGATCCAAGGGTGGTCGGCGGGTGCTCGCCGCTCGACGTGCCCGGGGCAGACATCGGCTGACCGTCTGACGCCGGCCGATCCCGGTCATCGGGCGTGAGCAAGGCGCCCGCCATGCTGCGATCGAAGAGCGATTTCGCGGCCGTCGGGCGGTCGGATGCGGTTCGCTCGGATGCCCGCCTGAGTGCCCGGTTCGTGCGCACCGAGCGCGACGTGACCAGGTTCGGCATCTCGACCGGGCGGCGACTCGGTGGGGCCGTCGTACGAAATCGGATCCGCCGGCGGATCCGGGAGGCCCTCAGGGCGCTGGGACCACGGATCGCGCCGGGCTTCGACATCCTGCTGGTCGCCAGAGGGGCCAGCGTCACCGCCAGCCAGGCGGACCTGGCAGCGACATTGGAACGCCTCCTCCGCAAGGGCGGGGCGCTACGCGAAGAGAGGACCGAGGGGTGAAGCGGCTCGGTATCGGCCTGATCCACGTGTATCGGATCGTGTTCGCCTGGGCGCCTTCCTCGTGCCGCTACGAGCCCAGCTGCTCGCGCTACACCGAGCAGGCCATCGAACGCTACGGGCTGCTCAAGGGCAGCTGGATGGGCGCCAAGCGGATCGCTCGCTGCAACCCGATGTCGGCCGGCGGCTATGACCCGGTCCGCTGAGCCCCGTGATCGCCAAGGAAGGATGACCGAGACCTCGTGACCGCCGATCGGCGCATCAAGCTCGGCCTCGTCGCCGTCCTGGCCGTGGCCCTCATCCTGCTCCTCGGGCTGCCTGCCGCGGCAGCCAGCCCGAGCCCCGATCCGTCAGCCTCTCCATCGGTCGCCCAGCCCACTCCATCGGCGGCACAGCCGACGACGGCGCCTGGCGCGACCGCCGCCCCGTGCCCCAACCCGACGCACGCGCCGACGCCCAGCCCGGCTCCGACGCGAGCCGGCGAGGCCCCGGCACCGACCGCGGTCCCGCTCCCGACCGTGCGCCCGAACCTCTGCCCGGCGGTGCCGGGAGCCGATCCCGTGAGCACCATCGCCTGGATCTTCACGCCCCTCTTCCAGGCCATCTTCATGCTCCTGGCCACGGCCTACAACGTGACCGGCATCATCCTCAACGCTCTTGGCAGCAGCCATCTGGGCGACATCGGCGTCGCCATCATCGTGGTCACGCTCATCATCCGCGTGCTGCTCATCCCGGTCTTCCGGCGCCAGATCGTCTCGTCGCGGCGGATGGTCGCGCTGCAGCCGGAGATGAAGGCGCTGCAGGCCAAGTACAAGGGCGACCGGGCCAAGCTGGCGCAGGAGCAGCAGCGCTTGTACAAGGAGCGTGGCGTCAGCCCCGCATCGGGCTGTCTGCCGGCGGTCCTGACGCTCTTCCTGCTAGGTCCGATGTACTACGTCTTCACGGCCGGCCTGCAGGCGCCAAACATCACCTCGATGCTGACGGTCTTCGGCGTCCAGGTCATCGATGTCACCTGTCAGCCGGCGGCGGCCACCGGCCTGGCTTCGTGCATCGACCCGTTCATCCCCTGGCTGGGCTGGCTGCCCGTCATCGATGCCACCGGCTTCCATATGCCCGGCTACCCGGATGGCCTCAACGCCAGCGTGCCTGAGATCTTCACGCACCTCCCCGTCATCGGGTTCGGCATCTGCCTGCTGGCCCTCGCGGCTGCCTTCCTGCAGCTCATCCAGACGCGCATGTCGCAGACCAAGACCGACGACCCGCAGATCCGCGTGCAGAACCGGACGATGCTCATCCTGCCGGCCATCTCGATCATCTACGGCGCGTTCCTGCCGGCGGGCCTCTTCCTGTACTGGATCACGACCACCATCTTCTCGATCACGCAGCAATACGTCATCGCGGGCTGGGGTGCGCTCTTCCCGCTGCTTGGCTGGGACCCCGCCTTTGCCCGCAACCATAAACCGCGCTATCCGATGACGCCGCCGCCGGCCACCAACACCCTTTCGGGTGGAGTGGCGGCGCCGAACCGGCGATCCACGACCGATAGCGCTGCAGGGACCGTCAAACCATCCAGACAGCGAGCCCGCACGAGCAGGCGGGGGAGACGACGATGAGCGATTACCAGGAGTTCACCGGCAAGTCCGTCGAGGACGCCATCAAGCAGGCTATGTCGGCCTTCGGGGTCTCGAGCCTGAACGACCTTGACTTCGAGATCCTGACCCATGGCGCTCGAGGCGTGCTCGGCATGGGCGCCGAGCCAGCCAGGATCGTGGCCGCGCCGCGCTCTGCGCTGGGTGGCGCTGCGCCACGTCGTGAGGCCGCCGCCAGCGTCCCGCTGCCACCGCCGCCGGCCCACGACGACCGCGGACCCCGCGATGACCGGCCACGTCGGGATGACCGTCCACCCCGCCGTGACGACCGTGGCCGGGCTGGCGATGAGCGACGCGAGCATGGCGGCGAGGCGCCCGCCGCCGTGACCGGAGGAGGCGCGGTCGAGACGTCCGAGCCTGCGGCAGCCGATCGCGGACCGCGCGAGGGTCGACCGCGCCGCGACGATCGGCCGCCGCGCCGGGATGACCGTGGGCGGCGAGAGGGCCGACCGGCCCGCACCGGTGCCCTGACCGAAGGCGAACAGGCTCAGCTGACCGCTGCCCGCGCGACGTCGGTCTCCGACCGTGAGGACGTCCAGGCGGCTGAGGCCTCGCCCGAGGCGCTGGCGGCGGGCAAGGAGATCCTCGAGCAGGTCATGTCGCTGCTCGGCTACAAGGTCACCGTCACGATCGAGGCCGGTGAGACGTCTCGTCTCAGCGTCATCGGCGACGAGTCGGAGAAGGAGTCCCTTGGTGCGCTCATCGGGCGCAAGGGCGAGCGTCTCTCGGCCCTGCAGCACCTCGTGAACCTGATGCTCTCCAAGCGCATGGGCGCCTGGACGCGCGTGCTCGTCGATGTCGAGGAGTACCGCGGTCGCCGGGAGCGCCAGCTGCACGAGATCGCCGATCGAGCCGCCGCTCGTGTCGTCGAAACCGGGCGCATGCTCCAGCTCGACCCCATGACCCCACTCGAGCGGCGCTGGATCCACCTCGCGCTGCGGGCCAACGATCAGGTCACGACGCAGTCGATCGGCGAAGAGCCGGATCGGCGTGTCGTCATCCTGCCTCGGAGCGCCTGAGGCACCGACCGGGATCCCGTCGGCCGCCTGTTAGGATTCGTCGCCCGTGACCACTGAAAGCATCACCTTCGAGGCCCAGACCGCCCCGCCGTCGCGCGGCTGGCGGTACGGGATCCTGGGCTTCATCGTCGCCGTCGCCTTCGTGGCCGTGCTGGCCGCCGGCTTCCTCGCCGGATTGGCCGTCGCCTACCAGAGCCGAGCGATGCCCGGCGTGGACGTCGCCGGCGTATCCGTCGCGGGCATGGACCGGACCACTGCGGAGGCGGCGCTACGCGCGTCGCTGCCCGCGCTCGGCGAGGGCCAGATCACCGTGACCGTCGACGGCGAGCCCGTCGCCCTGCCCTACGACTCGGTCGCCCGTGACTATGACCTCGACGCGATGCTCGATGCCGCCTTCGCGGTCGGACGCGGCGGCACCGTCGCCGAGCAATCGCTCGAGCGCGTGCGCAGCCTCATCCGGGGCACCAGCGTGCGGCCGATCGCGGAGTACGACCGCGACCTGGCGCGCCGTCGCCTGATGGTCATCTCCGTCGACAAGGCGCGTGACCCGGTCGATGCCAGCGTCAGCCTGCCGCAAGGCAGCGCCTTCTTCCTGACCCAGCCAGCCGTCGACGGCCGGACCATCGACGTCGACGCGACCCTGGCCGCCATCGACCCGCTGCTCGCCGCCACCGACGCGGGCGGCGCGACCGTGGCCGCGGTCACCCAGCCGGTCGAGCCCGACCTGACCACCGCCGAGGCCGAGGCGGCCGCCGCCAGGGCGTCCCAGCTGACGGCCGCCGACATCGCCGTCACCTCGGGCAAGAAGCGCTTCACGATCAGCAACGACAGCCTTCGATCGTGGGTCACCTTCCAGGCCGGCCCGGACGGCGCGCTCGTCGCCGCCTTCGACGCCAAGAAGCTGGAGAAGGCGGTCAAGGGCTTCGCCAAGAAGGTCGACCAGGCTGGCACCGACGCCCGCTACCGGATGTCGCGCGGCAGGGCTGGTCGCCCGACGTCGATCGTCGCCTCGAAGCCCGGTCGGGCGACCGACGTCGCGGCCTCCGTGGCCGCTATCCAGGCTTCGCTGACGTCACCCCCCGCGGACGGATTGCCGACGGCCGAGCTCGTGGTGACGTCGAGCCAGCCGTCCTTCACGACCGAGGACGCCAAGGCCTGGAAGGGCAAGCTCAAGCCCATCGGCCGTGCGCGCTGGACGACCCACTTCCCCCAGGGCGACCACAACTTCAACGGCCAGAACATCTTCATCCCGGCCGGGTTGATCGACGGCTACGTGGTGCCGCCCGGTGGATGGTTCGACTTCTGGACGGTCGTCGGCGAGATCAGTCGAGCCCGCGGCTTCGGTCTCGGCGGCGCCATCATCAACGGCCACACACAGCCCCAGGGCGCGCTCGCCGGTGGCATCTGCAGCTGCTCGACGACGCTCTTCAACGCCGCGCTGCGGTATGGCCTGGAGATGGGCGACCGGCGCAACCACTACTACTACATCACCCGCTATCCCCTCGGCCTCGACGCGACCGTCTTCAAGAGCGGTGGCGGCAGCGTCCAATCGATGAGCTTCAAGAACGACACAGACTCGCCGATCCTGATCCATAGCTGGCACAGCTTCGGCATCATCAACTTCCAGCTCTGGTCGGTCGATTCCGGCCGTCGCGTCTCGTTCACGCGCCCGACGGTGCGGAACGTCCGTCCGGCGACCACGGACGTGCAGTACACGTCATCTCTCCGCCCCGGGGCGAGGAAGCAGATCGAGTTCCCGGCGGCCGGCAAGGACGTCTGGGTGACGCGCACGGTACGCGATCGCCACGGCAAGGTCATCAGCCGGACGACCTTCTACTCGCATTACGCGCGCGTCGACGGGATCATCCTCGTCGGGCGCTCGTCCGCCGCCAGCGCCCAGTAGGTCGCCGTGATCGGCAGCCTCGCGCGACTGGCTGCCATCGGCACGGCCGGCGCGGCCTACATCCTTGGCGTCCGGCCCCAGCTGCAGCATTGGGGTGCGACCGACGCCGAAGCTGCCGAGCCGCTGCCCGGTGACGGCCTCGTGCCGGTCCCTCGTTTCGCGTCGACGCGGGCCATCACCATCGCCGCCTCGCCGTCGGCCGTCTGGCCCTGGCTGGCGCAGCTGGGCGCGGGCCGCGGCGGCCTCTACAGCTACGAGTCGCTCGAGCGGCTGGTCGGCCTGGGCATGGTGAGCACCGACGACGTCATGCCCGAGCTCCAGGATCTGGCTCAAGGGGACACGGTCCACCTGGCCCCGGTCGGCGGGCCCGAGGGCTTGACCATGATCGTCGACCGCGTCGACGCTCCCCGCCTGCTGGTCCTCGCGTCGGGGATGCGCGAGACGGCCGGTCCCGGTCATGACGAGGGATCCGAGCCGCTCCGCTCCGGCGACTTCTTCGCCGGTCGACCGGCCGCGTCCTGGGCATTGGTGCTGCGCGATGCCGACGGCGCGACGCGGCTGATCTCGCGCTGGCGGATGGCCTGGAGCCCGTCAGGCGCTGCCGACCTCTTCAACGCCGCCCTGGTCGAGCCGCTCCACTTCGCGCTCGAGGAGAAGATGCTGCGCGGCGTGCGCGACCGGGTCGAGCGTCGTGCAGCCCGGCCGGTCGAGCCGCTCGAGTCTGCCCCGCCCCGCTAGGGCACCGTCTCCACCACCAGCCGGGGCGGATGCGCACCCTGCTCCGACGACGCGGTCAGCCCGTCGCCCGAGGTCGAGCGGAGGAGGAACGCGTAGCGGCCGTCGCCCGTGACCGCCGGGGTCACGTCGAAGTCGACCCAGCCGCCGCTCGGCGTCGGTCCAGCGTCGCTGAGCATCGCCCCGACGGCGGCGGGCCGGTTGGCCCAGGTCAGCGTCTTGCCTGACCAGCTCGTCGATGTCCGCCAGACCGCCGGGCCATCGCGGCTGGGGTCGCTGACCCAGAGGCGGACGGCGGCCCGGACGACCGTGCCCGAGAGCCCGACGGCGCGGAACTTGAGGTAGCTGCGATAGTCGGCGCCGCCGCCATGGTCGCCATCGACCCGGAGGACCGAGGACGAGCCATGGGTGGTGTGTGGCGCGGCCTGATCGACGAAGCTGTCCGTGCCAACGACGAAGGAGGAGCGCGTCCGCGGCGGCGGTGGGCCATGCGGCGTCCCGCTGCCAGCATCCGTGAAGCTGGTGCCGGCGACCGGCACGAAGCGCCAGTCGTATCCGTCGGCACGCAGGGTCAGCTCCAGGACGCCATGCGCAGACGCGAAGACCTGGCTGTTGTCTGCGCTCGCGGAACGCGTCCGCAGCGACGTGCCGCCGGTGCCGACGACGAACTCGCGGATGCCGTAGGTCGGGTCGGGTCGGGCCCAGGCGTCCTGCGGTGCGAAGCGCTCGTAGTCGTGATCATGGCCATTCAGCACGATGTCCGCGCCGGCCGCGTAGAGCGCTTCCCAGAATCGCTGACCGACCAGCGATGGACCGTGGACGCCGGAGCTGAACCGCGGATGGTGCCAGTACGCGAGCACGTGCGCCGACGGGTGCGCCGCCAGGTCCGCCCGCAGCCAGGCCAGCTGCGGGGAAGCGTTGCCGCAGCCGCCGATGGCAAAGCAGTTCGAGTTGAGGACCACGATGTGCCAGGCGCCCAGGTCGTAGCTGTACCAGCCTTGCCCGCGGGCACCGGCGGCGGACCCGAAGTAGTCGAAATACGGTCCCGCGTCGGCCGTGGCGTAGTCGTGGTTGCCGGCCGATGGGCGCGTGCGAGCGAGATGGCGGCCCCAGGTCGGGTCGTAGCAGTCGCGGAACTGCTTGGCCGTGCCCGCGCTGTAGGCGTTGTCGCCGAGCGTGACGACGGTGCCGGGGATGCCATCGAGGAGGGTCGCGGTAGCCTCGTCGGCGTTGGTCGTGCAGTCCCCGATGTCGCCGGCACCGACCAGGACGGGTCATCCGCAGCACGGGCCGGCGCGACGAGGGACGAGGGACCGAGCATCGCCAGCGTGATGGCGACGATGGGCGCGAGGATGGTCCATCGCCGCGCGACGGACCGGACGGGTCATCGTCATGCCCCCATCAGACCACATCCATCGCCATCCGGTCGTGGGTCGTTGGTCCTCATGGCTCCAGGCGGTGGTTCGTGGCGAGCGCCTGGCCGACGGCGAATGATCAGCTGGGCAGCTCGCCGAGGAGGACCGGGGCGCCAGCGCCGGGCTGACCGGTCACCTCGAGGCTGACCCCGAGCCGACCACCCTCGAAGGGCAGATCGTCATAGCGGTCCAGCGGCCCCCACCAGTAGGCGACGCCATCCGCGAACCGCATGGCGCCGATCGGCGTGCGCTGGCCGTCGTGTTCGATCCAGCAGCGATACTCGGCGCCGACACCCGGCGGCGTCAGCGCGGTCGACATGACCACGATCTCCGCGGATGACCAGGCGGCCGTCCCGGCCGGCTGGCCATCCAGGCCGACGAGCGAGATCGCGGTGTGATCGGCGTCTTGCAACACGCGATCGACGCTCTTCGAGAGGCCCACGAGCTGGTCGACCTGGTGCCGCGCGATGTCGGCGCGACCGACCTGGTCGGCCGCCAGAGCACCGAGCCCGACGACGAGCCCGAGGACCAGCACCGCCGCCACGGCCGGCAGACGCCAGCCCGATCGGCGCCTGGCGGACGGCGCCTGCGGTGCCGTCCACGCCGGCGGCCGTCGACCCTCGTCCTCGAGCGGCCGCAGGGAGTGGCCGGGGATGGCCGCCACTGCCCGACGCAGCGAGGCAGGCGGCTGCGACGCACCGTCAGGCATCGGGACATCCGGCCGGCCGGCCGGTTCGCTGCCAGCGACAGTCGCCGGCTCAGCCAGGGACGCGGTCGCCAGGACCGCCTCGTGGGTCCTGCGCCAGGCATCGAGGTCGGCCCGGCAGTCGGTGCAGGTACGGACATGCGCCAGCAAGGCCTGGGCCTCCGGCGTGGGGTCCGTCTCGAGATCGATCACCCGCCTCGGCTCGAGAGCCAGGTCGGCGATGCGCTCGTGCGCCTCAGCGTGATCCATCGCTGGCCTCCCGTGCGCCGTCACCGACCAGGTCCGGCACGCCGCCGAGGATCTCCCGCAGCCGCGCCATCCCGCGGCGCGTGCGCGACTTGACGGTGCCGATGGGCAGCGCGAGGCGAGTCGCGATCTGGGACTGGCTGAGTCCCTCGTCGTAGGCCAGCACGAGGACCTGCTGCTCGTCGCCGGGCATGCCCGCGACGGCGGTCCTCACGACCGCCTGCAGCCAGCGCCGCTCGAGGCTCTGGGCGGGCTCATCGCCGCCATCGACCCGGGCATCGGTCGGTCGCGATCGATCGTCCAGGTCGGACGGCGCAGCCACGGACACGAGATGCGGCCGCCGCGCCTCTGCCCGCAGCCTGTCGAGCGCCCGGTTGCGAGCGATGCGCATCAACCAGGTCCGCATGCTGCCGGCCTCGGGCCGATACTGGCCTGCGCGCTGCCACAGCGTGAGGTAGGTCTCCTGGACGACGTCGGCGGCGGACTCTCGATCGGAGAGCAGGCGAGCGATGACCCCATACAGCAGGGGGGCATGCGCGTCATAGGCGGCCATGAACGCCGCCTCGTCCCCGGCGGCGATGCGTCGCGCCAGATCCCCGTCGGGTCGTGTCTCGGCCTGCTCCACCGCGCTCCCCGTGTGTCGTTGCTGTCCCGCTTGTCACGGCTGCCTCGGCGCGATGGTGGCGCGCCGGGCTCGTGTCGTCCAGCCCCACCTACGGCGTGGCGCTCGCGCCGCCGCCTCCGCGCGTGTACTCGTCCCCTCCCGAGGGCGACGCGCTGACCGAGCCGCCGGACCCGGTCGGCGTGGCCACGAACCAGACGTCGTTGAGGCCCTGGCCCTTGACGTCACCGGCTGCGGTGTCGGCCGCGAAGTAGTAGAGCGGCGCGCCGTCGTACGTGACCTGCATCGAGCCGTCGTCGCGGGCGATCGTGGCCAGCGTGCCGGTCACGCCGTCACCGCCGGTGACCGTCTCGTCCTCCTCGAGCACGAACGGCGGCCACTTCGTCGCGCAGTCGTCATTGCAGGCGCTCTTGCCGCCGCTGTCCTTCTTGAAGGTGTAGAGCGTCATGCCATCTTCGCCGACGAGGATCGCGCCAAGCGTGGCGTCGGTCACCGTGTCGACCTCGTAAGCCTCGCCGGCGGGCGCCGACGACTCCTCGGCCGATGGCGAGGGTGCTGCCGCGGATGGCGACCCACCAGATGCTCCACAAGCGGCCAGCACGAGGGCCGCGCCAACCACGACGACCGATGACATCCGACCACGGACCCGAGCTCCACCGACCACGGCGACGACCTCCATCGATGACCGGTCATGGCCGGCGCTGACAGATACGCCGCCACGGCGCGATCGGATCGCGACCTGCGATGCCGACCTCGAGCACCGAGCGACAGCGACACGACGAAGCGGCGCTCCGGCGGGAGAGCGCCGCTTCTGGATGAGTGCTGGTGGAGATGGGGGAGGGTCGAACTCCCCGTCCAGAACCATCAGCCGGAGACCTACTACGAGCGTGTCCGATGCTTTGTCGTCGACCGAACGGACGGCCATCGGCAGTCTGCCGTCCGGTCCAGTCGCGTGCCCCTGGATCGGGCCTGGTCTCCGGTTACGCGACGCTGACCGGAGCTGCATCCCCGCTTGATGACGCTTCCACAGCCCACGGGGAGGAGGCTGCTTCCACGCTCACCTTACCGCCTAAGCGGCGAGGGCGAGAGCAGGCTGGCGGTTGCCAGTTACTTCGTTTTGCCGCCGGTTTAACGAGGCCTGACGGCACCTCGGCTCGCATTCTCCGGGGATCCGGCCCTGTCGATACCACGCATCCCCATGGGGTCCGGGCCTCGCCCGGACCATCCGATCGTAGCACGAGACCGCCCGCCGGCCAACCGATCGGGCCGCCGACCGACGGCCTAGCGACCTCGGCGCACGTCCGAGAGCTCGCGCTCGAGATCACGCTTGGCGTCCCGCTCCGCGATCGAGCGTCGCTTGTCATGGAGCTGCTTGCCCTTGGCGAGGCCGAGCTCGAGCTTGGCACGGCCGCGTCCGTCGATGAACAGCCGCAGAGGGATGAGCGTCAGGCCCTTCGACTTGGTGCGCCCGAGGAGCTCGTCGATCTCGCTCCGATGGAGCAGCAGCTTGCGATCGCGCCGCGGTTCGTGGTTGTAGCGGTTGCCCTCGGCGAAGGGGGCGATGGTGACTCCGATGAGCCAGGCCTCGCCGCGCTCGATCCGGGCATAGGCCTCCTGCAGGCTGACCTTGCCGGCCCGGATGCTCTTGATCTCGGTGCCGGTCAGGGCGATGCCCGCCTCGATGTGCTCTTCGATGTGGTACTCGTGGTAGGCCTTCCGATTGAGGGCCACCGTGTGCTCGCCCATCAGCTTCCTTCTGGGTCTCGCTCCGGCACGACCGGTGCGACCGGGTTGCCGTGCGCCGTCGATGACGATAGGACCGCGCTTCGGTGGACGCACGAACGCCGGCCCGTGACCGGACCGGCGTTCGAATACGCGTACCACCCTGCGGGGTCTAGGTCAGGCAGTTGCCTCCCGCGAGGTGGTGCAGCGCTTGGGACTGTCGATCACTGCACATCACCTCCTTTCGTCTGGCGCGGACGATAGCGGAGACCCTCCGTCTATGCAAGAGGGCCCTCTATGGCGGAGATCGAGGCTGCCAGCAGTTCGAGCGCCCGGTCGAGGACGACGTCGGAGTCGGCGCCGTCGGGCACGCGTGACCGGGATGTCCGGCGTCAGCCCCTGCTCGTGGATCCAGCGCTTGTGCGGTGTCAGCCAGCGGGCGACCGAGAGACGGAAGCCGCCGGTGTCGTCGGTCAGGGTCTGCCATTGCTGGATGGTGCCCTTGCCGAAGGTGGTCTCGCCGACCAGCCTCGCCCGACCGCTGTCCTGGAGCGCGCCGGCGACGATCTCGCTGGCGCTCGCCGAACCGCGGTCCACGAGCACGACGACGGCGATGTGCGGGATCGGTGGCCACCCCGCCGGGGATGGCCTCGTGGGCGATCTCCGTGCCATCGGCGAACGACTCCCAGAAGATGGGGCCCGACGCGACGAACTCGCTGGCGATCCGCTCGGCCGCATCGACGAAGCCGCCGGGATCGCCCCGAAGGTCGAAGACGATGCCCTTCACGCCGGCGTCGACGAGCGCCTTGAGCTGGCCGTGGAAGTCGTCGGCGGCCGAGGACGAGAAACCGTCGAGCCGGATATAGCCGACGGTCCCGTCGGCGAGGCGCTTGCTGGTCACGACCTCCGTCTGGATGGTGTCGCGGACGATGGCCAGCTCGAAGGGCGCGGCCGGCACCGCGCACGACCGAGAGCTGCACCGTCGTGCCCCGCGGCCCGCGGATGCGATCGATCGTCTGGCCGATGGTCTGGCCGTCGACGGGCACATCATCGATGGCCAGGATCCGATCGTCCGCCAGCAGGCCAGCCCGGGTCGCTGGCGAGTCCCGCAGCGTGCGGACGACGACGACGTGACAGTCGGGTCCTGCCTCGGCGCAGCTCACGCCGGCCGCGTCGTGGGTCTGCATCACGGCTCCGATGCCCTCGAAGCTGCCGTTGATGCCCGAGATCGAGGCCTTGTACGCATCGGAGGACAGGTAGCCGCTGAACGGGTCTCCGATGGCATCGAACATGCCCTTGATGGCGCCCTCGACGAGCGTCTTCTCGTCGGTCCGGCCGACGAAGCGGCCGGTGATGGCGTCGAACGCGTCCCAGAAGGGCGCGAACAGGGCTTCGCGATCGTCGGGCGTGCCCGGCGTCCGGGCCTGCTGGCCGCCGAGCATGTAGCCGGCACCGAACAGGGCGGCGCCGCCGATGACCGCGACGAGGAGAAGGACGATGACGACGGCCACCCGACCGCCTGCCGAGGCCCGATCGGCAGCGACCGCGCGGCGCCTCGAGCGCGACGGACGGCGACGCGTCAGGCGTCGTCGGGTCGGCGTCGTGCGCGGTCAACGACGCAGGCATCGACGGCTCGGGGGTCGAGGGGTCGGTCATCGGGCGCTGGTCGGTCTCCGGGGGCGATGGTTCGGAGAGCGAAGCCTACTTGATGAGGTAGCTGCGCACCGAGATCGTGGCCCCCAGGCCGCCCAGCAGGGCACCAGCCCCGACCACGACCATGATCAGCTGCTGGCCCAGCTGCTGGTCGAAGCCGACCGGGATCTCGGACAGGATGGTCGTGCCCAGCTGGCTGATGGATGGCGCGGCGACCGCCAGGATGCCCAGCGTGATGGCCGCGCCGATGAGCCCGACGAGCAGGCCCTCGAAGATGAATGGCCAGCGGATGAAGGCATCGGAGGCGCCCACCAGGCGCATGATCTCGATCTCGTCGGCACGGGCCATGACCGCCATGCGGATGGTGTTGACGACGATGAACAGGACGGTCAGGCCGACCATGATCAGGATGCCCAGGCCGATCGTCCGCAGCACACCCGTGATGGCCACCAGGGCGTCGACGACGCGCTGCGTCTCGAGCACCTCGGAGACCAGCCCGCGGGGCCCCTTGAGGACGTCGACGACCGATCCGTATTGGCGCGGATCGCGGAGCTTGACGTTGAGGCTGGCCGGGATGGGGTTGGTGCCAGTCAGCGTGGTCAGGTCAGGTCGCCCTTGGGCGGTCTGGTCGGCGCGCCACGCTGCGAGCGCGGCCTCCTTGCTCTGATACGTGACCGAGGCCACCTCCGGCAGCGCCTCGACCTCGACCTGCAGGGCCTGTACGCGGTCGAGCGAAACGCCATCGCTGATGAAGGCCTGGACCTCGACCTTCGACTCCACGAAGCGAAGGCCGGCCTCGAGCCCCGACAGGACGAGCATCAGGCCGGCCAGCAGGACCAGCATGAGGACCATGGTCACGGTCGCCGCCAGGCTCATGACCCGATTGCGCCACAGTCCCTGGAAGGCGCGGCGGATGGAGAAGGCCAGGAAGCCGATCATGGCTCAGTACTCACGGTGGTAGCCGCCGACCTCGTCGCGCACGATGCGGCCTTCCTCGAGCGCCACCACGCGGCGTCGCAGGGCGGTCACGACCTCGGCATTGTGGGTCGCCATGAGCACGGTCGTGCCGAGCTCGTTGATCCGCAGCAGGAGCTGGATGATCTCCCAGCTGATGAGCGGGTCGAGGTTGCCGGTCGGCTCGTCGGCGATGACGATGGTCGGGTCGTGGACCATCGCCCGGGCGATGGCCGTTCGCTGCTGCTCGCCACCAGAGAGCTGATGCGGTCGCTGCTCGCCCTGGGCGGTCAGGCCGACGAGGGCCAGGACGCGTTCGACGGCCGGTCCGATGTCGCGCCGCGGGGTGCCGGTCACCTCCAGCGCGAAGGCCACGTTCTCGCGCACGGTCTTGCTCGGCAGGAGCTTGAAGTCCTGGAAGACGATGCCGATCTTGCGCCGCATCTTGGGCACCTCGCGGCGCTTCAGGCGGGCCAGGTCCTGGCCGGCGACCATGACCATGCCGGTCGTCGCAAGCTCATCGCGGATGAGCAGCTTCATGAGCGTGCTCTTGCCCGCGCCCGAGGGACCGACGAGGAAGGCGAAGTCGCCCTCCGGGATGATCAGGTCGACGTCGACCAGCGCGCGCTTGCCGGTCGCATAGACCTTGGTCACGTCGTGCAGCGCGAGGGCCACCCGCTTGAGGTCGGGCAGCTCCATGTCGACGGCCGGCCGAGGACGCTGGCTGCGGCCGGCGCTGGTCGGCGAGATGCCGTTCTGCGGGAACGAGCCTGGCGTGGTCGCTGGCGGCGGCTCGGCTGCCACGGCTCGTGTCATCCCGCCCCGCACGTCATCAGCCGCCGACCGGGTCGCGGTCTGCCCGTCGTTCGCTGCGGCAGCGGCGCGTGCCGCGGGACCGAAGCGGGGGCGGAGGCTGGCTCGGAGGTGCGAGAACGTCACGTACGGCTCCGCGTTGGCCGGGACCGGCGCCTGGCGAGCGCTGGTTGACCGGTTGCGGCTCGGCACGCGGGCACGGCGAGCACGACCACGACGCGCGCAGGGTAGCACAGGCGTTCGTGCAGCCCCGTGATCACCGGCGCGAGCCGCGCGCGGCCGGGTGATACCGGCCACCCTTGACACGAGGCGCGACCGTGCCAGTATCGGCCTCGTCGACGTCATCGGGCTAGCGGGCGTTCCGTGATGGATCCCTGGCATCTCCGCCGCTTGTCACTCGTGCCCTGGGCCGACCGTTGACGGCGAGCGGCCAGACCGATCCGCGGACCGTCGTGATCACTGGCGCCACCGCGGGCATCGGCCGAGCCCTCGCGGAGAGGCTGGCCGCAGCCGGCCTCACGGTCGCCATCGTGGCTCGCGACCCGGCGACGAGGCGAGGCCGCGCGTGCGGCGATCGCCGCCGCGAGCGGGAACGAGCACGTCGAGCTCTTCCAGGGTGACCTCTCGAGCATGGCCTCCGTGCGCGACTTGGCTCGTGCGCTCGCCGAAGCCCACCCGGCCATCGATGTCCTGGTCCATTGCGCCGCCATCTATACGGCACGACGATCGGTCACCGTCGATGGCCACGAGACGATGCTGGCCACGAATGTCCTGGCACCGTTCCTGCTGACGAACCTGCTGCTCGGCCAGCTGCGCGCGGCGCGATCAGCGCGCGTCATCGTCCTCGCGGCTCCGTCAGGGACCAAGCTCGATTTCGACGATCTCCAGGCGGAGCGCAGGTTCCGATCGCTGAGTGCCTTCGGCGCCAGCAAGGCGGCCGATCTCCTGTTCACCTTCGAGCTCGCCCGCCGCCTGAAGGACACGAGCGTGACCGCGAACGCCGTCCATCCCGGGCTGGCGCGAACGAACCTCATGCGTCAGGCGGTCGCACCCCTGCGCTGGGTGATACGGCCGATGTCGGCCTCTCCCGGAGCGCGCTGCGGCCGCCATCGCGCCGCTCGCGCTGTCACCCGAATTCGAAGGCAGGACCGGCCGCTTCTTCCATGCTGGCCATGAGATCGATGCGCCGCCCTACACCCGCGACCCGCAGGTCGCGCGTCGCCTGTGGGACGTCGCTGCAGCCCTCACGGAGCTCGGCGAGGCCGACCAGCCGGGCTGAGCCGGCGGCGACGGTCTCAGGGGCTGTCATCCCCCTTGCGCGGCTTCGCCTCTGGCCGATCGGGGAAGACCGCGCCGACGGCGCGAGCGAGCTCCAGACGCCGCCACGGAGGAGCCCCTTCGAGCTCGATCTCGAGCGAGAAGCTGAGGAACGTCCGCACGAGGACGATGACGCCCAGGGTGGCGGCATTGGCCAGCGTCAGGTCGACCGTGATGGTCTGGATGATGTCGGCGATGATGAGGATCTCGAGACCGAGCAGGATGATGCGACCCAGCTCGTTGCGGACGCCGATGTACGTCACTCGAGGGCGTGCACCCAGGTAGCCGCCAACGATGCGGATCGCCAGCAGCAGCGCGCCGATGGCGAAGACGGCCACGCCAACGAACTCGAAGGCGGTCGAGACGGCTTCCATGGCCTCGCGGAAGGACATTTCCAGCGCCGGCCCCACCGCACGGCCGCGGTCTGCATCGCGCCATCGTGCAGCCTACGCCCGGAGGAGCAATGAGCGTCGCCATCGAGCAGGTCATCGCCGCCATCCCGGAGTGGCGCGGCCGCCGGATCACGACCGAGGAGATCGTCGGCGGCCTGACCAACCGCAACTTCCGCGTCGAGGTCGATGGCCAGCCCTGCTTCGTGCGCGTCCCCGGCGCCGACACGGCGCTGCTGGCCGTCGATCGTGCCAACGAGCTGGCCAACAGTCGGGCCGCGGCCGAGGCCGACGTCGGGCCACGCGTCCTCGAGCACCTGCCGGCCTGGGACGTGATGGTGCTCGAGTGGCTGCCCGGTCGGACGCTGTCCAACGAGACCTGTCTCGAGCCCGGCATGCCGGAGCGCATCGCGAGCGCCTTGCGCCAGCTCCACGCCGGCCCGCGTTTTCGCGACGACTTCGACATGGTCGAGCTCTCGGCACGCTACCTGGCCGTCGTCGACGAGCGTCGGATACGGATCCCCGACGGCTATCGGACGCACCTCTCGCTCGTGCCCCGTATCGAGGCGTCGCTGGCGGCGCGGCCGATCGACGACCGTGCCCTGCCACAACGATCTGCTGGCCGCCAACTACATCGACGACGGCGAGCGGCTGTGGATCGTCGACTACGAGTACAGCGGCAACGCGGACCCGACCTTCGAGCTCGGCAACACCTGCCAGGAGCTGGGCTGGGATGACGCCCGGATCGAAGCGCTCTGCGCTGCCTACTTCGGCCAGGCGAGCGACGTGCTGCTGGCTCGCATGCGGCTGCAGATGATCATGTCGGACGTCGGCTGGACGCTGTGGGCGGCCATCCAGGCCGCCGTGTCGACGATCGACTACGACTTCTGGGGCTGGGCCGAAGAGCGCTGGGCGCGCGCCGCCGGCGCCATGGATGGACCCGATCTGGGCCGCTGGCTCCGTGACGCCAGCTCGGGCTGAAACGCTTCGAGCGCGACTGACGTGATGCCCGCGTGGGCGTCGCGACGCGACCGAGGGCTCAGGCGAGTCCCGACGACCCTCGCATCCGGCCGCCGGTCGGGTCGTGCAGGACGTCCGGACGCGACGACCGCCGGCGCGCGCAGCCCCAAGGACGTCGACGCTCAGCTCCTCCCCCTCCTGGACGCATCCCGCGGGAGGTAGACGTAGCCCACGGTCCGGGACACCCCGTAGCCGTACGTCGCGCTTCTCAGCCGCCCGACCACCTCGCCCCCGATCGCGGACCGCCTCGCCACCGTAGATGGGCAGGTACGTCGTGTCGGCGCCGATGACCACCGTGCGAAGGCGGCGATCGGGACCGTCGGGAGCTGCCTCGCGCTGCTGGATGACCGCCTCCCGGCCGATGAAGGGTCCCTTCGCGGGCCGGACGAAGGCCCCGAGGCCTGCCTCGTCGGGCGTCTCGAGCATGGTCAGGTCGGTGCCGTAGTAGCGGTAGCCCTTCTCCATCCGCAGGGCATCCAGGGCGCGGTAGCCGATCAACCCGAGGTCGACCGCGCGACCAGCCGCGACCAGCCGATCCCAGACGTTGACGGCCCACTCAGGGTCGAGGTAGAGCTCCCAGCCCAGCTCGCCGACGTAGCTGAGGCGTGCGGCCAGGACCGGCGCTGGGCCGATCCGGATGCTGGTCGCCCGGCGCATCGGCAGGCCCGCATCGCTGACGTCGTCATCGGTCACCGCACCGAGCACGTCCCTGGCGGCCGGCCCCCAGAGTCCGAAGCAGGCCCATCGCTGGCTCGTGTCGTCGATCGTCGCCGGGGGATCGTCGGCTAGGACGTTGGCGCGCAGCCAGCCCAGGTCGCCGGCGAGGGAGCCGGCGCCGGTCACCACGCGATAGTGCTGCGGCCCGAGGCGTGTGACGGTGACGTCGGCCAGCATGCCGCCGTTCACGCTCAGGAACTGGCCGTAGATCACGGAGCCGACCGGTCGGTCGATGTCGTTGGCGCACACGCGTTGGAGCAGCGCGGTCGCGCCCGGCCCGCTGACCTCGATCTTGCCGAACGAGGTCAGGTCGATGAGGCCGACCCGTTCCCGGACCGAGCGGAACTCCTGGCCGACCCGCTCGAACCACGGCGGACGGCCCCAGCCATAGGCGCGCTGGTCCCGCCCGGCCCGGCGCCAGGTCGCGCCCGGCACCACCAGGTCGGGCCGCTCCCAGCCGGCCTTGGAGCCGAAGACCGCTCCGGCTTCCTGGAGCCGGCCATGGACCGGCGAGAGTCGCCGCGGCCGTCCGGCTTCGTCGGCGTCATGCGGGTAGCGCAGCCGGTAGTAGTCGGCATAGGTCTCGCGCGCGAGCGCCGCCGACCAGGCGGGATCTCGGTAGGTGTCGGCGAATCGCCAGGCGCGGTAGGGCACCACGTCGATACCCGGGTCGCCGCTCGTGATCCAGCCGGCGAGCGCAGCTCCGAGGCCACCGGCGCCGCCGAATCCGTTGAGCGACAGGCCCGCAGCGACCCAGAAGCCCGCCAGGCCGGGCATCGGGCCGATGAGCGGACCGGCGTCGGGAGTCATGGCGTCGGGGTGGCAGACGAGGCGGATGGCCTGGGCGTCGATGAGGAACGGGAAGCGACGCACGGCACCGGCCATGAGCGGGGCGAAGCGTTCGTAGTCGGGCGGCAGCGACTGGGCCGCGTGCTCCCAGGGTACCCCGTCGATCCACCGGGCCATGGGCTCCGCCTCGTAGCCTCCGAAGAGCATGCCGCCGTGCTCGCTCTTGCCGTAGACGAGGTTGTCGGGGTCGCGGAAGCATGGCATCTCGGCCGGCAGCTCGTGGCCGGGCACGGCCCGCAACGCGATGTGTTGGTGATCGATCGGCGTCGACGGGATGAAGGCGCCGACCATGGCAGCAAGCTGTGGCGCCCAGATCCCCGCCGCGTCGATGACCAACTCGGTCTCGATCGACCCGGCCTCGGTCTCGACGTGCGTCACCGCCCGCCGGCCCGAGAGCCGGAAGCCGGTCACCCGGCAGCCGGTCTGGATGCGAACGCCGAGCGCCTGGGCAGCGGCGGCCACGGCGTGCGTCGCGGTATGTGGGTCGAGATACCCGTCCTGCTCCATCCAGACCCCGCCGAAGAGCGAATCGCCGGTCATGGCGGGAAGGCGCGCCTGCGCCTCGGCGGCCGAGATGACCACCGCGTCGAGCCCGATGCCGCGGGCGCGGCTGGCGGTCCGCTCGAGCTCGGCCAGCTGCTCGGCGCTCGACGCGAGCCGGACGCTGCCGACACGCGAGAACACACCCAGCCGCTCGTAGAGCTCGATGCTCTGCCGCCGGAACCGCATCATCGTCGAGGATGGGTTGAAGGCCGTCACGAGCCCAGCCGCTTGGCAAGTCGAGCCGGCCGTCAGTTGCGCCTTCTCGATCAGGAGGACGTCCTTCTCGCCGGCCAGCGCGAGGTGGTAGGCCACCGAGCAGCCGGTGATGCCACCCCCGATGACGACGATGCGGGCCTGATCCATCGTCACATCATGGAGGCGCTCTCGCGGGCCCGCTCAGGCCGACTCGAGCGTGGCCAGGTCGGCCTCGAAGCGTGCCCCGGCTGCGTTCGAGATGAGCCGACCGAGGTGGTGCTCGGCATAGGCCACGAAGTCGACGTCGAGCGAGCTGATCGCCTGCTGCAACACACCCCACATCCCCTCGCGGAAGTCCGAGACGACGCGCATCAGGCGCAGCCTGGCGAGCCTCTCGGGCCGCGCTTCGCCCTCGTAGGCCTCGAGCAGGATGGCGTCCTCGTCCGACGTCGAGGCCGTGGTTGACGCTGAAGTTGCCGAGATCGAAGAAGGGATCGCCCATGCCGGCGTACTCCCAGTCGACGATCCGGATGCGTCTGCCGTCGTCGATGAAGTTGGCGTTGAGCAGGTCGTTGTGGCAGGGCCGCAGCTCGACGGGGGCGCGCAGGAAGGCGATCTCGATGCGCCGCATCCGCTCGTGTGCGGCCTCGTAGTTGATCGGGATCGGCACGCCGCGTTCGAGGGCGAGGGCGCGGTAGGCCTCGCCGATGCGGAACGGCGCGAAGATGCCGGGGATGGCCGGGCCGCCGTGGATGCGTCGGATCGAGTCCGCCACGCGACGGATGGTGGCTGGATCGTGGACCGCCTCGTCGGAGATGCCGGTACCGACGATGAAGCGGGTCACGAGGTAGCCCTCTGGGCGGATGTAGTCGATGACCTCGGGGCCCACGCCGACGCCGGCGGCGGCCACGGTCGCCGCGTGCTCGACCTCGCGGCTGATTCCCAGCAGGTGCGTGTCGTTGCCGCCCATGCGCATGACGCAGGTCAGGCCGGCGCCGCCGGCCGCGGCCAGGCCGCCATCGGCATCGACCCGGAAGTTGCGGTTGGTGATGCCACCCGAGAGCGGCGTCAGGACGAGATCGCGCCCGGCCAGCTCCGGCACCCGTTGCAGGGCGCTGACCAAGGTCTCGCGCAAGGCACCCTGGATCGGCGCATCGTCGACGGTCGGCTGGTCGTCGAGGGGCTCGCTCGTCATGACGGCCTCATGGTCGCGGAATCGGACGGCGCGGCGATCGCTCGCCGCGCCGTCACGGACGTCGGGATGATGGCTCGAGCCTTAGCCGATGACCGCCTCGCCGGTCACCTCGTCGGCCACGACCTGCTGCTTGTCGACCTTGCCGCGCTCGACCGCGAGGTAGTAGAGGATGCCGACCAGGAGGATGACCCCGAGCACGGTCTCGAAGACCGGCCAGTGCGGCAGACCGGTCAGGACATTGCCCTGGAACTTCAGGAAGTCGTTGATGAACGGGTTGGTCCAGATCATGCGCAGGTCGTTGCCGAACACGCCGAAGAGCGCCTCGTCGGTCCAGAGGCCGATGTTGATGATCATCACGGCGCCCCAGACGAGGGCCAGGATGTTGATGAGCATGCCCCACCGCCCGAGCGAGAACGGTGCTGGCTGGTGCGGGAAGCCGCGCCGGCGCGCGACGAGCACGCCGATGTTGCAGAGGAAGTAGCTGAAGTAGATCAAGCCCGTCGCCGCGATGGCCAGGATGGCCGCGCTGCCGGCGCCGGTCAGGATGAGCGGGATGGCGGCCAGGACGGCCACCGCGATCGCGGCATTGGCCGGCGTCTTCAAGCTCCCGTTGACATGGCCCCACGTCTTGCCGAACGGCATCCGCTCGTCCCGGCCCATCGAGAACATCAGGCGGGTCGTGGCGCCCTGGATGGCCAGCGTGCAGACGAAGACCGCGATGAGGATGACGAAGAGGTAGAGGTCGCCGAAGGTCAGGTTGCCGACGAGCGTGCCGCTCAGGTTCTCCTTCAATGTCGTGGCGATCGGGAAGCCGAAGGCCTGGGCCTCGGTGATGGCCGCGTTCATGTCCTTGAACGAGAGCGTCACCGCGAGCAGGAAGATGGCACCGATGATGCCGGAGATCCAGATCGCCGCGAGCACGCCGCGCGGTGCTCGTCGAGCCGCATCGACGGTCTCCTCGCCGAACGTCCCCGCCGTGTCGAAACCGTAGACCACGAACAAGGCCATCAACGCACCGACCAGGAAGACGGCCGGGAAGCTCCCGCCGGCGAGATCGGTCGTGAACGAGGTGTCCATCACGACGCTAGATCGGCTGGTGGTTGAAGAAGAACAGCAGGATGAGCGCGAAGACGAGCATGCCCAGGATCTCGGCCACGACGCCGATGTTGTTGATGAAGGCCAGGATGCGCGTGCCCGCGATGTTGATGAGGGTCGAGATGATGAGCGTGATGATGCCCAGGAAGGACTGCATGTCCATGGTCGGGATGGGCGAGGGGTCGGCGAGCTTGATGGTCTCGGGGAAGATCGTCGAAAGGACGAGTGGCACGGTCGCCGCCACGGCCGTGACGGTGACCACCCCGGCCCAGAAGTAGATCCAGCCGGTGAACCAGCCCAGCGTTCGATGCGAGAGTCGCTTCGACCACTGGTAGATCGAGCCGGCGACCGGGAAGTGGCTCGACAGCTCGGCGAAGTTGAGCGCCACGAACGACTGGCCGATGATGACCATGAACCAGGCCCACATGACGGTCGCCGGCCCGCCGACGCCGTAGCCGACCGCCTGGTTGGTGAAGGTGCCGGTCGAGACCGAGATGTAGCTGAAGGCGACGGCGAAGACCGACATGAAGCCGAGCGTGCGCTTGAGCTGTGGCTTGATGCCCAGCGATCTCGAGATGGGCGTCGTCCTTGGCGACCTGTCGCGTCGTGGTCCATGGTCACGGGTCACATCCTCCTCAACCCCCCGCTGGGTCTTCGCGGGGATCCACCGAACGGAGAACGCGGGGACACGCTCGCAGGCCGTCCCTCTCGGCGGCGAGCGATGCGCGAGTCTACGAACGGCTCGATGCCGGCGTCAATGGGGAAATGTGCGGTCCGGTGCGGTCGATCGTTCGTGCCGGACCCGGCGGCCAGGCCCACCGATCGACGAGGCCGTCAACCGGGCAGGGCGGCCAGGATCTCCTCGTGCAGGAAGCCGTTGGTGGCCAGCATCGTCCGTTCATGGATCGAGCGGACGCCGCTGAAGTCGGTCACCCGCCCGCCGGCCTCCTCGATGATCATCAGCGGCCCGGCCAGATCCCAGGCGTTCATCCCGACCTCGATCATCGCCTCGGCGGCGCCCTCGGCGACGAGCGCATAGCCCCAGAAGTCGCCGAAGCCGCGGTCTCGCCAGGCCCGCGCCACGAGCGCCCGGAAGCCGGGCGCATAGGGCTCGATGTCGGTCGGTGAGCTGTAGAGGATCTGCGAGACCTCGAGGCGATCGAGCCGTGACGTTCGGATCGGCCGTCGCTCGCCCGGCGCCAGGCCGGCCGAGCCGCTGGCCCAGGCCCCGCCACCACGCCACGCGAACCAGCGCTCGCGCAGAGCCGGCGCGCTGATGACGCCGACCTGCATCTCGCCATCGCGCTCGATGCCCAGGAGCGTCCCGAAGAGCGGCACGCCGCGCATGAAGTTGTGGGTGCCGTCGATCGGGTCGATGTACCAGCGGACGGACGCGCCGGCGCCATCGGTGCCCTCCTCCTCGCCGATCAGGCCGTGGTCCGGATGGGCATCCGCGATGGCTTCCCGGAGATAGCGCTCGATGGCCTTGTCGGCCTGGGTCACGAACGATCGGTCGGGCTTGGCCACGATCTCCAGGTCATGACGGAAGTGCTCCAGCGCCATCGCATCCGCCCGATCGCACAGGCGCAGCGCCAGATCGAGCCAGCCGCGTAGCTCCGCATCCGACCCAAGCCGGCGAGCGGCGCTCCACTGGGCTCCGAATCCGGCCTCCTCGTTCATGCCCGGATCCGCTCGCCCTTGGGGTCCCACAGAGGCTCCCGCACGACCTCGGCGCCGACCCAGACCCCGAAGACGTCGATCTCGCCGCGCTGCCCGACGACGGCAGCCTCGGGCGGCAGGTAGGCGAAGGCGATGCTGCGGCCGACGGCGTAGCCGTAACCGCCCGACGTCACCCGCCCGACGATGGCGCCGTCGATGCGCACGGGCTCGTTGCCCAGCGTGACCGACCGTGGGTCGTCGAGGACGAGGCAGGCCAGGCGGCGTCGCTTGCCCTCGGCCTTGCGAGCGAGCAGCGCCTCGCGACCGATGAAGTCGATGGCCTTGTCGGCGCGCACGGCGAACCCGAGGCCGGCCTCATCGGGCGACTCCTCGGGCGTGATGTCGGCCGCCCACGCACGGTAGCCCTTCTCCAGCCGCAGGGCGTCGATGGCCCGGTAGCCGCCCGCGAGCATGCCCCGCGGTGCCCCTGCCGCCCAGATCGCCTCCCACAGCCCGCGGCCGTACTCGGTCGGAGCGTAGAGCTCCCAGCCGAGCTCGCCGACATACGTCACGCGAAGCGCGAGCACCGGCACGTTGCCGACGTGGATCTCCTGCGCCGTCAGGTAGGGAAAGGCCTCGTTGGAGAGGTCGGACCTGGTGAGCGGTGCCAGGATCTCCCGGGCCAGCGGCCCCCACAGCCCGAAGCACGCGCGGCTCGATGTCACGTCGACGACGCGGACCGTACCGTCCTCCGGCAGGTGGGCGCGGATCCAGCCCAGGTCGTGGTTCCCGAAGGCCGTGCCGGTCACGATCAGGAATCGATCGTCCGCCAGGCGACTGACCGTGAAGTCGCACTCGATGCCGCCGCGGGTGTTGAGCATCTGGGTGTAGGTCACGCTGCCGATGGGCCGGTCCATCGAGTTGGCGCAGAGATGCTCGAGGCATGCCAGTGCGCCAGCCCCCGAGACCTCGATCTTGGCGAAGCTCGACTCGTCGAAGAGAGCGGCGGTGGTCCGGGTCGCCATGGCCTCGGCCCCGATGGCGGGCGACCAATGCTGGCCTGCCCAGCCACGTGGTCGCAGGGCCTCGTCACCGGCCGCCTCGTTGCTCGTGAACCAGTTCGGCCGTTCCCAGCCCGACTTCTCGCCGAACACGGCGCCCAGCGCGGTCAACGGCTCGTAGGCGGGCGAGACGCGCAGCGGCCGACCGGCCAGGCGCTCCTCGTTGGGATAGTGGATGTCGTAGTAGGTGGCGTAGTTCTCGTACGAGCGCGCGAGCGTGTAGGCCTGCGATCCGTATTGGCTGCCGAAGCGGCGGATGTCCATCTTCCAGAGGTCCAGCTCCGGCTCACCGGTGACGATCCATTGCGCGAGCTGCTGGCCGATGCCACCGGCGCCCGCGATGCCGTGGGCGCAGAAGCCGGCGGCCACGAAGAACCCCCGCACGGCCGACTCACCGAGGATGAACTCGTTGTCGGGCGTGAAGGCTTCAGGCCCGTTGATGAGCCTGGTGACCTCGGCGTCGGCGATCGCCGGCACGCGCCGGACGGCGCCCTCCATGATCGGCGCGAAGCGCGGCCAATCGGGCGGCAGCAGCTTGCCGTTGAAGTCGGCTGGCACGCCGTCGAGCGACCAGGGGTCCGGGTCGCGTTCGTAGCCACCCATGCACAAGCCGCCGGTCTCCTCGCGGAAGTAGACCAGGTTGTCGGGGTCGCGCATCGTCGGCAGGTCGGCCGTGACGCCCTCGATCGGCTTCGTCAGCAGGTATTGGTGGGCCATCGGGATGATCGGCACGGTGATCCCTGCCAGGCGACCGATCTCCGGCGCGAAGATGCCGCCGGCGTTGACGACGACCTCCGTCGAGAACGTGGCTCGATCGGTGGTCACACCGCGGACGCGGCCACCATCGACATCGATGCCGATGACGCGATGCTCGGTCAGGATCCGCACGCCGCGAGCCCTGGCACCGGCGGCCATGGCGAGGGCCAGGTTCGACGGGTCCAGCCAGCCATCGGTCGGCAGGAAGACGGCGCCCAGGACGCCGATCGGGTCCATCAGCGGGAAGCGCCGGTGCGCCTCCTCGGTCGTGACGAGCTCGAGCGGCAACCCGAAGGTCCGCGCCCAGCCGACCTGGCGCTGCAGCTCCTCGAAGCGCGCCGGCGTCGAGGCCAATCGCAACGAGCCGACCTCGTGCCACGAGACGTCGACGCCGGTCTCAGCCGTCAGTCGGCGATAGAGGTCGGCGCCGTACATCATCATCCGCGTCAGCGTCGTGGTGCTGCGCAGCTGCCCGACGAGGCCTGCCGAGTGGAAGGTCGAGCCGCTCGTCAGGCCCGCCCGGTCGAGCAGCACGACGTCCGTCCAGCCGAGCTCCGCCAGGTGGTAGGCCACGCTCGTGCCGCCGACGCCGCCGCCGATGACGACCACCCTGGCGTGTTCGACCATGCAGGCAGCGGACCTCCCTGGCGCAGGTTGGACGATCTGCCGTCGCCCACGCTGAAGCCGGTGATGCCGGCGGGCGTTCGACCCGCCTACGGTAGCGCGTAGCTCCGCAGCAGGTAGCCCTCGACCGCCAGGTTCGGCGCCGTGGCGCAATAGATGATGGGCGGCTCGTCGAAGCGCAGGCCAGCACGGAGCAGGGCCGGCATGGCGGCCGATGCGCCGGGCACCACGAGCTGCCAGGCGCCCGCCGGCCGGACGCGTCCGATGAGGTCGCCGATGAAGCCCTCGAGGAGCTCGGGCTCGATCGCGTAGGCCGGCCCGATGCCGACCGCTCGGTTGGACGTAGCCATACCCCAGCGCGTGGCCGTCGCCGCGATCGCGGAAGACGACCCCCTGGCGACCCTCGGCGCGATCGTCGCGGTGGTCGATCGGACGACGGTGGCCGACCGCCGCCAGGTCGAGCGATGCCAGCACCTCGTCCAGCCAGTGCGGCACCGAGCGACGACTCCAGTCGCTCGAACGGGACGCCCTCGACGGTCGGCGGCAGCGGCCGCAGGGCGTCCGCCCGAGGCGTGCCGACCAGCAGGTAGATCGCGTCGCGCGGCCGCATCCCGAGCGACGCGTACAACCCGGTCGCGATCGGCTGGATGGCCTCCGCGCAGGTGGCCAGGCTGCCGCCGGTGGACACCCAGGCGTCGACGCCGGACGCTGGCAGGATCCGCTCCAACAACCGCCGGCCGATGCCGCTCGCCTGCGAGGCCGGTTCCACGAACAGGAAACCCAGGAACCAGCTCCGTTCGCGTTCCACGGCGATGCCGAAGCCGATGATCCGTCCGTCGAGCTCCGCCACGGCACTGCCCGCCGGGTGGCTGGCCACGAGCCGAGCGTAGAGCCGCAGCAGGCTGGCCTCGTTGCGCGGCGACGGCGCCTCGTGGCGGGTCTCGCTGAGCCTGTCGAGCGCGAGGTAGAAGACGTCCGCACACGCCGGCAGGTCGTCCATGTTCATGGCGCGGATCGCGACCGCCTGCGGTCCGCCGGCGTCCGGCCGGCCGACGGCGGTCGCCCCCGACGGGCCGGACGACACTAGGCGACCTCTTCGGTCTGCGTCGCCAGCCGCTCCAGCTCGGCCTGCATGAACGCGTCCAGGTCGCCGTCGAGGACGCCGCCCGTGTCGCTGGTCTCGAATTCCGTGCGGTGGTCCTTGACCATCTGGTACGGGTGCAGGACGTACGAGCGGATCTGGTTGCCCCAGCCGGCCTCGACGTGCTCGCCCCGGATGGCCGCCATCTCGCGCTCTCGCTCCTCGAGGGCACGCTCCAGGAGCCGCGCGCGCAGGATCTTCATGGCCGTCTCGCGGTTCTGCATCTGCGAGCGTTCGTTCTGGCTCTGCGAGACGATGCCGCTCGGCAGGTGCGTGATGCGCACCGCTGAGTCGGTCTTGTTGACGTGCTGCCCGCCGGCGCCGGTCGCGCGATAGGTATCGATGCGCAGGTCGTCGGGGTTGATCTCGACCTCGACGTCGTCCTCGACCTCGGGCACGACCTCGATCAGCGCGAAGGTCGTCTGCCGACGCTTCTGCGCGTCGTAGGGGCTGATGCGCACCAGGCGATGGACCCCGCGCTCGGCGCGCAGCCAGCCGTAGGCGCGGCGACCATCGACGGCGATGGTCGCGCTCTTGATGCCGGCCTGCTCGCCCTCGAGCTGGTCGAGGATCTCGGTCTGGGCTCGGTGTCGCTCGGCCCAGCGCAAGTACATGCGCAGCAGCATCTCGGCCCAGTCGGTCGCCTCCGTGCCCCCGGCGCCGGCGCTGACGGTCAACAGCGCGTTGCGCTCGTCGTACGGCCCCGAGAAGAGGAGCGCCGTCCGCTCCCGCTCGTAATCGACGCGCAGGGCATCCGCCTCGGCGTCGACCTCCGAGGCCAGGGCGGCGTCGGTCTGGGCCAGCTCGGCGATCTCGTCGAGGTCGTCGGCGCGCTGCAGCAAGGCGCCCCAGAGGGCCAGCTCGTCACGCAGGCCGTCGGCCTCACGGAGCACGCGTTGTGCGTTCTTGGGGTCGTCCCACAGGTCGGGCGCCCCGGCCGCCTCTTCGAGCGCGTTCAGGCGATCGGTCTTCGTCCCGAGGTCAAAGCCGCCCCGAGGTCGCTCGGATCCGCTCGACGAGCTCGCGGACGGCGGCGCCGTCCATCAGCTTCGCCCGCGCAGGTCCTGCAGGAGCAGCGGCCGCAGCTCGATGATGCGGAGGGCCGTCTTGCTCCGTGCGACGACGGGGTTCACGCAGGGGCAGTAGCCGTTGTGAGGACAGGGACCGCAGTTGCCGTCGCAGTCCAGCCACGCGGCGTAGCTGCAGGAACGGCAATCGCGCTCACAGGCGATCAGGTCGACGAGCTCGTCGTCGATGGCACCCGACTTCAAGCGATCCCTCGCTCCTCCCTGGCCCTCGACGCTGCGTTTCTGGCGCGCGTCCAAGAGGGCGTGTCGAACACCGGAAGGGCAACCTCCGGCGTGTTTCGCCGAGTATAGGGAGGCGGTCGGTCGACGCCAAGGGGTCGAGCCGAGAATTTCGAAGAAAAGCGCGACAAACCCGATGTCAGCGGGACGTCGTCGCCCGCGGAGGCGTCAGCGACCGTGGCACTTCTTGTACTTGAGGCCGCTGCCGCAATAGCACGGATCGTTGCGGCCGAGCTTTTGGCCGGACGGGTTGCTGCCGCCGGAGGGCTGTCGGACCTCGTCGCCGAGCTGCTCGCGCATCATGCGCGGCGTGCCGCCGCCGAGGCCGGGCAGCAGCGGCGCGGCACCGGCAGCCGTGGCCGTGGCGGTGCTGGTCGTCGCTGCGGCGCTGGCGATGGCGGCGGGCGCGGCTGCGCCGGCAGCGCCCGAGCCATTGATCGGGGCCTCCGCCTGAGCGGCGCCGAGGGCCGGAGCGGCCTGCGCCGTGTCGGCCTTGGCCGGCTGACCCGGGCCCGGCAGCGGGCGTCGGCGTCGGCGCGGCTGGACGCTGGACCTGGACGCGGAAGATGGTCGACGCGACCTGCCCGCGGATGAAGCCGCGCAGCTCGTCGTAGAGCGCGAAGGCCTCGCGCTTGAACTCGTTGAGGGGGTCGGTCCCGCTGTAGCCGCGCAGGCCGATACCGCGACGCATGTCGTCGATCTCGGTCAGGTGCTCGACCCACAGCGAGTCGATGGTCCGCAGCAGGACGATGCGCTCGACCATCGACCAGGTCTCCTCGCCGTACTCGGTCGCCTGGCGTTCGAGTTGCAGGTCGGCCTGCTGGCGAAGGGCCTCGACGATCGCATCTCGCGAGCCAAGGTCCCAGAGGGCATCGACCGAGATCGCGGCCGCATCGAAGCCCATGCCCGCGAGGCGATGTGACAGGCCCTCGATGTTCCAGTCGTCGGGCACCTCTGCGGCGAGGTGCTCGTCGACCAGCACGTCGATCTCCTCGTCCAGGAAGTCACGCACGGAATCGGTCAGGTCCTCGTTGTGGAGGACCTTGTCGCGCTCGGCGTAGATCGTCTCGCGCTGCTTGTTGATGACATCGTCGTACTCGACGACGCGCTTGCGCATGTCGAAGTTGAAGCCCTCGACCCGAGTCTGCGAGCTCTCGATGGTCTTGGAGACCATGCCCGACTCGATGGCCATGTCGTCCTCGAGGCCGAGCCTGGTCATCAGGCTGGTCACCCGCTCGCCGGCGAAGCGTTTGAGGAGGGGATCCTCCAGGGAGAGGTAGAAACGGGAGGAGCCGGGATCGCCCTGCCGTCCGGCGCGACCGCGCAGCTGGTTATCGATGCGCCGGCTGTCGTGGCGCTCCGTGCCGATGATGTGCAGGCCACCGGCCGCCACGACGCGGTCATGGTCCTCGGCGCACGACGCCTTGGCCTCGGCCAGGGCCTCGGCATAGACCTCCGGCGGCGCCTCGAGGGGGTTGATGCCCTTGCGGTGGAGCGCCTCCGAGGTCATGCCGCTCGCGTTGCCGCCGAGCAGGATGTCCGTGCCTCGGCCGGCCATGTTGGTGGCGATGGTCACGGCCCCGCTGCGCCCGGCCTGGGCGACGACGGCCGCCTCCTTCTCGTGCAGCTTGGCGTTGAGCACGCTGTGCGGGATGCCCTCGCGCTTGAGCATCTCGCCCAGGACCTCGCTCTTCTCGACGCTCGTGGTGCCGACGAGGACCGGTCGACCGACCTCGCGCATCTCACGGACTTCCTCGATGAGCGCCTTGAACTTGGCCTGCTCGTCGCGGTAGACGAGGTCCAATTCGTCGGCGCGGATCATCGGCCGGTGGGTCGGGATGGTGACCACCTCGAGGCCGTAGATCTTGTAGAACTCCTCCTGCTCGGTCTGCGCCGTGCCCGTCATGCCGGCGATCTTGTCGTACAGCCGGAAGTAGTTCTGGAAGGTGATGGTGGCCAGCGTGACCGACTCGCGCTGGACGCGCAGTCCCTCCTTGGCCTCGACCGCCTGGTGCAGCCCTTCCGACCAGCGGCGGCCGGGCATCTGGCGCCCCGTGAACTCGTCGACGATGACGATCTCGCCGTCCTTGACCAGGTAGTCGCGGTCGCGGCGATAGAGCGCGTGGGCGCGCAGGGCCTGCTCGAAGTGCCGCGCCAGCCGCGGGTCGGCGGCATAGAGGTTCTCGACGCCGACCAGCTTCTCGATCTTCTCGATGCCCTCTTCGGTCGGCGAGACGGCGTGCTCCTTGAGGTCGACGAAGTAGTCGCCGCCCTCCTCGGCGCCCTCCGGCCGCTCGCGGAGTCGCGGCACGAGCCGTGCGAACTGGTAGTACATGTCGGCCAATTCCTCGGCCTGGCCGCTGATGATGAGCGGCGTGCGGGCCTCGTCGATGAGGATGTTGTCGACCTCGTCGATGATGGCGTACGAACGACCCCGCTGGACCCGCTCGGTGAGCTCGGTGACCATGTTGTCGCGCAGGTAGTCGAAGCCGAACTCGTTGTTGGTGCCGTAGGTGATGTCGGCCCCGTAGGCCTCCTGGCGCGTGACCGGGCGCAGGTACTGGAGCGACTCGTCGGTGCCGCGGTGGTCGGGGTCGAAGAGATAGGCGATGTCGTGCTGGATGATGCCGACGGTCAGGCCGATGCCGTGGAAGATGGGGCCCATCCACTGCGGGTCGCGCTTGGCGAGGTAGTCGTTGACGGTGACCACGTGGACGCCGCGGCCGCCCATGGCGTTGAGCGCGGCGGCGATGGGACCGACCAGGGTCTTGCCCTCGCCGGTGCGCATCTCGGCGATCTTGCCCTGGTGCAGGACCATGGCGCCCAGGATCTGGACATCGTACGGCCGCATCTCGAGGCGTCGGCGGCTGACCTCGCGAACGGCCGCGAAGACCTCCGGCAGCGCGTCGTCGAGCGCCTCCTGGAGACGCCGTGCATCGTCCTTGCGTCGCTCCTTGGCCAGCACGCGACGCGGCTCGCCTTCGGACTCGAGCTCCTCCTGGGACGGCTCGCGAGGGGGTGGTCTCGGCGCGCAGCTCCTCGCGCAGCGTGACCATGCGCTCGCGCAGCTCCTCGTCGGAGAGAGCCTGGAGCTCCGGCTCGAGGTCATTGATCTCGTCGAGGATGGGCCGCAGGCGGCGTACCTCGCGCTCGTTGGTGTCGACGAAGCGCGACAGGAAGTTCTTCATGGGAGCCAGAAGTATAGGCCGCCGTCCGCTGCGACCCGACGCGACGGCCGCTCAGCTGGCGGTCGATCGGGCGCTCGACGGCTGGGCGGCGTCAGGACCAGAGGCCGATGAGCGAGCCGCCGACGATGATCAGGAAGGTCAGCAGGCCCAAGCCACCGAAGAAGAGGATGCCGCTGCCGCCGCTGACCTCGGTCGCCTCGGGGTTCGCCAGCGGCGCCGGGCTCCAGCGCGATGCGCGCAGGCGCCGCCGCCAGTTCTGCTCCTGGACCGGGCTCGGCGCCAGGCCCTCGGAGGTCGGTCGGTAGAGCTTCAGGCTCACGTGTCGGTCCCCTGCTCCTCGTCGGTCGGTCGGTCGGGCACCGTGTGGCTTCATCATCGGGTTCGCGGCGCTAGGCCTTGGTCACCGCGGCTGGCTCCGGCCGGGCGGTGATGGTGCGCATGCCGCCATCCTCCCAGAGGACCATCTCCTGGACGAGCTCGATCTCGCTGGAGAAGAGCGCCCCGACCGACTGGCCGAGGTGGATGCGGCGGATGGCCTCGCCGATGAGCGGCGCGACCGAGAGCGTCTTGATCTTGGCGATGCGCTTGGCCGGCGGCAGCGGGATGGTGTCGGTGACCACGACCTCGCGGAGCACCGAGTCACGGATGCGCTCGACCGCGGGATCAGACAGCACGCCGTGCGTGGCGCAGGCGTAGATCTCCTCGCTGCCCTCGCGCTGCAGGGCGCGGACGACCTCCATGAGCGTGCCGCCGGTGTCGATCTCGTCGTCGACGATGATCGCCCGCTTGCCGCGGACCTCGCCGATGACGTTCATCAGCTCGGCTCGATCGAGGTTGCCGACGCGGCGCTTCTCGATGACCGCCAGGGGCGCGTCGAGGAGCTCGGCGAAGGTCCGGGCGCGCTTGGCGAAGCCCAGGTCGGTGACCACCACGAGGTTCTCGAGCTGCTTCTGGCGGAAGTAGTTGCTCAACAGGTGGACGGCGGTCAGCTCGTCGACCGGGATGTTGAAGAAGCCCTGGATCTGGCCCTGGTGGAGGTCCATGGTCAGCACGCGGTCGGCGCCGGCGACCTGGATCATGTCGGCGATCAGGCGGGCCGTGATGGGGACGCGCGGTTGGTCCTTCTTGTCCGAGCGGCCGTAGCTGTAGAAGGGCACCACGGCCGTGATCCGGCCAGCGCTCGCACGCTTGAAGGCGTCGAGCATGATGAGCAGCTCCATGATCGACTTGTTGACCGGGCTGCACGTCGGCTGAACGAGGTAGACGTCGTTCTGGCGGACGTTGTCGAGGATCCTGGTGAAGATGTTCTCGTTGGCGAACTCGAAGACCTCGGCGCCACCGAGCTCCTTGCCCAGGTAGCGGCAGATCTTGCGCGCCAGGTCCGGATTCGCGTTGCCGGTGTAGACGCCGTACTCCTCGGCCAGCAACGCAGCACCGACCGTGCCGAAATCGCTCACGAGGTCGTCCGTTCCCGCCTCACCGCCGTGCACCTCACGTTCCGACCGGGCCCTCGCCGTCGGGGGCGTCATTGTCGCCCATCGACCGCTGCTCCGCCAGCCCGGCCCTGAAGACGGCGATGCCGGCCACGGTGTCGCCCTCGTTGAGGCGCATGACGATGACGCCGCGCGCCTGGCTGCCGTAGCGGTTGATGGACTTGACGTCGGTCCGCACGACCTGTCCGGCCGCGCTGATGAGCAGCAGCTCCTCGTCGGCCTCGGTGACCAGCTCGACGGCGGCCACGCTGCCGGTCTTGGCGCCCTCCAGGCCGATGAGATGGACGCCCTGGCCGCCGCGGTGCTTGACCCGGAACTCGGTCAGCGGGACACGCTTGCCGTAGCCGGTCTCGGTCAGCACCAGCAGGTCGGCCTCGGGCAGGACGACGCTCATGCCGACCACGCGGTCACCTGCTCGGGCCAGGCGGATCCCGATGACGCCGGCCGCGTCGCGTCCCATCGGCCGCACCTCGGACTCGTGGAAGCGGGCGATCTTGCCCAGCGCCGTCGTCAGCACCACGTCGTCCTCGCCGGACGAGATGCCGACCCAGGCCAGGTCGTCGCCCTCGTTGACGGTGATGGCCCGGATGCCCGACGAACGCACCCGCTCGAACTGCTCGATGGGCGTCTTCTTGATGATGCCGCGACGCGTGGCCATGACCAGGTTGTGGCCCTTCTCGAAGTCGGGCGTCGTGAGCACCGACAGGATGACCTCGCCGGTCTCGACCTGGACGCCCTCGAGGTTGATGATCGGGATGCCCTTGGCCTGGCGGCTGGCGTCGGGCGCCTGGAAGACCTTCGAGCTGAAGACGCGGCCGCGGTTGGTGAAGAAGAGGGCCCAGTCGTGCGTGTTGGCCACCAGCAGGTGCTCGAGCGCATCCTCCTCGACGGTCCGCGCCCCGATGATGCCCTTGCCACCGCGTGCCTGGCGCCGGTACGTGGCCAGCGGCTGGCGCTTGATGTAGCCGCGGCCGGAGACCGTCACGACGACGTCCTCGTCGGCGATGAGGTCCTCGTCGGTCATCTCGCGGCTGGCGTCGTCGGCCACCCGCGTGCGACGCT
The DNA here is from genome assembly GCA_963777975.1 of uncultured Chloroflexia bacterium. GTDB lineage: Bacteria > Chloroflexota > Limnocylindria > Limnocylindrales > CSP1-4 > CSP1-4. The sequence continues at coordinate 102,836 of CAVZSO010000002.1, read as the reverse complement.
CGCCGGCGTACTTGCGGGCCAGCTCGGCGAGCTCCTCCTTGAGGATGCCGGAGATGCGCGCCGGGTTGGCCAGGATGTCCTCCAGCTCGGCGATGAGCTGGATGAGCGCCAGGTACTCGTCCTCGATCTTCTTGCGTTCGAGCGCGGCCAGGCGTCGGAGCTGCATCTCCAGGATGGCGTTGGCCTGGATCTCGGTCAGGTTGAACTTGGCGATGAGGTTCTGCCGGGCGTCGTCGGAGTCGGCCGAGCCGCGGATGGTCGCGATGACCGCGTCGAGGTTGTCCAGCGCGACCTTGAGGCCCTCGAGGATGTGCGCCCGGTCGCGCGCCTTGCCGAGGTCGTACTCCGTCCGGCGGCGGACGACCACCCGGCGCCAGTCGATATGGTGCTGGAGGACCGACTTGAGCGGCAGCGTCTGCGGCTGACCGTCGACCAGCGCCAGCATGTTCATGTTGAAGGCCAGCTGCAGCGGCGTGTGCTTGAACAGGTTGTTGAGGACCTTGTGCGGGTTGACGTCGCGCTTGCACTCGATGACCAGGCGCATGCCGTCGCGGTCCGACTCGTCGCGCAGGTCGGCGATGCCCTCGATCTTCTTGCCCGTCACGAGGTCGGCGATCTTCTCGACCAGCGAGGCCTTGTTGACCTGGTAGGGCAGCTCGGTGACGACGATGGCCATCCGGTTCTGGCGAGTCTCCTCGAAGGCGCACTGGGCGCGCATCACGACCCGGCCACGACCATGGGCGTACATCTCGCGGATGGCGTCGATGCGCTCCTGCTGGCCGGTCAGCGGGTTGCGGCGCTGCTCGAAGCGGAAGATCGTGGCGCCGGTCGGGAAGTCGGGGCCGTTGACGTGCTCGCAGAGCTCGTCGGAGGTGAGCGTCGGCTCGTCGATCAGGGCGATGGTGGCGGCGGCGATCTCGCCCAGGTGATGGGGCGGGATGTTGGTGGCCATGCCGACCGCGATACCGGACGAACCGTTGACGAGGAGGTTGGGCAGCTTGGCCGGCAGGACCGAGGGCTGCTGGAGCGTGCCGTCGTAGTTGTCGACGAACTCGACGGTGTCCTTGCCGATGTCGGCCAGGATCTCCGCCGCGATGGCGGTCATGCGCGCCTCGGTGTAGCGCATCGCGGCCGGCGGATCGCCGTCGACCGAGCCGAAGTTGCCCTGGCCGTCGACGAGCGGGTAGCGCAGCGAGAAGTCCTGGGCGAGCCGCACGAGGGCGTCGTAGAGGGCGACGTCGCCGTGCGGGTGGTACTTGCCCATCACCTCGCCGACGATGGCCGCGCACTTGCGATAGGCCGAGCCCGAGCCCAGGCCCATCTCGTTCATGGTGTAGAGGATCCGGCGGTGGACGGGCTTGAGGCCGTCGCGCACGTCGGGCAGCGCGCGGCTGACGATGACGCTCATCGCGTAGTCGAGGTAGCTGGTTCGCAGCTCCTCCTCGATCCCGATGCGTCGGACGTTGCCGATCTCGTCGGTCACGCTTGCTGACTCCTGTGGTCGGTCGTCACGCCGCCACCGGTCATGCGATCACCGGGCTCGGCGCCAGGTCGAGGGGCGCCTCCGCGATGTCGAGCGGGTCCGGCATGGCATGCACGAAGAAGGCCGATGCCGTGGCGTGAGCGAGGCTCGTATCTGGCGCGCCCGGTCGGCGTCGGATGCCCGCCAGGCGGGGCTTGAGCTCGGCCGCCAGGTCGGCGTCCGCGGAGCGGCCGGTCAGCGCATCGCGCACGACCCAGGCACGTCCACCGTCGTCCGTCGCCACGGCGGTCTCCGCCTCACGCCGCAGGAAGGTCGAGACGCCCTCGGGATCCACCTCGCGCCAGGAGCGAAGCGCCCATGAGAGCGCCTTCTGGACGTCGGGATCGGCCTCGCCGATCATGGTCCCGAGGATCGACAGTGCCGGTCGGGCGCGAAGATCGGCACGCTCGGCGGCTGACAGCCGGAAGGGCAGCTCCGCGAGCGTCGCGGCGACCAGCCGACGCTCCCAACGGTAGGGCGAGTAGACGAGCAGCTCGATCTCCGCCCAGCGGAAGGGCTCGAGGAGCAGGCCACGGGCGACGACATCGGCCAGCGAGTCGACGCTCACCCAGTCGCTCGCCTGCCGGGCAAGACGGCGGACGATCTGCCAGCTGCGTTCCGGGTCGTCACGAAGGCTGCGCCGGAGTGGCACCAGCGCGAAGAGGCGGACCTCGAAGGCGTCCCGCTGGGAGCAGGCATCGGCGAGGTAGATCGAGACCGCCGGGGAGGCCTCCCGCAGGGCGCGGGTGACCGGACGCTCGACCGCCTTGACCAGGGGTCCGCGGACGCCGATGACGCCGACCGCGCCAGGCACGACCCACGTTTGGGCGTCCCGATAGCTCGGGTCGGCCAGGCGTCGGAAGCCTCGTTCCAGGCTGACCACGAACCGATCCGGCTCGGTCACGAGATCGGCCAGCGTGCGACCGAGGGTCGTCGCCATGGCACGGTGCTCGGCGACGAAACGGTTGGCACGCTCGGTCGTGGCGCTCGTCGGGACAGCCCCGCCCGATGTGGCGATCCCCGGCAGGACGCTGGTGGCCTTGGTCTTCGTCACGAAGCCTCCCGCGGTCGCGGCGGGGTCATCCCGTCGACCGCGACCATGTGGAAGCGATAGGCGTCCCGGAGCTCGGCCTTGCGGGCCTCGGGCGCGGCCACGTACCGGCCTTCGGCGGTGGCCAGCAGGCTGCCCTCCTCGTCGAGGATCCGGCCGCGGGTCCGGAACAGGCGTCGGTTGGCCTCCACCACCTCGCCCTCGACCCGCACACGCCGGTTCACGTCCGCCGGTCGCAGGTAGCGGACGGTCAGCTCGGCGGTCACACCCCAGCAGTCATGCTCGAAGAGCGCCCAGCCCATCACCTCGTCGAGCAAGGTGGCCAGGATCCCGCCGTGGGCCTTGTCGGACCAGCCGACGAGGTCCGGCCCGAGGGTGACCTCGGTCCAGGCCATGCCCGACGTGGCGTAGATGGTCGCGCGCAGCCCGCGCGCGTTGAGCTCGCCGCAGACGAAGCAATGGTGGGGATCGACGACGAAGCGGTAGACGCGCCCATCGTTCGGGACGCTTGTGTCCCCCGTGCCGGGCGATCCGGTCGAGCCACCGGCCGGTGCAGTGCCGTCCGTCACGGCGACCTCAGATGTCAAGGTTGGCGACCTTACGCGCCTCGGCCTTGATGAAGTCCTTGCGTGGCCCGACCTTCTCACCCATCAGCTTGCTGAAGATGAGATCGGCCTCGGCGGCATCGTCGACCTCGGCCCGGAGCAACGTCCGACTGGCCGGGTTCATGGTCGTCTCCCAGAGCTGGTCGGCGTTCATCTCGCCAAGGCCCTTGAAGCGCTGGACCGAGACGTTCTTGACCTTGAGCTCCTTGATAGCGCGGTCCCGCTCCTTCTCATCCTGGGCGTAATGCGTGATCTTGCCGGTGCTGATGCGGTAGAGGGGCGGCTGCGCGATATAGAGGAAGCCGTTCTCGATGACCTCCGGCATGTGCCGGAAGAAGAAGGTCAGGAGCAGGGTTCGGATGTGTGCGCCATCGACGTCCGCATCGGCCAGCAGGATGATCCGGTGGTAGCGCAGCTTGGCGAGGTCGAACGACTCACCGATGCCCGCCCCAAGGGCGATGATCAGCGGCCGGACGTTCTCCGAGCCCAGGATGCGGTCGAGCCGTGCGCGCTCGACGTTGAGGAGCTTGCCGCGCATGGGCAGGATGGCCTGGAAGCGACGATCCCGGCCCTGCTTGGCCGAGCCGCCGGCCGAGTCGCCCTCGACGATGTAGAGCTCGCTGCGCTCGGGGTCGCGCTCCTGGCAGTCGGCCAGCTTGCCGGGCAGCGACATGCCCTCCAGGGCACCCTTGCGGATGACGAGGTCCCTGGCTTTGCGGGCCGCCTCGCGTGCGCGTGCCGCGGTCAGGCACTTCTGGATGATGGCTCGGCCGTCGGCCGGATTCTCGTCCAGATATTGGCCGATGCCCTCGGCGACGGCCGTCTGGACCGCGCCCTTGACGTCGGCATTGCCCAGCTTGGCCTTGGTCTGACCCTCGAACTGCGGATCGGTCAGCTTGACGCTGATGACCGCGGTCAAGCCCTCGCGGACGTCGTCGCCCGAGAGGTTCGCGTCGGAGTCCTTGAGCACGCCCGATCGCCGAGCCCAGTCGTTGAGGGAGGTCGTCAAGGCCGCGCGGAACCCGGTCACGTGCGTCCCGCCGTCGACGGTGTTGATGTTGTTGGCGAACGAGAAGACGTTCTCCGAGTAGGAGTCGTTGTACTGGAGAGCCACCTCGATGCTCGTGGTGCCCTCCCGCCGCTCGACGTAGACCGGCCGATGGTGGAGCGTCTCCTTGTCCTGGTTCAGGTGGCGCACGAAGCTGACCAGGCCGCCCTCGAAGTAGAAGGCCTTCTCGTGGATCGGCGCCGGGCGCTCATCGACGAGCGTGATCCAGACCCCCTTGTTCAGGTAGGCCGACTCACGCAGGCGCTGCGAGATGACGTCGAAGTTGAAGTCGAGGTCCTCGAAGACCTCGGGGTCGGCCTTGAAGTGGGTCGTGGTGCCCTGGCGTCCGTCGGCCCGGCCGAGCTCGCGGACCGGCGTCGTCGGCTTGCCCCGTGCGTAGCTCTGGCCGAAGACCTTGCCGTCCCGTGCGGACTCGACATGCATCCACTCGGACAGGGCGTTGACCACGCTCACGCCGACGCCGTGAAGACCGCCGGAGACCTTGTAGCCGCCGCCGCCGAATTTGCCGCCGGCGTGGAGCACGGTGTGCACGACCTCGAGCGCGTCCTTGCCGGTCTTGTGCCGCCCGACGGGAACGCCTCGGCCGTTATCCCGGTTGCGGACGCTGCCGTCGGGCAGGATGCGAACCTCGATGGCGGAGGCATAGCCGGCCATGGCCTCGTCGATGGAGTTGTCGACGACCTCCCAAACGAGGTGGTGCAGGCCGCGACCATCGGTCGAGCCGATGTACATCCCCGGGCGTCGACGGACCGCCTCGAGGCCCTCGAGGACCTGGATGCTCTCCGCCGTGTAGCCCTGGGCCTTGGAGCCGCGGCCCTTTGCCGAGCGGCCGTTGCCGGCTTCGACGCCGGTCTGCCGTGTCGCCCTCGACGCTTCGGTCATCCGGCGTTCCCGATGAGCCTGCTGGTGAGGCGCTCGAGGTCGTCATCTCCGTAGTACTCGATCGTGATGCGCCCGCCGCGACGTCTCGACGAGACCGTGACCTTGGTCCCCAGAGCATCTCGAAGGTCGGTCTCGAGTCGCTCCAGGTCTGGGTCCGGGCTCTTCGGCGAGCGTGGCGTCGGTCGGTCGAGCTCCTTGAGGCGCCGCACGAGCTCTTCGGTCTGCCGCACGGAGAGACCCGCGGACACGACGGAGTCGAGGACCGTGAGCTGGCCGGAATGCTCGGTCAGACCGGCGATCGCGCGAGCGTGGCCCTCGCTGATCTGGCCCGATGCGACTGCCGCCTGCACCGGCTCCGCCAGGTCGAGCAGCCTCAGGGTATTGGCGATGCTCGATCGGGCCCGGCCGACGCGGCTGGCGACTCCATCCTGGTCGAGGCCGAATTCGTCGATGAGCCGCCGATAGGCGGTCGCAGCCTCGATCGGGTTGAGGTCGGTGCGCTGAAGGTTCTCGACGAGTGCGAGCTCCAGCTGGTCCTGCTCGTCCGCTTCACGCACCGTGGCCGGGATGCGCTCCAGGCCGGCCATCTGCGCGGCCCGCAGGCGGCGCTCACCGGCGATGAGCTGAAAGCCGTCGAGGGTGGCGATGACGACGATCGGCTGCAGCACGCCATGTGCGCGGATGCTGTCGGCCAACGACTCCAGCCCAGATACGTCTGCCGTGTGTCGCGGCTGGAACGGGTTGTGGCGAACACGATCGATGGGGATCTCAGCGGGGCCACCGCCGGCTGGCCGCTGCGGGATCAACGATGCGAGGCCTCGGCCCAGGCCGCCGGTTCGCCGTTCCGTCACGCTCATGCCACGGCCTCCATCGTTGCGGTTGATCGTGGTTCTTCGGCGCCGGTCGGTTGCGGCGGTTGCTGGCACCGGATCGCGGTCCGGCTCGGCGCGCGTCGATCGGCGGGCGATGAACTCATCGGCGAGCTGTCGGTACGCATGCGCGCCGCGTGAATCGGGGCTGTAGGTCGCGATCGCCTGACCGTAGCTGGGCGCCTCCGAGAGCCTGACGCTCCGCGGGATGATCGACTCGTAGACGGTCCTACCGAGATGTCTTCGGACCTCGTCTGCGACGTCGGACGACAGGCGCGTGCGAGCGTCGAACATGGTCAGCACAACGCCGTCGACGGCGAGGTCCGGGTTCAGGTTGTCCCGTACCAGTTCGACGGTCGCCAGGAGCTGGCCGAGCCCTTCCATCGCGTAGTACTCGCATTGGAGCGGGATGAGAACCGCATCGGCCGCGGTCAGGGCATTCACGGTCAGCAACCCGAGCGATGGCGGACAGTCGATGAAGATGTGGTCATACGTCGCGGCTGTCTCCCGGAGCACTCTCGCGAGGCGTCGTTCGCGCTGTGGTGTCGCCGCCAGCTCGACCTCCACGGCGGCGAGGCCGATCGACGAAGGCACGAGATCGAGGCCAGCGTGTTCGGTCTGAACGACGAGGTCATCCAGCGGCCGGTCATCGACCATCGCGTCATACGCGGTGGCCGCGAGCGAGTCGCGATCGATCCCCAGGCCCGACGTTGCGTTGCCCTGTGGGTCGAGGTCGAGGACGAGCACGCGTCGCCCCGCGAGTGCCAGATAGGTCGCGAGGTTGACGACCGTGGTCGTCTTCCCGACGCCGCCTTTCTGGTTCGCGCACGCGATCGTCTCGCTCACGAGCATCGCGGTCGGTGCGTCTTCACTGCCTCCGATTCTAGCCGATTCGGCCTGTTCCAGGGCCGGCCAGGCGTCCCGACCGACGTCGTCGGCTGAGCGCCCGACCGACGAGACAAGGCTACCGATCGCGTCTTCACGCGCGCTTGGCGTCGGCTCGCCTCCCGCTGGTCCGATCCGCCGCTCGCACGACTCGATCGTCCGCCCAGCCAGCCGCCTGGTGGGCCCTTCCACCGGAGCAGACCAGGAACTGTTCCACGTGGAACATCGGCGCGTCGGGCGGCCGGGACGCTGGCGATCGGAGGGGCCGCGCTCACGTGTGGATGGCCGAACTGCCTGCCCGCGCTATACTCCCGCCCGGCAGCGCTGCTCGCCCGGTACCGCCACCCCCCTTCACTGGCGCCGGGGCTAATCACGAGGCGACGACTCGATGAGCATCCCCCTCGCCGCGGTCGGAGCCGTGGTGGTGGCACTTCTCGAGGTCAGCGTCTTTCCGGAATTGACCATCGTGGGCGTGAAGCCCGACCTCATCTTCATCTTCTCGGTGACGGCGACGATGATGATCGGGATCGAAGTCGGCCTCACTTGGGCCTTCGTCGGAGGCCTCTTGCTCGATCTCTTGACCCCAGGACGGCAGCTCGGGACCAGTTCGCTGGTGTTGCTTCTGCTCATCGGCGCCATCGTCCTGATGTCGCGGTTCCTGCCACAGCGGCGGGTGCTGGTCGCGACCGCGGTCGTCTTCGTGTCGGCGCTCGCGTTCCAGGTCCTCGAGGCAGCCATGCTTGGCGCCACGACCGGCCTCGACCCCATGCTCTCGTGGCCATCCGTGCTGTCGACCGCGCTGGTCGACGCCGCGATCGCGTTGCCCGTGGCCGCCGCCATGCGCCTGATCTGGTTGCGATTTGGCGTGACCGACCGGATCGACTGGTGACCGCATGACCGCCATCGATCTCGAGCATCGATCCCCCCGCGAGCGTCTCCTGGTGCGGTTCGTGGCCTTCGCGGTCATCACCGCGGTGGTCGTTGGCGCCCTCGGCCTTCGGCTCTTCCAGCTCCAGGTCGCCGAGAGTGGGCACTACGCCACGCTGGCCGACGACAACCGCATGATCCTGCAGTCGACGCCCTCCGCACGCGGGCTGATCTACGATCGCAACGGCGTCGAGCTCGTCAAGAACGTCCCTTCGTTCACGGTCAAGATCCGACCCGCCGACTTGCCCTTCTCGAAGCGCGAATTGGTCGTCGCGCGCCTCGCCCGGCTGCTCAGCCTCGAGACCGCCGACATCAACGAGGCGATCGATCGCAACCCAGGCTCGCGGTTCGACCTCGTGCGCATCGCGATGGACGTCCCCGAAACGACGGCGCGGCTGATCGCCGAGGAGCACCTCATGCTGCCCGGCGTGCAGGTCGATGCCGAGGCGCGCCGCGAGTATCCCCTCGGGCCGCTGGTCTCACAGCTCATCGGCTACAGCGGTCCGGTCTCGGCTGATGACCTGGAGCAGCTTCGTGACCAGGGCTACCTGCCCGACGACACCATCGGCCGAGCGGGTGTCGAACGAGTCTATGAGACGGAGCTTCGCGGCCAGTACGGTGTCGAGCAGGTCGAGCGTGACGCCGCTGGCCGAAAGATCCGCGTGCTCAACGAGGTCAGGCCGCCCATCGCCGGGTCGTCGCTCGAGCTCAGCCTGGACGTCAAGACGCAGCGCGAAGCTGAAAAGGCGCTCAAGTGGGCCATGCGGCTCGCAGGCCTCAAGCGCGGCGTGTTCATCGTCATGAACCCTCAGACCGGAGAGGTCCTGGCGATGGTCTCGTTGCCGACCTACGACGACAACCTCTTCGCACGGGGCATCAGCGCCAAGGAGTACAGCAAGCTCGCGAGCAATCCGAACCGGCCGCTCTTGAACCACGCCGTCAGCGAACAGTTCCCACCTGGCTCGACCTATAAGCTCGTGACCGGCACCGGCGCGCTCGCGGACGGCAAGATCACCACGACCGAGCGAGTCGTCACCCGTCCATTCCTGACCCTCGGCCGCGGCTATCGGTTCTGGGAATGGAATCGGCGCGGATGGGGGCCGCTCAACATCTACGACGGCTTCGGCCACTCGAGCGATACGTTCTTCTTCCAGCTCGCCGGCCGCCTGGGCATCGACCGCCTTGCCTACTGGGCCAAGCAGTACGGGTTCGGCGAGCGGACCGAGATCGACCTGCCGGCCGAGGCCCGGGGCACGGTGCCGTCGAACGCCTGGAAGGAAGAGGTCTTCGGCCAGCCGATCTTCCCCGGCGAGACCTACCAGGCCGGCATCGGACAGGGCTACGACACGGTGACACCGATCCAGCTGCTGAACGCCTATGCCGCGCTGGCCAACGGCGGCAAGCTCTACAAGCCGCAGATCGTGCGCCGCATCCTCAATCCCGACGGCAGCGTGCAGCGCGACTTCGCGCCAGAGCTCATCCGCGACCTGCCGGTCGACCCCGGCGTCCTCAAGACGATGCGCCTGGCGGCGCGGCGCGTGGTGACCATCGGCCACACCTACAACCTCGTCGACCTGCCCATCGTCGTCGCCGGCAAGTCAGGCACGGCCGAGTTCGGCCTGCGCGACAAGAAGGGACGGCTGCCGTATCACTCCTGGTTCGCGGCCTTCGTGCCCAAGAAGGAGCACAAGGTGCCGGATGATCCGAACGGCACGAGGGCCGTGGCACGCACGGACTCGGACCTGGCGATGCTCGCCTTCGCCTACGACTCGCGGACCAAGGGCAACGTGGCGACCGAGATCGTCAAGTACTTCCTGCAGATCCATTTCGGGGTCAAGAAGGACCTCCGGAACTTCGATCTGCTCAAGCGCGGCAACTTCTACCAGGGGAACTGAGCCGTGGGCACCTTGCGACTGGAGCCGACACGCGTCCAGGCCTGGGCCGTGCGGTCGGCCGGTGCGATCTGGAAGGCGTTCGACGCGCAGATGGTCATCTACGCGCTGCTGCTGGCCATCATCGGGCTGCTGATGGCCTATACGAACTCGGGCACGACGCCGCTCACGGCAGGCACCACGTTCACGCGCGGGCTGGTCTGGCTCTCGCTGGCGATCGTCGCCTTCGTCATCGTGGCCGCCTTCGACTATCGCTGGCTGAAGACCTTTGCCTGGCCGCTCTACTTCGCGAACCTCGCCCTGCTGGCAGGCTCCCTGCTGATCGGCGACGGCGTCGGCGGGGTGGCTCGATGGGTGACCGTCTTCGGACTCCAGTTCCAGTTCTCTGAGATCGCCAAGATCCTGATGATCGTCGTCCTCGCCAACTGGATCGCCAGCCGCCCGGCCCAGCGCATGGGACGGCCATGGACGATCATCGGCGCCGGCCTGCTCGTGGCGCCGGCCATGGTCCTCGTGCTGATGCAGCCCGACCTCGGCACCTCGCTCGTCTTCATCGCCATCCTGGCCGGCACGCTCTTCCTGTCCGGGGCGAGCGTGCGCTGGCTGGCGGTCTTCAGTGCCATCGGGCTGGCCGCGATGCCGATCATCTGGAACTACGTCCTGCGCGACTATCAGAAGCAGCGCCTGACGTCGTTCCTCGACCCGGCCGCCGATCCGCTGGGTTCGGGCTATCAGCTCGTCCAGTCGCGCATCGCGGTCGGCTCGGGCGGACTGTTCGGCAAAGGCATCACCAACGGCACGCAGAACCAGCTCGATTTCCTGCCCGTCCAGACGACCGACTTCGTGTACGCCATCCTGGCCGAGGAGCTCGGGTTCATCGGCGGCGTGCTGGTGCTCGGACTCTTCGTGGTCCTGCTCTGGCGCGTGCTCCTCGCGGGCTGGCGCGCGGAGGATCCCTTCGCGCTCGCGTTCTCGGCCGGGATGGCCTCGATGATCCTGTTCCAGGTCCTGGTCAACGTCGGCATGGTCATCGGCATCATGCCCATCACCGGCATCCCGTTGCCGTTCGTGACCCACGGCGGTGCATCGCTCATCAGCATCGCCGTCGGGCTGGGCATCCTGCAGAGCATCAACCTGCGTCAGATACGGCCGCGCTGGTGACGGCGCCGCACACTCCGCTAGGGAACCGACGAGACGCTCCTGGCGCTGCCCGCGTCACCGACGCCGGTTCGCCGCATGAGCCAGCCCGCCGTCGAGCCCTGGACGAGCAGCGTGAAGAGGACGATCCCGAAGACGATGCCCTGGAGCAGCGTCCGGTCCGGCATGTCGGTCGGCAGGGACAGGGCCAGGGCGACGGCGATGGCACCACGCAGTCCGGCCCAGAAGAGCACGTGCGACCAGGCCGATGGCAGGCGCAGTCCGAAACGTAGCCCGAACCTCGTTCGGCCCAGCCCTCCGAGCAGCCCGTAGACCACCAGCGCTCGACCGACGAGGATGGCGCCGACGGCCCAGGCGATGGGGATGGCGGCCGCGATCAGCCCCTCGAGCGTGATGGTCAGGCCGATGAGCAGGAAGACGATCGCGGTCAGCACGAACGCGAGGTACGTCCAGACCGTATCGATGGCCACGCGTGAGCGCGCGGACATGCCGAAGCGGCGACCGTAGTTCCCGATGACGATGCCCGCCACGACCGTCGCGATGATGCCCGACTCATGCAGCCGGTCGGCCACGAGGTAGACGCCATAGGCGGCGATGATGGTCAGCGTCAGCTCCAGGTTGACATCGTCGAACCGGCCGCCGAGCCAGGCCGCCAGGCCGCCCAGGACGAGGCCGATGACGACGCTGATGACGACCGTGAGCACGAACGTGACGAGGCCGTCGGACATGGCGGCGCCACTGGCCAGGGCGATGGTGAAGAGCACGATGCCGGTGCCGTCGTTGAACAGGCTCTCGCTCTCGACGAGCGTGGCCAGCCGCTCCGGCGCCCGGAGCGTGCGCATCGAGGCGGTGACGGCGACCGGGTCGGTGGCCGAGACCATGGCGCCGACCAGGAAGGCCGCGTTGAGCGGCATGGCTACCGCGAGATGGAGCACGATCGCGACCAAGCCGGCCATGATCAGGACTCCGGGCACGGCCAGCAGCGACGACGCCGCCAGGGTCGGCCGGACGTGGTCGATGTCGAGACGGAAGGCGGCCTCGAAGACGAGGCCAGGCACGAGCACGATGAGGACCAGCTCGGGCGTGACATGGATGAGGTCGGGCGGCGCGAGGATGGCCACCAGCAGGCCGAAGACGACCAACGCGGCCGTGTATGGGACCGCGAACCGTCGGCTGACGAAGGCGACCAGGGCCAGGGCGAGCAACAAGGCGACGACGATGTCTGCCAGGGCGATGGTGTCGGCGCCGGTCATCGACGCATGCTAGCGCCCGCGATACGCGGTCCTCGGCGCCCATGGCGCGGGCGACCCAGCCGCCTGTGGGCAGAGCGCCGCGCTGAGCGCCACGCGTCGCCTCCAGAGCGTGATCAGCGGCGCCGGAACAGGCCCCGTCGCTCGGGTTCGGAGACGGCCGTGCGACGGCGACCGGCGGCCCGCAGGATGACGTCGATCTCGTCTCGATACGGCCGACCGATGGGCATCCGGTCCAGCCACTCGATGTACTCCAGGTCCCGGCGCGCGATCTCACCCAGCGACCACCCGACATAGCGGCCGAACGTGATGACGCTGCCCGAGGGATGGCCGGGCGGCGGTCCGGCGGCCGCTCTGACGCATCGAGTCCGGCTCGTAGCCGCCGCCCGAGAACGAGCGACCGGCCGTCCAGTCAGGGCTCGTCTCTTCGGGGGCTCGTCGCGGAGGTGCAGCCTGTGCGGCCGCATAGCGCGGTGGCCGGCTGGCGGCCCGACGGCCGGCTTCGTCGGCCGGCCGCGCGGGATGCGTCGCGGCGTGTCGGGCGGCGGCGCTTCGTTCAGCGTCGTAGGCTGCGCGCGCGGTCGCATCACGGAGCACGGCCCAGGCGCCGTTGATGGCGCTCATCCGTGCCGCGGCCTCCTCGCTGGCGGCCACGTCGGGGTGGTATTTCTGTGCCAGGCGTCGGTAGGCGGCCTGGATGACCTCTTCCTCGGCCTCGGAGTCGACCTGCAGGACCTTGTAGTGGTCGGGAAGGTCAGGCATCGGGCATCGTGGCTTCTGGATCGAGGGCGATCGCGCCGGGCCCGGCCGGCGTGCCTGGCGTCAGGCAGCGGGGCCGCGACGGGCTGCGCCGCGCCGGCCTCCGGGCCCACCACCGTCGCTCCACCGGTCGTGCCGAAGTCCGGGCCAGCCACCGTCGCCCCATCAGAGGTGGTCGGGGCCGCTGCCACCGCCATGGCCGGCGCACCGGGCGGTGGACGATAGCCGGTCACCTCCGACGGCGCCCGACCAGACGCACGCTGGAACGTGTAGCGAACGATGTCACGAGCGGCGGCCGCGATGGGCAGCGCGAAGATCGCGCCGAGCAGCCCGGCGATGGCGGCGCCGATCGCCAGCGCCAGGATGACGATGGCCGGATGCATCTCGACCGCGCCACCCTGGATGCGCGGCACCAGGAACTGGTTCTCGAGCTGCTGGACGATGACGTACAGGACCACGACGGCGATGAGGGCCTCGACCCGGCCGGTCGTCGCGGCCAACAGGAGCGTGGGCACCATGGAGACGATCGGTCCGATGATGGGCACCAGCTCGAGGATGCCGGCGATGACCGCCAGCAGCACGGCGAAGCGGCCGAAGATCGGATCGACCAGGCTGAGAGCCATGAGGCCGATGAAGGTCGCCACACCGACCGCGACACAGAGCACGATCTGGCCACGCAGCCAGCGCCCGAAGACCCGCTCGCTGATGGCCATGATCGACCAGGCGTCGTCGCGCCAATCGACCGGGATGCCCTCGCGCATGGCGATCAGCAGCCGGTCCCGGTCCTTGAGCAGATAGAAGGCCCAGATGGGCACGATGGCCAGGGCCAACAGGTTGCGCAGGGCCGCCGCGACACCGTTGTAGAGCGGCGCCAGCGATCCGATGTCGAAGCCCCCACCGCCGGCCGCAAGCGACGCGATGAAGGCGGCGATGAAGTCGTGCAGGATGCGCGGCAGCTGCAGCTGGTCGAACATCAGGACCAGCTCGCTGAGCTGCGCCTCGATCGACTCCAGCAAGGCGGGCAGGTCGTCGACGAAGTCGATGACCTGGCGGACGAGGGGTCCGAAGAGGAGCGTCGCGCCCTCGACCAGGACGACGATGACCAGGGTATAGACGACGAGGATGGCCAACCCGCGGCGCAGGCCGCGTCGCGTCAGCCAGCCGACGACGGGATCGAGGATGTAGACGAGCAGCGCGCCGAGGATGAAGGGGCCCAGGGCGCCGCGGCCCATGTAGAGCACGACGAGCAGCAGGATGGCCGCGCCGATGGCGACGGCAGCCCGCGGTGACGGTGGGCGGACGCGGCCGGCGATCTCCGATGCCACGGGTCGAGCGTAGCAGACGTTCCGCCCAGCGCGGGTCGGAGGGTTCTGCCGCCAGCTTCCGACCAAGGACGCGTTGACGCTATCGGCGGTCTGGCGGTACCATCGCCGTTCGCGCCCGCGGATCGGACACCGTCCCTTCTCGCCGTGCGCGGTGATCAGCCACGAACGCAAGGGAACCCATGTACGCAGTCATCGAGAGCGGCGGCAAGCAGTATCGCGTCGAGCTCGGCACGGAGCTCGCCGTCGACCGACTCGATGCCCAGCCGGGCCAGACCATCGAGTTCGACCGGGTCCTCCTCATCGCCGACGGCGACGAGGCGGCGATCGGACGACCGACGGTCGATGGCGGACGTGTCACGGCCGATGTCGTGCGTCAGGATCGGGGCGAGAAGATCGTCGTCTTCAAGTACCGACCGAAGGCGCGCAGCCGCGTCAAGCAAGGCCATCGGGCGGATCTGACGATCCTGCGCGTGGCCGACATCGAGCTCGGGCGCAAGAGCGCTCGCAAGCTCGCCGCCGACGCCCAGACCGAGCGCGAGCGCCTCGCGAGCGCCGCCGCCGAGGCGGCCGCGACGCAGGCCGCGGCCGACAAGGCGCTGGCCGCCAAGCTCGCCAAGGATGCTGCCGCCGAGGCCGCTCCGACCGCCGAAGCCCAAGACCACGGCCAAGGCCAAGACGGCGGCCAAGGCCAAGACACCGGCCAAGCCGAAGACGACGGCCAAGGCCGAGCCCAAGACGACGACCAAGCCCAAGCCCAAGACCACCACCAGCCGCACACAGGCGCCCCAGCCGGCCGCGAAACCGCCGCGGGCGACCAAGAAGAAGGACGAGTCCTAGCGATGGCACACAAGAAGGCCGGTTCCAGCTCCAAGAACGGTCGCGACAGCAAGGGCCAGCGCCTCGGCGTCAAGGCCGGCGATGGCCAGCTGGTGACCTCCGGCTCGATCATCGTCCGCCAGCGCGGCATGACCTTCGTGTCGGGCGATGGCACGGGCCTCGGCCGGGACTACACCGTCTTCGCCGTGCGCGACGGTCGCGTCCGGTTCGAGCATCAGACCCGCAACAAGAAGCGCATCCGCGTCGTCGCCGAGGCCGTCGCGCTGGAACCCGTGGAGGCCGGCGCATGAAGCCCGATATCCATCCGAAATACCACCAGGCGAAGGTCACCTGCGGCACCTGCCACACGGCCTTCGAGGTCGGCTCGACGAGCGAGACCCTGCACGTCGACGTCTGCTCGAACTGCCATCCCGTTCTACACGGGCAAGCAGACGATCGTGGACACCGCCGGCCAGGTCGAGCGCTTCCAGAAGCGTCTCGAGCGTGCGGCACGGGCCTGAGCCACATCGCGATCGAGATGGCGGCGGGCCCGATCGGGTCCGCCGTTCTGATTCGCGGACCTCGGCCCACCGGCGAGCCTCGGTAGACTGACCTCATGCCTCGCTTCGCCTACGGTGGCCAGGCCCTCATGGAGGGCGTCATGATGCGCGGCCGCGACGCCATCGCGGTCGCCGTTCGGCACCCCGACGGCGGCATCGTGACCGCCACCGAGCAGCTCGACTCGATCCTTCATCGGAGCCGTTTCGCTCGCGCGCCGCTCTTCCGCGGCATCGTCCTGCTCTACGAGACCCTCGTCGTCGGCACCCGCTGGTTGATGCGCTCGGGATCGATCGCGGCCGTCGGGCGAGGGCGTCGAGATGGGTCGCGGGACGATCGCCGTGACGCTCATCGTGACCTTCGGCTTCGCCATCGGGCTCTTCGTCATCCTGCCGCTCTTCCTCTCCAAGGCCGCCACGGACGTGGCCCTCGGTCCGGGCCAGGCCTTCATCCAGCACCTCGTCGAGGGGCTCATCCGGGTCGCCCTCTTCGTCGGCTACCTGCTGGTGGTCAGCCGAGCGCCGGATGTCGCTCGTGTCTTCCGATACCACGGCGCCGAGCACATGACCATCCATGCGCTCGAGCACGACGACCCGCTGACGATCGACAACATCCGCCGCTACCCGACCGCCCATCCGCGCTGTGGCACCGAGTTCCTGGTCGTCTTCGTCGTCGTCAGCATCCTCCTCTTCAGCTTGCTGGCCGGCCAATCCATCATCGTCAGCATCATCGGCCGCATCCTGCTCATCCCGGTCATCGCGGCCGTCTCGTACGAGCTGCTCCGCTTCGGCGCCCGGCATCGGTCGAATCGCATCGTGCGCTGGATCTTCATGCCCGGCATCTGGCTCCAGCTCATCACCACCAAGCAGCCCGACGACGACATGATCGAGGTCGCGGTGGCCTCGATGCGCGAGGCATTGACCATCAGTGGCGACAGCGCGCCCGTCGGCAGCCTCGATCCGGAGCGACGGCCGATGCAGCTCGGGTCGGCGGCCACCGCGACGGACTCGTGAGCCTCGACGACCGTCTCGTCGAGATCGAGGCGCAGTCGGCGGCCATCCAGGCCGAGCTGGCGCGACCGGAGACGCATTCCGACCCCGCCGCACTGAAACGATATGGACGCGAGCTCGCCCGCCTCGAGCCGGTCGTCAGCGTCTACGGCCACCTTCGGTCGACGCGCGCCGAGCTCGATGGTGCACGCGAGGTCCGCGATCACGAGGCGGATCCGGAGATGCGCGAGATGGCGCGCGAGGAGGTCGCTCGGCTGGAGGCGGACGAGACGCGGCTGCTCGCCGAGCTCAAGGTGCTGCTGCTGCCGCGCGATCCGAACGACGACAGGGACGTCATCTTCGAGATCCGGGCCGGAGCCGGCGGCGAGGAGGCCGCCCTCTTCGCGGCCGAGCTGTTCCGCATGTACGTTCGATACGCCGATCGGCATCGCTTCTCGGTCGAGGCGCTGAGCCTCAACGAGACCGGCATCGGCGGCATGCGCGAAGCGATCTTCGAGGTCCATGGCGACGGTGCCTATTCGCGGCTCAAGTTCGAAGGCGGCGTGCACCGCGTCCAGCGCGTGCCGGAGACCGAGTCGGGCGGGCGGATCCACACCTCGACCGCGACCGTCGCCGTGCTGGCCGCGGCCGACGAGGTCGAGATCGAGATCGAGGACAAGGACCTGCGCATCGATGTCTACCGGTCGACGGGTCCCGGAGGCCAGAGCGTCAACACGACCGACTCGGCCGTCCGCATCACGCACCTGCCGACAGGCCTCGTGGTCGCCATCCAGGACGAGAAGAGCCAGATCAAGAACAAGGCCAAGGCGATGGCCGTCCTGCGTGCACGCCTCCTCGACCTCGAGCAGCGCAAGGCCCACGAGGCCGAGGCGGCCACCCGTCGCTCGATGGTCGGATCCGGCGACCGCTCGGAGAAGATCCGGACCTACAACTTCCCGCAGGACCGCGTCACGGACCATCGCATCGGCATGGACCTCCACAATCTGCCAGCGGTCCTCGACGGCGACCTCGATCGGCTCATCGACGCGCTCATCACGACCGACCAGGCGGAGCGCCTGTCCGACTTCAGCGACGCCGGCTGAGATCGAGAAGCGATGCCGACCATCGGGCAGGCGCTGACCACGGCGACCGCGCGACTTGTGGCGTCCGGCTCTGCATCGCCGCGGCTCGACGCCGAGCTGCTCATGGGCCAGGTCGTCGGGCTCGAACGGACCGCGGTCGTGGCCCATCTCGACGCTCCGCTGGGCGTCGATCATGCGGCCACGCTTCGAGGCGCTCGTCGTCCGCCGCGAGGCGGGCGAGCCGGTCGCCTACATCCGGGAGGTCAAGGAGTTCTACGGCTTCGCCCTGAGCGTCGACACGCGGGCGCTCATCCCTCGACCGGAGACCGAGCTGCTCGTCGAGCTGGCCATCTCGCGCACACGCGCGGCCATCGCGGCCCGTCCGCGCGATGCCGGCGCACCCCGTTTCCGGGTGCTCGACGTGGGCACTGGCAGCGGCGCCATCGCGATCGCCATGGCGCGCACGCTACGCCGCGCCGGCTTCGGCGAGGTCGTTCGATTCACCGCCAGCGACATCTCGGAGGAGGCCATCGCGCTGGCGCTCGAGAACGCCGTCTCCCAGGGGGTCGCCGACCTCATCGACCTGCGCGTCGCCGACCTCCTCTCGACCGCGATCGAGATCGACGAGCCGCCGGGCGTCATCGTCGCCAACCTGCCCTACGTCGCGACCGCCACGCTCGATGCCCTCGGTCCGACCATCGCGTTCGAACCACGACTGGCACTCGACGGGGGCCCGGATGGCCTGGACGTCATCCGGCGCCTGCTCGCCGAGCTGCCGCGTGTGCTGGCGCGCGACGGCGTCGCGCTGCTCGAGATCGGCGCCGACCAGGCGGCCCTGGCGACGGCCGCGGCCGCCGATGCGCTGCCCGGCTGGTCGACGACCATCCATCCGGACCTGGCCGGCCAGCCGCGCGTGATGGAGCTGGAACGACCCCTGGCGTGATGGACATCCGCCTGCTTGCGCTCGACCTCGACGGCACCGTCCTGACGCCCGAGCTCGGCATCAGCCCGCGGCTCATGACCGCCGTGGCGGCGGCCCGGGCACGCGGCGTCCACGTGACCCTCGCCACCGGGCGGATGTACCGGAGCACGGTCCGATACGCGCGGATGCTGGATCTGCCAGGCCCGCTCATCTGCTATCAGGGCGGCTACGTCCGGGAGATGCCGGCCGCCGATGGGTCCCCGGGTGCGTTGCTGCTCCACCGCACGATGACGGCCGACGCGGCCCGCGCCGCCGTCGCGTGGTCGCGCGAACACGGCCTCGACCCGCACCTCAACATCGGGGACCGACTGCTCATCGGCCGCGGTCCTGGCGAGCGACTCGACTACGAGCGGATGGCCGGTGTCGGCCCCGAGTACGTGGCGGACTTGAACGCCATCGAGGAACCGGTCACGAAGGTCCTTGCCGTCGGCGCTCCCGGCCTGCCCTACGAGGTGCTGGCCGACGCGAGGCTCGCCTTCGCTGCGCGGCTCGAGGTCACCGTCTCGCACCCCGAGTACCTGGAGTTCATGCCCCTTGGCGTCACCAAGTCGACCGGCCTCGCCTTCCTGGCTGACCGGCTGGGCATCCCGATGTCGGCGGTGATGGCGTGTGGTGACCAGGCCAACGACCTGGAGATGCTGCGCGACGTCGGGCTGGGCGTGGCCATGGGCGACGCTCCACAGGAGGTCCAAGCCGCCGCCGACGAGATCACGGGCACGGTCTGGGAGGACGGTGCCGCGGCCGCCATCGAACGGCACATCCTGGGCGTCCCCACGACCTGAGGCCGGGCGGTCGGGCCGGGCGCGCGCGGGTACACTGGCCGCCAGCGGCGTGCGCCACGGCGCGCACGCGAAGGCAAGGGGAGTGGCGAGCCGATGAGCGTGACGGTGGGTGCCAGGCTCCCCTGGGCGCCGATCTCCGAGGTCGATCCCGAGCTCTGGTCGGCGATGGACGGTGAGCGACGCCGCCAGCACCGCAAGATCGAGCTCATCGCCAGCGAGAACTACGTCTTCGCCGCCGTCATGGAGGCGCAGGGCTCGTGGCTGACCAACAAGTACGCCGAGGGCCTGCCGGGCAAGCGCTACTACGGCGGCTGCGAGTACGTCGACGTCGCCGAGCGTCTTGCTCAGTCACGCGCGCTCGAGCTCTTCCCCGGCGCCGAGCACGTCAACGTCCAGCCGCACAGCGGCGCCCAGGCGAACATGGCAGCCTACTTCGCGGTCCTCCAGCCAGGGGATCGCATCATGGGCATGAACCTCGCGCACGGCGGCCACCTGACCCACGGCATGGCGCTCAACTTCTCGGGCCGCTTCTACGAGGTCCACCCGTACGGCGTGCGCGAGTCGGATTCACGCATCGACTACGACGCCCTCGAGGCCATCGCCAACGAGGTCCGTCCCAAGCTCATCGTTGCCGGCGCGTCGGCCTATCCACGGATCATCGAGTTCGAGCGGATGGCCGCCATCGCCCACGGCGTCGGCGCGCTGCTCTTCGTCGACATGGCCCACATCGCCGGCCTTGTCGCGGCCGGCCTGCACCCGAGCCCCTTCCCGCATGCCGACATCGTGACGACGACGACCCATAAGACGCTGCGCGGCCCGCGCGGCGGGCTTGTCTTCAGCCGCCTCGAGTTGCCCGCAGAGGTGGATCGGGCCGACTTCCCGACCGTCAAGGGCAGCCTCGCGCAGGCCATCGACAAGACCGTCTTCCCGGGCATCCAGGGTGGTCCGCTGATGCACGTCATCGCGGCCAAGGCGGTGGCCTTCAAGCTGGCCCTCAGCGAGGCGTTCCGCGAGGACATGCGACGGACGGTCGCCAATGCGGCCGTGCTGGCCGAGACGCTCAGCGGGAACGGCGCGCGGGTCGTCTCGGGCGGTACGGACAACCACCTCATGCTCGTCGACGTGACGCCCGCTGGGGGTGACCGGCAAGGAGGCCGAGCAGCTCCTCGATGAGGTCGGCATCACCGTCAACAAGAACGCCATCCCCTTCGATCCGCTGCCACCCAACACGTCTTCGGGCATCCGGGTCGGCACCCCGGCGGTGACGACGCGCGGCTTCGGGCCGGACGAGATGGTCGGCCATCGGCACGCTCATCGTGCGCACCATCACCGATCGCGACGAGCCGACCGCGCTGGCGGCCGTCGCCGCCGAGGTCGACGCGATGTGCGCCCGCTTCCCGGTCCCTGGCCTGGTCGACGGGTGATGTCTGGTCATCGCCTGCGCCGCACGGGATCGTGAGCGAGGCGGCCGTCCAGGCGCTCCCGTACGTCATCGGCGGGCTCGTCGTCGCCGCGCTCATCGCCTACCTGACGACACCGCTGGCCGGTCGCATCGCCACGAGGTTCGGCGCGGTCGACCAGCCGGGTGCCGCCCGACGCGTCCACGTCCTGCCCATCCCACGAGCCGGCGGCCTGGCCGTCGGACTGGCCTTCCTGGTCGTCGGCCTCGTGCTCATCGGACTGGCCGCGAGCGACGGCATCTCGCTCTCGACCGGTTCGCTGACCGAGAACGAGCTGGCGGTGCTCTTCGGCGGCGTGGCCCTGGCCATGGGCTTCGGCTTCCTCGAGGACGTCGTCCAGCTCCGAGCCCGGTGGCAGCTTGTGTTCCAGCTCGTCCTGGCCGGCGTGGCGGTCGTCGGTGGCGTGACCATCGTCGCCGTCAACAATCCGTTCGGCGGCGGCCTCATCTTCTTCACGACCCCCTTCGCCGTGCTCTTCACGATCCTCTGGATCGTGGGCATGATCAACAGCATCAACTTCATCGACGGCCTGGACGGCCTGTCGTCGGGTGTCGCGATCATCGCCGCCCTGACGCTTGGGGTCATCTCGATGACGACCAGCTTCGACCAGCCCGAGATCGCCCTGCTGTGCGCCATCCTGGTCGGATCGCTGATCGGCTTCCTGCCCCGCAACTTCCATCCGGCGCAGATCTTCATCGGCACCACCGGCGTCTACCTGGTCGGCTTCGCCCTGGCCGTCCTGTCGATCCTGGGCACGGCCAAGGTGGCCGTCGCGCTGCTCGTGCTCGGCGTGCCCATCATCGACACGTTCTGGATCATCGTGCGCCGGATCGCGGCCGGACAGTCGCCGTTCACGCCCGACCGCGGCCATCTCCATCATCGGCTGCTCGACCTGGGCCTCGACCATCGCGACGTCGTGCTCGTCATCTACGGCATCTGCGGCGTGCTGGCCGTGCTCAGCCTGGTCCTCTCGGGCACCGGGCAGCTGACGGCCTTCGTCGGCGTCGTGGTCCTGCTGGGCGCCTTCCTCTTCGTCGTCACGCGACGGACGACCGATGCGCTGGAGGCCTCGACCTACGAGGACGAGAAGGCCGAGTCGGAGCCTGGCTGACCTGGGCTGAGCCAGTCTGTGTTGCGCCCAAGCACCGTCGGTGTGCAGTTGGCCATGCTGCGGGGTGGTTTGGCCGGGTTTCGGTGCTAGCATCGAAGTTCGCTCCCGAGTCCGGGGGCCAACCCGATCCGATCGTCGGACGGGCCGATCGCGAGGGGTCATGGAGCCGTTCCAGCCGTTCCTGATCGCCTTGCTCGCCGTCGTCGTGACGACCGCGCTTGCGCTCCTGATCCGAACCAGGCGCGAGCGGCGCCTACGACGTCAGGAGCAAGCGATCATCGAGGCCGCAACGCCGCGGATGCAGTCGCGCCTGTCGGCGATCGGTGATCCGTCCATCCCGCCCGAGCCCGAACCGCCGTACGTGCCCTATGTGCCCGTCGCCGCACCGCATCCGATCCCGACCGTCGCCGAGGCCACCGTCTCGCGGCGCCGGGTGTGGCGCGACGCATCGGCGGCCCTGGTCGTCGTCGCCTCCATCGGCCTGGTCATCGTCCTGGCGCTGCCGGCGACGGGCACGACCGCGCCCGATCAGAGCGTGCCGCCGAGCTTGCTCGCTGCCCTCTCCTCTCAGACGCCGACCGACAGTGCCACGCCGCTGACGATCGCCCTGGTGGCCTCGCCGCTGCCGACTCGGGTCGACGTCGTGCTTCCGACCGAGGAGCCGACGCCGACCCTGCCGGTCACCGGCACGCCGCCCCCGACCGCAGAAGCCAGCTGCGGCTCGAGCGACGCCGCGGCCGACCCCGAAGCCGACACCGAGGCCGACGCCGAAGCCGACCCCGAAACCGACACCAGTACCGCAACCGGTCGCCCGCTTCACGTGCTCGTTCGCGGCCGGTACGACCATCGCGCTGACCAACACCTCGAAGACGTACGGTGCCAAGGCGACCTGGCGCTGGGACTTCGATGATGGCTCGACGTCGGCGAGCAAGAGCCCCGGTAGCCACACATTCCCCGACAGTGGGTTCTACGTCGTCAAGCTGAAGGTCACCACCAAGGGCGGTTCGGATACGTTCAGTCGGGCGATCGACATCGGCGCTGGGACCGGATGCTCGTGACACGCCAACGCGCCGGCGCCCTGGCCATGGCGGCCGCGCTCCTGCTGGCACTCGTCACGCCGGCACTCGTGCTGGCCGCCGCGCCCGTCGCGGTCGATGATGCCTACTACTGTGAACGAGGACGCGACCCGGACGGTCGGCCCTGCGGCCGGGGTTCTGGACAACGACGGCGACTCCGACGGGGACAGCCTGACCGCGGTCGAGGACAGCGGTCCCTCTGACGGCGACCTCACCCTCGGACCCGGACGGCAGCTTCGTTTACACGCCGGATCCGGACTTCTTCGGCACCGACTCGTTCACCTATCACGTCGAGGCCGGCGGAGAGTCATCCAACACGGCCACGGTCACGATCACCGTCGACCCCGTCAACGACGCGCCGGTCGCAGTCGCGAACAGCTACTCCACCGCGGAGGATGTTCCGCGCGGTCGTCGCGGCACCCGGCGTGCTCGGCAACGACACGGACGCCGACTGAGACTCGCTGACCGCCGCGGTCGTGATCGGCCCGGCCCACGGGACGCTGAGCCTCGCCGCGGACGGCGGGTTCACCTACACGCCCGCGGCGAACTACAACGGCTCCGACAGCTTCACCTACCGGGCCAGTGACGGGACGGTCAACTCGAACACGGTCACCGTCTCGCTGACCATCACGGCCGTCAACGACGCACCGACCGTCGTTGCTGACGCCTACTCGACCAACGAGGACACCGCGCTCAACAAGCAACCAGGCGACGTCCGGCGTGCTCGGCCAACGACAGCGACATCGAGGGCGACCCCTTCACGGCTCATCCTCGTGACGCAACCGTCGCACGGCAGCGTCTCGATGTTCGACCCGGACGGGACGTTTCGCTACACGCCGGCCGCGAACTTCAACGGCACCGACACCTTCACCTACCGGGCGACCGACGGCACGACGACGTCGGCGCCGGCGACGGTGACCATCACGGTCACCCCGGTCAACGACGTCCCGGTCGCTGTCGCAGATGCGTACACCACGCCCGAGGACGTGCAGCTCGTCGGTCGCCGGCGCCGGGCGTGCTCGCGAACGACACCGACGTCGACGGTCAGGCCCTGACCGCGGCGGCGGTCACGCAGCCGGCGCACGGGGCGCTGAGCCTGAACTCGAACGGCGGGTTCACCTACACGCCCGCGGCGAACTACAACGGCTCCGACAGCTTCACCTACCGGGCCAATGACGGGACGGTCAACTCGAACACGGTCACCGTCTCGCTGACCATCACGGCCGTCGGCGATGCGCCCACGGCGAACGACGATACCGGGACGACGAACGAAGACACTGCTCTCGTCGTTGGAGCTCCAGGCGTGCTATCCAACGACAGCGATCCCGAGGGCCAGGGCCTGACAGCGAGCGTCGTCAGCCAACCTGCCCATGGCACGCTGACCCTCAACGCGACCGGGGGCTACACCTACACGCCGAGCGCGAATTACAGCGGATCGGACAGTTTCACGTATCGCGCCAACTCGGGGTCGACGCCCTCGAACACCGCGACCGTCGGCCTGACCATCAACGCGGTCAACGACGCCCCGGTCGCCGGCAGCGACACCGGGACGACCAACGAAGACACGACCCTTGTGGTCGCCGCCCCTGGGGTGCTGACCAATGACACCGACGTGGACAGCGGGTCGCTGACCGCCAGCGTCGTGGTCGGCCCGACCCACGGCTTGCTGACCCTCAACGCCGATGGCAGCTACAGCTACACGCCGACAGCGAACTTCAGCGGTGGGGACAGCTTCACCTACCGCGCCAGTGACGGCTCGGCGTTCTCGAACACCGCGACCGTGACGCTGACCATCGTGCCCGTCAACGATCCCCCAGTGGCGGTCGCCGATACACGCACGACCAATGAGGACACCGTGCTCAACGGGGCCACGGTCCTGGGCAACGACACCGACCCCGACAGCGGCGCCACCCTCACGGCGGTGCTCGACTCCCAGCCCGCGCGGGGCACGCTCGTCCTGAATCCGAGTGGCGCCTTCACGTACACGCCGCTGCTGAACGACAACGGCTCCGTCAGCTTCAGCTACCACGCCAGCGATGGGACACTGTCGTCGACCACGGTCTCGGTGACGATCACCATCACGGCCGTCAACGACGCTCCCGTCGCGGTCGCCGACAGCGCCACGACCGCGGAGGACACCGCCCTCGTCGTCGCCGCGCCCGGACTGCGCTCGAACGACACCGATGTCGACACCGCCCTCGCCTCGTTGGTCGCCTCGGTCGTCAGCCAGCCCGCCCACGGCACGGCCATCGTCAACGGGAACGGTTCCTACACGTACACGCCGACCCTGAACTACAACGGCCCGGACAGCTTCACCTACCGCGTCTTCGATGGCGCGGCCTTCTCGTCGGCTGCCACCGTGACCTTGACCGTGACTCCGGTCAACGATGCTCCGGTCGGTGGATCGGACGCCTACTCCGCAAACGAGGACGTGCCGCTCGTCGTCGCGGCCGGGAGCGGCGTGCTGGCCGACGATACGGACGTCGACTCGGCCAGCCTGACAGCTGCCCTGGTCGCAGGACCGAGCCACGGTACGCTCTCCCTCCAGGCGACGGGCGGCTTCAGCTACACGGCTGCGCCCGACTACAACGGTCCGGACTCGTTCACCTACCGTGCCTCCGACGGCTCGCTGCAGTCGAGCGTCACCGCGGTCACGCTGACCGTGGCGTCCGTCAACGACCCGCCGACCTTCGTCCTCGGGCCGAACCCGACGGTGGCCGAGGATTCCCTCGTCGCGTCGTACCCGAACTTCCTGACCGGGATCGACCCTGGACCGACCGATGAGTCCGGCCAGGCCGTGACCATCGCTCCGCTGCAAGTCGCCACCCCGCTCCTCTTCTCGCAGCAGCCCGTCATCGACGGCGCCGGCAAGCTGACGTTCAAGCCGGCCGCGAATCGGACTGGCTCGTCGCTCGTCACGGTCACTGCGACGGACAACGGCGGCACCGCGAACGGCGGCGATGACAGCGGTTCGCAGACGTTCACCATCACCGTCAGCGGCTCGAATGACCCGCCGACCGCGAACAGCGATAGCTACGGCACCGAGCCTGATGACGACGGACCTCGGATCGAGGCCGGCATCCCGACGCCGCTCGACGTCCTGGCCAACGACTTCACGGCGCCAGACCTCGGTGAGACGCTGACCATCGTGGCCGTCACCAAGCCGGGCCACGGCACCGTCAGCATCGCTGCTGGCGGCGGCTCCCTGAACTACCGTTCGACGAAAGGCTACGCCGGCAGCGACAGCTTCCTGTATACGATCTCGGACGGCGTCTACACGGATACCGCGAGGGTCTTCCTGACCATCGCCGACACGCTGGCGCCGGTGCTTGGCGTCCAGACAGCCAGGTTCGACACCGGCGCGAAGATGACATCGACGGTCAAGGTCAAGCTGGGCTGGTCCGCCAGCGACCCGGGCAGTGGCGTCAAGTCCTACGACGTGCGCCAGAGCACGAACGGCGGCGCCTCCTGGACGATCATCTACAGCGCCACGACCGCGACCTCGGCAACGCGCTCGCTCGCCTTCGGCGCGCACTACACCTATCAGTTCCGGGCTCGCGACAAGGGCGGCCGCCGGAGCGGCTGGTCGTCGCCCGTCACGTTCACGCCGACGCGCTACCAGGAATCCACCTCGCTGGCGACCTACTCGAGCAGCTGGAAGTCGGCGACCATCTCGAGCGCCTCTGGCAACCACACGAAATACGCCAAGGGCAGCGGGGCCGTGGCTCGACCTTCACCTTCACGGGGCGGGCGGTCAGCCTCGTCGCTCCGCGCAGCTCGTCGCGCGGCAAGGCGGACATCCGCGTGGATGGTGTCGTGGTCGCGACGGTCAACCTCTATCGTTCGTCGACCGACGCTCGGCATCACGTCTGGTCTCGGTCCTGGAGCGCCGTCGGCCCCCATGTCGTGACCGTCACGGTACGTGGCACGATCGGGCATCCACGCTTCGACATCGACGCCTGGACCGTCCTCAAGTGAGCGTCGGCCGGCACCGCCGGCCGGGACCGCGAGCGCACCAGGGGCGTGGTCCGGGAGCGCACCACTGGCCGGGTCCGAGGGTGCCACCTGCTATACTTCGCCGGCCTTGACGGGCTGCCCATGAACGGTCTAGGACGAGCGGGCGCTTACTTCGCGCTCTTCTCCGAGATCGGCCTCGTGTTCCTCGTGACCACGCTTGCCGGGGTACTCGCCGGGCACTGGTTGGACGAACGACTGGGACTCGGTTTCCCGGTCTTCGCCCTGGTGGGACTGCTCGGCGGCTTTGCCGTCGGTGCCGTCGGGGTCAGCCGGCTCATCACCAGGTTCCTGGCGACATTCGATGACTGAGGCACGGCCGGCCCGGACGACCGGCCTCGCGGTGGAGAGAGCGTGACGAGCGAGCAGCAGGCGGCGGAGCCGGTGCCCGGGTCGACGGCGGGCGAGCAGCCCGTGCGGTCGAAGACCGGGCGCAACGTCCTCCTCCTCATCGTCGCCATCCTCGTCCTCAACGTCGTCGCCCTCTTCCTGGTGCCGCCCTTCCCACGTGATGGCCAGCCCGGCGATGCCTGCGCCTATCCCGTCTGCTTCATCAACGGCACCCTGGAGCTGCCCGCGCCGCACACCGTCTGGGTGCCGGAGGGCGCGCCGCCCGCGAGCAATGGCCTGATCACGTTCTACCCGAGCATCTCGTCGACGCTCGTGACGCTCTTCATCATCTCGATCGCCATCCTCGTCGTGGGCGCCCTGGCCGCCCGGCTGCGGGCCCCCGTGCCGGGCCGGGTCCAGAACTTCACGGAGTGGATCTACGAGTCGCTGAGCGGCTTCGGGACCGGCCTCGCCGGACCTGCGGCGCGGCCGTACATCCCCATCTTCATCGGCGCCTTCATCCTCATCCTGGTCTCCAACTGGTCGGGCCTGCTGCCCATCGTCGGCCGCATCGAGTTCCTGCGTGCGCCGACCAGCGACGTCAACATCACGCTCGGCTTCGCGCTCGTGGCCTTCCTGTTCTTCGAGTTCCAGGGCTTCCGCGTCCTCGGTGTCGGCGGCTACCTGGGCAAGTTCTTCCCCTTCTACGAGTTCAAGAACGGCCTCAGCGCCGGGCTCATCGCGATGTTCGTCGGGCTCATCGAACTGATGCTCGAGTTCGTCAAGCCGCTCACGCTCTCGATGCGACTCTTCGGCAACATCTTCGGCGGCGAGGTGGCCCTGGGCGTCTTCACGGCCCTCGCCATGGCCTTCGTGGTGCCTGTCGCGCTCTACGGCCTGGAGGTCATCCTCAATTTCGTCCAGGCCCTCATCTTCAGCGTCCTGACCCTCATCTTCACCGTCCTGGCCATCGAGTCCCATCATCACGAGGAGGGCCACATCGGCGAGGAGACGGTGGAGGCGTTCCACGAGGGCATGCATGCCGAGCCGCAGGTCGCGGCCGCGGTCTGACCATCGGTCCCACAGCTCCCGGGCGACTGACCCGGGCCTAGGAGGAAGTCCAGACATGGAGTACATCGGCGCCGGCCTTGCGGCCATGGGGGTCATCGGCCCCGGCATCGGCATCGGCATCCTGGCCGGCATGGCCACCTCGGCCATCGGTCGCAACCCCGACGCGGCCGGCCAGATCCGCGGCCTGGCGATCATCCTGGCCGCCTTCGCAGAAGGCCTCGGCGTGCTGGCCATCGTGGTCGGCTTCCTGGCCATCTTCATCCAGCCCGCCTGAACGACGGTCGGGGAGTCCACCGGTGCTGATCCTCGCCACGGCCAGCGGGCTGGCCGCTCAGGTCGGGCCGCTGCTCGCCGCCGAGGGCGAGGCCGCCCAGTTCCAGATCAACCTCTTCTGGGTCATCATCGCCTCGCTCAACTTCGCGCTCTTCCTGGCCATCATGTGGATCGTCATCCTCAAGCCCGTCGGACGGATGCTCGAGGAGCGAAGAGCGACCATCGAACAGGGCCTCAAGGACGCCGACGCCGCTCGTCGCGAGCGCGAATCGGCAGCCGACGAGCGCCTGGCGAGCCTCAACGACGCCCGCCGGGAAGCGAAGGAGATCCTCGAGCGCGCCCAGAAGGTGGCCGACGAGACGCACGAGCGCGAGGTCGCTGCGACCCGGGCAGAGCTCGATCGCCTGCGCACGCAGGCGACGGCCGAGATCGTCTCGGAGAAGGAGCGTGCCCTGGCCGAGGTCCGCAGCGAGGTCGCCGATCTCGCCTTGCTGGCAGCGGGCAAGGTCGTCGGGGAGACGCTCAACGCCCAGCGCGAGCGACGACTCGTCGAGGAGTTCCTCGTCCAGGTCGGCCAGGAAACGGCCGACACCGACAGCGGGTCGCGGGGCTAGGCCGCATGGTTCGCTCCGCCAGCTCGGCTCGCCGCTACGCCGACGCCGCCTTCGAAGTCGCCCTGCGCGACGGCACGGTCGAGGCCTGGCGGCGTGAGCTGGCGTCAGCGGCCGCGACGCTCTCCGAGCCCGGGCTGGCACGTGCCCTGGCCAACCCCGCCGTGCCGCTCGAGCTGCGCGCCGAGCTCGCGAGCGATGCCGTCGGGCCCCGCGATGGTGGCGGCCTCGTCGACGACATCGGCCAGCTGCTCGCTCGGGTGGGTCGGAGCCTCAAGCGCGACGCGCTGCCGCTGACCTCCAGGCTGGACCTGGCCGTCGCCGCCATCGGGTCACAGGTCAGCCGGCCCGTGCTCAACCTCATCGTGCTCCTCCTCCGGCGAGGCCGCATCGAGCTCCTGCCGCGCGTGGCGCAGGAGTTCGCCCGCCTCGACGACCTCGACAAGCACGTCATCCATGCCACGGCCACCAGCGCGGCGCCGATGGGCCCGGACGAGGTCCGGGCGCTGACCGCCCGACTTGAACAGCTCAGCGGCGGCCGCGTCGAGCTGACCACCGACGTCGACCCGGGCATCCTGGGCGGCGTCGTGGTGCGACTCGGCGACCGCCTCATCGATGGCAGCGTCCGGGGTCGCCTCGAGCGGCTGCGGAGCAAGCTCGCCTCGGGCGCCCTCTAGGAGATCCACATGGCCCTTCGTTCGGACGACATCACCAGCATCATCCGGTCCGCCATCGACGGCTTCGACGCCGGCGTCGAGACGCGCTCGATCGGCACCGTGGTCGAGGTCGGCGACGGCATCGCCCAGATCTACGGCCTTGGCGACGCGCTGTCGTCCGAGCTGCTCGAGTTCCCCGGCGACGTCTTCGGCATGGCCCTCAACCTCGAGGAGGAGACGGTCGGTGCGGTCATCCTGGGCGACCCGAAGGGCATCAAGGAAGGCGACACGGTCAAGACCACCGGTCGCGTGGTCGAGGTGCCCGTCGGCCAGGCGCTGCTCGGGCGGGTCGTCGATCCGCTCGGCCGTCCGCTCGATGACAAGGGGCCCATCGCCGCCACCAAGACGCGCCCGGTCGAGCGCATCGCGCCCGGCGTCATCGTGCGCCAATCGGTCGATACGCCGGTCCAGACGGGCATCAAGGCCATCGACGCGCTCATCCCCATCGGGCGCGGCCAGCGCGAGCTGATCATCGGCGACCGCCAGACCGGCAAGACCGCCATCGCCGTCGACGCCATCATCAACCAGAAGGGCCAGGGGCTCGTCTGCATCTACGTGGCCATCGGCCAGAAGCTCTCGACGGTCGCCAAGACGGTCGCCATCCTCGAGGCCAACGGCGCCCTCGAGCACACCATCGTGGTCGTCGCCGGCGCCGAGGACCCCGCTCCGCTCCAGTACCTCGCCCCGTATGCCGGCGTGGCCATGGGCGAAGAGATCATGGAGGTCGGCGTCACCCTCGACGGGCAGCTCATCAAGGACGCCCTGTGCGTCTACGACGATCTCAGCAAGCACGCCTGGGCGTACCGGGAGATGGCCCTCCTGCTCCGCCGGCCGCCCGGCCGCGAGGCCTATCCCGGCGACGTCTTCTACCTCCATAGCCGCCTGCTCGAGCGCGCGGCGCGGATGAGCGACGAGAACGGCGGTGGCTCGCTGACCGCGCTGCCGATCATCGAGACGCAGGCCGGCGACATCTCGGCCTACATCCCGACCAACGTCATCTCCATCACCGATGGCCAGATCTTCCTGGAGACCGACCTCTTCAACGCCGGACAGCGGCCGGCCCTCAACATCGGCCAGTCCGTCTCGCGCGTCGGCTCGGCGGCTCAGACCAAAGGCATGCGGAAGGTCGCCGGGCCGCTCAAGCTCGACCTTGCCCAGTACCGCGCGCTGGCCGCCTTCGCCCAGTTCGCCAGCGACCTCGACAAGGCCACCCGCGACCAGCTGACCCGTGGCGAGAAGCTGTCCGAGGTCATCAAGCAGCCCCAGTAC
The DNA here is from genome assembly GCA_963777975.1 of uncultured Chloroflexia bacterium. Lineage (GTDB taxonomy): Bacteria > Chloroflexota > Limnocylindria > Limnocylindrales > CSP1-4 > CSP1-4. The sequence goes on along the minus strand of CAVZSO010000002.1, from coordinate 71,502 downwards.
CAGCCGCTCCCGGTCGAGAAGATGGTGGCCATCCTGTACGTCGCCTCGAACGGACATCTGGACGATATCCCGACCACGCGCGTCAAGGAGTTCGAGATCGGCTTCTATCGCTTCCTGGAGACCGAGCGACAGAGCATCCTGACCGATCTGGGCACCTCCAAGACGCTCAGCGACGAGATCGCGGCCGGCCTGGACGAGGCCGTGGCCGCCTTCCGGCAGAGCTTCCTGGCCTAGGCCGGCCGAGCGAGCGGAGCGAGGCGAGCGTGCCCAGCCAGCGCGAGATCCGGCGCCGCATCGGCGCGGTCCGGAACATCAAGCAGATCACCCGCGCCATGCAGTTCGTGGCCGCCTCGAAGCTCAAGCGCGCGCAGGACTCGACGCTCGCCGCGCGGCCCTACAGCGAGAAGATCGACGAGGTGCTGGCCGACCTCGCCTCGGTCCTCGGCGCCGACGATCACCCGCTGCTGGCCAAGCGCGAGGGCGGCACGCGCCTGATCGTGCTCATGACCTCCGATCGCGGCCTGGCCGGCGCACTCAACAGCAACACCATCCGCTTCGCGGCCAAGGAGATCACCGAGCATGCCGGTGACGTGACCCTGGTCACCGTCGGCCGCAAGGGCCGCGACGCCATGCGCCGGGTCCGGGCGCCGATCATGGCCCACTTCAGCGGCTTCGGGGACCGTCCGTCCTTCGCCGACGTGACCGCCCTCGCCCGCCTCGTCGTCGACGAATACCTGGCCGAACGGGTCAGTCGGGTGGACATCATCCACAGCGCCTTCATCTCCACGCTCGCCCAGCGGCCGCGGCTGGAGACGCTGTTGCCCATCGAGCCCAGCGAGGACACGGCGGGCATCCCCGGCAACCAGTTCATCTTCGAACCCAACCCAGCCGCCGTCCTGCGCCAGCTCCTGCCGCGCTACGTGGCCACCAGGCTCTACCAGGCGGTCCTGGAGAGCAAGGCCAGCGAGGAGTCGAGCCGCATGGTGGCGATGAAGAACGCGACCGAGAACGCCGAGGACCTCATCGAGGACCTGACCCTCTCCTACAACAAGGCGCGTCAGACGAACATCACGCGCGAGATGATCGAGATCTCCACCGGCGCGCAGGCGCGCTAGACCATCACGCGGCGCCCGGCGCGCCGGCCCAGGAGGCAACGAGGACCACGATGACATCCACCATCCAAGGCGCGATCGGCAAGGTCATCCAGATCACCGGCCCGGTCGTCGACGTCGAGTTCCCGGCCGGGCAGCTGCCGGCCATCTACAACGCCATCGAAGTCCGACGGCCCGACGGCTCGACGCTCGTCTGCGAGGTCCAGCAGCACCTCGGCAACAACTGGGTACGCGCCGTGGCCATGACCACGACCGACGGCCTGCCTCGCGGCGCGGAGGTCCGGGACACGGGCGCCCCGATCACGGTGCCGGTCGGCGAGGTCACGCTGGGCCGCGTCTTCGACGTGCTCGGGCTGCCCATCGATGGCAAGGGCCCGGTCGAGGCCACGACCATGCTGCCCATCCACCGGGCGGCCCCGGCGTTCGACCAGCAGACCACCGCCGACGTCGTCTTCGAGACCGGCCTCAAGGTCATCGACCTCATCTGCCCCTTCAAGAAGGGCGGCAAGGTCGGCATCTTCGGCGGCGCCGGTGTCGGCAAGACGGTCATCATCCAGGAGCTCATCCGCAACGTCGCCCAGGAACACGCCGGCTATTCCGTCTTCGCCGGCGTCGGCGAGCGTTCGCGCGAGGGCAACGACCTGATCCACGAGATGACCGAATCGGGCGTCATCGAGAAGACCGCCTTCGTCTTCGGCCAGATGAACGAGCCGCCCGGCGCCCGCCAGCGCGTCGGCCTGACGGCGTTGACCATGGCCGAGTACTTCCGCGACGAGGAAGGCCGCGACATCCTGCTCTTCATCGACAACATCTTCCGCTTCACGCAGGCCGGCTCGGAGGTCTCGGCGCTCCTCGGCCGGATGCCATCGGCGGTCGGCTACCAGCCCAACCTGGCGACCGAGATGGCCCAGCTCCAGGAGCGCATCACCTCGACGACCAAGGGCTCCATCACGTCGCTGCAGGCCGTCTTCGTGCCCGCCGACGACTACACCGACCCGGCGCCGGCGACGACCTTCGCGCACCTCGACTCGACCATCCGGCTCGAGCGCAACATCGCCGAGCTTGGCATCTATCCGGCCGTCGACCCGCTGACCTCGACCTCGCGCGTGCTCGACCCCCTCGTCGTCGGCCAGGAGCACTACGACGTCGCGCGTGAGACGCAGCGCGTCCTGCAGCGCTACCGCGACCTGCAGGACATCATCGCCATCCTGGGCATCGATGAGCTGTCCGAGGAGGACAAGCTGACCGTCGGCCGGGCACGGCGACTGCAGCGCTTCATGAGCCAGCCCTTCTTCGTGGCCGAGGTCTTCACCGGCCGCTCCGGCAAGTACGTCTCGATCAAGGACACGGTCGCCTCGTTCAAGGAGATCCTGGAGGGCACCGCCGACGACCTGCCCGAGCAGGCCTTCTTCCTGGCCGGGACGATCGAAGACGTGCGCGAGAACGCGGCCAAGCTGAGCGCGTGATGCCACGATCCGCTCCGCCAGCCGAACGGCCAGCGCGATGACGCTCCACCTCGAGATCGTGACGCCCGAGCGGCTGGTCTACTCGGACGACGTCGACGCGGTCGTCTGCCCGGGCATCGAAGGCGAGCTGGGCGTCCTGCCGCACCACGCGCCGCTGCTGACGACGCTGGGCTACGGTGAGCTGCGCATCCGCAAGGGCGGGCGCGAGGACTTCTACGCCATCGCCGGTGGCTTCCTCCAGGTCCGGCCGGACAAGGTCGTGGTCATGGCCGAGACGGCCGACATGGCCTCCGAGATCGACCTGCAGCGTGCCCTGGCGGCCAAGGCGGAGGCCGAGAAGGCGCTCGAGGGCGGCTTCGAGGAGCCGGCCGACCTGTCGCTGGCGCGAGCGCAGCTCCAGGCGGCGCTCATCCGCATCCGGGTCGCGGAGCGCCGCCATCGCGAGGGCGCCCGGCGAGGCGGCTGATCGTGGCCTCACCCCGAGCCGGCGGCTGATGGTGGCCGACGCACGACCGTTCCACTGGGAGTACGACCCCGCGCCCGTCCCTCGCGAAGTCTTCCGCGTCGAGGGCGGTCGGCCGCTGAACGGCCGGGTCGCGATCAGCGGCTCCAAGAACGCGGCTCTCAAGCTGATGGCCGCCGCGACCCTGACCGGTGAGCGCTGCCGGCTGACCAACGTGCCCGACATCGAGGACGTGCGCGTCATGGCCGAGACGCTGCGCGATCTGGGTGTCGTCGTCGAGCGCCCGGAGCCCAACACGTACGAGATCGCCTCGGGCGACGTGGACTGGCTCTTCGTGCCGCTCGAAGCGGCGGCCAAGATGCGCGCCAGCTTCATCCTGCTGGGGCCGCTCCTGTCGCGGTTCGGGCGCGTCATCATCAGCAACCCTGGCGGCGACCGCATCGGTCGGCGGCCGGTCAACCTGCATGTCGAGGCGATGCGCGCGCTGGGCGCGAACATCGACTATCGCAACGGCTACTACTTCGCCAGCGCGCCCGGCCGGCTGCGCGGCGCCGACGTGAACTTTCCCATGGTCAGCGTCATGGGCAGCGAGAACGCCATCCTGGCGGCGACCCTGGCGGCCGGGACCACCCGCATCCAGCCCGCGGCGCAGGAGCCGGAGGTCGACGACCTGATCGCCTTCCTGTGCAAGATGGGCGCCGACATCGAGCGCCCGACCCCCGACACGGTGGTGGTCAACGGCCAGCGCCGCCTGCGCGGCGCGACGCACGAGGTGCTGCCCGACCGCATCGAGGCCGGCACGTTCGTGGCGGCGGCGGCCGTGACCGGCGGACAGGTCACGCTCGACGGCGCGCCATGCGACCAGCTGGGCGCCTTCCTCGAGGTCCTCAGCACCGTCGGCGTCTCGGTCACCTGCGACGCGGACACCATCGAGGTCGTCGGTGCGCCGATCGGCAGCGGCGCCTATCGCGCGGTCGACATCACGACCGCGCCGTACCCCGGCCTGGCGACCGACCTCCAGCCGCCGACGGTCGTCCTGCTCAGCCAGGCCACCGGTACCAGCCACGTCCACGAGGCCATCTTCGAGGATCGACTGGAGTGGCTGTCCGAGCTGGAGCGCATGGGGGCCACGGTCGAGATGACCGACAGCCACCACGCCGCCCTCAGCGGACCGGGCCGCCTGCACGGCGCCGACGTCGAGATCGGCGACCTGCGCGCCGGTGCCTCGCTCATCCTGGCCGCCCTGGCCGCCGATGGCACCTCGACCATCCACGGTGCGCACCACGTTCACCGGGGGTATGAGAACATCGAGCGCAAGTTCCAAGAGCTCGGCGCGCAGGTGACGCGTCTGCCGGAGCCCGCGACCAGCGAAGGGACGGTCCACTCGACCCCATGAAGATCGGCATCGACCTCGGCACGGCCAACGTGCTCGTCTACGTCAAGGGCCGGGGCGTGGTCATCCAGGAGCCGTCGGTGGTGGCCGTCAGCGACGACAACCACATCGTGGCCGTCGGCGAGGAAGCACGCGAGATGATCGGGCGAACGCCCGGCAACATCACCGCCATCCGGCCCATGAAGGACGGCGTCATCGCCGACTACGTCATCACCGAGGCGATGCTGCGCTACTTCATCAAGAAGGCCGGGCGCTCGATGACCCGGCCGGACGTGATGATCAGCGTGCCGTCGGGCGTGACATCGGTCGAGAAGCGCGCCGTGCGGGATGCCGCGCTCAAGGCCGGCGCCCGCGAGGCGTACCTCATCGAGGAGCCCCTGGCGGCGGCTATCGGCGCCAACGTCCCCATCTCGGGGCCGTCGGGCAACATGATCATCGACATCGGCGGCGGCACCAGCGAGATCGCGGTCATCGCCCTCGGCGGCATCGTCGTCAGCGCGTCGCTGCGCGTCGGCGGCAACCGCTTCGACGAGGCGATCGCCAACTACATCCGCAAGAAGTACAACCTGATGGTCGGCGAGCGCACGGCGGAGGACGTCAAGATCCAGATCGGGGCGGCCCTGCCGCTCGAGCGGGAGCTGCAGATGGACGTTCGCGGCCGGGATCTCATCGCCGGCCTGCCGCGCACCATCCCGCTGACCAGCTCCGAGGTCATCGAGGCGCTCGAGCAGCCGCTCCAGCAGATCGTCGCCTCGGTGCGCATGGTCCTCGAGCAGACCCCGCCCGAGCTGTCCAGCGACATCATCGACAAGGGCATGGTCATGTCCGGCGGCGGCGCTCTGCTGCGCAACATCGACAAGCTGCTGACCCAGGTCACCGGCGTGCCCTGCCACGTGGCCGAGGATCCGCTCAACTGCGTGGCGCTCGGGACCGGCCGTGCCCTGGAGCACTTCGACTTCTTCAAGAAGTCGCTCGTGCAGCGGGTCTGAGCCGGAGCTCCGCGTGAACGGTGAGGCCGGCGCAGCGTTGGCAGCCGAAGAGCCCGTCGCGTTCGGCGAGGACGCCGCGCCAGGCGAGCGTGTCTTCGCCGACCTGCACTGCCACAGCTCGGCCTCCTTCGACTCGCTGAGCAAGCCGGCCGACCTCGTCCGCGTGGCGACCGAGCGCGGCCTGACCCACCTGGCGATCACCGACCACGAGCGCATCGACGGCGCGCTGGCCGCGCGCGACATGGCGCCCGACGGCCTGACGATCATCGTCGGCGAGGAGATCCGGAGCGCCGATGGGGACGTGCTCGGGCTCTACCTCGAGCGCGCCGTGCCGCCCGGGCTGTCGGCCATCGAGACCATCGCGGCCATCCACCGACAGGGTGGCCTGGCCGGCATCCCGCACCCCTTCGACCGCTACCGCGCGTCGGGGTTGGCGGGGCTGCCCGACGATCGACTGGCGGAGGTGGCAGGAGCGGTCGACTTCGTCGAGACCTGGAACGCTCGCGTCCCGTCGGCCGCGACCAACGAGCGCGCCCGCGACTTCGCCGCCACGCATGGGCTGCCCGGCGCCGCCTCGTCCGACGCGCACACGCTCATCGAGGTCGGCGTCGCGTCGACCCTCCTCGCCGGCCCGATCACCGGGCCCATGGAGCTCCTCGCAGCGCTCGGGACGGCCACGCTGACGACCGGCCGTGCCTCCTACCTCGTGCGTGGCCTGACGCCCGTCAACAAGCTCGTCAACCGGCTCCGTGGCAACGTGCGCATCCAGCCCGGCTCCTCGGTGGCCGGATGAGCGTGCCGGAGGACGGCGAGGGCGCGACGCCGCCCAACGCGACGCCGCCCAGCGCGACGCCGCCCCGGGAGCCCACCGAGCCCGCCGAACCCCTCGAGGACGCCGCCCATCTCCGTGAAGACACGGCGGAAGGCCGTGAGGTGTCGCGCGACCAGATCAACCTCACGCGCCGCCTGCGCGATCCCAAGACGATCATCTCGATCGTCGCCCCGATCATCATCCTGCTGCTCATCTATCGGGCGCTGCCGAACTTCCAGCTCGATCAGCTGGTCGATCTCATCCTCAACGCCAACCCGTGGTGGCTGCTGGCGGCCTTCGGCATCTACTACCTGGGCTTCCCGTTGCGCGGCTATCGATGGTTGCTGCTCCTGCGCGGCACGGGCTTCTCCATCGGCGTCCGCGACTCGACCGAGATCGTCTACATCAGCTTCTTCGTCAACTGCCTCGTGCCGGCCAAGCTGGGCGACGTCTAGCAATTGGCAATACGGTATTCGGTTTCGCGTTTTTGTTTTTAAAAAGGTTGTTTAGTTGCTTGGCTCAGTTGCGTATTGCTGGGTGGAGAATTCGCATTGGGAGCCGCCGGTCAACGTCATCGAGACACAAACCAGTCTTTGGGTCATCTCCGCGGTGCCTGGGGTCACAGCCAAGAATGTAAAAGTCGAATTGGACGGCAATGAATTAGTCATAAGCGGGAAACGCGCGCTGCCGGATCGTTGCCGCGACGGTGAACTCAAGATTTGGGAGATACCACTCGGGCAATTTGAGCGGCGCTTAACCGTCGTCGACGTTGAAAAAACCTTGTCCGTCGGCGACGTGGTCCTTCGGGATGGATTGCTACTGATCGAGCTCGAGGAAAAATTCATGACAGCCGAAGAAAAAGAAAACACACAAACCAAAACCGCGCATACCATTCCACCGGGCGCGTTGGCTATTTTGCCGTTGCGCAACACGGTGCTGTTTCCTTCGACAATCATGCCGCTGGTGGTCCGGCGGCGAAACAGTCTGCAAGTCATGGAAGAGGCGGTGCGCCAGGAGCTGGCCGTCGGTTTCGTTACGCAGATCAATGCCAGTGTCGACAAGCCTCAAACCGCTGATTTGTACCCTGTCGGTACATCGGCCAGCGTGTTGAGAATGTTCGGTTTGCCGGATGGTCAACGGCAGGTGATCATTCAGGGGCAGCAGCGCTTCGAGATCAAGGAATTCATTCAAACGGATCCTTTCTTGGTCGCCCGTGTTTCGATGATCGAAGAAGGCGTGCCGCACACAAAAGACTTCGATGCGCGAGTGCTCCACTTGCATCAGGAAGCGCTCAAAGCCCTGTCGTTGTTGCCGCCGCCCCTGCAAGAGCTGCGACCGACGATCGAACGGATCGAAATCCGCTCGTGCTGATCGATACCACGCCTCAATTTTAGATTTGCCCGTCCAAGAAAAACAAGAGCTGTTGGCGATCCTCGATCCGGTCATTCAGGCACAGAAGGTTTCAGAAAAACTGTCGGCGCAGATCGAGCTTCTCGAATTGAGTAAAAAGATCGGCGAAGAGACCAAGGAAGCGATGGATAAGACGCAGCGGGAATATTTCCTGCGCGAACAACTGAAGGCGATCCAGAAAGAGCTCGGCGAAGAAAGCGGCCAGTCAGTCGAGGCCGGCGAGCTGCGGAAAAAGATCGCCGATGCGAAAATGCCGCCGGAGGTCGAGAAGGAAGCCCTCCGCGAATTGTCTCGGTTCGAGCGCATGCCGGAGATGGCCGCCGAACACTCGACCATCCGCACTTATCTCGACTGGATGACCGAGCTGCCATGGAGCGTTTCGAGCGAAGAGCGCATCGATTTGCAGCAAGCGCGCAAGATCCTGGACGAAGACCACTACGGTCTCGACAACGTGAAGAAGCGAATCATCGAATCTCTCGCGGTGCGCAAGATGAAACCCGAGGGCAAGAGCCCGATCCTGTGCCTCGTCAGCCCCCCTGGCGTCGGAAAGACTTCTCTCGGCCGTATCGGTCGGACGATAAACCGGAAGTTTGTCCGCCTGACCCTCGGTGGATTGCACGACGAAGCCGAGATCCGTGGTCATCGACGCACTTACGTCGGTGCGATGCCGGAAGCATCATTCAGCGATGCGCAAGGCGGCACAAACAATCCCCTCATCATGCTCGACGAGATCGATAAGCTCGACGCCAGTTTTCAGGGCGACCCGTCGGCGGCTTTGCTGGAAGTTCTCGATCCGGAACAAAACTCCACCTTTCAGGATAACTATCTGGCGGTCCCGTTCGATCTCAGCCAAGTCATGTTCATGACGACCGCGAACGTGCTGGACACCATCCCGGCGGCGCTCCGAGACCGAATGGAAATCATTCAGCTCTCAGGCTACACCGAAGAAGAAAAACTCGAGATCGCCAGGAATTACCTGATCCAACGGCAAACCGCGAAGAACGGCCTCGACAAAGAGGAAGTCGATTCACCGACAGAGGCGATCGTAAAGTCGTAAACGACTACACGCGGAAGACTGGCCGTCGTCAGCTCGAACGAGAGCGGGAACGATCTGCCGAAAGTGTGGACACCCGGAGACCGAAGGTCGAATGTAACGGATCCCGTCGAACGCGACGCCTTCAAAGACTATCTACGTCCGCAAAAGATTTTTCAACGAAGTCGCGCTACGAAAAAGCCTGCCGGGCGTTGCCACCGGCCTGAGCTGGACGCCATTCGGCGGCGACATCATGTTCATCGAAGCCACCATGGCCGGGCAAGGAGCTCCAACTCACCGGCCAGTTGGGTGATGTCATGAAGGAAGCGCGATGGCAGCATTCTCGTATGTCGCGCACCCACTCCTCTGGACATCGATGAAAAGCTCTTTGAAAGCAACATTCACGTGCACGTGCCGGCCGGCGCGATGCCGAAAGATGGCCGAGCGCCGGTGTCACTTGCTCGCGCACTTGTCTCATTGTTGCTCGACGCAGAGTGCGACCCGACGTGGCGATGACCGGCGAGATCACTTCGCGGTCGCGTGCTTCCGGTGGGTGGCATCAAAGAGAAATTGCTGGCGGCCAAAAGGGTGGGACTTTCGCGAGTGCTGCTGCCGAATTGAACCAGCGCGATCTCGAAGACATCCCGCCGGCCGCGCTGGAAGGCATGCAGTTCGAATTCTTAAAGACCGTGGACGGAGCGCTCGCGCATGCTCTCGAACCCAGCGAGGATTCGAGTGCTAGTCCAGCAGCCGCAGCGGGGCGCGCGGCGAAGTGGCGCGGACACGAGCGCTAATCTCGATCTTCGTCGCCGCTAGTTTCCAGTCTGTCCACAACACCCGCCCGCGCCACGGCAGTGGGCGCGGGCGAAATCAACGACCCCGCAAAAAACTCAAGATTACAGCAAAATGCTCCAAGTCAACAGGCCGACGGCGGCTAGACAGGACATCGCAGCCATCGGGCTGGTCACGACCTGCCACGCGAGGATCAGTGGCGCGGACCGCTTGATCTGAGAGAACGGAATCAATTTTTCGAGGCCCCAGCGCGCGATCATGTAACGCTCGTTGCCGATAACACCCACCGCGATGGGGTCCTTCTCGATCTCGTGCTTGCGCCAGACTTCGACCCTATCCGAAAAAACGGTTGGCCTTGTGGATCTCGTCTGTGACCGAATAAGGAATTGCGTAAAGCGAATAGATCATCCCGTGTCTCATTTAGCCACGGCGGCTTGATCGAGGTTGAGAGATCGGACCGGCAAAAACACGACACCCGCCAATCCTCATCAGAAATTTTTGGGTAGGGGATGGGATTCAGGGTCGATAGGGCTACCGCCCATAATCGATTCCGTGTTCTCGCGACGATAATTCTCCACGAACATCATTCGTCCCTCCTTTTTTTATTTTTTTATTATTTTGTTTTTCTGCCGTGATTACTTTGGAACCCCACTGACAAAATGAACTTGGCGCGGACTAGTTTTGGGTGACCTGTGAAATTAGCGAACAGGCAAAAATAGGGCCGCGATGATTGCATTATTTGACCGCGGAATCCCTAACAATTTCGCAAGCTGATTTTGACTGGTGTACGGATTTTCGGACGGAGCGAGAGTGAAGGTATGAAAAACTCTGCGGCACTATTCCGAACCCTGGCATACACAGGTTTTGCTGCTGTGGACTAAGCGGCCGATCTACACCGTCGAACAAATCGTAGAGATCACGCGCATTAAATCAAAGACGTTGCTTTGGAATCTGGGAGCGTGCTATCGAAAACCATCTTGTTTATCTTGTTTACGCCGATGGACCGACGACAAGCGAGATATTTATTAAGTGTAGGTTTTTTGGAGGCACGGACAGATGATATCGTACGCGTTTCTTTTTTGTTTTGATCGGATGTTTTTTTCGCTGTGTTCACGGCTGGCTCCGGCGCGGCTGCGACGGTCGGCGATGTTCTGAAAAAGATCCAGAATTTGCCGGCGGCGCAGCGGCGCGCGACTCTGGAAGAGGGCGCCAAGAGTGAAGGTCAAGTCGTTTTCTATACATCGGTTAGTCTAACCGACTATCCAAAACTTTGGCAGCCTTCGAGCAAGCGTATCCGACCATCAAAACTAATGCGTTTCGTTCGACGCCCATCCGGGGTGGTCAGGCGGGCCGACACCGAAGCCAAAGCCGGCCGCCATGCCGTCGACGTCATTGGCTCGGCTCCCGTGGAGACGTCTCAGCTGCAACTGCAACTCGCGACGTCCATATCTCACCGGAACGGAACGCCCTGTTCAAGGGCGCCTTTGATCCCGAGGGTTATTGGACGGCATTCGACGTCACGCCGATGGTGCCTCGCTCAACACCAAGCTCGTCTCGCAGCAGGAAGCGCCCAAGACTTATCAGGACCTCCTCCAGCCCAAATGGAAGGGCAAGATGAGTCTCGGCACCGAAGATTACCGTGGTTCGGCGCCGTATTGGATGGATCGGGCAAAGATAAAGGGGCTCGAATACATGAAGGCGCTGGCGAAACAGGATCTGCACATGCCCGGGTCGAGCAGCGTCATGCGTGTGCAGCTTTTGCTCGGCGGCGAGTCGGCGATTGCGGTCGCGGCGCGCGGCCGCCGGGTCGCCGAGTTCAAGTCGAAAGGCGCGCCCATCGATTTTCGCCTGTTCGACCCGTATTCAGCCGAGCCCGAATACATGCTCGCGCTGATGCAACATGCTTCCCACCCGCACGCGGCGATTCTCTTTTACGATTGGTTGCTGTCGCAAAGAAGGGCAGAGCAAGATGTCCGACTTGACCGGCCGTATCGCCGTGCCGAAAAGGGGTGAAGCACCTGCCGTGGTTGCAGGAGCTGTTGCAAAAGGACTTTATTTTTCTTACGCCGGGTGCCAAGACGCTGAGCCCCAAAGAGCTCACAAGCCTTTACTACCAGGTTTTTGGCCTCTATCGGGCGAAGTAAATCGCATCGCGTCGACTCATTCTTTCTTACTGAAAAGGTCGGCGTTACCCTTAAATTCAAATCTCTGGGCTCCTCACAAGTTCCAGCAATACGTGTATTACACGGCACGACTTTTATGTTCATCTACTGACTCGTCGTATTGCTTCGACCCCCGGGCGGCGTCAGGAGGTGCCGACCCGACGGCCCTCCGAGGGCTGGACAAGCACCCAGCCCTGGCCGGACATGGCCAGCTGGATGCTCTCGCCCGAGCCCATGCCGATCAGCGACTTGGCCTGCATGTCGGTCTTGAGGTTCGTCGACACCCCGCCCGACCACGCGATTGCCGCCTGCGGATCGACGCCCACAGACTCGCTTCCGACCTCGAGCCGCAGCGGCTCGCCGTCGGACACCAGTGCGACCAGCCCGGTGCCGCGCAGCGCGATGTTGAAGATACCGCCGGCGAGCACGCCCGACGTGCCGCCCTTGACTCGGGTGACGTCCCAGTCGATGCCCGTCTCGAAGGCCAGGATGTTCTCTCCGTTGACGGTGAGTGAGTCGTCGCGCAGGCTCAGGATGTGCACGAGCATCGCGTTGGTGGCCAGGAAGAGCTCCCCTGAGCCCGTGGCCTCCATTAGGCGCAGACTCTCGCCGGTCGCCGCCTTCTTGAGCAGCCGGCTGATGCCGCCACCCTTGTGCTCGAAGCGCACGTCGCCCTGGTAGGCGACCATCGCGCCACTGCGCGCCACCACCGTCGTCTCGGACAGCTCGACCTTCAGCAGTCGAGGGTTCTGCAGGGTGAACGGCTCGCCGGTCTCGATCTCGGCGAAGCGTTCCAGCGATGCGCCCAGATCGGACACGGTCGTCGCTCCTCGGTGGATGGCCGCTGGAGCGTACGCGATGAGGCGTCCCGCGCGTCACTGTCGACCGGTGCGGTCTCGGCGTCTCCGAGGAGACGGTCCTGAAAGACGCGAGGGGTGCACAACTGTCGCGTCGAGACGCCCGCCTCGGGCGTCTCGCTTGTTTTCGGAACTGGTTCGAAACCAGCCGCGCCCATCGGGGGCTTGACGGCAGTAGTGTCGTGAAGACTCACGATGTCGCTTCCCGTCCTCCTCGTAATCGACCGAGACCTGGCCGCCCTCGGAGAGGTCGAGGCCCAGCTCGTCCAGCGCTACGGCCACGACTATCGGGTCGAGAGCGCGAGCGACTCGGGAGGAGGCGCTACGAGAGCTGGCTGAGCTGGCCGATGCCGGTGCCGAGCTGGCCCTGGTGCTGGCGGCCGATTGCTCGGTGCGACCGGCGGTGGAGTGCTCGAGCGGGCGCGGCAGCTCCATCCGCACGCCAAGCGCGGGCTGATGGTTGCGTGGGACGCCCTGGCAGACCCGCGCGACCGCCGAGGCGATCCTCGACTCGATCGCGCTGGGCCGCATCGACTACTACGTCCCCATGCCGGCGGGTTGGCCGGACGAGGTGTTCCACCACACGATCGCGACCTTCCTGCTCGAGTGGGCGACGGAGCAGCGGAAGGTTCCGCACACCGTCCACATCGTCGGCGAGGAGTGGTCGGGCACGGGCCCACGAGCTGCGGGAGACCTTCGAGAGCTGCGCGGCTCCGCACACCTTCTGCCTCGCCGACTCCGACGAGGGACGCGAGCTGCTCGCGAAGGCGGGTCCCGACGTGAAGCTCCCGGTGATGATCCTCCCGGACGGGCGCGCGCTCAGCGACCCGTCGAACGCCGAGATCGCTGCAGGCTGCCGGCGCCCCGACCGACTTCGACGCGCGCGACTTCGACGTCGTCATCGTGGGGGCCGGGCCTGCAGGCCTGTCCGCGGCGGTCTACGGCGCCTCCGAGGGCCTGCGCACGCTCGTCGTCGACGAGGGCGGGATCGGGGGACAGGCCCGGTCCAGCTCGCTGATCCGCAACTACCTCGGCTTCCCACGCGGGGTGAGCGGGAGTCGGCTGGCCGAGCAGGCGTACGAGCAGGCCTCCGTCTTCGGAGCGAGCTTCGTGTTCATGCATCGAGCGACCGCGCTCGCGCGCGAGGGCGAGCAGCTCACCCTCTCGCTCGCGGACGGCCGCCGCGTCGGCGCCGCCGTCGTGATCCTCGCCACCGGCGCAAGCTATCGCCGCCTCGGCGTCCCGTCGCTCGAGGCGCTGAACGGTGCCGGCGTCTTCTACGGTGGCCCGGCCTCGGAGGCCCACGCGCTCAGCGGAGCGGACGTCTTCGTCGCGGGTGGCGGGAACTCGGCGGGGCAGGCCGCCTTGCACCTCGCGCGCTATGCGCGTCGCGTCACCCTCGTTGTGCGCGGTGCGGCGCTCGAGGCGGGGATGTCGCACTACCTCGTCCAAGAGATCCAGGCCACGCCGAACATCGACGTGCGCACCAGCACCACCGATCGTCGGCGGAGGAGGCGACGGCCGCCTGCGGGAGCTCGTGCTCCGCGAGGCCGCCGCCGGCGACGAGGAGACCGTCGCCGCCGACGCGCTCTTCGTGCTGATCGGGGCGCACCCGCACACCGACTGGCTGCCCCACGACATCGCGCGCGACAGCCACGGGTTCCTCTGCACCGGCGAAGACCTTCCGGACGACCACCGCTGGCCGCTCGAGCGTCCGGCCGTTGGCGCTCGAGACCAGCATGCCCGGCGTGCTTGCGGCGGGAGACGTTCGGCATGGCTCCGTGAAGCGCGTGGCGTCAGCCGTCGGAGAGGGTTCCGTCGCGGTGCAGCTCGTCCACACCCTCTTCGCCGCCCATGGCACCGGTGTGACGTCAGCCTCCGGCTGATGCGACCGAGTCCTTGCACTTCGGCACCAACGCCGTGACCTCGTCGCCCGCGGCCTTCATGCCGTCGTCCAGGTTCGCGGCCTTCGGGATGCCGGCCACGATCTCGAGCATCGCCTTCGCGCAGGCGGCGGCCGCCTGAGCCTTGGCTCGGGAGCTGACGCTGCTCGTCCTCCGCCTGCGCGGCCTCGGCCTCGGCCTTCTTCTGTGCGTCTGAAGCGCTGCTCGCCTCCTGTTTGGCCTTCTCGGCGTCGTCCGCAGCCTTGGCCGCTTCGGCATTGGCCTGGTCGACCTCCGATTCGAGCTCCTTGGTCTCGGCCTCGTTCTCGTTCAGCTGCTTGCGAGCAGCGGAGAACGCCGCGGCCGTCGCGGCCAGAACGCCGAGCCTGACGCCATCGTCGGTCGTGTCGGTCTGGGTCTCCGCGGGCTGTGTGTCCGGGGGAGTGGTCGCGGTCTGCGTCTGGGTCTGGATCACCGTGGTGGTCGTCGGCGCCTTGGCCTGCTGGGCCTTGGCGTCCGCCTGCGCGTCGTCGGCGTTCGAGCGCTCGTGCAGGGCCCAGACCCCCAGCCCGATCGCGACGACCGCGACCACCGCCGTGGCCCACAGCCAAGGGTTGCGCGTCGCGGACGTGCGCTCGGGCGGCCGGTCGGCGCTCCCAGGCTCGCGCCCGGGCTCCGGCAGGGGGTCCGGCGGCGGATCGGTGGTAGACATCGGCTCGGCCCCCATTCATGCGATCGATCGTTCGCGACATGCTCCCACGACACCGAGATCCGAACGTGACATGAGTTCGCGACCGTCCCAGGACCGCTCTGCCCAGCCTGCCGGACGACCGGTGGGCACGCTCGTGTCCGTGAACGTCGGCATGCCGAAGGAGCTGACGTGGGAAGGGAGGACGGTCTTCACCGGGGTCTTCAAGGAGGCGGTCGCCGGTCCGCGCCGGGTCCGCACGCTGAACGTCGACGGCGACGGTCAAGGCGACCTGGCCGGACACGGCGGCGAGCAGCGCGCCGTGTTCGTCTATCAGCTCGACTCGTACCGCCACTGGGAACGCGAGCTTGGGCGGGACGACTTCGCCTACGGCCAGTTCGGCGAGAACTTCACGGTCGACGGGCTGAGCGACGAGGAGGTCTGCATCGGCGACCGCTACCGGATCGGCACCGCCGTCTTCGAGGTCACGCAGCCACGCGTCACCTGCTACCGCGTCGGGATCCGGATGAACGACCACCGCATACCCGCGCTCCTGGTCTCGCACCGTCGCCCCGGCTTCTACTTCCGGGTCCTGCAGGAGGGCGACGTCCGGGCCGGCGACGAGATCGTCCAGCTGGCGTCCGGCACGGAGGCGATGACGGTCGCCGACGTGGACGGACTGCTCTATCTCCCGGGGCACGAGCGCCCGCAACTGCTCCGGGCGCTGCGCATCCCCGCCCTCAGCCCAGGTTGGCAGGCGTCGTTTCGCGCGCTGCTCGACGAGGAGCCCGGGAGCGGCAATGCGGGCCTCGTGCGGGCCAGCCCGCCGCCTGCGTGGCCCGGCTTCCGACCGCTGAGCGTCGTCGCCACCGAGCACGAGAGCGACTCGGTGATCTCCATTCGCCTCGAAGACCCCGGTGGCGCGTCGCTTCCGTCCGCGCTCGCCGGCCAGTTCCTCACCCTGCGGATCGCCGCCGGGAGCGGAGAGCGGCCGGTGCTCCGCAACTACTCCCTGTCGGGCCCGCCCGACGCGGGCTCCTACCGGATCGCGGTCAAGCGCGAGCCCGAAGGTGTCGCGAGCGGCTATCTCCACGAGCAGCTCGCCGTCGGCGATCACCTCGACGTCGCGGCTCCTCGGGGAACGTTCATCCTGGACCGCGACGGCGGCCCCGTGCTGCTGATCAGCGCCGGCATCGGCGCCACGCCACTGCTGGCGATGCTGAACGCGCTGGCCGTCACAGCACGTCGAGCGGGAGATCTGGTGGCTGCACGGCGCGCGCAGCGCCCGCGATCACGCGTTCGCCGCGGAGACCCGGGCGCTCGTGGCGTCGCTCCCAGCAGGCCGCGCCCGCATCTGGTACAGCCGGCCCGGACCGAACGATCGCGAAGGTCGCGACTACGACCGCGCAGGCCGCCTGACGACCTCGGAGCTCGCTCCGCCTCCGGGTGCCCACGCGTACATCTGCGGCCCGGCGGCGTTCATGGACGACATCAGCGCCGGGCTGGCCGCGGCCGGTCTCGACGCGTCGCACATCCACACCGAGCCGTTCGGGACCGCGCCCGGCATGACCCCCGGGATCTCATCGAAGCCCGCGCTGACCCCGCATCCCCCCGCCGGTCCGCCCGGAGACGGCCCGATGATCGAGTTCGCCCGCAGCGACCTCGCCATTCCCTGGAGCAGCGACTACGCAAGCCTGCTCGAGCTCGCTGAGGCGTGCGACGTCCCCGTCCGGTGGTCCTGCCGAACCGGGGTCTGCCACAACTGCGAGAGCACGCTCGTCGCCGGCGACGTCGCCTACGACCCCGATCCGGTCGAGGCACCCGCAGAGGGCAGCGTGCTCATCTGCTGCTCGCAGCCGCGCGACGACCTCGTGCTCGATCTGTGAGCTGACGCGGCGTCAGGCGCCTCCCGGGTCAGGACCTATTTCGACATGTTCAACGCCACGGCGGCGCGAATAAGCGCCTTCAACGCATCCTCGTCGATCTTCTCGTCCTCGTGGAAGTCGATCGCGCGCCGGGTGTTCCCCTCGAGGCTGGAGTTGAAGAGGCCCGACGGATCCTCCAGGGACGCGCCCTTGGCGAACGTCATCTTCACGATGCTCTTGTACGTCTCGCCGGTGCAGAGGATCCCGTCGTGGTACCACGTCGGGACGCCGCGCCACTTCCACTCCTCGACGACGTCGGGATCGGCTTCCTTGACCAGCGCGCGGAGGCGGCCCAGCATCTCGCCGCGCCAGTCGCCCAGCTCCTCGATCCGCTCGTCGATCAGCTGCGAAGGAGACTTGGCGTCCTGCGAGTCACTCTTGGTCATGCCCGTTGCTCTCCATTTCTCGTTCTGAGGGTCCACCGGTCCACGGCCGGAACGTACCCGGACGGGACGGGTCTTCATCATGCCGTCGAGACCCCCGACGAAGAGCGAGCCCATGCAGATCACCCGGAGCAGCGTCGACACCATGAAGGGCCCGGCCGACTGGTTCACCGGCGATGTCTATGTCGACGCGGTGGCCGTGCCCTCCCCGCCCTCGCGCACGGCCGCGGCGAACGTCCACTTCGCCCCCGGCGCCCGGACCGCGTGGCACACCCATCCGCTCGGGCAGACGATCTTCGTCACCGAGGGCATCGGGCGCTGCCAGCGCCGCGGCGGCCCGGTGGAGGTCATCCGTCCCGGCGACCGCGTCTTCTTCGAGCCCGGCGAGGACCACTGGCACGGCGCCGGCCCTGATCGCTTCATGGCCCACATCGCCATCCAGGAAACGGACGAGTCCGGCAGCCCGGTCAACTGGGGCCGGCACGTGACCGACGAGGAGTACGCCACGGACCCGGCGTCCTAGACGCCACGTCCCTCGTGGCGGCTGCGCGGGAACCGCGGTAGGCCGTCGTCGGGGATCGCCTCCCAGGACGCGGCGTCGGCGACGAACGACCGGACGCTCGGCCGGACTCCGGGGTCCGTGTCGAAGGTCCCCATGCGGATGCCGACCGCATCGGGGTGCAGCAGGTTGCGACCGAAGATCGGCGACCCGCACGCTCCGCAGAACCACTTCTCGCCCCCGTCGTCCGGCTTCCAGCAGCGCAGGTGGTCGTCGCCCTGGACGATGCGGAACGCCCCGGGTGCCGGATGGGCGCTCGGCGACGCGGCCGAGCCGCTCCGCCGCTGACAGCGCCGGCAGTGGCGGTAGCCGGCCTTCGTGAGCGGCTGGGTGACCTCGTAGCGCACGGCGCCGCAGTTGCAGCCGCCGGTCGAGGGGGAGCTCAGCCATGACCCGGACGTGCTGCGCCGAGCGGAGCGGCGCGAACCGGCGTCAGCCGAGCGGCGTCAGCAGTCCCCGGCCTCGACGTCCGGCGCGCTGAGCACCTTGAAGCCGACGGCGTCGAAGAGCACGGAGATCTGCGCGCCGTCGACGCGCTCGACCGTCCCGGCGCCCCACCGCCGATGCTCCACGCGCGCGCCGGGCGCGAAGCGCGGATCACGCGGCGTCGCGGCGCCCGGCCCCTCGGCATCGCCGTCGCAGTTGCCGCACGGTGGCTCGAGCTCCTGACCGAAGTAGCTCAGCAGTGCGACGCGCCGGCACCCGCGATGCTCAGCGTACGCGCGCATCATCGCCAGCCGCGAGGCGACCAGCTCGGCGTGCTGGTCCTCCAGCCGTGCGGCCGCCTCGAGCGTGGCGGCGCCGTCGTCCCCCGGCTCGCCAGCCCACACCGCCCTCGGCGTCGAGCTCGACGGCGCCGCTGTCGAGCAGGCGGACCGTGGCGGTCGCGAGCTTCGCCGTCGACAGCCCAGTCATTGGCAGCAGCTCGGACGGCGCGTGCGCGCGCCGGTCGGCGCTGAGGGCGGCGCCGACGAGCGACAGCTCGTGGCGCGAGATTCCGCCGAGGCCAGGAACCGGCGGACGCCGAGGTCCTCGGGGCGATAGAGGAGCACGGCGGTCGCATCGCCGCCATCGCGGCCGGCCCGGCCGATCTCCTGCCTCTTAGCTGTCCAGCGGGCGAGTCGGGAACGTCGAGATGCACGACGCTGCGCACGTCGGCCTTGTCGACGCCCATGCCGAAGGCGACGGTGGCGACCATCCAGTCGGCGTCGCCGGCGAGGAACGCCTGAGCCGATGCCTCACGCTCGTGCTTGGGCAGGCCGCCGTGGTAGGCGGCGCAGGACACGCCGCGGTCGTGGAGCACGCCCGCGAGGCGATCGGCGTGCTCATGCGTCGCGACGTACACGAGACCCGGCCCGCGGTGGGCGGCGACGTGGCCGGCGGCGGCCTTCCACTTGCTGTGCTCGTCGTGGAAGCGCCGGACCTCGAGGCGGATGTTGGGGCGATCGAAGTCGCCGACGACCTCGACGGTGTCGCGCAGGCCCAGGCGGCGGCGGATCTCGGCGCGTACGGGCGGCGACGCCGTGGCGGTCAGCGCGAGCCGCCGGTCCACGCCGAGGCGGTCGGCGACCGCGCCGAGTGCGAGGAAGTCCGGCCGGAAGCGCTCACCCCACTGGCTGACGAGATGCGCCTCATCGACGACCAGCAGGTTCGGTCGCCCCGCGGCCAGCCGGTCGAGCACCCCCGGGTGACGGAGCTGCTCCGGCGCCAGGAACACGAACGAATCGGGCCGGGTGGCGGCGTCCAGCGCGGCACGCCGCTCGCCCGCCGATTCGGCGGAGTTGAGCTGCACCGCCCGCAGCCCGGCGCGGGCGAGGTGGTCGACCTGATCCTGCTGGAGGGCGAGCAGCGGTGAGATGACCAGCACCGGCCCGGGAAGCTGCAGGCCGGCGAGCTCGTAGACCGCGGACTTGCCGCCGCCGGTCGGCAGGACGGCGAGCACGTCGTGGCCGTCGAGCACCGCCCCGGCGGCCTCGGCCTGGCCGGGGCGCAGCGCCGGGAACCCGAGGACGTCGCGGGCCAGCCGGGCGAGATCATCGGTGCCGGTCACCGACCGGCACCCTAACCCGGGGTCGACCCGGCTTCCGCTCAGCCCCGGTGGATCACGGCTCGGGGTGACGGTGACCGCCAGCCCGCTGCGCAGCAGGATGCTGCGCCGGACCGAGGGCTCCGGGGAGCCGTGATCCGCCGGTGCCTTCGGGCGCGGTGCGATCAGAAGAGGCCGGGGCCGGGAGCAGGACCCCCGGCGAAGCACCGCCGGTGGGACCAGCGGGACGCAGTCCGCGGGCGCGCCTCGCGCTCGAGCCGGGGAATGAGGTCGCGCTCCCACCGTGATGCAGGTGCGGCAGGAGCGCTCCATGTGGCACGAAGCGGTCGACGACGTAGCATCGAGCGAAGCGGCGCCCGACGCCACCGGGAGGAGCACCGACGCCATGACAACCGTCCCCGTCAGCGGCCTGTTCGAAGCGCACCTGACGGTCGCCGACCTGGGCCGGTCCGTCGCGTTCTACCGCGACATCGTCGGGCTGCCGGTGGCCTACGAGATCCCCGAGCGCGGCGCCGCGTTCCTCTGGTGCGGTGACCCAGGGACGTCGATGCTCGGGCTGTGGTCCCTGGGGTCGATGCCGATGGGCCTGGCGCTGCACGTCGCCTTCCGCACCGCGCTCGCAGACGTGCTCGACGCTCCTCAACGCCTGCGCGCCGCCGGCATCGTGCCGCTCTCGTTCTTCGGCGAGGAGACTGCCGAGCCGTCGGTCATCGGCTGGATACCGGCTGCGGCGGTCTACTTTCGCGACCCCGACGGACACCAGCTCGAGTACCTGGCGATACTCGACGCCGAGCCCCGCCCGGCCGCCGGAATCGTGCCGTGGTCGGTGTGGGATACAGGCGCCGGCTGACCGGCGCGTTGCTACCTTGCGCGACGGGCGGTCCCGGGTCGGACCGTCGTCCGGCACACACGCTCACGGAGAAGACCTCGATGCCCCACCGGTTCCGCCTGGTGGCGGCGCTCGCCGCGCTCTCGGCGCTCGCGATGCCCGCTGCCGCACACGCCGCCGCGCCGTCGCACGCGACCGCCGCGCGCACGTATGACCTCTCGCTCGGCGACTCCTACGCCGTCGGCTACCAGGCCGATGTCGGGCGCACGACGCGCCACGGATTCGCCGACCAGCTGCTGCCGCTCGCCAAGCGCCGCGGCTACGACTACACGCTCGCGAACTTCGGCTGCGGCGGTGCGACCACCGGCTCGATCCTGCATCGGAAGGGTGCGACCACCGGGCACTGGCAGCAATACGCATTAGCCGGGTTACGTTTTTTTTTTTTAAGTTACTCATTAAGCCCGTGCATCATCCCTGATACAGGCAGGTGATGAATCCCGGGACCTCCAGAAGTCGGGCGTTGGAATGTTTTTCGCCAATCAGCAGCCGCCCTCAACGTTCACAACGGGATCCTGAGTGCGATAAATCACCGAGTGTCGGAACATGCGCGTATTAGCAAATCCCAGATGTAGATCATGCTGTTCATGCGCATCAACGCGATAGCGGCGGCCGGGCTCGCGGCGGTGCGCTCTCGTCGCGCGAACCAGTCCCGAAACACCAGGATCATCCTTTTCGATAGCGCATATACGGAGCAATTCGCGCCGGTTCCCCAATCCTTCTCCACATACTCAAAGAATTTCTCGAGCTTTTCAGGTGTCGGAAACCAAGAACTAAATTTAGCAAAGGCGCCCCAGAGTACCAGCGCGCGGCACCGCTCGGAATAATGCCGGCAAATATTGTCGCAAGCGAGCCACCCTCCGATAAGCCGAACACAGCCGCTTTCTGTGAGCCTGCTGCGTCCATCACCGCACGCACGTCGTCCATCCGTTCGTCCATGGTCGGAAGGCTCAACGCGGTCAGACAACCGGTGCCGCGTTTATCGAAGGTGATGACACGGCGAAACTGGCGAGTTTGTTCAGCCAATGGCAGAGTTCGGTTCCTCCCAATAAGTCTCAATATTTGAAACAAAGCAGAACAGAGACGAGATCGATCTCACCTTCGCCGAAGATCTGATAAGCGACGTGGACGTTGCCGCTGGCATATCGGGTGCGCGGTAGCGCGGACGATCCTTCCATATTCCAATATTATCCGATCCATGCGCGGCTGTTGGTTCCCTGAACTCCACGTCCGCTTTGGGTCATCGGACATTCCGCGATATCCGAGGCATGTCCGCTTTCCCCCGAACGGGGACGTAATCACGGCGCGTTCAACCCGCGTATCGAATTTCGTTGCGAAGCGCTCCAAAATCGATCGGCTTGGCAAAAAGCGCCTCCGCGCCCCGGGACGTCAGGTCGAGCCGCCTTAGCCTTGGGTAGCAACTCTAGACCAGTCATCCCCGGCATGTTAGTGTCGGACAAGATCAGAATGATTGCATACGCCGCCGCATCAGCAATGTGCTGAAGCGTCGCCGGATGGCGCAAATTTCATCGCGAAACGGCCGACGCGGAGATCATGCCGAAACTGCTGGCGAAACAGCGCTTCAACATCAGGCTCATCGTCGACCACGAGAATCGAGGGAATTTCACGCTATGCCCCGCCTTGCGTCTAACGCCTGCTGGAACGTTACCTGAAAGGAAAAACTTGCATGTGACGCGCGTCACATGCGCGCCCGTGGCGGTTGGCAACCCGAGCACGCCGCCAACCGCCTTACCCGACATTGGTCGGCTGTCCCTGTCGTGAAATTTCATCCAGTTGGCGTGAGACGCAGAATCGGATGATCTCTTCGGGATGTTGGATACTCTCCAGAATAATTTCGGGATTGTAGTTCAGGATCTGATCCGACCGCGCGCGGCGTTGGAAGTCGAGATCCTGGTGTTGCGGCAGCAGATCATCGTGCTGCGACCAGGTAGGCCCAGTCGGGTGCCATTTCTGGCCGTGGACAGGATGGTTCTGGATTGAAGTCGGCGAACAAAAATATTGAAAACTGGAGTGCAAACGCACAAACAGGGGTAATGCAAGCCATGCGCGACACATGGCCATTTTTCTGATGAAAACTCGCGTTGCGTTGCGTGGCTCTACCCCCCAAAAGCGGAAATTAGCTGGCGCCAACCGTATGTCCGCTAAGTGCCAATAGCGGACATCACAGCGTCCCGCCGCGCGGAAACTCAGCCGCGCCGCGCCGCCTTGATTGCGGCGATGTCGATCTTCTTCATGCCCATCATCGCATCAAACGCGCGCTTTGCTTCATCGCCGCCGGCCGCCAGCGCCTCGGTCAGCACACGCGGCGTGATTTGCCACGACACGCCCCACTTGTCTTTGCACCAGCCACACGCGCTCTCCTCGCCGCCGTTGCCCACGATGGCGTTCCAATAGCGGTCGGTCTCGGGTTGATCGTCAGTGGCGATCTGGAACGAGAAGGCTTCGTTATGTTTGAACGTGGGACCGCCGTTGAGGCCGATACAGGAGACGCCGGCAACTTTGAACTCGACTGTCAGCACATCTCCCTTCTTGCCGGATGGGTAGTCACTGGGTGCCCGGTGGATGGCACCCACCGTGCTGTCGGGAAAGGTCTCGGCATAAAAGCGAGCAGCGGCCTCGGCATCCTTATCGTACCAGAGGCAAATCGTGTTCTTTGCCATTGCATTTCCTTTCGCTTTAGCATGCTGAGACATTGGGCGCACGAAGGCCGTGTTTAAGTTGCACAGTTGCGCAGATTTGCCGAAGGGTTTGTGACTTTACATGAAGCGCACGTGGACGATCATTGGCGTAGCTGACGTACCCCAGAGCTTCAAGTGGTACCAGTCGCTACTTGGCCTGCCGGAGACGGCTCCTGCCCACGACTACTTCGGGCAAATCCTCGACTCGGATGGAACGGTATTGCTCTGTCTCCACAAGTGGGGGACGCACGAGCATCCGTCGTTGACAAGCCCCGACTACGCCAAGCCTGGAAACGGCCTGCTCTTGTTCTTCCGGGTCGACAACTTTGACTTAGCTTTGCCAAGGGCGCGCGCTCTTGTCAGCCGGCTGGAAGAAGAGCCACACGTGAATCCCAACACTGGAACCGCGGAGTTTTCGCTCCGAGATCTTGACGGGTACTACGTCACCATCAGTGCGCTGAACGCGGCCTAACTCCATAACCCCTCCATCAAGCCGACAGTCAAACGTTCTTGCATGTCCGCTTTGGGTCAAAAGCGGACATCTGCAGCGCACAAACCGATGTCCGCTTTACACCCAATAGCGGACATGCATCCCCACCAAGCCTGCTCAGCGATCCGTCCTTAATCCTGTCCGCGTCAGCGGGATTGCTAAATGGTAGGCGCGAGAGATGGCCGGCGAATGAGTACTTTGGATTTAGCTGCTTCAACTCAGACCAAACGCGTCGAGCCTCGTCAATGTGTCCCAGATGGCCAAGCGCTGAAATTAGCAGGCCTCGCGATAGGTCGGTTTCGGGTGCGAGCCGGATGCGCTCTCGAAAGGAAGCTTCAGCCGCCTTGTATTGACCGGCGACAAGGTAAGCTGATGCGGAAAATTGGATGTATTGCTGCGTAAAAGCCGGTCGAGGCGCATTGCTCGCTCGAAATAGGGTATCGCTGCCGGGGTAACCCGAGTAAGCTTCGGCGTTGCCGCGTGTATTCCAGGCAAGCGCGTAGTTCGGGTTAAGCGCCAGGGCGATCTCCGTCTCTCGCTTTACAACGTCAAATTTCTCTTTCCGAATTTGCGGGCGATCACTAGCAATCCAGCGATTTGGAAAGATCGGTGATAATGTCTTCGGTGATGCCGTCAGAAAAATATTCCTGATCCGGCTCTGACATGTTGGTGAAGGGCAGAACGGCAATAGACGGTTTGTCCGGCAGGGGGTAAGAGCTGCTCTCGGTACCGCCGCCTCGCCCATCCGAAGTTCACAGACCCGCACCGGGCGGGCGATGTTCTTTAGCTGCTGTTCACCCAAGTCAGCGACATTGACAGGAACCTTGCCTTTGGGTTCTACGGATCGGCGCTGTCCACAATGCAGACGGAGCCCGGGTTAGCGAGCGCCTCGAGCCGAGCCGCGATATTAACCCCATCGCCGAAGACATCGCCCTCATCGATGATGACGTCGCCAATATTGATGCCGATGCGAACTTCGGCGGCGATCGTCGGTAACGGTGGAATTACGTTCGGCCATGCGCTGTTGAATTTCCAAGGCATCGTACGCGTTGACGGCACTGCCGAATTCAACCAAAGACGCCGTCGCCGGAGTCATCTTTACGATCCAGCCTCAGATATTCCGCAATTGTGGATCAAGCAGTACACATCGAGGTGGGCCTTGAGCGCTGCCAGGGTGCCTTCCTCGTCAGCACCCATTAGACGGCTATATCCGGCAACTTCAGCCGCAAGAATGGCTCCAGCCGTCGTTCGACCCGCGCTTCGGCCATAAAAAGTTGCCCTGCCATGCGATTTCGACCCGAGTTTATGGTCGGGCCCGGGCAGTGTCTATCGAGGCCATCATGTCCGGTTTGGGTCATAAGCGGACATATCGCACTGCAATCGCCATGTCTGCTTTACCCCCAAAAGCAGACATGACGCCCGCATCTATGATGTCCACCCTAACTCCGAAAGCGGACATTCACTGGCGCATTTAGTCTGTTGGTCTCACACCCAACGCCGCACCCACTCAATGTAGTCTTCATAAGTTGCTCCGAACTGACGGCGCATCTTGGCTTCCTCGAAGGGAATGTGGACCCAATTAGCGGTGGCGAAAATGGCGACAGGCGCAATGAACATTGGCCAAGCGCCGACCCATAGCGCCACGCCCAGAGTAAGGATCACGAGGCCCAGATACATTGGATTGCGGGTGAACTGGTAGGGACCGCTCGTCATCAGTTTGCGATTGGTGGGCGAAGTTGGGTCGATTTCGGTACCTTCACGACGAAACAGAACAAAAGCCCACACCGGTGCGATGAACGCAACCGCCGCCGAAGTTATTCCTAGCGGCAGAAGCGGCAGGCCCGGGGGCGTAGGCCAGTCAAGCAACCAGCTAATCGTTGCGGAGATAATAATATAAATCAGCGTCCAAATGGGCGGAGGAAGCTTGAGCATGGCCGAACTGAGCGTGAAATCGGTTCATGCGATCTGAGCTTGGCATACTAGTTGGGCGATGTCCGCTTAGTGCCAATAGCGGACATCACCAATTTTATTGGATCACCTCGTCGGCGCGAGCGACCAACGCAGGAGGCACTGCGAGGCCGAGCGCCTTAGCGGTCTTGAGATTGATGGCAAGCTCAAACTTTGTCGGCAACTCAACCGGAAGATCGCCCGGCTTCTCGCCTTTGAGAATTCGAGCTACGTAAACGCCGGCTCGGCGGTAAGCATCCGTCTGGCTCGATCCATAGCTGACTAGTCCGCCAGCGGCGACGGAGCCGGAGAACACATAGCTCGCCGGGATTGCGTGGAGAGCGGCAAGCCCGATCAATTGGTTGCGCCGGGCGTTAAAAAATGGACCTCCACCGACCAATAGCGCCCCGGCACCAGACTTTGCCACGGTCGAAAAGGCGGCATTGATTTCCTGTTCGCTGCCCGCTTTGACAGTAATGATTTTCTGCCCCATGGCGCGAACTGCCGTCTCTATTTCACGGCTCTCAGTCTGAAACGTCGCAGAGTTTGGGTCCTGCAGAACGGCGATGACCTCCGCCGTAGGAACCAGCTCATGCAGCAGTGCGAGCCGTTTGCCGGTAACCGGAATGTCATAAAAGCTCACGCCGGTCATGTTGCCGCCCGGTCGACTAATACTGGACACGAGTCCCTCTGTCTGTGGATCGGCACCGGTCACGAAAATAATCGGAATGCTTGCCGTAGCCGCCTTCGCTGCCCGCGCCACGGAAGGCTGCCAGCAACAATCGCCGCCACCGGAAGGGCGACCAATTCACCGGCAAGTTTCAGCAGTTGCTCCTCTCGGCCGTCCCCCCAACGAACTCGATTAGAACTTTGTCACTCGGATAGCCTGACTCGCGGAGACCTTCGCGAACTGCGGCAACCAGATGTCCTGATTCCTCAGCCTTTGTGGCCTGAGAAACCCGATCACCGTAGTGGGCTGTTGCGCCCGCGTCGCAAGCGGCCAAGCGACTGCTGAGCCCGCAATAACAATCTTGATGAAATCTCGCCGCGCACGTAACTACCCCCTTAAGGCTCAGGACGACGCCAGTTTTCGAAGGTACCGGGTCAGATGGGGCGGTAAGGGGTGCGATGTCCGCTTTGGGTCAAAAGCGGACATGTGCAGTGCACAAGCCAATGTCCGCTTTAGTGCCAATAGCGGACATAGCGGTATTCATTCGATCACACCGTCGAGGGCATGCGCGCGTACAGCAAAATGGCACACAAGAAGCGAAACCTTGCCGCTGACTGGGCGGAAAGCTGTACCAGAATATTTGTTCTATAGGGGCATCTCCGACCGTCGCGTACAGATCAGTGCTCCCTGAAGGCGCGTGATGATCTGTTGTTTGTCTGCCGGATCGACGGTGATGCGGCCGACTCGCCCAGCATGCCGTTATTCTTGGCGCGAAAACCAGCGGTCGTGTACCAGTTCGGGTGGATAACCCCATTTTCATATTCGGCGTGTGGTTGATGTAACGATTGTACGGGGCCGCACCCCTCGAGGACGCCAACGATCATGTTTCGATAAACGGTTTTGTCGTAGCGGTCCACGATCGTCCGGTAATGGTCCGTCACCTCGCGAGGCGCGTGCACGGTCTTGAGCGGACCCAGCGGGACCATGTTTGGGTCCCGCTGAAAGCCTTTGAATTTGATGGCTCTCGCGTGGGGTCCATTGCTTTTTCCATGCGCCGCGAAGTGGGCGGTGACCTGACCTGATGTGAAATCCAAAAGGTTAAATCTCTTGTTCGCCGACGGCTCGGAAATGTCGAAGAGCGCGGAACGCGTCTTTTTGGAGAAAGTCGGCTGGCGTGAGATCGCAACGGCGCGCTGAATCGCGGCTACGGGAATCCTCGAGCTGCTCCGCCTGTTGCAAAACGGAATCGAGTTTGCCAGCAAAGTCATCCTGCTTCGTAACGCCCGCGGGGGGGTGGCTTTTGACTGCGCGCGCGCCAGCGGCCATGCCGCCGCACCACCCAAAACGCCGAGAAATTCCCGCCGCCTCATCCTTGCCCCCAACTCAGACTAGACATAGTATCGGCTCAATGGAGTGCTTTAATAGGGGGTTGAAATCGGCCTCGCTACCGCAACAGATGCTGGCTGATGTCCGCTTTGGGTCAGAAGCAGGCATGTGCACTGAGCAGCCTATGTTTGCAAAGGGGCCAATAGCGAACCTTCCGCTAAAGCGGTTATGTGGGGCCTGACTAATCCGTGGACTAGCGTTGGCGCCAGCCCCCAACAACCTCTTTGTTCAGTTAATAACACGGAACGTAGTCGAGGGACGCGGTGATCGCCAGCATTTTGGGCTATTATTGAACGAGTTTGTGTAATAGCCACGCTCGAGAAGGCATAGGCGCCATAGCGCGGTCAACGATCAAGACGCCATTATATGCCGGTCCCGACCAGTAAGCGTTATTGTAGTAGCGGTAGTTTTGAGCATCGCTGGTTCCTACGCTTCCAATGAGCGCACCAACCATCAATGCCAATGCTGCGATATTCTTAAATATCCTACGCATGATTGGGTACTTTCCTTTGGCTCACTCCTCCTCCGTCAAACCAAAGCAAAGTCCGACTTTCTACTTGTTGAAGCAACTCAACAATAGTTGCGCGCAAATTTGATAACTTTCGTCCGATATCGCCTGCATGGTATTGCGTAACTCCAGCTGGCGATGTCCGCTTTGGGTCAATAACGAACTCATGCAGATGCAGCAAACTGCCTCTCTATTCGATCACCTCGTCGGCTCGGGCGGACGACGTTGGTGGCTGTGTGCCCGAAAACTTAAACCCGAACGTAGCGATGATGGAGCCCGAGTCGCGTGGCATGATGGTTCCGACCTTGTGTGTGCCGAAAACCTAAACGCGGACGTAGTGGTGATGAAGTCCGCCAAGGATTGAGAAGGTGAACTCAGTCTTCCGATCCGCTGAACCGGGCGAGAGACCGGCGCGTCCTTGTCCAATGACCGATGCGTTCTGATGTTATTGTAATAGCGAGCATAGGTTTAGCAATGTTGGTTATTGTAACGTCTTGACTCAGTTTCGTATTGCTCGGCCAACGCGTTCCCCTACCCGCCGCTGCCGCACCCGAAGCACGCCACCGGCGGGCAGGTCTTCCCGCAGATGCAGATCGCGATGTTCCCGCGGCTGGAGCGCTTCGACGTCGACTTCGACCTGCCCGACGCGTTCCTGCCCGAGTTCCCGCCGGCCATCTTCCTGCAGAACCGGCCCGGAGCTGGGCGACGTCTCGCGCGGCGAGGTCGTCTCGATCAACAACTTCTACCGCCTGTTCAAGGACATCCTCACGCCGGTGCAGCTCGACGGCCTGCGCATGCTGCTCACGCCGCTGCCGCAGGAGGAGTTCAACCCGACCGACGACCGCAAGACGCGCGCAGCCGAGCCTGGGCGTCACCTGCCTCGACTGCCACGTCAACGGCCACACGACCGCGCAGTTCCACCTCAACCCCGACGACCGCCCGCAGCAGCGCCGCTTCCGCCTCGACACGATCAGCCTGCGCGGCGTCAACCAGCAGCAGATCCACGGCTCGAAGCGCAGCCTGCGCTCGGTCGAGGACTTCACCGAGTTCGAGCAGCGCACCGCCTACTTCAACGGCGACCCGATCCACGCGATGAAGAAGGGGTTCATCGATCCTCGACCGCGTCGCAGGTCAGCCACATGGCGCAGATGCAGAACATGTTCGACTTCCCGCCGGCGCCGAAGCTCGACCCGATGACCGGCCGGCTCGACCCGGCGAAGGCGACCGAAGCGGAGCTGCGCGGCGAGAAGCTCTTCTTCGGCAAGGCGCCAGTGCGCCACCTGCCACCCGGCGCCGGCCTACCTGGACCACCAGATGCACGACCTGCACGCTCGAGCGCTTCATCGAGCGAGCCGGGCGACGGCCCGATCAAGACCTTCACGCTCCGCGGCATCAAGGACAGCCCGCCGTACCTGCACGACGGCCGCTGCCTGACGCTGGAGGACACGGTCGAGTTCTTCAACCTCGTGCTTCAGCTGAAGCTGACGAAGGAGGAGAAGACCGACCTCGTCGCGTTCATGCACAGCTCTGAGGGCGGGGCCGGACTAGGGCTCCGGCGCAATTCGAGGACGTCCGTGTCCGGCGCGCTGCGGCACCTTCGGCCGCAGGTACGGCTTGGCCGAGGCGGTGTGACAGGACGCGCAGCTCTGGGTCATCGTCCGGTACGCCGCCTCGAACCGCGGCTTGTCTTTGGCGGCGACGGCGTCGTGCAGGTCCTTCAGCGAGCTGGTCTCGATCCCCTGGAGGATGCCGCGCAGGTCCACGTTGCGCCCGGCGGCGTCCTTGCGCACGGGGATCACCCGAACGGCCCAGCGCAGGTGGGACTGGGTCTCGCTGAAGAAAAAGTCAGCCAGCGGCCAGTTCTCGTTCTCGCCGGCGAACCAGAGGCAGGAGAAGTGGTGGGCGACGTCCGCCATGACGTGCGACTGGTCGGTCGCGGTCTGCTTGAGCCGCTCCACGTCCGCCTTCAGCGCGGCCAGTTCGTTCGGCGTCGGGGCGGACTGCACTGTGCGGGGGCGGCATGCGGGAGTGCCGTTAACGTCGCCACGACTCCCGCGGCGAGTCCCGCGCCGAACACGATCAGTTGCCGCCGCACGTTCTTCACTGCCATTTCTTCACCTCATTGAGTCCGGTCGCCCCACGCCCGGCAGGATACGGCGGGCGTGACGGTCCGCGGAAGGGCCGAGCTTTTGACGCGCACGCCGCCGCCGCCCGTACCATCGCGGCCGTTCAACCCCTTCTCCGCCATGCAAAATGTGCTGAAGCTCGTCGTGGCGTTGCTCCTCGCGCTCCCCGCCGCCGCCCAACAGCCCGCGGCGCCGCCGCAGCCAGCAGGACGGCAAGCTGCGCATCATCTGCTTCGGCGCCCATCCCGACGACTGCGAGCTGCAGGCCGGCGGCGTCGGCGCGATGTGGGCGGCGCTGGGGCACCACGTCAAGTTCGTCTCCGTCACCAACGGCGACATCGGCCACTGGCGCGAGGCCGGCGGGCCGCTGGCGCGGCGGCGCACGGCGGAGGTCGAGGAGGCCGCCACGCATCCTGGGCATCACCGCCGAGGTGCTCGACATCCACGACGGCGAGCTGCTGCCGACGCTGGAGAACCGCCGGACGATCACCCGCCTGATCCGCGAGTGGAAGGCCGACATCGTCATCAGCCACCGGCCGAACGACTACCACCCCGACCACCGCTACATCGGCGTGCTGGTGCAGGACGCGGCGTACATGGTCGACGGTGCCGTTCTTCTGCCCCGACGTGCCGTACCTCAAGAACGAACCCGGTCTTCCTCTACTACTCCGACCGCTTCCAGAAGCCGAACCCGTTCACGGCCGGACGTCGTCGTCGCGATCGACGACGTGATCGACAAGAAGCTCGACGCGCTGGCGCGTCTGGAGTCGCAGTTCTACGAAGGCGGCGCCAACGGCAGCGAGAGCCTGATGCCGCAAGTCGCGCCCGACCGCGAGGCGAACAGCGGCGCGGGTGCGGCAGGCGGCATCGCCGCCCGCAACCGCGGCGATCGCCGAGCGGTACCGCAAGGAGCTCGGCGAGTGGTACGGCGAGGAGCAGGCGAAGAAGGTGAAGCACGCCGAGGCGTTCGAGATCTGCGAGTACGGCCGGCGCGCCGACGAAGGAGGAGCTCCGGAAGCTGTTCCCGTTCTTCGAAGGCGGCGGGGGGGAGGCGCGATGATGATTCCCGTGCGAGGATTTGTCGTTGCGCTGTTCGCGGTGCTCCTCGTTTCGCCGCCGCCCGGAGCCGAGTCCGCCGCAAGGGCCGGACCCCGTGGTGAGGGCGGCGCTTCTGCTCCCGCGGCATCCGTCTTCGCCCGCGACAACCTCGTCGCCTGGTGCATCGTCCCGTTCGACGCGAAGACACCGCGGGCCGAAGAGCGGGCGGCATGCTCGACCGGCTCGGCTTCGGCGGTTCGCCTACGACTGGCGCGCCGAGCACGTCCCG
The DNA here is from genome assembly GCA_963777975.1 of uncultured Chloroflexia bacterium. Lineage (GTDB taxonomy): Bacteria > Chloroflexota > Limnocylindria > Limnocylindrales > CSP1-4 > CSP1-4. The sequence continues at coordinate 39,490 of CAVZSO010000002.1, read as the reverse complement.
CACGTTCGACGCCGAGCTGGACCAGTACAACGCGCACGGCATCGAGCTCGACGGCTTCTGGGCGCCGGACCAGCCACAAACAAGATCCTCGACGTGCTCAAGCGGCACGAGATCAAGACGCAGCTCTGGGTGATGATCGCCGACCCGAAGGCCGACGCGCAGCCGCAGCGGCAGGTCGACGCCGCCGCGGCGACGATCCGCCCCGTCGCGAGCAGCGGCGAAGATCGGCTGCACGGTCGGCCTCTACAACCACGGCGGCTGGTTCGGCGAGCCGGAGAACCAGATCGCCATCATCGACGGCCTCGAGCGAGGCGTCGCAACGTCGGCATCGTCTACAACCTCCACCACGGCCACGACCACCTCGACCGCTTCCCGCACTGCTCGGAGCAGATGAAGCCCCACCTGCTGGCCCTCAACCTCAACGGCATGAGGAAGACGGCGGCCCGGAAGATCCTGCCGCTCGGCCAGGGGGACGACGACCTGGCGCTGCTGAAGACGATCAGCGACAGCGGCTACCGCGGCCCGATCGGCATCCTCAACCACCGGAGGAACTGGACGCCGAGCAGCGGCTCAAACAGAACCTGGATGGCCTGAAGAAACTGCTGGCCGAGATGCACGACGAGGAAGCGCTGAAGACTTTCGGCCCATGACAAGTCACCGCCCGCGACGGGCACTTTGAAGGAGGATGCGCCATGCGAAAACTCACCGGCTTACCCGTGTCCCGCCGTTCGTTCAACAAGGCCATTGCCGGCGCCGCCGGTGCGGCGGTGCTCGGGTTCCCGGCGATCCTTCGCGGGCCAGAACCTCAACGACAAGCTCAACATCGCCATCATCGGCTGCGGCGGGCGGGGCGGGGCGAACCTCAAGGCGGTCGCAGGCGGAGAACATCGTCGCCCTCTGCGACGTCAACGGCCGTAACGTCGAGCAGGCCGGCGGCGAAGTTTCCCAAGGCGCAGCAAGTTCACCGACTTCCGCAAGCTGTTCGACAAGCGCGAACGACGTTCGACGCCGTCGTCGTCAGCACCTGCGAGCACACGCACGCCTTCGCCACGCTGCTGGCCCTGCAGCACGGCAAGCACGTCTACTGCGAGAAGCCGCTGACGCACAACATCTGGGAGGCGCGGCAGGTCCGCGAGGCCGGCCGCCAAGGCCAAGGTCGCCACGCAGATGGGCATCCAGATCCACGCCAGCGAGAACTACCGCCGCGTCGTCGAGCTGATCCAGGCCGGCGCGATCGGCCCGGTGCGCGAGGCGCACGTCTGGGTGTCGCGCGCCTGGGGCCGGCAGACGCCAAGGAGGCGGCCGAGAAGAACAAGGACATCGTCTACGTCACCGAGCGGCCGAAGGAGGCGCAGACGCCGCCCGACGGACCTCGACTGGGACCTGTGGCTCGGCCCGGCGCCGGAGCGGCCGTTCAACGAGGTCTACTTCCCCGGGCCGAAGTGGTACCGCTGGTGGGACTTCGGCAACGGCACGATGAGCGACCTGGGCAGCCACTGGAACGACCTGCCGTTCTGGGCGCTGAAGCTCAAGGCGCCGCTGACCGTCGAGGCGATGAGCGCCGCGCCGCCGCACCCGGAGATCGCCCCGGCGTCGATGACGCGCCGTCTACGAGTACGGCCCCGCGGCGAGGCGACAGATGCCGGCGGTGAACGGTGACGTGGTACCAGGGCGAGAACAAGCCGGAGATCTGGAAGGCCGAGGCGGCATCCCGCAAGTGGGGCGACGGCCACCTGTTCGTCGGCGACAAGGGGATGCTGCTGGCCGACTACGACAAGCACGTCGCTGCTGCCGGAGAAGGAGTTCGACGGACTTCAAGCCGCCGCGAGCCGACGATCCCGCGCGTCGAGCGAGCACCACGCCGAGTGGATCGAGGCCTGCAAGACCGGCCGGCAGGCGTCGGCCAACTTCGAATACGCCGGCTGGCTGACCGAGGCGAACCACCTGGGCAACGTCGCCTACCGCGTCGGCAAGAAGCTCGAGTGGGACGCGGCGAAGATGAAGGCGACCAACGCCCCCGAGGCCGACCCGTTCATCCGCCGGGCGTACCGCAAGGGGTGGGAGCTGAACGCGTGAACGTGGCACGGGTTTCCAACCCGTGCGGGAAGTGCTCGAGCGAGGCGAAACATACTCGACTAGAGACGTCGTTCGCACGGGTTGAAAACCCGTGCCACGGCGGGCGGATGACGGCGGCGGAATTGCGATGCAGCAGGACGTGATCCGAGTCGCGATGTGGTCGGGGCCGCGGAACATCTCCACCGCGATGATGCGCTCGTGGGGCAACCGCGCCGACACGTTCGTCTGCGACGAGCCGCTGTACGCCCACTACCTGTCACAGACCGGCCGCGCAGCACCCCGGGGCCGCGGAGGTGATCGCGGCGGGGCGAGACGGACTGGCGGAAGGTCGTCGACTGGCTCCTCGGCCCGGTCCCCGGCGGCAAGCGCGTCTTCTACCAGAAGCACATGGCCCACCACCTGCTGCCCGGACATCGGACCGCGGCTGGCTGCGGCGGGTGACCAACTGCTTCCTGATCCGCGAGCCGCGCGAGATGATCACGTCGCTGGTCAAGCACGTGCCCGACGCGACGCTGCCGGACACCGGGCTACCCGCAGCAGGCGGAGATCTTCGAGCGCGTCGATCGAGTGGACGGGAAAGACGCCGCCGGTGGTCGACGCGCGCGACGTGCTGGACGACCCGCGGCGGCGTGCTGGGCCGGCTGTGCGAGGCGGTGGGGGTGGCGTTCACCGACGCGCATGCTCTCCTGGCCGCCGGGCCTGCGCGAGACGGACGGCGTGTGGGCGAAGTACTGGTACAAGGAAGTGGAGACGACGACGTCGTTCCGCCCGTACAAGCCCAAGGACGAGCCGGTGCCGGAGCGGATGCTGGGGGTGCTGGAGAAGTGCGAGGAGTCTACCGGCGACTCGTTCACGCTGCGTGCCGACGCGTGACGTGACACGGGCGTCCCGCCCGTGCTGGATGACTGAGTCTTGGTTACCACGGACTGATGGCATCGCGCCGGCACGGGCGGGACGCCCGTGTCACGCATGAGCGACTCCGGAGTCGTCGGACATGCTCCAGAAGTTCGACGAGCGAACCGCGACCTGCTCGTCAACATCAACGGCCAGCTCGTCCACCGCGACCAGGCCGGGCGTCAGCCCGTTCGACTCGGCCGTGCAGGGCGGCGACGCCGTCTGGGAGGGGCTGCGGCTCTACGACGGCCGGATCTTCAAGCTGACCGAGCACCTCGACCGCCTGCGCAGCTCCGCCCTGGCGCTGGCGTTCGCAGCAGATCCCGTCGCACGAGCAGATCACCGAGCAGATCCGCCGCACCCTCGCCGCCAACCACATGCGCGACGGCGTCCACATCCGGCTGACGCTGACGCGCGGCGTCAAGGTCACCTCCGGCATGGACCCGCGCCTGAACCGCGCCGGCCCGACGCTGATCGTCCTGGCCGAGCACAAGCCGCCGGTCTACGACACGGGCAGCGGCATCACGCTGATCACCAGCAGCGTCCGGCGGTTCCCGCCCGACTGCCTCGACCCGAAGATCCACCACTGCAACCTGATCCAGTCGATCCTGGCCAAGATCGAGGCCAACCGCGCCGGCGCCGACGACGCGCTGATGCTCGACCGCGCGGGTTCGTCGCCGAGACCAACGCGACGCACCTGTTCCTCGTCGACGCCGCGGCGCGGTCGTGACGCCGACGCACCGAGGCCTGCCCGGAGGGGATCACCCGCGCGACGGTGCTGGAGCTGTGCCGCGGCGAACGGCATCCCCGCCGACGAGCGCGACGTCGAGCCTGACGGAGGTCTACCGGGCCGACGAAGTGTTCTGCACCGGGACGATGGGCGAGCTGGTCCCCGTCCGCGAGATCGACGGCCGGACCATCGGCGGGCCCGAGCTGCCCGCACCCGAACTGCCCGGCCCCGTCACGCGGCGGCTGAGCGAGCTGTTCGCGCAGTCTAACCCGCACCGAGGGTGTGCCGGTCGTCTGACTTTACGTCGGCCGGGGCGACGAACGCACCATGCGCATCCACAACCCGAACCGTTTTCCTCCGCGCCGCATTCTGGTCGTTCGTGCTAGCCACGGCCGCCTCGGCGCCGCGCCCGAGCGGCCGGCGACGCCGACCCGTCCGTCAGTCCCGATGCGGTCGCTCATCGACCGCTACCAGACCGACCGCAGGTCCGTCTCGCGCTACCTACGCGGCCGAAGCTCGCTGCCGGCCTACCGCGAGCGCATGTCGCCGGCTCTACGACGAGCGGCACCGCGAGCTCGAGGCCGTCAACTTCGACAGGCCTCGACCAGGCCGGCAAGATCGACTACCTCCTGCTCCGCAACGAGCTCGCCTACCGCCCGAAGCAACTCGCCCACGAGCAGAAAGACATCGACCAGGCCGCGGCCCTCCTGCCGTTCGCCAACCTGATCATCACCTTGGAAGAGGCCAGGCGCGCCGCGGCCGAAGACCTCGACCCGGCGCAAGGCCGCCAAGTCGCTGACCGACCTCACCCGCCAGATCACTCGACGCGCGAGGCGCTCGAGCAGAAGCTGAAGTCCGGCGACGCCGCGAAGAAGGACCTGCCCAGCCCCGTCCTCGCCAACCGCGCCGCCAGGCTGGCCGACGAGCTGCGCGACACGCTGAAGCGACTGGCACGGCTTCTACGCCGGCTACGACCCCGCAGTTCACCTGGTGGGTGCGCGAGCCCTACCCCAAGGCCGACAAGGCCCTCGAAGAGTACGCCGGCTTCCTCCGCAAGAAGCTCGCCGGCTTCCCGGAAGCAAAGACGGCGACGCCGACGAGCCGGTCATCGGCGACCCGATCGGCCGCGAGGCGCTGCTCGACGCGCTGGAGGCCGAGATCATCCCCTACACGCCCGAGGAGCTGATCGAGATCGCCAACAAGGAGTTCGCCTGGTGCGAGGCGGAGATGAAAAAGGCGGCCGACGACCTGGGCTGCGGCGACGACTGGCAGAAGGCGCTCGACCTGGTCAGCACCAACCACGTCCAGCCCGGCGAGCAGCCGAAGCTCATCAGGCAACTGGCCGAGGAGGCGACCAAGTTCGTCGAGGACCACGACCTCGTCACCGTCCCCGAGCTGTGCAAGGAGACCTGGCGGATGGAGATGATGTCCGTCGAGCGGCAGAAGGTGAACCCGTACTTCACCGGCGGCGAGGTCATCAGCGTCTCGTTCCCGACCGACACGATGACCTACGAAGACAAGCTGATGAGCATGCGCGGCAACAACCCCTCGTTCTGCCGCGCCACGGTCCACCACGAGCTGATCCCCGGCCACCACCTCCAGGGCTTCATGGCCGACCGGTTCAACGCCCACCGCAGGGCGTTCCGCACGCCGTTCCTGGTCGAGGGCTGGGCGCTGTACTGGGAGATGCTGCTGTGGGACAAGGGCTTCCCCCGCATCGCCGAGGACCGCGTCGGCATGCTGTTCTGGCGGACGCACCGCTGCGCCCGGATCATCTTCTCGCTCAAGTTCCACCTGGGGCAGATGACCGCGCCCGCAGGCGATCGACCTGCTGGTCGACCGCGTCGGCCACGAGCGCCGCAACGCGACGGCCGAGGTCCGCCGCAGCGTCAACGGCGAGCTACGAGCCGCTCTACCAGGCGGCCTACATGCTCGGCGGGCTGCAGCTCCGGGCGCTGCGCAAGGAGCTGGTCGATTCGGGCAAGATGACCGACCGGCAGTTCCACGACGCCGTCCTGCGCGAGAACGCGATCCCGATCGCGATGATCCGCGCGAGCCTCACCGGGCAGAAGCTCACCACGGACTCTCAAACCGGACTGGCGCTTCTACGGGGAGCATCGCCCCCGCGAAGAGGCAAGCGGCTGACGCAGGCGCCTCGAAACACTCCGACGCACCCGATGGCGCCGCCGCGGCCTCCGGAGCCCGCGCGTCTACCGCGACAAGATCGACCCCCACTGGTTACCCGGCAACACCCAGTTCTGGTACCGCAACGACTCCGCGGGCGGCGGGAGCGAGACGTCCTGGTCGACGCGGAGAAGGGCACGCGCACGCCCGGGTTCGACCCCGCGACCGCATCGCCGGCGGCGCCGCGGACGCGGAAAACAAAACCCCCGGCACCCTGCCCGCCACGCGGACGCCCCGCCCCTCCCGCGAGGGTCGCAGCGAGACCGAAGTCACCTTCGTCAACGAGACCGACAAGCCCGTCCACCTGTTCTGGTCCAACCCCGACGGCGACCGCCAGCCCTACGGCGTGCTCGAGCCGCGCGAGCGGCGCAGCCAGCACACCTTCGCCGGCCACGTCTGGGTCGCCGTCACCGCGACGGCGAAGTGCTCGCCGTCTTCGAGGCGGCCGACAAGCCCGCACAGGCGGTCGATCGACGGCAAGGCGCCAAGGGCGAGGTCGGCGAGACGCCCGCCGCGTCGTCGACTCCGTCCGCCGCCGCAGCGGGGCAGCCGCCCGCGACCCGACGCCCCCGGCTCCCCCGACGGCACGCACGAGTCGCCTTCGTCCGCGACGACAACCTGTGGCTGCGGGACGTCGAGTCCGGCGAGGAAACCCAGCTCTCCACCGACGCACGGCAACGGCGCCGACACCTACAGCCGCGACGTCTACCGCGACCGCGCCGAGGGCGGCGGAGACCGCAACGACCGCCGGCGGAGTCGCCGTCGGAAGTCCCCGGAAGTCGTACTGGTCGCCCGACTCGACGAAGCTCGTCGCCATCCGGACCCACACGCGCCCCGGCCGCACGGTCTACCTGTCGAGTCGTCGCCCAAGGACCAGCTCCAGCCCAAGCTCCACTCGCTACGCCTACCTCAAGCCCGGCGACGAGATCGCCGTCACGCAAGCCGCACCTGTTCGACGTCGACGGACCGCAAGGAGATCCCGGTCGCCGACGACCTGTTCCCGAACCCGTGGAGCGTCGACCGACGTCCGCTGGACAGGCCGACTCGTCGCGCTTCACCTTCCTCTACAACCAGCGCGGGCACCAGGTCGCTGCGCGTCGTCGCCGTCGACGCGGCGACCGGCGAGGCGCAGCGCGATCGTCGACGAGCAGAGCAAGACGTTCATCGACTACTCCGGCAAGCTGTTCCTCGACTACCTCGACGAGACCGGCGAGATCATCTGGATGTCCGAGCGCGACGGCTGGAACCACCTCTACCTCTTCGACGCGAAGACCGGCGCGGTGAAGAACCAGATCACGAAGGGCGAGTGGGTCGTCCGCGGCGTCGACCGCGTCGACGAGGAGAAGCGCCAGGTCTGGTTCCGCGCCGGCGGCATCCGCCCGGGCCAGGACCCGTACTACGTCCACTTCTGCCGCGTCAACTTCGACGGCACCGGCCTGGTCGTGCTCACCGAGGGCGACGGCACGCACGCGGTCGAGTTCTCGCCCGACCGGCGGTTCTTCATCGACACCTACTCGCGCGTCGACCTGCCGCCGGTCACCGAGCTGCGCCGCGCCGAGGACGGCGCAGCTCGTCTGCGAGCTGGAGACGGCCGACGCCAGCGAGCTCGCTCGGCGACCGGCTGGCAGCCGCCCGGAGCGGTTCGTCGCCAAGGGCCGCGACGGCGAGACCGACATCTACGGCGTCATCTTCCGGCCGACGCAACTTCGACCCGGCGAAGAAGTACCCGGTGATCGAGGACATCTACGCCGGGCCGCAGGGCGCGTTCGTGCCCAAGGCGTTCCGCCGCCTCGCCGCGGCAGCAGGCGCATGGCCGAGCTCGGGCTTCATCGTCGTGCAGATCGACGGCATGGGCACGAACTGGCGCTGCAAGGCGTTCCACGACGTCTGCTGGAAGAACCTCGGCGACGCCGGCTTCCCCGACCGCATCCTCTGGATCAAGGCCGCCGCCGCGAAGTACCCGCAGATGGACCTGACGCGCGTCGGCATCTACGGCGGCTCGGCCGGCGGGCAGAACGCGCTCGGCGCGCTGCTGCTTCCACGGCGACTTCTACAAGGTCGCCGTCGCCGACTGCGGCTGCCACGACAACCGCATGGACAAGATCTGGTGGAACGAGCAGTGGATGGGCTGGCCGGTCGGCCCGCACTACGCCGAGCAGTCGAACGTCACCAACGCCCACAAGCTCACGGGCAAGCTGCTGCTGATCGTCGGCGAGCTGGACCGCAACGTCGATCCCGCCACGACGATGCAGGTCGTCAACGCGCTGATCAAGGCGGACAAGGACTTCGACCTGCTCGTCGTCCCCGGCGCCGGCCACGGCGCCGGCGGGAACGCCCTACGGCAGAAGAAGGACCGAACAGTTCCTAGTCCGCAACCTGATCGGCCGGGACGGCACCGCCGCCGCAAGCGCAGCAGCGAATTGAACCTTGCCCCCTCTCCCCTGTACCCAAGGGAGAGGGCCGGGGTGAGGGGCTATTCTTCAATTCAACCACGAAGGCACGAAGGACACGAAGACAGCCACGAAGAGGAACTCAGTTCAATTCTCTTCTTCGTGGCTTCCTTTGCGTCTTTGCAGCTTCGTGGTTGCATTTGCTGACTGGGGTCATTGCCGAAGGGCCCCTCACCCTCGGCCCTTTCCCCCGAGTACTGGGGCAGAGGTGGATGGGCTTCACCTGCACGCCTTCAGAAACGCCAGCAGGTCCCCCAGCTCCTGCGGCGACAGTTGCTGCTCCAGGCCGGTCGGCATGACCGACACCGTCCCCGGGCGCATCTCCTTCACCTTCGACCGCGGGATGTGGACCTCCTGCGTCGGCCCGGTCAGCAGCACCACCTCGTCGGCGTCGTTGCGGCGCACGATGCCCGACTGGCGGTCCCCGTCGGCCGTGTCCACCAGCACCGGCTCGTAGCTCTGCACGAAGCTGGCGCTGGGGAAGACGATGCTTTCCAGCAGGTCGCGCTCCTGCCGCACGGACCCGACGCGCGTCAGGTCCGGCCCGACGCTGCCGCCGAGGTAGCCGATGGCGTGGCACGTGGAGCACGCGGCCTTGGTGCTCATGAAGATCGCCTGCCCGCGGCGGCACGTCGCCGCTCGGCAGCGACGACACGAACTGCTCCAGCCGCTGCCGCTGCGCCGCGGCGTCCGGCTCGAGCTTCGCCAGCAGCGGCTCGGCCTCCTTCTGCACCGCGGGCCCGAACTTGGCGATCCGCGGGCGCACCATGTCGGCCCGCAGGGCGCGGGACGACTTCGCCTCCTTCAACGCCGCGACCAGGTGCAGGCCCACCGGCTCGTCGGACGACTGCTCGTACGCCGGCAGGAGCCGCCCGATCTCCAGCGGCCCCGCCCCCCGCAGCGCGTCCGCCAGCGTCGTGAGCTGCGGCGACGTGCAGCTTCGCCCGCCCGAGCACGTCGGCGGCCATCACGCGCTGCGCCGCGGGCTGCTGCGGGGACAGGGCGGCCGTGAGGAAGGAGAACAGCTCGGGGCTCCGGTGCCGACGTCTGCCGGGGATCGCCGCCAGCGCCTCGACGCGGACGGCGTCGGGCACGTCCGCCCGCGCCGCCAGCGCCCGGAGCCGGTCCGGCAATTCACCGGCCTTGTTCCGATCCGGCGCCAGTCGCCGCACCGCGCCCACCGCGTCCGCCTGGACACGCCGGCGTCCCGTGCCGAGAGCGCCGCGGACAGCGCTTCCACCCACGGCCGCGGCAGGTCCTTGATCCCCGACGAGCCCATCGCCCGCAGCGCCAGGCGCCGCTCGGCCGGCGGCGCCTTGTCGTCGGCAACGCGCTTCGCCAGCAGCGCCTGCACCGCCGGCGGCCTTCGCCAGCCGACCGAGTTGGCCCTCCAGGTCATCCGGCGCCGGTCGTCGGCGGCGGATTGGATTCGCTCGCCCAACGCGCCCGCCAGCGCGTCGCCCCATTCGGGGTGCCTGCCTGCAATCCACGCCGCGGTCTCACGAAGCGACGCGTCGGGCGACGCCGAGTTCCGCGGCCACCGCCTCCGGCCGCAGCCCGCCGTTCTCCATCTGGTCCAGCGCCACCATCGCCGCCTTGCCGAACGCGCAGGTAGGCGCTGGCCAATCCCTCGGCCGTGCGCTTGGCGTCGCCGATCTCGATCTGGGGATTGGTTTATTGTAGTCACTCGTTCGGTTCGCATTGCTGGCGCGCTCGGCATGCATTACACAAGCGTGCCGAATATTCTGAAAGTGCTCAACCCGCTCTTCCTTGATGACCTGCGCGCGAAGCTCGAAGAAGCGGGCGAGAATGCTCGCATGCTCCTAAACTTGCGGAAGCGCATTTCACGCATCCGCGTGTTCGACCCCGCTTGCGGCTCAGGGAATTTCCTCGTCATCGCCTACAAGGAAATGCGCGCGATCGAGGCTGAGATCAACCGACGGCGTGGGGAAGAGGGTCGAAAGACAGACATCCCGGTAACCAATTTCCGTGGCATCGAATTGCGCGACTTTCCAGCCGAGATCGCCCGTCTCGCATTGATCATCGCCGAATTTCAATGTGACGCGCTCTATCGAGGACAGAAAGAAGCACTGCAAGAATTTCTGCCGCTTGATACGGACAATTGGATCACCTGTGGCAACGCGCTGCGGCTCGACTGGTTGAGCATCTGCCCGCCGACCGGAACGGGCGTAAAGCACCACGCCGACGACCTGTTTCATACGCCGCTCGATCAGGCGCAGATCGACTTCGAGAATGAGGGCGGCGAAACCTATATCTGCGGTAATCCGCCCTACCTGGGCAGCACATGGCAAACAGCTGAGCAGAAAGTCGACCTGCAAGCGATCTTTCGAAGGACGAACGAAGAGCTGGAAGTCACTCGACTACGTGGCGGGCTGGTTCATGAAGGCGGCTGACTACGGCACGCAGACGAACGCCGTTGCCGCGTTCGTGTCCACCAATTCCATTTGTCAAGGCCAGCAGGTTCCAATTCTTTGGCCATCTGGTTTCGAACAGGCCGCGAGATCACCTTCGCTCACACGTCCTTCAAATGGGCGAACTTGCGCAGCCACAATGCAGGTGTTACTGTGCGTCATCGTCGGGATTTCAAGTCATGCGAGCACAGATGCGCAAGCTGTATCTTGGCTGACGAGATGATCGGCAATCTGCAGCGCAGAGTGCGAGTAACATCAACGCCTATTTGGTGCCCGGACGTCAATGTATCGTTGAAAGCGCGACGCTAGCCGATCTGCCGATATTGCCGACGATGGATTTTGGCAATAAGCCCAGCGATGGCGGCAACTTCTTCTCTGACAGCAGACGAGATGTCACTGCGTCAGACTGATCGCCGAACGCAGACAGAATTTGTTCGACAGATTTATCGGCTCGGAAGAGTTTATCAACGGCAGTGCAGCGCTTTTGCCTCTGGATTGAGGATGAGACAGTCTGAAGAGGCGAATCGATTCCAGCGATACGACTGCCGGATTGAGCGGTTACGACGAAAATCGCGAATCGGGAGCAGAGCGGCGCAAGCGCCGTGGCTTCGCTGCCGCACAAGTTCGAGAGATCAATCAGGCGCGCAAAGACATCCATTGTCGTACCGCGAGTGAGTCTCGGAAAATCGGCCCTATTTGCCAGTGGGTCTGTTCAGAGGCAGAGCACCATATCTGAACAGATACTTCGCGCTTGTACGACGCGCCGCTCTGGAACATGGCGCTGATTGCGTCGCGCCTGCACCTTGTCTGGATCGCGACCGTCTGCGGCAAGATGAAAACCGATTCTCGCTATTCCAACACCCTCGGCTGGAACACCTTTCCTGTCCCGACGCTCACCGAGAACAACAAGGCCGACCTGACCCGCTGCGCCGAGGACATCCTGCTTGGCGCGCGAAGCGCATTTCCCGGCGACGATCGCCGACCTCTATGACCCAGACAACATGCCCGCCGACCTGCGCGAGGCGCACGAGCGCAACGACGAGGTTCTGGAGCGCATCTATATTGGCCGCCGTTTTCGCAACGACACGGAACGGCTGGAAAAGCTTTTCGAACTTTACACCAAAATGGCTTCTACCTCGCCAGCAGCTAAGGGCGCGCGCAAGAAGATTAAGGTAGTACACAAATGACCAACGCGACTGGCATTCCGTCCGTCTCCGTTTCGCTCGCCCAAACAGGCGCCTCGGCGAAAGCGAATGCGCTCGGTATGCGCCCCATGCAGGAGCGAGCCTACCAGAAGCGAGGCGAGCAATATCTTCTCATCAAGTCGCCTCCGGCTTCCGGTAAAAGCCGCGCGCTGATGTTTATCGCACTCGACAAGTTGCGGAACCAAGGCCTGAAACAGGCGATCATTGTCGTGCCGGAACGCTCAATCGGAAGCTCCTTTGCCGATGAACCACTGAGCAAATTCGGGTTCTGGGCCGACTGGACCGTCAAGCCGCAATGGAACCTCTGCAATGCGCCGGGCGCGGACAGCCCGCGCGCAGACTCAACCAACGTCGGCGCGGTCAAGAAATTCCTTGAGAGCGGCGACGATGCGATGGTCTGCACGCATGCGACTTTCCGCTTCGCCTTCGAGCAGTTCGGCGTCGAGGCTTTTGATGATCGGCTGATTGCTGTCGACGAATTCCACCATGTCAGCGTGGACGAAAACAACGTCCTCGGCTCTCAGGTGAGTCAGCTGATTGCGCACGACAAGACGCATCTCGTCGCCATGACGGGCTCCTATTTTCGTGGCGATGCAGCGCCTGTTCTGGCCCCCGAAGAGGAAAACAGGTTCGAGACGATTACCTACACCTATTTCGAACAGCTCAACGGATACGAATATCTTAAGACCCTCAATATCGGTTACTTCTTCTATTTTGGCCCCTATCTCGATGACCTTGCGAAGGTTCTCGACAACAAGCTCAAGACAATCGTCCACATCCCCAATGTGAACGCCCGCGAGAGCCTGAAGGACAAGATCAAGGAAGCCGAGGGCGTCATGGCCATTCTTGGAAAATGGCGCGAGACAGACCCTGCGACCGGATTTCAGCTCATTGATACAGCCGATGGCCGCACGCTGCGCGTTGCTGACCTTGTCGATGATGACGAAGACCAGGCGCAGCAAGGTGGTCACGGCCCTGAAGGACCCCACACAAAAGAACAATCGCGACCATGTGGACGTGATCATTGCGCTCGGCATGGCGAAAGAAGGTTTCGACTGGATCTGGTGCGAGCACGCACTCACGATCGGCTATCGGTCGAGCCTGACCGAGATCGTCCAGATCATCGGGCGAGCGACCCGCGATGCCAAAGGCAAGACAAGTGCCCGCTTCACCAACCTCATTGCGGAGCCTGACGCCACAGAAGAAGTTGTTGTCAGCGCCGTCAACGACACGTTGAAAGCCATTGCAGCGAGTTTGCTGATGGAGCAGGTCCTCGCGCCTCGCTTCAACTTCACGCCTAAAACAGCCAACAGCGAGCCGCAGGTAGGATTCGATTATGGGCCTGAGGGCTACGATCCGAACAAGACAAATGTCGGCGTCAATCAGGAAACCGGTGAAGTCCACATCGAGATTAAAGGTCTCGTCCAGCCCGAAAGCCGCGAGGCCCAGCGGATCTGCAAGGAAGACCTGAACGAGATCATCGCAGCTTTTGTGCAGGATAAAGTTGCGAGCGAACGCGGCCTGTTCGACCAGGAACTCGTTCCGGAGGAGCTGACCGAAGTTCGTATGGGCAAAATCGTTCGGGATCGATACCGCGAGCTGAGCGAGACCGACCAAGAGGCAATTCGGCAACATGCAATTGCTGCGCTAAACATCACGCAGCAAGCGGCCAAGGTCGCCGCCAATCCGGATGCAGAGATCAAGGCGAACAACGCCTTCATCGACGGGGTTCGGCAATTCGCTATGGACGTCCGCGAACTCAGCATCGACCTCATTGATCGGATAAACCCGTTCGGATCAGCATATGCCATTCTCGCCAAATCCATGAACGAGGAACGGTTGCAGCAGGTCGCCGCCGCCATCGCGCGGCGCAATAGCAAGCTCACCCCGGAGGAGGCCAAGGATCTGGCCCAACGTGCCGCACGCTTCATAAAAGAGCACGGGCGAAATCCGTCGCTTACTTCCCCCGATGCATGGGAAAAGCGATTGGCCGAAGGCGCTACAGCATTTATGCGGTTCAAGAGAGAGGGGCGCTATGACTGATCTTGACCTCGACTCTCTAGAAGACGAACTCAAAGACTTCGCCGAACCGGACAAAAAGGGCGGCCGGTCGGCCCGGGAGGAGCGGATCATTGCAGGCTTCGAAGAGATTCAGAAATTCGTGAATGAACACGGTCGGCAGCCTCTGCACGGCGAAGGGCGCGACATATTCGAACGCCTTTATGCCGTCCGCCTCGATCGCCTGCGCCAACTTCCCGATTGCCGGGAAATCCTTGCGCCTCTCGACCGGCAAGGATTACTCGGTGATGCCCCGGAGCTCCAGACAGAGCTAGATGACGATGCGCTTATGGCTGCACTGGAAGGGCTAGATGCACCTTCCGAAATCGAAAACCTCGTGCACGTACCGCGCCCGGAAGATGTGAAGCGACCCGACGAGGTTGCGACACGCAAGCCCTGCGCGGATTTCCAGAAGTACAAGCCGCTCTTCCAAAAGATTCAACAGGAACTCAAAGCCGACATTCGCAAGGCCCGCCCGTTCGAGTTGAAATCTGAAATCGAGCCGGATCGCTATTTTATCGTCCACGGGCAGGTTGCCTACGTGGCTGAGAAGGGTGAGGTCTTCACCAACGATCAGGGTCGTCGCGACGCCCGCCTGCGTGTTATTTTCGACAACGGCACCGAGAGCAACATGCTCATGCGCTCACTCCAGCGGCAGCTCCATGCTGATCCCGCAGGACGTCGCATCACCGATCCCGATGTCGGCCCCCTGTTCGGCAGCTCGTCCGAGACGGGCGACCTAGGCAGCGGCACCATCTATGTGTTGCGAAGCAATTGCAAGGATACCCGCATTGCCGATCACCGCGAGGTGATCCACAAAATCGGGGTCACCGGAAATGATGTCGAAGTGCGCATTGCCTCGGCCAGGGTCGACCCCACCTTCTTGTTAGCCGATGTCGAGATCGTTGCGACCTATGAGCTCTTCAACGTGAACCGCGTGAAACTGGAAAACCTGATCCATAGGTTCTTCGAGCCAGCACGACTTGATCTTGAAATGAAGGATCGTTTCGGAAAGCCATTTCGACCGCGCGAATGGTTTCTGGTTCCGCTCGATGCGATCGACGATGCCGTGCGCCGGATCAAGGACGGGACGATCGTGAACTGTAGATATGATGTCGATAGCGCCCGAGTAGTTCCGGCGTAAACTCAAATATCCACTGTATACAGTTTTCAGATCAACTACATCTACATTTGAAGCGAAAATAGTCAGAAATTGCTGCCAAGAAGAAACGTATCAAATATGCAAACAAAGCCCTACTGGCGGAACGGTTGGAAGGGCGAAGTTACGATGGTGCATTCAACCAGTCAGTGCAACACCAGTCGCAGTCTATGGGCAGAGATTCAGCAAATTTTTTTTTTTTTTTTTTTTTTTTTTTTTTTTTTTTTTTTTTTTTTTTTTTTTTTTTTTTCTGCCTCAGCCGTGTTAGGGTTCTGCCGCTTAGGAAGAGGGGGGGGGGCTAACCCTTCGGCCAAACCCCATCTACTAACACACATAAAGCAGCAGGGCCAGGCAGCAGGCAGGGGGTAGGCAGTCAGCCACTGCGCCCGGCCCACAGGCTGAGGAGGTGGGTCGCATACACACAGCCACAGCACGCACCGGCTCACCACTCGAACGTGTCGCGGCGGTGCGGCAGCATCGCCAGGGCGCAGCCGGCGAGGATGGCCTGGTAAGAGGCCATGTCACGGGCCCGTGTGAGGGCAAATGGCGACAGGGCCGGCAGAGCAGACATCAGGAACCGACCAGCCCCAACGTCCCAGCAAAGTCTTGGTCAGCTCACCACAGGACGACGCCGACAACGGCCAGAGCAGGTAGAACTTCTCCTCGACGCCCAGCAACCAGGCGTGGAAGAACGGCAGCCGGCCTTCGGCGAACACCAGCAGCGGAAAAAACGGCGCCTCCTGCAGGTACCAGGCGTACCGGCAGCGCCTCGGTGAAGGTACGGCATGCTCGGCGGTGCCCTGGCCCGAGGACGGAGGTGGAGCGGACGTAACGCCGAGCACGAGGTAGTACAGCGGCAGCAGGCGGAAGGCACGGCGGAGGAAGAACGCCCCGAGCGACAGCCGGCCGGTGCGTTCCTCCTCGCGCAGGGCGAGGGTGGTGATCAGG
This sequence comes from uncultured Chloroflexia bacterium, assembly GCA_963777975.1. Taxonomy (GTDB): domain Bacteria; phylum Chloroflexota; class Limnocylindria; order Limnocylindrales; family CSP1-4; genus CSP1-4. The sequence goes on along the minus strand of CAVZSO010000002.1, from coordinate 23,354 downwards.
AAGCCGCTGAGGACGAAGAAGACGACGACGCCCTTGGCCCCGGCGAGCCAGGCCCAGTAGGCCTTGTGGGCGTACAGGACGACATCATCACCAGCAGCGCGCGGATGCCGCGCAGGCCGTCCAGTTCGGGGAAGTGGGCTCGGTCGCGGAAGGCGCGGTGCTGCATGGGGAAGCGCTGGTGGAGGAGGATGCGGGAGACGCCGACCCGCGGCCGCGAATCCAGGGCGATCGGAGAGCGAGAATCCGCTTGCTGCGGCGGTCGCAGAGCCGACCGCCTCCGTGCCAGGCTCTTCCCGGTCCATACAACAGCCCCCGTCGTCCCACGCGGCATTCCCAGGAGTGGCTCTCCATGCGGTATCTGTTCGTACTGTTGCTAACGGCGGGCGTCGCGTCGGCGGCCCCGACCCTGGTCGGATCGAAGGGCCCCATCCCGACCGTCGTCGACGGGCTGAAGAACCCCGAGTCGGTCTGCGTCGGCCCCGACGGCCGGGTCTACGTCACCGTCATCGGCGAGTTCGACAAGGACGGCGACGGCGCGGTCGTCGTCGTCGACGAGCGGCAAGGCCGTCGCCGTTCGCCACCGGCCTCGACGACCCCAAGGGCATCGTCGCCTTCCGGCAAGTGGCTGTTCGTCGCCGACAAGACACGCGTCCTGCGGATCGACGCGCAAGGGCAAGGCCGACGGTCTTCGCCGACGCCGAAGGCCTTCCCGGTCGCCGCCGATCTTCCTCAACGACATCGTCGGTCGACGCCGAGAGCGGCACGCTCTACGTCAGCGACTCCGGCGGACGGCAAGGGCGGCGGCGGGGCCGATCTACCGACATCGACCCGAAGGGCGCGTCAGGCGACCGCTCGGTCGGCATCGCCGACGACAAGAAGATGCCCGGCCTGAACACGCCCAACGGCGCTGCGCTGGACGAGCGAGTCGTCACCTGCTCGTCGCTCGACTTCGGCACCGGCGACCTGCTACCGCGTCAAGCTCGCCGACGGCACGGCCGAGAAGGTCGCCGACGGCTCGGCGGCGGCGACGGCCTCGCCTGGGACCACTACGGCCGGCTGTTCGTCATCGAGCTGGAAGAGCGGCAAGGTCTGCGTCATCCCGCGGCCCGGCGACGAAGCCGGTCCTGTCGGCCGAAGGGCTTCGAGTCCGCCGCCGACATCTGCCTCGACCCGCCGACGGCAAGATCGATCCTCGTCCCCGACATGAAGGCCGGCACGCTCACCGCGGTGCCCGACCAGGTGCCCGGGCCGAGGTGGATGAGACGCCGCTGCCGCTGCAAGACCGAGCTCGCCTTCCCCGACCTGAAGTGGACCGGGCTGGAGCGCGAGACCGACACCGGCAAGGCCGAACGCCGCTGCGGCCGATCGTGCTGACGCACGCCGGCGACGGCTCGAACCGCGTCTTCGTCGCCACGCAGCACGGCGTCATCCACGTCTTCCCGAACGACCCGAAGGCGACCGAAGACGAAGGTCTTCCTCGACATCCAGCGACCGGGTGCAGCTACGACGACAAGACCGAACGAGGAGGGCTTCCTCGGCCTGGCCTTCCACCCGAAGTACAAGGAGAACGGCGAGTTCTTCGTCTTCTACACGCCGAAGCGGAAGGCCGAAGGCGACAGCGCAACGTCGTGTCGCGGTTCCGGGTCAGCAAGGACGACCCGACCGAGGCCGACCCGGCGTCGCGAGGAGGTGCTGCTCAAGTTCGAAGCAGCCGTTCTGGAACCACGACGGCGGCACGATCGTGCTTCGGGCCGGACGGCTACCTGTACGTCGTCCTCGGCGACGGCGGCGCGGCGAACGACCCGTTCGACAACGGCCAGAACCTGAACACGCTGCTCGGCAAGATCCTCCGCATCGACGTGAACAGCGAAGGACGACGGCAAGAACTACGCGCATCCCGAAGGACAACCCGTTCGTCGGCAAGGAGGACGCGCGGCCGGAGATCTGGGCCTACGGCCTGCGCAACGTCTGGCGGATGGCGTTCGACCGCAAGACGGGCAAGCTGTGGGCCGGCGACGTCGGCCAGAACCTGTACGAGGAGATCAACATCATCGAGAAGGGCGGCAACTACGGCTGGAACCGCCGCGAGAGGCTGCACCCGTTCGGCGCCGAAGGGCGTCGGGCCGAGCAAGGAGCTGATCGAGCCGATCTGGGAGTACCACCACGACGTCGGCAAGTCGATCACCGGCGGGCCGCGTCTACCGCGGCAAGCGGCTGCCGGAGCTGGACGGGCACTACCTCTACGCCGACTACGTCACCGGCAAGATCTGGGCGCTGAAGTACGACGAGAAGGCAGAAGCGGGTGGTCGCCAACCGGCCGATCCGCGGACCCGGGCAGTCGCCGGTCCTGTCGTTCGGCGAGGACGAGCAGGGCGAGGTGTACTTCCTGGTCGTCGCCGCCGAACGGCCGGGGATCTACCGGTTCGTGAAGTGAAGTAGCAAGACGAAGACTAACCACAGAGCCGCAACGACCGGACGAGGGAGAAAAAATTGGGCCCGACCGCGCTGATCCCGTGCGTTGCGGGGGTCAACCAGGCGTCGCGCAAAAGGCGACTGGTTCTTGAGTTATGGCCTGGGCGTTTCCGCACCCCCTTGTATGTTGGAGTAGGTTCGTGTCAGACATCACAAGGAGTACAATGGAACAGCGGGGCGGTCAGCGTCTCCCTCCCGGCCCGACGAGGCCGTGTGTGAGCTTGGTCGCCGCCCCGCCTCTTCCCCGCCGGCCCGATCCCGAACAGTCGCGTGGTCGATCTCGGCCGCATCGCAAGGCTGGGACGGCCCGGCACCCCGCCCCCTGTCAAGGTAAGGGACTCGGCAAGAAATAACTATCCCAGCGAGGGCGGTTCGTGGCCAGGGATGTCCACGAACCAATCGTCGAGGTCGGGCAGCCGGTCGCACCTCCTTCTCGACCAGCAGCATCTCCTTCTTGGGCAAGCGGACCCCTTTGGGGTAGGCGTCCGTCAGCACGCTCGACCGTGGGGTGCTTGCCGTTCCAGGTCATGGTCCGGGCGAACCCCAGCACCGCCTCCTGGCTGTCCAGCAGCTCCCCGTTCCAGTGCTGCTCCAGCACGCCCCAGCACCGCTCGATCGGGTTGTACTTGCTGTGGTACGGCGGGTAGTACGCCAGCCGCACCAGTCAGCCGGTGCTCCCGGGCGAACCCGACCATCCGCTTCAGGAACTGCGTCCGCCGGCTGTGGTTCTCCGGCCCGTTGTCCTGGTTGATCACCAGCGTCGTCACCTCGGGGAACCGCCCCCGGTTCCCCTCCCACCAGTCGCTCCAGGACGTCCACCATGAAGTCGCTCGTCACCTTCGAGCGCGGTGAAGTACAGCGTCAGCTCGTCGTAGCGCGGGCAGCAAGATGCCGAACGGCGTCAGCGTCGCCTCCGGCTTGAAGTCGTGGTCCGCCGCCTTCGACCTCGGCCCGGCTCTTGCCCCCGCGGGAGAACGGGCCGATCTTCACCGTCGCCTTGGCGTCCAGCGACAGCCGCAGCGTGTCTCCGGGCCTCGTCGGCCTCCGGGTTGACCTGCTTCAGCCGCTCGAAGATGGCGTCGGTCTGCTTGATCTTTTTTGGGGCCGGCACTTGGCGACCTTGGTCGAGGCGGAAGCCCAGCGTCGTTGAGCTTGCGTGCGGATGGTCTGCGGCGTGGGCAGCTCGTCGTCGGTGTAGCCCTTCCTGGTGATCAGCTGGCGGCGGACCTCGGCGGCGGTCAGGCGGGTGTACAGCCGCTGGGTGCTGGAAGGTGGGGTCGGTCTGGCTCTGGTCGTCGACGATGTCCCTGATGTCGTCCAGGAGGCGGGGCAGGTGCTCCTCGGCGCGGCTTGCGTCCGCGCAGGCGAGAAGGCGTCGACGCAGGTGATGCCGGAGTCGAGTTCGTGCATGCCTTTGCGGATGGTGACGCGGCTCCAGCCGAGTTCCGCCTCGGCCCGGCGTTGGCCGCCTTGGCCCAAGGCGCGGCACGGTGCGGGCCATGAAGAGCGCGACGCTACGCGCCGCGAGGCCCTTCGCCGTCGCGATCAGGGTCGCCCTTGAACGCCTCGCTCAGCTCGACCATCTCGGCCTCCTCGCAGCTTTCCGGCGAGGTCGTTCTATCGAACCGTGGGATAGTTATTTCTTTCCGAGTCCCTAACATGAGCAACCAAGAGACTCTTCGTCGGCATCGACGTCTCCAAGGCCCACCTCGACGTCGCCGCCGGCCCGGCCGGCCGGCCTTCCGCCGTCGCCAACGACCCGGCCGGCATCGCCGCCCTGGTCGCCCGGCTCGCGCCCGCTGCGCCCCGGCCCTGGTCGTCCTCGAGGCCACCGGCGGCTTCGAGCTGCCCCGGCCGTCGCCGCCCTGCAGGTCGCCGGCATCCCGGTCGCCGCGTCAACCCCCGCCAGGCCCGCGACTTCGCCAAGGCGACCGGCCGGCTGGCCAAGACCGACCGCGATCGACGCCGAGGTCCTGGCCCACTTCGCCGAGGCCGTCCGCCCCGAGCCGCGGCCGCTGCCCGCGGCCGAGGTCCGGGCGCTGGACGCCCTGCTGTCCCGCCGCCAGCAGCTGCTGGAGATGCGGACGATGGAGTCCAACCGCCTGGGCACCTGCGCCGACGCCGGCGGTGCGGGCCGGCCTGGAGGCGCACCTGCGCCTGGCTGGAGGCCGAGGTGGCCGACGCCGACCGGCGCCTGGCCGAGGCGGTCAAGGCGAGCCCGGCGTGGCGGGAGAAGGACGAGCTGCTGCGGAGCATCCCCGGGCTCGGGCCGGTGGCCAGCCGGACGCTGCTGGCGGCCCTGCCGGAGCTGGGGCGCGCTCGACGGGCGGCAGGCGGCGGCCCTGGTCGGGCTGGCCCCGTTCGCCGACGACAGCGGCAGCCGGCGCGGCGGCCGGCACGTCCGGGGCGGGCGGGCGGAGGTGCGTGCGGTGCTGTACCTGGCGGCGCTGTCGGCGGTGCGGCACAACCCGGCGCTGAAGGCGTTCCGGACCGGCTGGCGGCCGGGAAGAAGGCCAAGGTGATCCTGACGGCGGTCGCCCGCAAGCTGCTGGTGATCGCCAACGCCGTCCTCCGGGACGGCCGGCCCTGGGACCCGCAACCTGGCGCCGACCGCCTGAAATCATGATTTCGCCCTTGACGCCCGACACAGTCGCTCACACACCCACCTCCGCCCTGAAACGAACCGGGCAGGGGTTGGAGGAGAGCGAGAATGAGCGAGCGGTTCAGCAGCGACCCTGTCTCCCCTCCTCTGATCTTTGCGGCCTTTGCGGCACTGCGGTCCGTTCCCCTCTCCTCACACGCCGCTGGCGTCGATCATCTCCTTGATGCGGCGCAGCAGGTCTTCCGCGCGGCCCGGCACGCGGACGCAGCCGTCCAGCGAGCCGTAGTGCGTCTCCAGGCAGCGCAGCAGCAGGTCGCGGATGGCCCGCTCGTCCGGCGCCGGCGGCAGGACGCTCTTCGTCTTCGCCGTCTCCAGGTCGATGCGCTTCTTCTCGAAGTAGTCGAGCACCTGCTCCTGCGTCCACTCGCCGCGGCGGATCGACTTGAGCATCTCGCGGTTGCGCTGCAGGTCGAGGTCGCCCTCCAGCAGCAACTGCTCCGCCTCGTCGAGCAGGCGGACGACGTGGTAGGCGAACTTCACGTCGAAGCCGTACTTCTCGCGCAGGCCGCCCGCTTGCTGCCCGGCTGCGGCTCCTTCGTCTGCATCTTGTGGACCTGGGCGTAGGCGTAGCCCTTGAACCGGTCGCACACGCCCTGGTGGAGGAACAGCTTGCGGTTCTCGCGCACCAGGTGCCCCGACCCGCGTCGCGTGCAGCACGCACACCTCCGGCGTGAACAGCGAGTCGATCATGTTCGGGTTACCGAACACGCAAGCGCCCCGCTCAGCCAAGGGGCAGTTCCACGTCGATTTGGCCGGCGTGGCGCGGTTCCGGTGAGTCACGTTTCCATTGATCCGTGAACCCGTCGATCAGTTCCCGGAGGACGGCGTTGGGCCCGGCCCGGCGTAATCCGGGGTCGATCCCCGTAACCGTCCGGCAACGTTCCCAGAACGCGCGCGATCCTCGGGCCGGATCGACGGCCGGGGAGGCGAGAGGGGCGCAGGTCTAAACCGAAGTCAGGCCGAGACCCGGAGTTTCCGTCGTAGGGTGGCGGGATAAAATAGGAAGGATCGCCCGGCCAAGCAACGACGGTGGAGCGGAGTGATGGTCCGTGTAGACCTGGCCCGGTGGGGCCAGAGCGTCGAAGATTTGCGCGCCGCCTCGCTGGCCGCGCCGCACCGGCGCACCCGCGAGCGCTTCCAGGCCCTGTACCTGATCGCCTCCGGGCAGTTCAACGCCACCACCTGCGCCGCCCACATCGGCCGCCACGACGAGACCGTCCTGGCCTGGGTCCACCTCTACAACGACGCGGGCCCCGACGCCCTGACCTACCGCCAGCACCGGCGGCAGCGCCCCCTTTTGCGCCCGACCAGGTAGAACGACTCGTCGACACCGTCGAGAACAGCGAGCCGATCGACCACGGCCTGCCCGGCCACCTCTGGACCGTCAAGAAGCTCCGGCGTACCTGCTAGAGACCTTCGGCCTGCGCGCCAGCCGCAACACCATCCGCCGCGTCCTGAAGCGGGCCAGGCTGTCCTTCAAGAAGATCAAGAAGCTGCTGGGCAAGGCCAACCCCGACAAGAGGGCCGCCCACGTCGAGCAGCTGGCGAAGCTCTACGAGGGGGTCTGCAGCGGGGAGATCATCCTGGTCTACGTCGACGAGGCCCACTTCCACCGGGACATGGACCTGGGCTACGCCTGGGGGCGGATCGGCAAGCGGATCTGGCGCAAGAGCGGCTGCGCCAAGCTGTCGGAGCGGCTGAACTGCTACGGGGCGTACGACTTCAGCAACGGCGAGTGCCTGCTGTGGGAGGACGGCTGGTGCGACGGCGAGCGGACGGTCAAGTTCCTGCGGGAGCTGAAGCGGTGGCGCGCGGGCAAGGCGGGGCGGCTGGTGGTGATCTGGGACAACGCGCCGTGCCACACGGCCAAGATGGTCAAGGCGGAGGCGGCGAGGCTGGGGATCGAACTGATCTACCTGCCCGGCTACAGCCCGGACCTCAACCCGATCGAGCGGCTGTGGGACTGGATGCGCCAGGAGGTCACGCGCGGCCACTGCCACGCAAGCGTCGCCGAACTGACCGCCGCCTGCCAGAAGTTCATCGCCGCCATCAACACCGACCCCATCGCCGTCGTCGATCGCCTCTGGCCCGTCTTTGAACTCGACCCGGAGTTCGAGGCAAAACTCCGGGTCTCGGCCTGACTTTGGTTTAGTTCCTCGACCGCGGCCTGGAGCTGGTCGCGTTCCCCACTAGCCACCGGCAGACACCGGCAGCGATGTCGTCAGGGCAAGATCCGGGTGCCGGAAGAATCATGGAAAAGCGATATTAGCATAGATGGCGCATCTCAGCAATACGTTTTTTTTTTTTTTTTTTTATTAGGGCCACGCCTACTACCTAGTAACTCGTTCAGTTACGTGTCTTGCTCCCGAACCCAACCCGTGGACCCGGTCCACACGCACCGCAGTCCGCCCTGCCGTCACCGTCACGGCAGACCGGGCTGGCCAGCGCGCCGCGCAACGCGTCCCAAGCTGTCCCGGCGACGTCGGACCGCACCCAGCGCTCCGCGAACCGCAACGGCATGTGGCCGCCGATCTACGAAGGCAGTGGGCGCCGCACCCGCCACGCTCGCTTCGACAAGCTCGCTCAGCAACGGTTCTACCGATGCGTCCGACGCCGTCGCCCAGCGGGAGCTGCACCGCACCACAGGCGACGTCCTCCTCCTGTTCGCCCGAGCCTCCGACGACCGCCTGACCGACGTCGATCTCGCAGGCCACGATCGCCGAGAAGCTGGACCTTGCCGAGTCGACCGTCTGCCACCACGTTTGCGCGAAGGCCAAACGGCTCGGCTGGCTCGTCGTCCAGCACCGCAACCGGATCGACAACGGGTTCGTCATCGGCATGTCCAACATGACCCGACTCCAGCTACCTGACCACTGGCAGGACCGCCTCGACGAACAACACCACCAACACCCGGCACGAAGACCCGTGAACGTAGACGGCGGCCGGGGGCGAATCACCGAACCGAACCACTCAACAGCCGATCACATTCAGTTAACGGTTATTCCGCCGTTTTCTTGTCGCAGCAGCCAAATAAATCAGGCCGTGCGGTACGGGCAGTAACGAAGCCTCCGATAGTATCTGCGTAGCGAGTATTGAAAGGGCGGGCATGACCCGAGGCTCGACCAAAAGCGGTCGACCAAATGCCACGTAGGTCCGAGCATAGGCTTGTGTCGGCAGCGGCGATTCCTGATCAGATGGCCTTCAGCCCGGTGGGTTTGCTGAAAACATTCAAGGTCATTTTTTTCGTCCGTTCCCTTGGGCTCATTCGGACCCGTGCTACCCTGCCTCCGCCATGGGGTCCGTCCGCGAAGCCCCTTTTACCGGCGAAACTTATCCGGATTTTCCGGATCTCGGTTTGTTCAACTGTAGGTCCATCTTATGCTCGAAAAATGGGGGCTTTTTAACAAACAGCGATGTAAACACCCGTCAGGGAACGCGGACGCGGGAAATATCGCAGAAAGATTTGAATAATTCGTTTATTCGGCGGCGGGCCAACGGAAGGGTCCGGCAGGCAATACGGAGATAACCATCGGGAAGGATGGTCTGCTCCGTCAATATGGTTGCGGCGTTTCATATAACGATTCCTGTTTTCAAGGCTGCGAGCGCAAGATTGAAAACTGCGGTGCTACCGGATACCCGTACCACAGTTTCAGGGCAATATGCTGGAATCGCCCCAAAGCAGCAGGATGAAATGAACTACGGGAATTTGGTAGAACTGAGACGCCGTGGCGTGAATGGCCGGTACGCTGGCGGGTGTGTCCGCCTAATATCAACACTTAATTTGAGGGATATTATGAGAATGTGGTGGATTGCAACTGTTCTTTTCGTAGGCTTTTCGAGCTCCAGCATCGCAGCTGAACAGGATTATCGACTCTGTACCGTAGGGGCTATTTTTCCGGCACCCACGATAAGTTCTGAAGTGGACTGGCCGCTCATATTGCAGAAAAGAAAAAAATCTTCGGCAATCCCATATGTAATGCGGCATGGGAAAATGCATTCAGAATCGGAGAAAAACTATACAAAACAGGAAGGGTAAAAATCAGGCAGAGGGAGAAATAATTCACCAGGCTGCCGCATTCAGTTCAAAGGTATACGACGCCATTAGCGCTCGGATTGATTTTTAAGATTTGTTCGGGGAAGAGATGCGTGGGCTTACAACCGGACTTTAACAAGTTCTCGTCAAGCTGATGCCGGACGGGGCGCAGAGGGATTTCGATAGCTATACTTCCTCTGCATCTATTTTCATAAAAAATAGCTGGGAATCGCATTACCAGGCAGCGTCGCTTCGTCAGCTCGACACTGGGAACGGCAAGCTTTTAAATACAAATTGGCACCGCCAACAATAGATTGGAACCAATCCGGCGTTTCCGCCAACAGACCGGAAACACCGGATTACCGGTGGCCTGCCTACCTGGTCGGATCTTAAAGAGACAGACCGTAGTTAATCCCCTCCTGAGGTGCTCGAGCCTTGCGAGGAACTCGATCCCATCCCAGTGGACCGTCCCGTGGAGCTTGATCCTTGCGACATTGAGTAATCGCTTGTTGAATCTTTTCCATACGCGTGAAATCCCGAACCTTGCGACTTCGCATCATCAGCGATTGGTCTTTTCCATACGTATGTGAGCCTGATCCTTGCGAGATTGCATCGTCCCGTGCTGCATCTTTACCGTATGTGTGCGCGGCCGGGCTCAACATGGAGCTGCCCTGTTTTTTTGGCGGTTTTGGCGGTGGAGCTTTGAGCATGCCCCATGCCCGTAACCCCGAACGTAACCTTGGCAATCAGGATCGATCGAGTTGTATTTTTTAAAGCCGAAGTATTTTTCATAGCCGTTACCCTTTTCAATCCAGCAAAATTGCTGTATTAAAATGGTACGCTAGCCCAAGAGTTGTTCCGTACGTTGTCGCACCAAGCACATCGTTAAATCACCCCATCAATCACCCCATCATGCGCTCGCCGCTAACGCTTCGCTCCCTCGCAATCCAATGGTCTGATGACTTCGTTCAAGCCACCACGGCGCGACCCTTTTTGGCAGAGTATGAGGCGCCATGGCGTCTCGTTACGTGAGCAGTCATAGGGAGACGCAATGCTCCTCTCTACCGATCAAAGAATATATTTCTCGAATCGTAACCGCTGCTGGTTGAAGACATCGCGAATCCCTAGCGCTGAAGGCGATTATTGAGACTTCACGTGAAGTCTCTTCCGAGCATAAGCAAGTCGCACTTCGTATCGCGGGCATCGACCAGCCATCATCTGCCGTGTAAACAGGCGCAGCAGTACCATCTGATACGTGGACAAAAAAAATTTCCGCTCCCTTCCCTATTAACGGTAATGCATAGATCGGTGCGTTAGCGCACCGAATATATCGAAGAGCATTCGTATTGTTTATGAACATCTAGTGGGAAACGGGCCCAGAAAGGTCCGCTCGGCGCACGATTCGACCTGCTCACCACGCACCAAAACGGGCGATCGATGTTCTCTCACGTCGTTTCGCTCATCGGAGCCTGAAATGAACAAACTCATCTCGACTGTTATTCTCGCCGCCTCTATGGCTGTTTGTAGCTTCGGCGTGTCCGCTGAATCGCATGACAAGGGCAAAGAAACGACGACGAGCACGGGGGCCAGCAAAAAGGACGGAGACAATTTATGGGAAACAGCCATCCTCAACCAGCGAAATCATGCGCGAAAAGGTACCCGACGATGTCAGCAGGATGAAAGACGAATACAAAGATCAGGAAGTAATGAACAAGAAACCATACAAAGAGAAAAAATAATCTCCTCCTTTTTGGTGGACTGAAGCAGGGCTGGGAATTCTCGAATAAAAGCGGACTTACAGGTTTCCGGCCCCGCTCATGTTGAGGTTGGGAACTAAAGAATATCGTCATACAGCGCAGCTACAGCGCAGCCGCGCGCCAATGGTATCCAGTTCCAGAATGACGTAGTCGGGCAGGTTGGAAAACATTTTGGCCGATTGTTCGTTCTACAGTCCTGTTCCAGAATCCCGCGCATGCAGTGCGAGCCCTCTGCCCTCTGCAAACTTGTACTGAAGATATACCGTGTTTTCCCGCCGGGGAGCGATAATAAGAAACATAAACCGCTAGCTGTAACGGTACCGGTAACGGATACAATTTCCGTAATCGGAATCGGAAGATCAAATGCAGGACTCGCGCGGGTGACGGTACGCGGGTGATGGTCTACGGCACAGAAGAATCAGCATCTGCGACTGCATCAATCAATCTCTTCAAACGGTCCTGCTACCATAACAGGACCAAATCTCCTGATTCTTCCTAAAGCGGTAACCGTAGGGCTAACCCCCTGGCTCCTGCAACAGTAACAGGAAAGAGCAATTTTCCCTATTCCCGTAACAGAAACGGACACCCTCAGTGATCCGGCTCAGTGATCCCGCGAGGTAACTGGAATTCTGGCGCGTCTGGCAGGTGAGTACTGGCGGCGCCGGGCGCTACTCAAGTCTATGGCAGAAAATTCGACCACGGGCTATTCGCTTGGGGTTGGTCTATAGGCGAAAAGGTAAGTACTTCAGTGGTGAGACTTTAAAGAGATGGAAAAAAAAGACCGCCTATAACTGGGGGCCATACCGAACACTGTCTGGATAAGGCTCCAATTCTTATAATGATCAATTAGAAAAAACGACGTTGACGGGCGGGTTTATTGTCATATCTCTGCAACAATAAAATGACAATATTCCAGACCCCTATGGATAGCTAGCATGAATCCGTCCCGCCAGACCGGCAAACCTCTTCATCCAAGCGTAGCAAAAAAAATTCTTACGCGGATTTGTTGCGGGACTTAACGGCCCTGCGACAGGACCTTATGACCTTGGAAAGCGAATCCGCCGAGATATTGGAGAAGGTGGCGGCGCGCCATCGGCCCAGCGCCGCCGATCTGATTCATTATTTGGGCTTGCGGCGGCGCGATATACGTCCCTTGCAGGAAAAACTCGCGGCGGCTGGATACTCATCCCTGGGACATGCCGAGTCCCCATGTCCTCACGATCTGGACGCCATCATCACACTGTTGGAGTGTGTTTTGGGTAAGCAGTCATCGCAATTCCACTTCTCCCTCGCCGATTCTCCGGCAACGGGACCCCCGCCGCTGGAAGCCAACACTTATAACCTTCTGGCAAACCTCCGGCACAGAGGCGCGTTCGCATTCTGGTCACATTGCCCGGCGAGGCGGCGGACGACTATTCCCTGATCAAAAAAATGATCCTGCAAGGGATGGACTGCGCGCGTATCAATTGCGCGCACGACGACATGAGCGTTTGGATGCGCTTTTGCTCCGACAGATCGAGCGGGCGCGTCGTGAAACGGGGCGTCAGTGCCGCATCCTGATGGATTTGGGTGGTCCTAAACTACGTGCTGGCGAAATGGCGTCTGGGCACGCCGTACTCAAATGGCGTCCGAAACGCGACGCGTACGGCGAAGTGCTCCGGCCTGCTCGCGTCTGGCTATCTGCGAAGACCAAGCCGCTTCCTGTGTCGAAGCTGATGCTTGCATTCCAGTCAAGGGAAACTGGCTGGCGCAGGTAACGGCAGGCGACAATATTGAATTCACCGACGCTGGGTCAGTTGCGCCAGCGTACAGATCATTCGGCAGGCGAGCTTTGGTTGCGGGAAGCCCCAGACCGCATACGTCAAGCCTGGCCTGCCGCTTGACCTGTTGCGAGCACCGGGCTCTGGGGCAGCACGGGAATACCACCACACCGAGGAAGAGATCGGGGCGTTCCCCACATGGCGGGAATTGTCCGGCTTTATCGTGGCGACAACCTCATTATAACGCGTAACCGATTCCAGGGCGCCCCGCCCAGTTCGATGATGGCGGTCGGATGTTTTACGTGCCGCCAGTATTGCTTGTTCTCTACCAGAAGTCTCGCGGGTGTTGGTCCAGGCGAGCGGATTCTCATCGATGACGGACGTATCGGCGGAGTAATTCGCGATGTCAACGCTGGCGAGATTCGGGTCGAGATCACCCAGGCTCGTGATTGCGGAGAAAAGCTGCTGGCCGACAAAGGCATCAATCTGCCGGATAGCGATCTTGATCTGGATGGCCTGACAGCCCAGGACATCATCGATCTGGAATTTGTTGCCCGTCATGCGGATATGGTCGGACTTTCCTTCGTGCGAAAGCCGGCGGATATCGCATTGTTGCAGCAACAGCTGAAACGGCTTGATACCAAAAAGCTGGGAATCATAATCAAGATTGAGACACGTACCGCTTTCGAGCAATTGCCGGAGCTGATATTTTCTCTCCTCGGCTCACCGGTCGCTGGGGTCATGATCGCGCGTGGCGATCTTGCCGTGGAATGTGGTTACGAACGACTGGCCGGAGCTTGCAAGAGGAAATTTTATGGCTGGCCGAGGCCGCGCACCTCCCGTAATTTGGGCTACTCAGGTTCTGGAGGGGTTGGTCAAAACCGGCAGGCCGAGTCGCGCCGAAGTTACTGATGCCGCGATGGGAGAGCGGGCCGAATGCGTCATGCTCAACAAAGGGCCGCACATCATCAAGGCAATCCAGATGTTGGATAGTATCCTGCAACGCATGCAGGGGCACCAGTGGAAAAAACGTTCATTACTACGGCGCCTGCATTGGTAACGCTATAAACCCGCGATTCCAGGTTAGGACAAAACAACGTTCATGCGGAGGTGTGCTGATTTTGAATGGAAGGGGGTAAAGCGTTCTGGATTTACCCCCCACAAGCTTCATTTCCTAGGGACAATTGCCACGTTCAGTGCTAAAAGAAGTGGCACGAAACGAGGAAGAGACATCTGTTATGCTGCTCCAGATAATATGGAGCCTTAGTGCCGGGGCTAGCGGTGTCGACTTTCTTCATACCAACCACGCCGCGATGGGGCTGACTCAACGTGATGCAGTAGCGCCTCATAGCAGGATACGTAAAGGAATCCCACACGGGTACCATCTTTACCCCAGGGGGAGTACCACGATAAAGGACCAGATTACCATCGTTCTTAATAGCCAAATAATGATCCGATAGCACAGATAGTACAGTTGAAACGAAAACAGCCCGCGATAGATCGCCATTAAACTTGCCATCGGCTCCTTCTTGATTCCGTTCTTCTTATATATGACGAAACGCCCATACCGGCTGGACTGAGAACCCGCCTTGCGATTATCCCGCGTTCCACTATTCCAATAATCGGATTTAGAATCGATGTGGTGGGTTTCGTACACCACAAAATTTCCATCAGGCTGAAGCACGGCCAATTTGTATCCTCACAAGCGGCCTCACCAGTAATAAAATAATTGGTATCAGCCGTGGCGTAAACATCTAGGTACCAACGTCCAAACAGTTTCCCCGATCTCTTTAGTACATGGCGCGAGATAGTGTTACCGCCGGAAAATTTACTAACGCCAAGATCCAGAAGAGACCCGAACCCACCAAAATTCATTAACTTTGATCTTCCTCTCGTTTTATTTAAAAAATTTTTTTTTTTTTGCGTCTTAGCCGCGCCTTTTGCACTTAGCTCTACTTCGGCTCCGGTTGGTCTTGCTTTATTCTTGTAGCCAACCGCTTGCTGATGTCGTTCAGGCGGCGCTTCTCGTAGGCACTGAGGCCGTCCATGCCGTTGGCCGGTGTTCCACCACTCGTCGAGCTCGGCCTGGTCGTGCTCGCTGGACGTCGGTGCCGGTGGCTGGGGGAGCGTCGTGCTGCGCGACGGTCCGGTGCGGAGGAAGTCGCCGACCACGGGCCGGGCACGGCACCGCCACCCCCGCCCCACGAGCCGCGTGACGGGCGGCGCTTGCGCCGGCTCCCGCCGCCGCTGCTGGGGATCGGGATCTCGGGGATCCACGGCAGGCTCTGGGCCAGGCCCATCGCCCGGGCCGACGACCAGGGCGGTGGCGATGCTCACGAACAGGAACACGATGCCCTTCTCGTTGCGCTCGCCGAGGAGCTGCAGCACCTCGATGCCGACGAAGACGCCGCCGAGGGCCCAGCCGGGATCCCGAAGAAGAACCGGGCGAACGGGTACTCGGCGATGAACACGAGGAACACGGCGAGCTCGAGCGGGCGGACGCCGGCCTGCGGCAGGTCGACGATCGTGCCGACGACCGGGATCGACGGTCAGGAGCAGCAGCGTGACGGCGAACTTCGTGCGCCCGAGCAGGCCTTCGATCTCCCGCCCGAAGTACCAAGATGGCGATCGTGATGACGGTCCACAGGCTCGGCTCGTTGGCGAACGGCCACGTGAACAGCCGCCACACCTCGCCGTCGAGGACCGCCGACGGGAAGAGACGAGTTGACGCCAGAACTGCTGGCTCAACGCCCACGAACATGCCGGCGACCGAACCGAGCACCACGAGCATCGTCGTGTTGACGTCGAGCGTGCCGATCCGGAACCACGGATCGCTGGCGTTGCGCCGCCCGGGCACCGAGAACGAGAAGCGGCCGGCCATGGCGCACAACCGTATCCTCGAACACTGATGGTGAAGCGTCCCCCCGCAGGCACGATCCCCGAATCGCCGGGGTCGTACCAGTTCAAAGACGCCCTGGGTCGCGTCATCTACGTGGGCAAGGCGTCGAACCTGCGTCAGCGGCTCTCGAACTACTTCGGTGACCCCCGCAACATGCACCAGCGGACGGCCCAGATGGTGGCCACCGCCGGTCCGTCGAGTGGACCACGGTGCGCAACGAGGTGGTCGAGGCCCTGATGCTCGAGTACTCGTTGATCAAGGAGCACGATCCCCGCTCACCGTGCGCCTGCGCGACGAACAAGCTACCCGTTCCTGGCCGTCACGGTCGACGAGCAGTGGCCCCGGGCGCTCGTCATGCGGTCGCAGGCAAGGACACCCGCTACTTCGGGCCGTACGCCCACGCCTATGCCATCCGCGACACGCTCGACGAGCTGCTGCGGTCGTTCCCGATCCGGACCTGCAGCCCGTCCAAGTTCCGCGACCACGAGCGACTCGGCCGGCGACGCCCTGCCCACACGAGGAACTGCTCTCGGCCCGTGCGTCGGCGAGATCGACGAGGTCGGCTACCGCCAGCTCGTCGACGAGCTGTCCGACTTCCTGGACGGCGACACCGAGCCGATCGTCAAGCGCCTCGACGCCGAGATGCGGGGCGCGGCCGCCGAGCTGGAGTTCGAGAAGGCGGCCTGCGCGACCGCCTGGCCACGGTGCGGCGGGCCATCGAGCGCCAGCAGATGGTGGCCGAGCGCCCCTTCCGAGGACCTCGACGTGATCGGGTTGGCCGAGGACGAGCTCGAGGCCTCGGTGCAGGTGTTCTACGTCCGTCGGGGGCGGGTCGTCGGCCGCAAGGGGTTCGTCGTCGACAAGGTCGAAGCGCTCTCGCCGGGCGGCTTGAATCACCGCACCGCTCGAGCACATGTACGGCGACGATCCCGTCCAGGGTGCCCAAGCAGGTCCTCGTGCCCGTCGACTTGGAGGACCTCAAGGTGCCCGAGGAGTGGCTGTCGCTCCAGCGTGGGTCGCGGGTGCAGATCCGGGTGCCCCAGCGCGGCGACAAGCGGGCCCTGCTGGAGACGGTCACCCGCAACGCCCAGGAGGAGTTCACCCGCCATCGCCTGCGGCGGGCCAGCGACCACAACACCCGCAGCCGGGCGCTGACGGAGCTGCAGGAGCACCTCGGCCTGCCCGAGGCGCCGTTGCGCATCGAGTGCTACGACATGGCCCACCTCCAGGGCACCGACTACGTCGGCTCGATGGTGGTGCTGGAGGACGGGCTCCAACAACCGCGAGTACCGCCGGTTCAAGGTGCACGTGCCGGGAACGACGACTACGCGGCGATGGAGGAGGTCCTCACCCGCCGGCTGACGGCCTACCTGGCCGAGCGCCGACCCGTCCGCCGCTGGCGCCCGGCGAGCGCCCGGGCAAGTTCGCTACCCCCAGCTGCTCGTCGTCGACGGCGGCAAGGGCCAGCTCGTCGTGGCCGAGCGCGTCGTGGCGCGCTCGCTCGGCCTGGAGCACGAGATCCCGCTGGCCGGCCTGGCCAGCGGTTCGAGGAGGTCTTCGTGCCCGGCCGGTCCGAACCGGTGGAGATCCCGCGCGGCAGCGAGGCCCTGTTCATGCTGCAGCGGATCCGCGACGAGGCCCACCGCTTCGCCAACACGTTCCACCGGTGAACGGCGGAGCAAGCGGATGACCGCCAGCGCCCTCGACGGCATCGCCGGGCTCGGCGAGACCCGGCGCAAGCGACTGGTCAAGGAGCTCGGTGGCGTCAACGCGGTGAAGCGGGCGAGCCTGGAGCAGCTGCAAGCGCTGACCTGGCTGCCCGACGCGTGGCGGCCGGCGATCCACGAACGGTTCCGGACCGACGTCGGCGGGGCCGATGGTGCCGGCGGCCGCCGATGGTCGACGTGCCCGTGTCGATCGCCCGGGTCCAACCGGTGGACCTGGAGGTCGAGTCGCAGGTGAGCGAGGACCTCTGGGAACGCTACGCGCAGTGGTGGATCGACGGGTTCACCGAGGGCGCCGACCCGGAGTACGCCGAGCAGATCCTGCCCATGGCCGCCGACGAGCTGGCCGGTGCGACCCGCGTGCTCGACGTCGGCTGCGGGGACGGGCAGATCACCCGGCTCGCCGCCGGCCTGGACGGCGTCGCCGTCGCCATCGGCCTCGACCCGACGTGGAACCAGATCTCGGTCGCCGCCGGGCGGGGAGCGCGACCGGGTTCGTGCGGGCAGGGGCCGACGGCTTGCCGTTCGCCGACGCCTCGTTCGACGCCGTCGTCGCCTGCCTCGTGTTCGAGCACATCGACGCCGTCGACGAGGCCATCGCCGAGGTGTGGCCCGGGTCCTCGAACCCGGCGGCCGGTTCTGCTTCTTCCTCAACCACCCGCTGCTGCAGACGCCGGGCAGCAGGCTGGATCGACGACCAGGTCCTCGACCCGCCCGAGCAGTATTCGGCGCATCGGCCCGTACCTGCCCGAGGCGGTGACGATCGAGGCGGTCGAGCTCGACGTCCACATCCGCTTCGTGCACCGGCCGCTGCGCGCTACGTCAACGCGCTCGCCGACCACGGGTTGCTGCTGGAGCGGATGATCGAGCCGGCGCCACCGCCCGGGTTCCTGGCCCTGGCGGCGGAGTACGGCGAGGCGGCGACCGTGCCCCGGCTCCTGTACCTCCGTACCCGCCGCCTGGCGGGTGGCTAGGTTCACCCTCGGTGGCGGAGATCGTGCTGATCACGGGGATGTCGGGCGCCGGGCGTTCCGGGGCCGCCGATGTGCTCGAGGACCTCGGCTCGTACGTCGTCGACAACCTGCCGTCGACCCTGGTCGAGAAGATCGTCGGGCTCGATCCCCGGCAGTGGCATCGACCGGCTGGCCCCGTCGCCGGGCGCAACCACGAGGCCGTCCTGGCCAACGTCGCCGCCCTGCGCACGGCCGGGCACCGGGTGACCGTGCTGTTCCTTGACGCCAAGGACGCCGAGCTCGTCCGGCGCTACGACGCCACCCGGCGCAAGCACCCGCTGGCCGCCGACACCGACGGGCTCGTCGAGTCGATCGCCCTGGAGCGCTCGCTGATCGGGGCCACCCGTGACGCCGCCGACCTCGTGATCGACACGACCGACCTCAACGTCCACCAGCTCAAGCAGCGGCTGGTGGCGTCGTTCGACGACGCCAGCTCGTCCAAGCTGCAGGTGGCCGTCGAGAGCTTCGGGTTCAAGCACGGGCTGCCGCTCGACGCCGACATCGTGATGGACGTCCGGTTCCTCCCCAACCCGCACTGGGAGGAGCGCCTGCGGCCCCTGACCGGCCACGACCAGGCCGTGCGCGACTTCGTCCTCGACCGCCGGCGAGACGGAGGAGTTCCTCGCTCGGCTCGACGACCTGCTGCGCACGATCCTGCCGGCGTACCAGGCCGAGGAGCGCAGGCCTGACCGTGGCCATCGGCTGCACCGGCGGCCGCCACCGCTCGGTCGCCATCGCCGAGGAGGTGGCCGCCCGCCTGCCGCGCCCGGGACCGCCGTCCGTACCACCCACCGCGACGTCGCCCGCTGACGAGGGCGGCTCAGAACCATTTGTGTGGTACGGCTGGGGTCGGGAGCGATTCGTTCGCCGGTGAAAGGACCCCTCGCCACCGTGACCGTTAGTGTCGGCATCGACGGCTTCGGCCGCATCGGCCGCAACCTGTTCCCGGCGGCGCAAGCAGCAGCGCGACGTCGACCTCGTGGCCGTGAACGGCGCCGGGCTCGCTGGGCGCCGGGATCGCCACCTTGCTGAAGTACGACTCGATCCCTCGGCGTGCTCCCGCAGACGATCAAGGCGACCAAGGACTCCATCACCGTCGACGACGACGTCATCGAGGTGCTCCAGGTCCGTGACCCCGCCGAGCTGCCGTGGGGCGAGCTGGGCGTCGACGTGGTCATCGAGTCGACCGGTCCTTCACCCAGCGCGACGCCGCCGCCGCGCACCTCGAGGCCGGCGCCCCGCTCATCGTCGTCTCGGCGCCGTGCGACGGTGCCGACGGGACGTTCGTCATGGTGTGAACGACGCCCTTCGACCCGAGATCGACAAGGTCATCTCAACGCCAGCTGAACCGCGAACTGCTTCGTCCCGATCGTGAAGGTCTGACGACGCCTTCGGGGTCGAGTAGGGCCTCATGACACCGTCCACGCCTACACCGGCGACCGCAATTGGTCGACGGTCCCCACAGCGACCTGCGCCGGGCGCGGTGGCGGCATCAACATCGTGCCGACGAGGGGCGCGACCCGGGCGACGGGCTGGTCCTGGAGTCGATGAAGGGCAAGCTCGACGGCACGTCGCTGCAGGTGCCGGTGCGCACCGGATCGACGTCGACTTCAACGTCAACCTGAGAGGAGGCACCGTCGCGGAGATCGAACCGCGGCGTTCACGAAGGCGGCAAGTCCGGCCCGCTGAAGGGGATCCTGCGAGTACACCGATGAGCCGATCGTGTCCAGCGACATCGAGGGCGATCCGCACTGCAGAGCATCTTCGACGTGGGCCACGATGAGCATGGTGCAAGCTCGTCAAGGTGCTCGGCTGGTACGACAACGAGTCGAGCTGTAGCCGAACCGGTGGTCGACTTCGTGCTGTACGCCGGCGCCAAGGTCGCCGGTCGCTCGCGAAGAAGAAGTCGGCCATCCCGCGCTCGAGGATTCCCAGACCCGCCTCGATCCGCGACGACGGCGAGCGGATCCTCGTCCGCACCGACTTCAACGTGCCCCTCGACGCGCGAGCGACCACCTACCGTCACCGACAACCTCCGGATCCCGCGCCGCACTGCCCACGATCGGAGTCGCTGCGCAAGCGGGGCGCCGTCGTCGTGCGGCCAGCGCACCTCGGTCGGCCGAAGGGCAGCGACACGTCCGGGTACTCCATGACCCGGTGCGAGCCCGTCTGGACGAGCTGGGCGCCCGACGTCGAGCTGCCGAGACCTGCGCTTCGACCCGGGCGAAGAGGCCAACGACCCGGCCTTCGTCGCCACACTCATCGACGGCATCGACGGCTACGTCGACGACGCGGTATCGGCGCGTCACGCGAAGCACGCGCCTCATCGTCGGCCCGCTGGCCACGGTCGTCCGTCGGCGATGGGACGCCTGCTCCAGCACGAGGAGGTCGAGGTCCTGCTGGGATGCGCAACCGCCCGAAGCGGCCGTTCGTCGCGGTGCTCGGCGGGGCCACGTCAGCGACAAGCTGGGCGTCGTCGAGGCGCTGCTGGAGTGCGTCGATTCCGCTGGCCATCGGCGGGGCGATGTGCTTCACCTTCATGGCCGCCCAGGGCAAGCCCGATCGGTGCCTCGCCGTCGAGCCCGAGCAAGGTCGAGCACGTCGTCGAACTGCTCGAACAACCTCGGCGTCGACGCCGCCAAGACGATCCACCTGCCCGCGACATCGTCGGCCTGGACGCCATGGGGACGTCGCCACGTTCGGGACGCGCCTGCCCGACGGCGCGAAGGCCTCGACATCGGGCCTGGGGCTCAGCCCGCCGCGTCAGTGACATCATCGTCGATGCCCGCACGGTCGTCTGGAACGGCCCGATGGGGATGTTCGAGGTACGAACGCGTCGCGCAGGCACCCGGACGGTGGCCCAGGCCGTCGCCGACACCAAGGCGTTCCACCGCCGTCGGCGGCGGCGACTCGGCCGCCGCGACTGGCCGAGTTCGCGCCTCCACGACGAGGTCGACCACGTGTCGCACCGGCGGCGGCGCCTCGTCGAGTTCCTCGAAGCTCGGCGACCTGCCTGGGCTCCCGGCGTTGAGAGAATGTCCGATGAGCAGCAGGTCGCCGACCGGGCCGACGAGCGCCAGCGGCGGCACGGCGATGGGGGTTGGGGGCGCGGCCCGGGGGTGAGGCGGCGACCTGCCTCAGGCACCAGGCGTTCAAGAAGGGATGTCCAATGGCTGAAGACCGGCGTCCGTTGATCTCGCGCAACTGGAAGATGAACCACAACCACTTCGAAGCGATCCAGCGGTGCAGAAGCTGGCCGTACCTCGTGCGCAAGGAGCGACGGAGCGGTGCCGACGTCAATCGATCCGCCGCCGTTCACCGACCTGCGCAGCGTGCAGACGGTCATCACCGCCGACAACTCCCGTTCGCGCTCGGCGCGCAGCAGCTGCCACTGGGACGCAAGGGGGCGTTCACCGGTGAGGTGTCGCCGGTGTCCTGGCCAAGCTCGATGTGCACTACGTCTATGCGGGCGACAGCGAGCGCGCGAGCTGTTCGGCGCGCTGACGAGATGGTCGCGCTGAAGGTGGCCGCGATCGAGCGCGCACGGCATGACGCCGATCATGTGCGTGGGTGAGACCCTCGACGAGCGCGAGTCCGGCGCCACCGAGAGCCAGGTCCTCGGTCAGGTCGCCGCCGGGTTGGCGGGTCGGACCAAGGCCCAGGTGGCCGCGATGGTCGTCGCCTACGAGCCGATCTGGGCGATCAGCACGGGGCGCACCGCCACGTCCGAGGACGCCCAGACCGTCTCCGCGGCGATCAGGGCAAGCGTCGCCGAGCTCACTGACACGGTCACCGCCGATGCTGTCCGCATCCAGTACGGCGGTTCGGTCAAGGCCTCCAACATCGCCGAGCTGATGAGCCAGCCGGACATCGACGGTGCGCTAGTCAGCGGGGCCAGCCTCGACGCCGACGAGTTCGCCCGCATCGTCCAGTTCCGCAGCCCTTCATCCCGGTGTCGTCGCAGAGTGGAACATCCGCTCCAGCCGCCGGCTCGGCGAACGCGTCACGTTCTTCCGATGTCGCGGCAGGGCTGGGGTATGGTTGGGCCGTCCAGAGATCCGGGGAGGAATCTGGGCGGCCGGCGTTCGTCCGGTCGTGGCTGCCGACACAGCAGTAGAGCTCCTCCACACGGGCGGACACCCAGACAGCGTGAGCAGACAACACACAGGAGGTCGATGACGTGAGTCGTCGCAGGACGATCAAGTTCCTGTCCGTACTCGCCACGACATAGCAATTCATCACGCCGCTTTTTTTGCGGAGGACTCGTTCAGCATCTTGCTGTGCTAGTGTCCCTTTGCTTCCGAAGCTCGCGTCGCCGGCAGATTACGTCGGGTTTGCGAACTTCGGAATCGGGACACTAGCCGCTCGTTCAGCTAGGATTCCGGCAGCCGGCCCCGACATCGCGACCACAGGAGGATACTGTCATGGATGCTGTCACGCCGCAGGCGCGAAAACAGCCGACCAGCATTCGCACGTCGTGCGCCCCGCCAACATGGAATAGCAGAAGACGCGCTTTCCCGGCTGCGAGGTAGAAACGCTGTATTTCGATCCTGCGACCGGCCTCGTCACCGCGCTGATGCGGTTCGACCCGGGTGCGATCCTTCCCGACCACGAGCACGTCAAGATCGAGCAGACCTCGTGCTCGAGGGCAAGCTCGTGGACAAGGAGGGGCCGGCGGCGGGGCTCGAGGTCAAGCCCGGCGAATTCGTCTGGCGCGGAGGGCAGTCGCCATGTCGCCTGGACGCCCAGGAGGGCGGGCTGATGCTCGCGATGTTCCAGATCCCGAACGAATACCCACGAGCGCGACGGCCGCGTCACCGATCTCGGCGGCCAGGACTGGGAAAGCGTCTGGGGCCACGCACTTGAAGGAGTGAAGTCGCCTCATGCGCCCCAAAATGAGCACTCCGAATCGCGCGCGAGTCTGGTCAATCCGACTTGCGTGCGCCAGCGGTGCTAGAACGCGTGCGCGCTGGCCGCGTGGTGGAACGGTAGACACAGCAGACTTAAAATCTGCTTCTGGGAAACCGGAGTGCC
>CAVZSO010000001.1:0-52762 GCA_963777975.1 uncultured Chloroflexia bacterium | reverse complement strand
CCGTCCAGCCCCACGGGTAGTCCGGCGCCCACTGCCCACGGACCGTCGGCGCGAACAGGGCCAGCCCCGAGACGCGTTCCGGATGGGCCGCCGCCACGAGGAGGCTCACGCTGGCGCCGTCCTCGAAGCCGAAGAGCGGGGCCCGTTCGGAGCCGACCGCGTCCATCACGGCAGCGTGTTGTCCGCGCCCTTCTCGAGGGAGATCGCATCGGCAGACGCCGGTCGGTCGGAGACACCGCTACCGCGGCGGTCGAAGACGATGAGCCTGGCTCGCTCGGCCAGGCGACGCAGGAAGCCGCCCTTGTCGGGCAGGTCCCAGTGCGCGTCGACGTTGGACAGCCACCCGGCCTCGTACATGAGGTCATACGGCCCATCGCCGACGACCTGGTAGGCGATGTGGACGCCATCGGTCGTGCGCACGTAACGCGTCTCGGGGATCATCGGGATGGAGTCTGGCCATGGACGGCCGCAGATGCAAGGTTCGACCGCGTGCCGAACGTGCAGCCGCCCCCGGACCTGGCGCAGGCACCGGGCCATGTCGACCAACACCTCGACTGCGGTCGCGCCGATCGCCTGGCTCTCGCGGCTCCTGACGTCGAACCGGGCGATCTGGCTCTGTCGCTGCGCGGCATGGCTGCGCTATCCCTGTGGTCTGAGAGTCGGCGGGTGCCGAGAAAGGAGATCCGTGGACGAGTTGATCAAGGAACTTAAGGACCGAGCTGGGTTGTCCGATGAGCAGGCCACGGCGGCGGCCGAAGTCGTCGCCGAGTGGATGAAGGACGAGGACAAGCGCAAGAAGGTCATCGCGGCCGCCTTGGCGTCGACGATCGCCGCCGCCGTGGTCACGGTGCCGATCTAGGCACATGTCAGCGCGGCACCCGCCCGCCGCCTAGCTCCCGCAAGCAGCGCGCCGTCCCCGATCAGGGCCTCGTGCTCATTGTCGGATCCGTCGCCTGCCCTATCTATCCACGCGCTCTGGGCGCACACTGCGCGAGCGTCCCCACTTGCGCTGAACCGGCGCAGAGAGGGAGTGGATCATGCGGAAGGTCGTGCTCATCGCGATGCTGATGCTGGCCGGCTGCAGCAGCGCGACCCAGTCGCCCACCGCGGCACCTGCCTCGGCGACGCTCGTGCCTCCAAGCGCCACCGCAACGACGACGGCCACCTCCAGCCCGGTTGCGATCCTGCCGCCGGCCGCCCACCGACCGCAGACGATCCACGTTCTGGAAGACCCCATCGACTTCCGCACTGTCCCGGTCGCTGGCTGCGCGAGCGCGGTCGGCTGCAAGGGCGACGAGCTGATCGGCACATCGCGGATGCTCGACGCGGACACCCACGCAGAGGTCGGGTCGTTCTCTGTGAAATGCGAACTCCTCGACCCCGCTCAGAACCTATTTCACTGTCCCGCCAACGCGATCACCCTGACCGGACGAGGGGGAGATCGTCTTCGACGAGACGGTCTCATCGGCAACAAGGCCGCGCCAGCCGGGCCCTGGCCGATCATCAGCGGGACAGGGCGAGTTTCAGGGAGCCGCAGGATCAGTCAGCAGCCCCGGACAGCACCTGGAGTTACGGCGATTTCGTCATCACGATCACTGGTTAGGCCGTAGACCTGCCTGAGCTCGGCTACCGCGGCACCCGACCCGCGCTGAGCTCCCGCAGGCAGCGCGCCATCTCGACGAGGCACTCGACCTCCGTCGCGCCGATCGCCGTCCACTCCTTGGACCTGACGCCGACCTTCGGCATCTCGAACCGGTCCCAGGCGTACTGCTGCCACTCGCGCCGCTCGTCGTGGTACGAGGGCCTACCGACCGCCCAGCCAGCCGGCAGGGCGTCGAAGACCTCGTCCCAGGCGGCCTCGAGGTCGTCGTCGTGCGCGGTCACCGTTGCGGCACGGGTCGTTCACCGCGTAGCCACCCTCGACGACCCGTTGACGGCGTCGACGACGGCCCAGCCACGATGTCGGTCCTCATGGCTCGTACAGTCGGGGTAGAGCAGCACCCAGACGGTCCGGGCTGGCGCCCCCGCGTTGCCACCGGCCCGGGTATGCACGCCGGGTGACCGTGGCAGTCGATGAGGCCGAAGACCGGGACCGCGCGACCTTGGAACATGGGTTCCGTAGCATCGCCCTGAGTGGCTGCCAGACGTCCTGCCCGGTCTCCCGGCGGGCGGTGGCTGAACCGTGAAGCTCGCCCCGTCCGCCCTGCTGAAATCCTGGAGGAACGTAGGCGGGTAAGTCGGGCGTGGCATGCGGCAGGCAGCCAGCGACCACGACCACCATCGGAACAAGCAGCCAGCGCCGTCTCACGACCCGCATCGCGGCAGCGTAGCCCTGCGCCGTGCCACCTCGGCTGGCGCGGCCGCGGTCATCTCAAAGGGAACGGCCCTGGCAGGGACCGGGGCCGTGATACGACCCCGTCTTGAACCAGGGCCGTGGGGATGAGCGTCGGAAAAGGTGACGAGTGCTCAACCCGATGACGACATCCTGATCGACCGGCGAGCAAGTACCAACGGCGGTACCACGCAGACCCATGCGCCGTGTCTTGCTGTCATCGAGCAATGCGTCTGCCGCATCAGCTCGCGGCATTGCCGGTTGTACGCAACCGATGGCCAGGCGTTGTGCATGGTCGTGTTGGATGGCATTGCGTCATCGCAGCAGCAGATCTGCTCTTGCGCCGGGATGCCATGGCAGCAGAGCAGCGAGTTGGCGCAGGCCTCCGGCCAGATCCCCTTCGTCATCGCCGACCAGGCCGGCGAGTACATCGTCCGCGGGGCGCCGCCCTCGACGTCACGCAAATCACCCTCCGCTAGCATCCCCGGCTTATCAAGCCGACGAGGAGCTCACTACCACGGCCCCCGACCTGTACCAACAGGCGGGGCTGGTGTCCGGGCTACAGTCCGTCGGCATCGGGCTGCGGTGGCGGTCGTCGGTAGCAACGCTGGTACCAATAGCGGGCGGCGTCCCGATCCGCTCATGACGGATCTAATTTTCGTGCGGGACTCGACCCGTCGGCGGATGTCAGCGGACGCTGCGGGTCGCCCTGCAAAACCTTATTCACCGGTTCGATCCGGTCGTCGCTTCCAACTGAGCGAGAAACGGGCGCGCCGCTCCGAGAGGCTGTCCAGCCATCAGCCTCGGGCAGAGCGGATGAGTGACGCGCGGTGACGCGCGATCCAGGCATCATCGGCCGCCGCTCGCTCGTCGCCACCGGCATCCGCCCAGTGGCGTATCCACGACTCGTTTCCTCGGGCGATCTCGGCCCGTATGTTCGTCGTCGACTGGGCGCGTTCCTGGATGACGATGTCGACCAGCTCCTCCGCTCGCTCCCGTTCAAGCCCATAGGCGCGGGCGAGCACCCCGAGCCGGGCGATCCCGTCGACGTTCACCGGGTGCTGGTCGCGCCGGTCGGGGTCGCCCAACGGGCCCCAGATCTCCGCCGCGATCGCGACGTCCCACAGCGGGCGGCCGGGAGCCGCCATGGCAAAGTCGATCAAGGCAATCACGCGTCCGTCGCGGAAGACCACGTTCTCGGGGAACAGGTCGTTGTGACAGATCACTGACCCGCCGCGAGAGTCGGCCCACTCGGTCGACCAGTCCTCGGTCGTGCCGTGGAACGTGGCCGTCGCCTCGTGAAACCGCCGCACCAGTCCGCCGAGATCCGCCAGTGCTCGATCCGTCATCGCCCAGGCCGGATACGGCGGCAGCGGCACCTCCCCATCGATCCACGTCAGGACCTCGCGACCCTGGTCGTCCGCCCCGAGGAAGCGGGGCGCGCCGTCGAACCCGACCGACTCGAGGTGAAGCAGCAGGTCGCGGACGGCCGCCCGCGACGATCCGGCCGCGCGGCGAACCGTGTCGCCGACGCGGACGGGCGCGTGCCGGGAATCCATGCCGCCGACCAGCCGCTGCTCGTTCGTCACGGCCGTATGGTGACCCACCGATGACGCCTGAGGGCGGCATCGTAGCCACGCGGTCTAGCCGGCCGGCGACGCGTTGGCGGCTTCGGACATCCAACCGAGATATGGCGTCGTGCCGGCCTTCAGCGAAACTGCGCGCGAAGGAACGGAACCAGCACGCGGGCGACTCCAGTGGGGTCATCGACGAAGGGCCAATGGCCGCTCGTCGGGAGCACCACGATCTCGGCGCGTGGGAAATACTTCCGCTGGGTCTCCGCGTAGCGCACCGGAACGAACGGGTCCGCTGCGCCCCAGATGACGAGGGTTGGCAGATCCCCATCACGCAGCGACGCGGCGGCCTGCGCGGTGACCGCGCCCAGGTCGGGCGTCGCTCGGTAGAACCTGAGTACGGCGCGCCGGGTTCCAGGATCTCGGGACTGGCGAACTGCGGCGTCGATGAACGTACCGGGCAGGCCGCGTGGGTTCCCGCGCCGCAGCAGGAAGGCCAGCCCTGCTGGAGTGATCGTGGCCATCGCGAGCTCTCCCACGAGCGGGACCCGATAGAGCCGGGCGAAGCGGTGCCAGCGGTATCCGGGGAGGGCTCCGATGTTGATCAGGCTGAGGCTCGCGAGCGCCCCTCGATGCGCCGCGGCCCAAGCCAGTCCCCACGGTCCACCGAGGTCCGTCAGAACGAGGTGGGCGTGCCGGACCGCCAGCTCATCGAGGAGCCCGCCCAGATGGCGTGCGTAGCCCTCGGTCGTGTAGTCGAAGGTTCCGGGCTTGTCCGCCGCACCGTAGCCTGGCATATCCGGCGCGAGGCACCGAGCGAACGTACTCACCTCCGCCATGAGCGCTCGCCAGTCCTCACCGGAGCCTGGGTTGCCGTGCACGAAGACCACCGTCTCGTCCTGCGTCGACGGTCCGCCCGTCAACACCGACGAGTGCACCCCGTCGACGAACACGTCGGAGATCACCAGATCGGTCGTCATCTCACCTCTCGAGGCGCTGTGCCCGTTGTCTGTTCGCCATCACAGTGCACCGCCCGCAGTTCCAGCGCGGCACTCGGCCCGCGCTGGAGCTCCCGCAGGCAGCGCGCCAGCTCGCCAGCCGAGGGCACTCGACCTGGTCGCGCTGATCGCCGTCCACTCCTTCGACCTGACGCCGACCTTCGGCATCTCGAACGAGTCGAAGGCGTACTGCTGCCACTCGCGGCGCTCGGGGTAATAGCTCGGCCGGCCGGCCGACCAGCCGGCTGGCAAGGCGTCGAACACCTCGCCCCAGGCGGCCTCGATAGCGTCGTCGGCCACGGCGCGGGGTAATGGCGGTGTTATCGGCCACGGTGTCGGCGTGCCGATGCGCGACCTTCCACTCGCCGCCCTCCCGGCGATACACCTGAGTGGCCCGCAAGGTGAAACTCCGGGGCTGACCGTCGACCGACGTCGAGATGTGCTCGAGGCCCGCGGTGTAGGCCATGTCACCCACCACGTCATGGGCCTGCAGTTCGAACGAGTAGGACGTGCAGTCGGAGAACGACTTCTCGAGGAAGACGAAGGCTTCCTCGATGTCCTGATGCCCATACGGCGCTGCCGAACGCACCGCGGATGGTCACCGGCTCGTTGCGCGACCAGATCCGGCGGCGGCGCGGGTTTGCGTCGCCGTTGTGCAGAGCGACCTCCGCGTCGTACAGCGTCGACCTGACCCAGGCCAGGAACTCATCGCGATCGGTCATGCCTTCACCTCGCTCGGCTGTCCCGTAACGGGATCGGTGCCGTCGAGCGGAATGCTACAGCACGTCAACCCCATGCGCTTTCGAGCTCACTCGTCGCCACCCAACAGGACGCCACCCGTCGGGCGTGGCGTCATAGTGGACAGCACCCAGGCGGCCTCGATGTCGTCGGTATCGGTCCGACTCACCTGACTCCTTGTTCGGCGATCAGCAGACCCATGTAGTACGAGGCGTTCCTGCGACGTCCTGGTCAGTCGCGCGATCGAAGGGCTGCGCGTCTCGTTGTAGCGCGCGACGAAGGGCTCCGCGCGCTGCTCAGCCATGCTGCGGCCCAGCCCCGTGGACTCCGGGGTGAAGAAGGGGCGATCGCGGTAGACGCCGACGGTGAACCTTGACCCCGTGACGGTCGTGAGCGTCTCCCTCATGTCGTCGAGCCGTGAGAGCAGCTCGTCGTATGTCATCCGGGCTCTGCAACCGTGTTGCCGTCAACATCAGTCCGGGCCAGCGACATGCGTTGCGGTCCAGGCCGCGTCGAGGTCGTCTTCGGTACTGACCTTAAGGCTCGACGACTGCCGCCACGAGGTGACGATCACGAGGCCCGCTCGCAGCGGCGGGACCACCAGCAGGAACGGCACTTGGAACAGCAGCCCCAGGCCGACGCTGACCGGAGTCGTCGCGAGAACCACCACCTGGCGCCGCGCCGGCGGCCCTGCCACAGCCACCTGCTGGTCGCCACGTCAATGGCGGACACGCCGATTAGCACCCACGCCAGCGCCGTGCCCGTCGGCGTCAGCTGGTCGGCGCCCATCCCCGGCACGGTGCTCCCCATGAGGCGCCAAATGGCGAACGGGGTCATCGGCAGCTCACCGCGCCAGTGCTGGTACGCCAGGATCAAGAGCGTTGATATGGCGATGCCAAGTCCTGGAATGAAGTAGAGGATCGCAGCGAGCCGACGGGCCATGACCGATCTCCTTGGTGGTGGTCAGTTGAGGCCGCAGTGTAAGCCGCCGGCCGGCGTTGCCTCGTGGACGGTGCCCCAGGCGGCCTCGACGCCGTCGTCGGTCATGAGCTTGAGGCTTGGCTGGGAACGTACAGGAAGAACGCCAGCCATCCCACCAATACGATGGTGGCGACGAGGCCGACAGCTACCCACCAGTGCCGGTGACCTCGGTGGTCATCGGCATCTCGGACCAGGAGCCTGATCGCGACCACCAGGGTGATGATCGCCGCTATAGGGACGAACAGCAGCATCCGGTCATCCGCGGATTGCGTCCATCGGTATCGCGTCGTGGACGGCGTCCCATCAGCATCGCGGTCACGAGGATGGGTTCCGCGGCCGGGTGCGTTATGGAAGAGGGGCCACGCCGGTGACCACTCGGAAGCCTTGATAGCTTCCATCCTTGGCGGTGAAATGGACGAACTCGATGTCGTCGTCCGGCCAACCGTCCGCACGGAGGAGGGCGGCGAACCGGCGGACGCAGTCCGTCGCACCCAGTGGACCACAGGACACCGTGACACCCCAGATATCCGCGGTGAGCAACCCGTCGTCGCAGGTCGCGGCGACCCGGTCACCATCGCGCATGACGACTTGTCCGACGGGATCGACGATCTCGAGCTCGGGCGCGAAGCGGGCCGCGAGCCCAGGTGGCCAGACCAGATACTGGCGCTCCGGCGGGTTCGAGCTGGAGCTGAGGTTCGGCTCCAGCCACGTCACGTTCGGATCGAGCCGGTCTCCCCGGAGTGTGCCGCCGTTGCCGGTGTTGTCGCAACCGCCGCTCCATCGGTCGCCGGCGGTGGGCAGGCTGACGAGTGGAGTGGAAGACCCGGCGAGGCTCGGGGACGCGAGACCAGCTTGAGGGGACCGGCAGGGGCTACGCCGGAGATCATTCGAGCGCCCTCGTAGCTGCCATCGTCGTCGGTGAAGTCGACGCTTTCGAACACGTGCTCGGGCCAACCAGTGTCGCGGAGGAGCAACGCGAACCGATGTGCGCACTCCCTCCCGGCCACGGGGCCGCAATCGAGGCCCGTGCCCCAGATGTCCGAGGCAGAGAGACAACTGCCTCCGAGTGGGTCCCCCTCCCGCATGACGATCTGACCGATCGGGTCGATGACCTCGAGCTGGGGCGCGAAGCGAGCCGTGAAGCCGGGTGGCCAGATCAGCGCGATGGGCTCCGGGCTGACGCGTGCGCCCGGGTCCGGCTGCAGCCACGGCGCCGACCGGGATCGAGCGGGTCGGCCCGGAGCGTGCCGTCGATGCCGACGCCCCCGCAGTAACCGTTCCACCGATCTCCGAGGGTCGGCAGACTGACTGGCGGCATGCCAGACCCAGCCGGGCTCGAGGCGGTCGTCGAGGGAACCGGTGGGGGCACGGTGGCAGCCGGCGACGACGACGGGCTGGCCAGCGGTGCTACGCCGGTGCAGCCTAGAAGCATCGCCGCGGCGAAAGCGACGCACGCCCAAGAAACGAAGGGGCGATGACCAACCACGAGCCTCCAATCCCCGACTCCGACGGCTGGCACGGTACGCCGGTGGATGCCGAGTCGGCTAGTCGCGACCGGGACCGCCCCAGCGTCACTTGTGAGACCGCCACGGCGCCGGCAACGCTCCGGACGTAGGCACAGTCGGACATCAACGCAGGTCTCCGTCGCATCGTTACTAATCCGGCCTTGACAGAGGTATTGGCCGCAAATCTCAGCCGCCCATACTGCGATCCCTGACGCAGTTAGCGACTACCAGTGATGAGTGTCTCAATGTAGTGCGCCGACACCGGTGCGCATCCGCCGGGCGGCTGGCCGTCGTCTGTACTCCGACGGCTCGCAGGATGCGCTCAGGCCGCGCTCGGCGCGCTTCCCCAAGCGGGGTCCTGCGGTCGTGCCAGCGTGTTAGGGTGGCGCTCTCGGGACGTGGCGGTTCAATCCTTGTGGGAGGGCACGACCGATGGATGCAGCGGCGACCCCGGTTCCTCACAGTCGCGTCGACGATGCGGCGAATGCGCCAATCCTGCCGTCCCGAGCGTCCTGTGCTGAGTGCGGCTGTTGGCACGCCCTGCAGCTGACACAGGTCGCCGGCGGCGGGACCGCCATCTGTCCACGCTGTACCTGGGGCGTCGACCATTGCGATGAGTCGTGCTGTGACCTCAGCGACGGTGTCTAACCCGGCACCCGACCGGCGCTGATCTCCCACAGGCAGCGCGCCATCTCTCGGGGCTGGTCAGCGATACGTCGTGGCGACCCGGCACGCTCGTATGCCCGACCGGGCGTGGGCAAGCCTAGGGCCATGAGGTGGGCCGGGGCGCTGATCACGGCTTTCGTCTGCTTCGTCGTGATGTGGATGCTGCTCGTCGTCGGGTGGTTCGGGGGCTTCGTGCCGCTCATCCTGACCCTCACCCTCGCGCCGGCTCTGGTCGGGTACGTCGTTGGCGCACGGACGAGCGGCCGAACGGTCCTTGTCGCCGGGTTGGTCGGACTCTTCGTCGGGGCCGCATCGCGCCTCGCCCCGTCCTTGGAGTGGATCGCGGTGTTTGGGGGCGTAGCGGTCTTGTTCTACGGCATCGGCATCGTGTTAGGGCGCCGTGGCCGCCGCCGCCGGAGGCCATGCCTACCTGAAGCTCACCGCGGCGCCCGCCCTCCGGGATCTCGCGCAGGCAGCGCGCCATCTCGCGCGGGCACTCCATCCTTGCCGCGCTGTCGGCGCCTGACGATCTGCGATCTGGCTCACCGCGGCGTTGCGGCCCCGCGAAGCGGTCCTGCATCGTGCCCGTCACGCTCGCGTGAGGTCGCGATCGCCAAACGTCACCGCGTCGACTGCAGCCGAGCAGGACCGTGGGATGAGGTGGCAGCAGCGCCTGGCCGACACCGAGACTGGTACCGCATGGAATCACGGCCGGTCATCTTCGACGTCGCCGATCGCGGTGGCCGGACATCGCCCTCGGCTGCAGCGCGCTCGTGCTGTTCGCCGGTCTCGGCGCCGCCTGGGCGCTCTTGAGTCTCGAGGCGGTCCTCGCTCGGTGGCCGCTCGTGCTCACCGCCGGCGGTGGTCCTCCTCGCCCTGAGGCTATGGTCGACCGTCAGCTGCTCGTTGAGGATTTGTGCGTTCGCCTTCATCATCGCGGCAGGTTCGGAGCTCCAGAACCGACGAAGGCCCGAGACAGACGCGAAGAAGGGGCTTCCTGCCGGCGGCGGCGAACGATGTTTGGGGTCTTCCTCCTCGCCTTCGCGATGTTCTTCGGGCTGCCGATGACCCCTCGATCCCTCCGCGGTGGACGTTGCCGCGGCACCCGTCCCTCCCCGATCTCGCGCAGGCAGCGCGCCATCTCTCCCAGACATTCGACCTCGGTCGCGCCGACCGCCGTCCACCCCCGGCCTGACACCGACCTGCGCCACCTCGCGCTGGTCGAGGCGTTCAGCGCCCATTCGTTGCGCTCGTCGTGGAAAGGAGGGCCTGCCGACCGGCCGGTCGGTCGGCAAGGCGTCGAATACGGCGTCCCAGGCGGCCTCGAGGTCGTCGTCGATCGTCACCGAGCGTCACGCCACCAGCGCCGTTCGACGACCGGCTCACCGAGTAGCGTCATATCGATCGTCTCGCGAGGAGTGAACCCGCGGCGTTCGTAGAAGACTTCACCCTTCCGGTTCCCGGATAGCACGTCGGCGGAGATGTCACTCCGGGGGAAGAGCCGGGCTACGGTCATGAGTAGAGCGGTCCCGGCTCCCTGGCCTCGGAACCCTGGTATCGCGTAGAGCGCCACGAGGTCGACGCGATCGGGCCGCTCGACAGCATCGGCGAACGCAACGATGCCGTTTGGGCCCTCAGCGACGTAGAAGTGGTCATCCTCGATCCGCGTGGTCACTCGCTGCGGCGAGTAAGACCGAGTGATGAAACCCTCTATGGTCTCGGCCTTGAGTAGCCCGCTATACGTGTCGCGCCAAGCCGCGTCCGCGACGGCGA
Source organism: uncultured Chloroflexia bacterium (assembly GCA_963777975.1). Taxonomy (GTDB): domain Bacteria; phylum Chloroflexota; class Limnocylindria; order Limnocylindrales; family CSP1-4; genus CSP1-4. The sequence continues at coordinate 42,195 of CAVZSO010000001.1, read as the reverse complement.
TCACGCCGTCGACGTCGTCGACCCGAGCTTGCCGGATCTCCCATTGCTGGGTCATCGCGAAGAGTATGGTCGCGGCCGGTCGGCAAGGCGTCGAATACCGCGTCCCAGGCGGCCTCGAGTGTCGTCAGCGGTCATGGGTGACACGACTGGTAGTTGTAGCCCTCGGATACCCCGCCGGTAGCGTCCACGACCGCCCAGCCGATCGTGCTGCCGTCGGGAGACTGGCAGTCGGGGAAGAGCAGCGATCCAGACCGTCTGGGCACCACCAGGGCTGCCGAGCGGGCCCGGTATGCAAGCCTGCACGCTGTGGCAGTCGAGGCGGCCGAAGACCACGATAGCGCGCCCACCGAACGTCGCGTCGGGCGGGTGCTCTTCGCGCAGGTTCGTCACCACGTCTTGACCCGTTGCGCCTGCGGGTAGTGGCAGCGCTGTGAAGGTCGCCGCATTCCCGCCCAACGTTCCCAGGAGATCCGCGGGTAGGTCGGGCTGGGGTCGGGGCAGGCAGCCGGCGACCACGACGACCATCGGCACCAGCACCCAGCGCCATCTCGCGACCTGCATCGCGGCATCGTAGCCCCGGCGGCGTGCCCGCCGGCCCAGCCTCGTGGACGGCCGCCCAAGGCGGCCTCCCAGTCGTCGGCGGCCATGGACGGCAGGAATAGTCACGAGGCAGATGGAAGAACCGGCTGGAGGTTGTCACCGATCAACATCCCCGGTCGATCGCCGCCGATCGAGGTAAGGCGCTCCCGCGGCCATCGCGACCGCGATCAGAAACTCACCTGACGCCGACGATCTGCGACGGCACGTGGGCGATGCCCCAGAAGTCGGTCGAGCTCGATCCTCCGGTACGCCGTCGTCGGCGACCTCGATCGTGGCGCGCGCAGCGTCCGAAGACGCCGCCCATGCCGGCCCGCTCGGCCACGTCGGCGTACCGCGGGAGGTAGCCAGCGACAGCTTCGCGCCGGGCGTCGTCCTTTGAGGTCCCCAGCGGCTCGAGGCCTGGCCAGTCCAGAGCACCGGCAGGCACCTCCGCTTCTTGCCGATCTCGAGGATCACCCGCAGCGTGCCCGCCATGCAGGACAGCCTACGAGGTTCTCGGCTCCGTCGCGGCACCCGACCCGCGCGCCTGATCTCGCGTCAGGCGCGATCCTTCTTACGGCGCTGCTGGTTCAGCGCGCCATCTCGATTCTTCGAGGACGTCGACCTCCGTCGCCACCGATCGCCGTCCACTCCTTCGACCTGACGCCGACCGTCAGCTATTCGTGCAGCCTCGCCGATGCCGACGGCCGCACTGATCGCCACTCAACGTCGTACGCGTCGAAGGCGGACGCTCTGGTATTCGACCGAGTCGTCCAGCCGTAACCCCCGGCCGGTCGACCGGCGTCGCTTTCCGTATTTCCCACGGTTAGACCCAGGCAAGCGCGTCGACACCTCGCCCCAGGCGGCCTCGTCGGCGGTCGGTCATTGGGCGGCAGGACAGAGTGCCGCGAGGGCGAGATCAAGCGATCGGGGGTTGGATGGCGGTTGAGTAGGATGTGGATCGATGCCACGGCCCTCGACACCCGAAGACGCGATGCGCGGCTTCCTCTCGGGCGAGGACCCGGGTCTCGCCCGGATGCGTCGCGTCATGCGGCGCCTGCCCCACGGACCCAACTGCAAGCTCTGCGCCGCGCCCTTCGAGGGTCCGGCGGGCGCCGTGCTGCGACACGTCGGGTTCGCCCGCTTCCCTGGCAACCCGGCCATCTGCGGCTCCTGCATCAAGGACCTGAACAAGATCGGGGTCTTCGGCGCCGAGATCCCGGTGAGCCTCCTGTTCGCCGATATCCGTGGCTCCACGGGCATCGGCGAGCGATCGAGCCCTACCGAGTTCCGCGCCTTCCTCGACCGCTTCTATCAGCTCTCCTCGAGAGCGATCCTCGATAACGACGGGATGGTCGACAAGTTCGTCGGTGACGAGGCCATCGGCCTCTTCTTCATCGGCATCAGCGGGACCCAGCACACGGCGGCCGCCATCCGAGCCGCTCGCGCGCTGCTCGATGCGGTCGGGCGCCCCGACGCGAGCGAGAGCGGTCCCATCCCCGTCGGCGCGGCCGTGCACACCGGAGACGCGTTCGTCGGCTCGACGGGGGCGGAGGGAGCCGTGAGCGACTTCACGGCGCTCGGCGACGTCGTCAACACGACCGCCCGACTCGCGAGCGAGGCGGCGGCCGGTGAACTCCTCGTGTCCATCCAGGCAGCGAGATCAGGCGGCTTGGACGTACCCGCTTTGGAGCACCGGACGCTCAGCATCCGCGGCCGGTCCGACGATGTTGAGGTCGTCGCACTGAGGTCGTCCACGACATCGGGCTGGACATCGACAAGGTAACGACCATGGACTTGGCGTTGGTGCCAATCGAACCATGACGCAGGTCACCGTGACGACGAATGAGTTCGTCTGTCGCCGTTCGGCCCGACCGCCGGTACCCCATTCCGTACCCACAAGCCGATGGATATCGGGGGTCAGTGGACGCCGCGGAACCCTCTGCACGCTCAGAATCGATAGCCGAGCGTGGCCAGAGACGGACTCTTAATCAGCTGGTTGAAGGTTCGAGTCCTTCGCGGCTCACCAGCGAAATACTCACGAAATGGCCCTCCGGTCGCCCCCGGAGGGCCTTTCGATTCCGCCCTGTACCACCGGGTGTACCACCTAGCCGATCGCAGAACGCGCGATCGCCCGTGCCGCCGGGTCGCGACGGCCGCCAGGCTCGGCCATGTTCCGACCGGTCCAGCTGGCAGGGCCATCCGGCCCCCGACGACCCGGGCCACCGACCCTCGAAAGGGGCCGCCCGCCTCGTACCCGCGGCGGTCGTCCAGCCCGACAGTAGAGACGTCCACAAATGAGACCAAGAGAAATCGAGGGTTCGATCATGGAAAAGCGACTTCAAAGACTCGGCGTCGTCCTCGTTGTCCTCGGGCTCGCGTTCTTCGCGGCCGGTGGCTTCACGCTCATCAAGACGCAGGCTGGTGCCAATGCGCTCCAGTCGTTCAGCGCTGCGCAGAACGTGAAGCTCAGCTACAACGACCAGGGTCAGCTCGTCGACCGCGGCGAGACCGCGGGCGCCGAGAAGATCATGTCCCTGCTGGTCAACGACTGGGGCTTCGCCGTCGACAAGAGCGAGCTCAACCCGAACGACCCGCTCGTCAACACGGCGAGCGAGTACATGTACCAGATGGCCACCATCTCGTACCACACCCTCCACGGCGCCACGACCGTCACGTTCCCCGAGGACGTCGTGGTCGACGGCACGGTCGTCCAGGCAGCCGGCACCTATGACTTCCAGAACGATGGCAAGTACTGGACCGGCTTCGACCGGACCAACCCGATCGAGGGTGCGGCCCGCGACAAGCTCTGGACCGGCACGGCCCATGCGCTCATCGCCGAGCTCGGCGTCGGCAGCGTCACCGCCTCGGCCCTCCAGATGGGCCTTGGGATGGCGGCGATCTTCGTCAGCTTCGGCGCCACGGTCCTCCTGACCGGCCTCGGCCTGGTCTGGGCCAGCCGCCCAGCGACCGAGAAGGTCAAGGCGCCGGCATTCAAGCAGGTGGCGATCCCAGCCTGACCACATCGATGGGTCCAACGACCCGGATCGAAAACGAAACGGCGAGGGCAAACAGCCCCGCCGTTTCGTGATTTCCCGGTGCGCATGCGATGAGGCGGGCGGCGACGTCGTCGAGTGTCTCGCTCTCCCTTGCGCCTATTCGCGTGGCCGGGTTCCTACGCGCTTGAAACGGCGTCGTCAGGTGCGTCGCAGGACCCGTCGTGCGGCGAAGATCACGGCAGCGACCAACGCGGCGGCGAGGACCACGAGCGCCAAACGGATGGCAGAAGACTTCGATGATCGACGAGGGCCGGCTCTCGCCGGCCGTCCCAGGAGGCAGGCTGACGACGGCTGCTGCGGCTGCAACATCGTCGGGCGTCGCGATGGCGTGCGCCGGCGTGGCCGACCCCGCCTTCGATGCCGCGTCGGCTGCTTCCGGTTCGTCGACAGGGAACATGACGTCCGAACGCGTGCACATTCCGTTCTCACAATTCTCGCCGAGCATCCCGAAGTCGACGAGGACGATGCCTCCCGGCGGCGCCACGAAGGAAGCCGTGTAGTGACCCGCGGCGTCCTCCCGCCCAGCGACCTCGAATGCGGAACCACCGAGCGGATGGATCCGCACGAACGTGGTGACGCCCTCCAGGACCCCGTCCGTGCGTGGGTCGATCAGCGTCCAACCCAGCATCACGGTCGAACCTGCAGGCGGACCGACGGGGAGCGCCATGTCGAGCCTGGCGACGAAGCCAGTCTTGGCGACGGCCGGCCCCACGAATACGAGGGCCGCCATCGCCGCGGCGGCGAGGATGAAGGACAGGCGCTGCACTCGACGATCTCCGCACGAACGACCGAGACGGGTCGGCTCGTCGTCGATACACCGTCGGGCAGAGGTCGGTTCCCTATGTGGCGCTCGGACTCCCGCCGGGGCGTTCGACATCGGCGCGTCGAGAACGACGGCGGAAGTCGGTGTCCGGCTTGGCGGACGGTGCTCGATCTCGAGCGCTGGCGTGGCCCTAGCGGCGGAGCAGGAACCAGCCGAAGGCGATCGCGCCGACGAGCACGATAAGGATGCCGATCGCGCCGCCCGGGACGACGGCGGCGAGGTCACCGACGGCAGCCGAGAACGCGCCGAGCAGGCCCGAGAAGAGGCCGGCGATGGCATCCGCGGCCGTCTTGAGCAGGTTTCCGAGCGTATCGCCGAGCTGACCCATAGGGCCGAGCGTAGCGGGCCGCGTCAAGCCCGCGTCAGTCGTCGTCCAGGGTCCGGGCGGCCGGGCCTGGCCTCTGCTAGGCTTGCCCCGTTCCCTTCCGGTGCGGTCCAGTGAGGCCGCGGCTGACCCCCGACAGGGTCGCGATGGGCCCGAGAGGCCCGAGAGGAGGACGCGTCATCGGCGCTCCCTGCCCGGCCATGCATGACCCGCAGGCCACCGTGTCCGAGGCACCGATGATCGACGTCCCGGCCGTTCCGACGCCACGATGATCGACCTTCCCGCTGCCCGCCGCCCCATCCCCGTGCCGCCGGATGCCGTGGTCGATCCCCGCATCGGCTGGCACGGCCCGGCGCTGGTGGCGCTCGAGGACGGCACCGTCTTCCCGGGCATCGCCTTCGGGGCGCCGATCGGCGCCGGCGGCGACCTGGTGGCCAACACCAGCCAGACGGGCTACCAGGAGGTCGCCACGGACCCCTCATATGCGGGTCAGGTCGTGGCCATGACCTATCCGCTCATCGGCAACTACGGTCGCCTCGTCGAGGATGATCAGTCGGAGCGACCGTGGCTGCGCGCGCTCATCGTGGCCCACGCCACGGCGGCCGTCGTGGGGCGCGCCAGGCAGGTCGTGCACCTGCTCCGGGCGACGGGCGTGCCAGCCATCGCAGGTGTCGATACCCGCGCCCTGGCGCGCCACCTTCGCGAGACCGGAACACAGCGGGCGTACGTCTCGGCGCCCGGTGCGATCGACGTCGAGGCCGCCGTGGCCGCCGCCCGCGGGCTGACCGCCTGGGAGGATCAGGACTTCGTGGAGCTGGTCTCGGCACCCGCGCCGTACGACGTCGGGACCGGGGAGGGGCCACTGGTCGCGGTCGTCGACTTCGGCCTCAAGACCAACATCGTGCGCGGCCTCCGCCGTCGAGGCGCTCGGGTCCGCGTCCTGCCGCACACGGCGACCGCAGCGGCGGCGCTGGCGCCGGAGATCGCCGGCATCGTCCTCTCGCCGGGTCCGGGCGATCCGGCGCGACTCGACGGTCCGGTCGCGCTGTCGCGGGCCATCATCGAGGACGGCCGGCCGCTGCTGGGCATCTGCCTCGGCCACCAGATCATCGGTCGCGCCGCCGGCGCCGACACCGCCCGCCTCCGTTTCGGGCACCACGGCGCGAACCACCCGGTCCAGGACCTCGAGAGTGGCAAGGTCCAGGTCACGGCCCAGAACCACGAGGTCCAGGTCATCGGCGAGACGATGCCCGCGGGCGGCGGCTTCTACGTCAGCCAGCGCAACCTGAACGACGGCTCGGTCGAAGGCCTCCGGCACCACGAGCGGCCGATCGAGACGGTCCAGTACCACCCCGAGGGCTCGCCCGGTCCCCTCGACGCGCTCGACGTCTTCGACCGGTTCGTGGCGCGCCTGCAGGGCTCGACGACATGAGCACCATCGCACCCGAGGCCGCACCCCTCGGCGCTGCCGCGCCGCGCTCGGTCCTCATCATCGGCTCTGGCCCGGTCGTCATCGGCCAGGCGGCCGAGTTCGACTATGCCGGCACGCAGGCCTGTCGGGCCCTGCGCGACGAGGGCATCCGGACGATCCTGCTCAACTCGAACCCGGCCACGATCATGACCGACCCCGGCGTCGCGGACGTCGTCTACCTCGAGCCCCTGACCGTCGAATCGGTCGAGCGCATCATCGAGCGCGAGCGGCCGGACGGCATCCTGGCCGGCCTCGGTGGCCAGACGGCGCTCAACCTCGCCGTCGCGCTGGCACGCGCCGGCGTCCTCGAGCGGACCGGCGTGCGGCTGCTGGGCACGCCGCTCGAGGCCATCGAGATGGCCGAGGATCGGGAGCGCTTCCGCGACCTGCTCGATCGCATCGGCCAGCCCTACCCGCCGTCGGAGATCGTCGAAGGCAAGACCGTCGAAGTGCGCGAGCGGGCCACCGTGACGGCTCTCGAGCACATCGGCCTGCCGGCCATCGTGCGGCCGGCGTTCACGCTCGGCGGCTCGGGTGGCGGCATCGTCCTGACCGAGCCCGACTATCGGGAGCGGGTCCGTTCGGGCCTGCGCGCCAGCCCCATCGGCCAGGTCATCGTCGAGAAGTGCCTGGTCGGCTGGCAGGAGATCGAGTACGAGGTGATGCGCGATGCCGACGACACGTGCATCGCGGTCTGCTCCATGGAGAACGTCGATCCGCTCGGCGTCCACACCGGCGACTCGATCGTCGTGGCGCCCGTCCAGACGCTGCCCGACCAGGTCCACCAGCGGTTGCGCAGCGCGGCCCTGGCCATCATCCGGGCGCTCGGCGTGGAGGGCGGCTGCAACGTCCAGTTCGCGCTCTCGCCCGACTCGCGCGACTACGCGGTCATCGAGGTCAACCCGCGGGTCAGCCGCTCGTCGGCGCTCGCCTCCAAGGCGACCGGCTACCCCATCGCACGCGTGGCGGCGCAGATCGCGGTCGGGCGGCGACTGGCCGAGATCCCCAACGCGGTGACCCGGACGACGGTGGCCGCCTTCGAGCCTGCGCTCGACTACGTGGTGGTCAAGCTGCCGCGCTTCCCGTTCGACAAGTTCCCGACCGCCGATCGGGGGCTGGGGTCGCAGATGAAGGCGACCGGCGAGGTGATGGCCATCGACCGCACCTTCGGCGCCGCCCTCAACAAGGCGCTGCGCGGCCTCGAGCAGGCTGGCGCGGGCTTCCTGGCCGAGGATCCGACCTGGGGCCCCACGCTCGACTATCTGGCCGGGCCGCTCTCGCGCTTCGGCGATCGGAGCCGCGGAGCGTCGCGCGAGGAGCTGCTCGGGGAGGTCTTCGTGGGTGATGACGGCCTCGTCTGTGCCGACAGTGCGAACGCCGTGCGGGCCGCGCGGCCGCTCGTCCTGCGGCGCTTCGTGGCGCCTTCGGACTCGCGGCTCTGGCGCCTCCTGGCGCTCCTGCGCCGCGGGCTGCCGGCCGCCGAGCTGCAGCTCGCGACCGGCATCGCGGCCTGGTTCCTGGCCGAGATGGAGCGCCTCGTCGAGCTCGAGGGATCGCTGCGCGAGGCCGGTGCGGTCATCGGTGCCGGACGGCCGCTGCCCGACGAGCTGCTCGTGTCGGCCAAACGTGCCGCCTTCGGCGATCGCGACATCGCCATCCTGACCGGCCTCTCGGAGACCGCGGTCGTCGCGCAGCGGGCGGCCATGGGACTGGAACCAGGCTTCGCCATGGTCGACACCTGCGCCGCCGAGTTCGCGGCCCAGACGCCCTACTTCTACGCCACCTACGCTGCGGCCGGCTCGCCGCCCGAGGCGCCGCCCGTGGCACGGCCGGCGGCGCTCGTGATCGGCTCCGGCCCGGTCCGCATCGGCCAGGGCATCGAGTTCGACTACTGCGCGGTCCGAGCCGCCGCCTCCTTGCGCGAGATGGGCTGGCAGGCGGTCATGATCAACTCCAACCCGGAGACGGTCTCGACCGACTTCGACGCATCATCGCGCCTCTACTTCGAGCCCCTCGACGCGGAGAGCGTGCTGGCCGTCGTGCGCGCAGAGACCGGTCTCGGCCAACCGACCCTCGGTGCCCTGGTCCAGTTCGGCGGACAGACGCCGCTCAACCTGGCCGCCACGCTCGACGCTGGCGGCGTGCCGCTGCTCGGGCTCGACGTCGAGACCATCGACCAGGCGGAGGAGCGCGTCCGCTTCGCCGCCCTCGTCGACCGGCTGGGCATCCTGCAGCCGCCGGGCGGCATGGCCACATCGGTCGAGGAGGCGATGGCCGTCGCCGAGCGGATCGGCTACCCGGTCATCGTCCGTCCGAGCTTCGTCATCGGCGGCCTGGCCATCGACTTCGCCTACGGTCCCGAGGATCTGGAGGCGCAGCTGGCGGCTGCGATCGTGGTCGCGCCCGACCGCCCGGTCAGGCTCGACAAGTACCTCGAGGGCCTGGAGGTCGACGTCGACGCCCTGGCCGACGGTCGACAGGTCCTCGTGCCTGGCCTCATCGAGCACGTCGAGCGGGCCGGCGTCCATTCCGGTGACTCGCTCGGCTTCTACCCGCCCCAGACGCTGACCGCGGCCCAGCAGGCGTCGATCGTCGAGACCATGACCCGCGTCTCGCTGGCGCTCCGCGTCCGCGGGCTGGTGAACGCGCAGTTCATCGTTCGCGACGACGGGATCTACCTGCTCGAGGTCAACCCGCGCGCGAGTCGCACGGTGCCGTTCCTGAGCAAGGTCACGGGCGTTCCGATGGTCGACCTGGCCACCCGCATCGCCCTCGGCGCGACGCTCGCCGAGCTGGGTTGGGCCGGCGGGCTTGTCGAGCCGCCGGGCTTCGTGTCGGTCAAGGCCCCGGTCTTCTCGACCGCCAAGCTGCGCGGCGTGGACCCGTCCCTGGGGCCCGGCATGCAATCGACCGGCGAGGTCATCGGCATCCATCGCGACCCGCGGGTGGCCATGGCCAAGGCGCTCCTGGCGGCCTCGTTGCGCCCGCCGGTACCGGGCCCGGACGGCGCCCTGGCCCTGGTCTCGATCGCCGATCGCGACAAGGACCGCCTGGCCGAGCTGGCCACGGCGCTGGTCGGTGTCGGCTACCGCCTGGCGGCCACCCGGGGGACCGCCTCGCATCTGCGGGCGCTGGGGCATGCGGTGACCGAGGTCGCCCGAGTGGCCGAAGAGGACGGCCGGCTGCCGACCATCCTCGACACCATCCGCACCAGTGACGTCCGACTGGTGGTCAATACGCCCTCGCCGCTGCCGGGACCGGTCCGCGACGCCGAGTCGATCCGCGCTGCCGCACTGGCGGAAGGCATCCTCTGCCTGACGAGCATCGACACCGCGATCACGGCGGCCCGCTCACTGGAACCCGACGCGCGCGCCGGCATCGCCGACGTCCGGCCGCTGGGGGAGTGGATGCCGGCTGGCGCGCTGCCGGCCGGCCGGGTCGCCAGCCCCTCGGTCTAGGCCGGCCGCGCCTCGGCCGGGCCGCACGGATCCGCGCCGGTGTCGAGACGACGGCCGGTGCCGATCAACCACTGCCCGAGCACGATCCGGATGCGTGCGATAGGGGAGGTGCCGGGCATCGTTCGCCTCGAAGCGGTCTCGGCCGCCAGCCGGCGCAGTCGGGCCGCGGCATGGAGGCTTGCCTCGTGGTCGGTGGCCAGGATTCGTTCTCGATCGATCATCGTCGGACCCTCCTTGTGGGGCGCGTGCGCGGAGCGGTGCGAAGCGGTCGGCAGCTGGTCGGTCGGTGGTCGGTGTTCATCGGTGTCTCCCATGTGTTAGTGGATCGGCTAACACTCGGTCCGACAGAGAGGCCGGGGTCCCAGCGACCGCGGCCTGTCGGCGGCGTGGCTCAGGCGAGGAAGCGCATCAGATCGTCGCCGGCTTCGGAGAGTCGGTCCTTGCGGAGGCTGTAATAGGTCTGGGCGCCGAGGTCGGTGACGGTCACCAGGCCGGCCACGCGGAGCGCGGTCAGGTGGTGCTTCATGGTCGGCTTGCTGACCTCCAGCGCCTGCGCGAGCTCGGTCAGGTACATGTCGCGATCGCGCAGCAGGCGCAGGATCCGCAAGCGCGACTCGTCGCCGAGCGCACGGTAGAGACGGATCATGGCCGACGGCGGCGCGCTGGCATCGGTGGCATCGAGGGCCTCGTCGGCCACGGGATAGGCGAACAGGCGCCAGTCGAGGCCCGAGAAGATGTAGTTGACGGGTCGCGCGAAGTAGCTCGGGCTGAGCACGACCCGACTGACGCCGGCCTCGCCCAGCCAGCGCACGCCGCCGGTCGTTCGCTCGACGAGCTCGACGGCCGGCAGGCTGCGATCGGCCTCACGCAGCGCGATGTCGCGCGTGATGATCTGCTGGACGCGCGGCTCGACCTCCTCGTAGCGCGCCAGCCACTCGGCGAACAAGCCGCGGATGCGATCGATGGCGGCGCCCGGTGCTGCGAGCAGGGTCTCTGCTGCGGCGCAGTGGTGTTCGCCCGTGCGGGCCGCGAATGCCTCGATCTCGTCGGCGGCACCGTCGAGGATGCGCTCCAGCTGAGCCTCGGCCTCGGGGTCGCGGATGACCTCGCCGAGCATCTCGCGCACGATGGTGCGGGTATCGGTGACCGCCAGGGCAGCGACGAACTGGCGCGCCGTGCGCGCCTCGGGCAGGGCCACGACCATGGCGCCGATGCCGCTCCCGTAGGCGGCCGCGCCCTCGCCGAAGAGCTCGTCAAGGTCACGTCGCCGATCGGGTGACAGGGACTCGCGGGCAGCGAGCAGCCATCGCCGGTCGTCGGCCAGGAGGTCCATCTCCTCGACCTGCTCGATCTCCAACGTGACCAGGAAGTCGTACGCGGTCCGTGCGTCGAAGACGACGCTGAAGTCCTGGCTGGTGACGCTCATGCCGCGCACGACGGCGTTCCGTCGCGGGGTTCGTCGCTCGCTGCGGGTCGCCCGGCCGCTGCTCACCATGCTTGATGTCTCCCGTCTGCCATCTGTTAGATGAGAGGCTAACACTCATCATCGGCGCATGTCAACCCATCCTGGCACGCGCACGCTCGCGGGACGTGCTCTCTCGATGGGTCGCTGCGACCGATCGGCCTGCCCGCCGACGCGATCGCTGCTACGATCGGCCGCGATCCGCCACCTCTGAGGAGTCCCGAGCCGTCATGCCCGGCCCCGATCCGGACGTCCCGATCATCCGCTTCAGCCAGCGTCGGCTGACGAATGGCCTGCGCGTCATCGTCGCGCCCGACCACCTGGCCCCGGTGGTGGCCATCAACCTCTGGTACGACGTCGGCTCCAAGCACGAGCCGAAGGGCCGCACCGGCTTCGCCCACCTCTTCGAGCACTTCATGTTCCAGGGCTCGGCGCACGTCGCCAAGACCGAGCACATGGCCATCGTCCAGGGCTCGGGCGGCGTCTGCAACGCGACGACCTACTTCGACCGCACGAACTACTTCGAGACCCTGCCCTCCAACCAGCTCGACATCGGCCTCTGGCTGGAGGCCGACCGGATGGCCACGCTGCTCGAGGCGCTCAACCAGGAGAACCTCGACAACCAGCGCGACGTGGTCAAGAACGAGAAGCGCCAGAGCTACGACAACCGGCCCTACGGTTCGTTCTACGAACGACTGATCGCTGCGGTCTTCCCCGACGGCCACCCCTACCACCACACGCCCATCGGCTCGATGGCCGACCTCGACGCCGCCTCGCCGGCCGACGTGCAGCGCTTCTTCCGCGACTGGTATGCGCCGAACAACTGCGTCGTCTCCATCGTCGGGGACGTCGACGAGGATGCGGCGCACGAGGCCGTCGAACGGTGGTTCGGAGCCATCCCTGCCAATCCCACGCTGGCCGCCTTCCAGACACCGGATCTGCCACGCCACCTGGGGACCGAGATCCGGGAGACGGTGCCCGATGCCGTGCCGCTCGTGCGCATCCACTTCGGCTTCCGGACGCCGGCATTCGGTACGCCGGCCTTCGACGCGCTCGAGGTGGCCGGGCAGATCCTGGCCGGCGGCAAGGGCAGCCGGCTCCACAAGCGCCTCGTGCGCGAGCTTCGACTGGCCCAGGACGTGACGCTCTTCTCGCTGCCCATGGTCAGCGGCGCCTCGATCTGCGCTGGCTGGGCGACCGTCCGTCCGGAGGTCGACCCGGCCGACGTCGAAGCGGCCTACATGGCCGAGCTCGAGCGCATCGCCAGCGAGCCGGTCAGCGAGGACGAGCTGGCGCGGGCGCACGCGCTCATCGAATCGAGCGAGCTGGCGGCGCTTGGCCGGGTCGAGGAGGTCGCCGATCGGCTGAGCCAGTACGCGATGCTCTTCGACCGGCCGGAGCTGGTCAACGAGCAGCTGCCGCGCTACCTGGCGGTCGATGCCGAGGCCATCCGGTCGGTCTGCGCCGACGTCTTCCGCCCCGACAACCTCGCTGTCATCACCTTCGTGCCACGCGCCGACGAGGTCGTCGCGGCATGATCGCGGACGCTGCCACTCGACGCCGAATGAGCGACCTCGACTACCTGGCCACGCGTCCCGGTGCCGGTGACCCACGCCCGTACCACTTCCCGCCGTTCGCGCGCCAGTCGGCTCGACAACGGCCTGACCATCATCAGCGCCCATCTGGCCGGCCGCCCACTGCTGGCCGCGCAGCTCATCCTCGAGGGTGGCGCGGGCGTCGAGCCCGCCGAGCTGGCCGGCGTGACGGCCTTACTGGCGCGCGCCCTGCCCGAGGGCACCGAGGAACGCGACGCGATCGCCTTCGTCGAGGCGACCGAGCGGCTCGGCGCCGAGATCCACGCCGACTCCGGCTGGGAGACGCTGGTCGCCACGGCCGAGGTCCCGCGCCGGCACCTCGGCCCGGCCCTGGACCTGATGGCCGAGATGCTCCTGCACCCGGCGCTGCCTGCCCACGAGGTCGACCGGCTGCGCGAGGAGCGCATCAACGACCTGCTGCAGGCCGCAGCCGAGCCTCGTCGACGGGTCGAGCGCGCCTTCTCGACCACGATCTATGCGCCCGGCGTGCCCGTACGCCCGACTGCTGGCCGGGGACGAAGCGACCGTCCCGCGGCTCGACCGGGCGACGCTCGCGGCACGGCACGCGGCGATCCTCGATCCGCGCCAGGCGACGATGGTCATCGCCGGCGACCTGACCGACGTGGATCCTGTGTCCGTGGTCGGATCGGCCTTCGGCGGCTGGCGTGCCGATGCCCAGAGCGTCGAGCACGGACGGCTGGCCGACGACGCCGGCCGACGCCAGGTGGTCATCATCGACCGCCCGGGATCACCCCAGTCCGAAGTCCGCATCGGTCACGTCGGGCTGCCGCGGCGGATCGACGACTTCCACGCCGTGGCGGTCATGAGCGTCATCCTCGGTGGCCTGTTCAACTCTCGGCTGCAGCGGCTGCTGCGCGAGGAACGCGGCTACACCTACGGCATCGGCGCTGGCTACGACTTCCGTCGCTCCGCCGGCCCCTTCGCGGTGCGCACGGCCGTCCAGACCGAGGTCACCGGCCCCGCCATCGTCGACATCCTCGGCGAGCTGCGGCGCATCCGCGAGGCGCCCATCGAGGTCGAGGAGCTGCGCGAAGCGCGCGACTTCCTGATCGGCGTCTTCCCGCTCCGGTTCGAGGTCGCCGCCCAGGTCGTCGGCGCCATCAGCGGCCTGGTCGTCCACGACCTACCCGACGACGAGCTCGACCGCTACCGACCGGCGGTCTCCGCCTTGACCACCGATGACATCAGCCAGGCGGCCGTCCGCCACGTGCGTCCGGACGATGCCTCGATCGTCCTGGTCGGCGACGCCGAGCAGGTCCTGCCCCAGCTCGAAGCGGCGGGCATCGGGCCGGTCGAGGTGGTCAGCGAAGCCGATGCCGCCGAGGACGCGGCCTAGAAGCCGATGCTCTGGGGCAGCGAGAACTCGACCACCAGCCCGATGCCGAAGACGACGACCGCGACGGCGATCATCGACCAGCGGATCCATTGCGGGCGGAACTTGGCAGCGGTCCCGGCGAAGAACAGGACCGAGGCGAAGAGGACGGCCGTGAGCACGAAGTTGTCGCTGATCTGGTTGTCCTTCCGCGCTTCCTCGAGCGCTTTGTCGGCGTCGTCGTTGAGCTCGTCGGCCTTGACCTGAGCGGCGACCACGTACTCCGGCTGCTCGAACGGCGTGCCCGCCGGCAGCCCCTGCTCGTCGGCTGAGGCGTTCGCGCGCCAGGCCTGGAATGGGGCCTTGAACTCGGCTCGGAAGCGCGACTCCAGGAAGGTCGAGAGGCGGTCGTCGCCCCTCGCCTTGGCCTCGGCCCAGGCGAGGAAGGTGCTGACGTCGACCTGGACGTTGCGAGAGGCGACCGTACCTTGGCGGCTGGCCGATGCCCGAAGCGCAGCCGACGCGGCGTAGGCGTCGGCCTGCTCGCCGCTCCAGCGTGTGGCCTGGTAGGCGCCCCAGGCGGAGAGGACGGTGGCCAGGGCGAGGAGGATGGCGGCCACGATCTCGACCCGTTCGTCCTGCCATAGACCACGGGCGGTGTCGACGAACGACGATTCCCCGGCGGGCTGGTCGGTCGCGGCGGGGCTACCGGTGGTCGGAGTGGGATCGCTCTCCATGACCGCATCATCGCCGCCCGACCCGTGCACTGTCGAGGGTGCGCCGCCATCGAGTGGCGCACCTACCAGACGTCGTCGGTGCCTGAAACCTTTGGTCGGTGCGGTGTCTCGGAGGATGGTGTGCGGGCCGCCTGTTGACGGGTCCCGACGACGAGGACTGCTACGACGACTGACCCGGACCATTCGGCCCCTGCGCATCGGGCATGGGCCCTGAGACCATCGGGGCGTGGATGACCGCGAGCTCATCGACGCCGTCATGTCCGGTGACCGGGACGCCTTTCGTTCGCTCGTCGAGCGGGAGCAGACCCCGGTCTTCCGGACGTGCTATCGCGTGCTCGGCCGCATCGCCGATGCCGAGGACGTCAGCCAGGAGACCTTCGTGATCGCCTACCGGTCGATCGGGACCTATCGCGGTGAAGGCTCGCTCGGTGCCTGGCTGGGGCGCATCGCCACACGGCAGGCGCTACGACGCCTGGGGCAGCGCCGTGCGACCTCATCGATCGACGCACCCGGTCTGCGGCCAGATCTCGTCGGCGGCCAGGATCCACTTGGCCTGGCCATCGCTGCCGAGCGGGCGGCGCGCGTGCGCGCAGCGGTCGCCGCCCTCCGGGAGCCATATCGCGAGACCGTCGCCCTGCGCTTCTTCGCCGAGCTGTCGCTGGTCGAGATCGCCGAGCAGACCGGTCGGCCGCTGGGCACGGTCAAGACGCACCTCCATCGCGGTCTGGCCAGATTGCGCGATGTGATGGGCGCCGAGGTCGGAGCATGAACGGCCAGCCTGATCCATCCGAGCTGGGGCCCCTGGCCGAAGGGCTGGAGGGCATCATGCGTGAGCTCGACGCCTTCGCCGACGAGACGCGACTGGCGCCGCCCGCGGACCTGGCCGATCGGATCATGGCCGCCGTTGCCGACGAGCCCGTGCCGACGCCGCCGGTCACCTTCCTCCATGCAGTCGGCGCCCTGGCACTGGTCGATGCCTGGCGCGCCTGGCGCCTCAACCTCCAGGTGGCCCTCGGACAGGGCAGCGCTCCCGGCCGACTGCGCCTGCAAGCGCTCGCGGTCGTCGTCATCGCTGCCCTGCTGGTCGGTATCGGCGGCTCGACGGTCGCCGTCGGCGCCGCGCGCCTGGTGCAGGGCCTCGTCACGCCCAGCGTGACCGATCTCGATACGACGCCGGAGCCGTCCGGGTTGGAGGCTTCGCCCCAGCCGCGACCGTCACCCTCGGTCTCGCCGAACCCGCAGATGTCCCCGGACGACAGCGCCGAGCCCATCAGAGAGCGCCGACCCGTCGGAGAGCGAAGCCCCGGGCGATCCGAGCGAGGCCCCCGAGAGCGAGGGCCGCTCGTCCGGCGGTGGTGCAGGCGCGACGGCGCGACCGCCACGCGCGATCGCGACGCAGGAGCCGAACGACACCGAGGATGCGGGCGAGCGGGACGATCCGCACGAGACAGCGACGCCCAGGCCGAGCCAGACCCCCAAGCCGACGGATACGCCCGAGCCGACGTCGACCTCGGGCGGCTCGGGTTCGGGCGGCTCGGGTTCGGGAGGCTCCGGGTCGGACGGCTCGGGATCCGGATCGGACGGATCCGGCTCCTGACCACCGAGGGGCCGCGGTTCGGAGCCCGGACCGCGGCGACGCCGGCCGACGCGAGGTTGTAGGCTCGGTCGGTGATCATCGTGCTTGGGCGCCCATCGATCGAAGATGGTCCCATCGGACCGCAGCCGGCTGGCGTGGCGGCGACCGTGGCCATGGCCATCGCCGCCGCCGGCGGCCGGGTCGAGCTGGTCGGCACGCTCGGTGACGATACGCCCGGCGATGCGGTGGCCATCGCCCTGGCTCGGGCCGGCGTCGGTCATGCGGCGCTGCTGCGCGTCCCCGGCACGACCACGCCGCGCGGCGGCACGACCGATCCACCGGCGCGCCTCGATGCGGCGGACGTCGAGCTCGGGCTCCGATACCTGAGCGACTACCGCGTCGTCATCGTCGCCGATCCCGTCCCGACCGACGTGCTCGCGATCGCCGTGGATGCCGCTGCCTACGCCGGTGCCACGCTCGTGGTCGTCGTCGGACACGGCGAGCGGCCGATGGCCAGCATCGGGCCGGCGGCGACCGTCCTCGAAGCGCCAGACGACGCGCAGGGCCCGTTCGCGGTCGCGGTCGCCGGCTACGCACTCGCGCTCGAGGCTGGCACGGATCCGGCCGTCGCCCTTCGGGGCGCGGTCGAGGCGGCTGGCTGGGAGCCGGTCGCCTGAGGCGCCGGATCTCGATCGTCGCAGGGCTCGACGCGTGACGAGCGCCTCGAGCCTGCCGGTGGCCGACAGCCGCCCGATCGTCGTCCATGGCCCACGCTCGGAGACCTACGATTTCGGCCCGCTGCATCCGCTCACGCCGCGTCGCTTCGGTCCCGCCATCGACCTCCTCCGTGACCTCGGCGCGGATCGGTTCCTGGCGCCCGAGCCGGTCGACGAACGATCGCTCCGGCGGTTGCACGAGGCCGCCTACATCGAGACGGTCAAGCGCTTCTCGGTCCGATCCAGAGCGACCTGCCGAGCGCGGCATCGGCCCCGGCGACGACCCGGCGTTCATGGGCATGCACGAGGCGGCGGCCTCGGTCGCCGGCGGTTCGCTGGCGGCCATGGCCGCCATCCTCGCAGGGGCAGGTGCTCCACGCGTTCCATCCCGGCGGTGGGCTGCACCATGCCATGGCCGGTCACGCCTCGGGCTTCTGCATCTACAACGACGTCGCCCTAGCGTGCGCCCTGGCCCGCGATGCCGGTCATCGCGTGCTGTACCTCGACTTCGACGTCCATCACGGAGACGGCGTCCAGGCGCTCTTCTGGGACGATCCGCAGGTCCTGACCCTGTCGATCCACGAAACGGGCGAGACGCTCTTCCCGGGAACGGGCTTCGTGCGCGAGCGGGGCGGTCACGGCTCGGAAGGGCCGGCCGTCAGCATCCCCAGCGCCATCGGCACAGCGGTCAACCTGCCGATGGTCGCGGGCACCGGCGATGCCTCCTGGCTGGCCGCGCTCCAGGCGGTCGTGCCCGCCCTGGCGGAGGCGTTCCGACCGACCCTGCTGGTGACCCAGCACGGCTGCGATTCGCACCTGCTCGACCCGTTGGCGCACCTGCGTCTGACCACGGCCGCCTACCGCGAGGCCACCCTCCTCTCCGACGAGGTCGCCCATCGATGGTGCGAAGGCCGTTGGCTGGCGACCGGCGGCGGCGGCTACGACGTGTATCGGGTGGTGCCGCGATCCTGGAGCCTCGTCTGGCTGGCGCAGGCGCACCGCGAACCGCCGGAGTCGACTCCCGCCACCTGGCGCGATCGCTGGTCCGTGCCGGCTGAGCGCTGGCGGCAGGGACCACCCCCGGAGCGGTTCGTCGATCCGCCGGGCACGGCGGCGGCGGAGCGGCCAGAGGTCGCGTCGGCCAACGCATCGGTCGTCGAGCTCGTCTGCAGGCTCATCGCGGAGACGCCGCTCAGCTGATAGAACGCTTGTTCGAATCGGCGGCACAGCCTATACTCGGCGCCCGTGCCCAGACGCGCTCGCATCCCGCCCACGACCGATCCGCTCGGCGCCTTCCGACCGGCCACGCAGGAGTGGTTCGGGAGCGCGTTCGATGCGCCGACCGCTGCCCAATCCGAGGGCTGGCCGAGCATCGCGCGCGGCGAGCACACGCTCATCTGCGCGCCCACCGGCAGCGGCAAGACATTGGCCGCCTTCCTGTGGTGTCTCGACCGACTGCTGCGCGACGAAACGCCGCGGCCCGCGAGCGAGGCGCTGCGCGTGCTCTACGTTTCACCGCTCAAGGCCCTGGCCCATGACGTCGACCGCAACCTCCGGGCGCCGCTGCAGGGCATCGCGCTCGCCGCGCAGGCTCGAGGCGAGACGACGCGGCCGGTGCGCGTCGGCATCCGGACAGGCGACACCCCAGCTGCCGAGCGAACGCGGATGGTCAAGCTGCCGCCCGACATCCTGGTCACCACGCCCGAGTCCCTTTACCTGCTGTTGACCTCCGCCGCGCGCGAGACCCTGCGCAGCGTCGAGTGGCTGATCGTCGACGAGATCCATGCCCTGGCGGGCACGAAGCGCGGCGCCCACCTGGCGCTGTCCCTGGAGCGGCTTTCGGCCATCACCCACCGCGAGCCGCAGCGCATCGGTCTTTCGGCGACGCAGCGACCGCTGAGCGCTGTGGCGGCCTATCTCGGTGGCCGGCTGGACGGTGGTGATGGCGCCACGCCAGGGGCGCCACGGCCGGTGACGATCGTCGATGCCGGCATGCGGAAGTCGCTCGAGCTCCAGGTCGTGGTGCCGGTCGAGGACATGAGCCGCCTGGGCGAGCGGATCCCCCTCGACCAGGCGCCCGGCGGGCCTGCCGCCGGCCCCGAGGCGAGGACGAGCATCTGGCCGTCGGTCTACCCGCGCATCCTGGAGCTCATCCGCGCTCACCGGAGCACGATCGTCTTCACCAACAGCCGGCGCCTGGCCGAGCGCCTCGCGCTCAAGCTCAACGAGCTGGCCGGCGAAGAGCTTGTTCGCGCCCACCACGGCTCGATCGCCAGGGAGCAGCGGCTGGAGATCGAGTCCGCTCTCAAGGAGGGCCGGCTGCCGGGCATCGTGGCCACCAGCTCGCTTGAGCTTGGCATCGATATGGGCGCCGTCGATCTGGTGATCCAGGTCGAGGCGCCGACGTCGGTCGCAAGCGGGCTCCAGCGCATCGGGCGCGCCGGCCACCACGTCGGACAGCCATCGCGCGGCGTCATCTTCCCCAAGTATCGCGGCGACCTCCTCGAGGCGGCCGTCGTTACGCGCCGGATGCACGAGGGCGCCATCGAGACGACCCGCATCCCTCGCAATCCGCTCGACGTGCTGGCGCAGCAGATCGTGGCCACCACCGCCGACCGCGCCTGGCCGCTCGACGACCTCTTCGCCCTCGTCCGGCGTGCCGAGAACTACGCCGAGCTGGGCCGAGACGCGTTCGAGTCGGTCATCGGCATGCTGGCCGGCGATTACCCGTCGGACGAGTTCGCCGAGTTGCGGCCGCGCCTGGTGTGGGATCGCGTGGCGGGCACGGTGCAGGCACGCCGGGACGCCCGAACGGTGGCCATCACGTCGGGCGGCACGATCCCCGATCGTGGCCTCTTCGGGGTCTACCTGACCGACGATGGCGATCGGACCGCGACCGGGGCGCGCGACGGGCGTCGTGCCGGTGGTCGGCGGGTGGGCGAGCTGGACGAGGAGATGGTCTACGAGGCGCGCGAGGGCGAAGTCATCCTGCTCGGCGCCAGCGCCTGGCGCATCGAGTCGATCACCCACGATCGGGTCCTCGTCACGCCGGCACCCGGCGAGCCGGGCAGGATCCCGTTCTGGAAGGGCGACGCGATGGGTCGCCCGGTCGAGCTCGGGCGGGCGCTCGGCGCGTTCACCCGCGAAGTCGGCGCCCAGGCGAACGGCGGGTCGCGCGCCCAGGCGGCGGCCATGACCCGGTTGCGGGCCGACCACGATCTCGACGAGCGGGCGGCTGCCAACCTGCTCGCCTACCTGGTCGAGGAACGCCAGGCGACGGGCAGCCTGCCGACGGACCGGACGATCGTCCTGGAGCGCTTCCGCGACGAGCTCGGCGACTGGCGGATCTGCCTCCTGTCGCCCTTCGGCAGCCGCGTCCACGCGCCCTGGGCCCTGGCCATCGAGGCCCGCCTCCGGGAGACCCTGGGCGTCGAGGTCGCGCCCCTGTGGTCCGACGATGGCATCGTCCTGCGCCTGCCGGCGACCGAGGATCCGCTCCTGCGACCGTTCGATCCGGACGGCCGGAGCGGATCCGAGGATGTCGATGGGGTCGGGTCGGCCGACGGCGCCCTGGAGGCGCTGCTCGGGCTAAGCGGCACGGCGGCTGCCGAGGCGGCGGTGCGTATCCCGTCGGACGAGGTCGAGGACCTTGTCGTTGGGGCGCTAGGCGGCTCCACACTGTACGCCGCGCGGTTCCGCGAGAATGCGGCACGCGCGCTGCTGCTGCCCCGCCGCCGGGGTGCCGAGCGGCGGCCGCTCTGGCAGATGCGCCAGCGCTCGGCACAGCTGCTGACGGTGGCCAGTCAGTACGGCAGCTTCCCGATCGTCCTGGAGACGTACCGGGAGTGCCTCCAGGACATCTTCGACTTGCCCGCGCTGCGCGAGATCCTGGGCGCCATCGACCGCCGTGAGATCGACCTCGTCAGCGTCGAGACCCGCCGCGCCTCGCCCTTTGCCAGCTCGCTCCTCTTCGACTACGTGGCGACCTACATGTACGAAGGCGATGCGCCGCTGCTCGATCGGCGGGCACAGGCGCTGGCCCTCGACCGTGACCTGCTCCGGGAGCTGCTGGGCGCCGAGGAGTTGCGCGAGCTGCTCGACGCCGAGGCGATCGCCGAGGTCGAGCTCGAGCTGCAGGCCCTGACCGAAGACCGAGCTGCCGGCTCGGCCGACGCGGTGCACGATCTCCTGCGTCGCCTCGGGGACCTGTCGACGGAGGAATGCGCCGCGCGGGTCCGCGGGCAGGACGCACGGGCCCGCGAGCGAGCCGCCGGGGAGTGGCTCGAGGCGCTGGCGGCGGACCGCCGCGCCGTGCGCGTGCGGATCGTCGGCGCCTGGCGCTGGATCGCGGCCGAGGATGCCGGGCGCTATCGTGACGCGGTCGGTGTCTCACCGCCGGCAGGGGTGGCAGAGGCGTACCTCGCCTCGACGCCGGATGCCCTCGAACGACTCCTCGGGCGCTGGGCGCGCCGCCACGGCCCATTCCTGGCCATCGACCCAGCGACGCGCTGGGGCCTGCCGGTGGGCGCCGTCGAGCCGGTCCTCGAACGGTTGATGACCGCGGGGCTTCTTCTGCGCGGCGAATTCCGGCCGGGCGGCGTCGAACGCGAGTGGTGCGACCCCGAGGTCCTGCGCCTCCTGCGTCGCCGATCCCTCGCCCGCCTGCGTCGCGAGGTCGAGCCCGTCGACGGGGCCGCCTACGCACGCTTCCTGCTCGGCTGGCATGGTGTCGGTGGCGAACGAGGCGGCATCGAACGGCTGACGGAGGTCATCGCCCAGCTCGAGGGCCTGCCGCTGCCGGCCAGCGTCCTGGAGCGCGACATCCTGCCCGCCCGCGTACCCGGCTACGTGCCGCGGCTGCTCGACGAGCTCGGAACGGCCGGCGAAGTGTGCTGGGTCGGGCAGGGGCGCATCGGCCGCGACGACGGTCGGATCGCCCTCTATCGGCCGGATCGCCTCGCCTTGCTGACCTCCGACGCCGCTGCCGACCCGCCCATGCCGGATGCCGAGGCTGGTGACACGTGGCTGCGCGACGTCCTGCTGGCGCAGCTCTCGGCGCCGTGGCGCCAGCTTCTATCGCGACCTGCTCGGGGCAGGCGCCACAGCGGCACGGGACGTCGGCCGCTCGGTCCCGGCCCAGCGGGACGTGCTCGATGCGCTGTGGGATCTGGTCTGGTCGGGCCTTGTGACCAACGATACGTTCGCGCCTCTCCGGGCGCTTCGCTGGGCGCGCCGGTCGCGCGGCGGAGAGCGTGGGCATCGAGGCATTTCGAGGAGCAGTCCCCCCGAGGCGGCCGGCCGCTGGTCGTTGGTCGCCGACGCCCGAGCCAGCGCCGAGGCCCTGGCGGGACGGGCGCCGACACCGACCGAACGCCGGCACGCGATGGCGATGCGGCTCCTCGAGCGCCACGGCATCGTGACGCGCGATGGCGTCGCCGCCGAGGCCGGGATCAGCGGCGGCTTCGGGGCCGTCTATCCCATCCTCCGCGAGCTGGAGGAGCGCGGTCGCGTCCGACGCGGCTACTTCGTCGAGGGGCTCGGTGGCGCACAGTTCGCCCAGCCAGGTGCCGTCGATCGGCTGCGCGCCGCCCGGCCGGGGTCGCTCAGCGACGAAGGGGCCGGGCTGGTGGTGGTGCTGGCGATGACCGATCCCGCCAATCCGTACGGGGCAGCCTTGGCCTGGCCGCGGCGTGGCGACGACGACCGGCGTCCGCTGCCTCGCGCCGCCGGCGCCAGCGTGGTGCTCGTGGATGGCGCGCCGGTCCTCGTGCTCGAGCGTGGCGGGCGGTCGCTCCTGACGCTGCCGGCGGCCGACGACCACGAAGTGCTGGCCATCGCGCTCGGCGCGCTGGCAGCCGGTGTCGTCGACGGCCGGCGCCCAGCGCTCGAGATCCAGCGCGTCGATGGGGCGCCGGTCGGCAGCTCGGCCATCGCCGAAGCCCTCGCCGCTGCCGGGTTCCGCGCCTCGTACCGAGGCTGGCTGTTGCGGGCGTCGACCCCGCGGTAGCATCGGCGGACCATGTGCGAGCACGTCATCGCCCGATCCGCCGAGCCATTCCCACTGGGACGGCTCTGGGAGGTCGTCGATGGCCTCGAGCGGTATCGGCCTCGGTGGCTGGGGCTGGGGCGTGGCCTGGAAGACGCCTGACGGTCGCCTCGCTGCGCATCGCGATCCGGGCACGTTCCGGGACGACCCCGCGACCGATGACCTGGCTGCGGTCGAGACGACGGCGCTGCTGGCCCACCTTCGGCGCCCGTCTCGCTTGGGCACCGCTGGCCTTGCGGACACGCAGCCGTTCCTCGACCCGGCCGGCCGCTTCGCCTTCAGCCACAACGGTGACCTGCGGGACTACCGCACCGCGCGCGCGGCGTATGCGGCTGCCGGGCGTATCGAAGGCCGCGCCGACTCGGAGGTCGGCCAACGCTGGCTCGAAGATCATTGGTCCGATCACGACGACGCCACCCTTGCCCTGGCGACGATGCACGACCGCTTCGACGGCCAGGCCAACCTGATGGCGTTGGGCGCCGACGGCGAGGCGCACGTGTATGCGGGCAACACAGAGAACCCGGTCTTCACGTTTCGCCTTGGCTCGATCGGAGTGGCTTCGACCGGCATCTACTCGCTCGACCGCTCACTCTTCCGATTCGTCGCGACCGGAGCCCGGCGCCGACGCGTCGTCCATCCCGGCCACGGGGTCACGCTGGGACCCGATGGCGCTCCGCACGCTGCGGCGCGCGCGGCTCGCGTCATCGGCTGATGGCCCCCCGGACGACGCCGACCGTGACGGCGAGCTGACCTCCGACAGGGCCAAGCCGCATGCCCGAGGGCGACACCATCTATCGGACGGCCGCCGTCCTTCGTGAGGTCCTTCTTGGGCAGATCGTGACGGCGGCCCGTGGGCGGGCCGGAGGCGCCCAGCTCGAGCGGCTCGTGAGCAGCCGCATCGTTCGCGTCGAGGCGGTGGGCAAACATCTGCTGGTCGACGGCGACCGCGGCCTGAGCCTCCACACGCATCTGGGCATGCACGGCTCATGGCATCGCTATCGGACCGGCGAGACGTGGCTCCGGGCGGCCGCACGCGCCGTCGCCGTGCTCGAGGTCGCGGGCGCCGTCGCCGTCTGCTTCGATGCGCCGACGGTCGAGCTGCTCGAGACTCGCGCGCTGGTCCTCCACCCGGTCCTCCGCTCGCTTGGGCCGGACCTCATCACGACCGAAGCACCGACGACCGTCATCGTCGGGCGTATGCGTGCCCTGCCATCGTCGACACCGGTCGGCGAGGCCTTGCTCGACCAGCGGGTCGCGGCCGGCCTCGGCAACGTGTACCGGAGCGAGATCTGCTTCGTCGAGCGCGTCGACCCGTTCGCCCCATTGGCAGCCTTGCCGGACGCCACGCTTGGGCGGCTCATCGATGCCGGGCGAGCGCTCCTGCGCGCCAACCGCATGGCGCCGTCACGCTCGACGGTGCCCGGGGGTCGGCCGGGCGGGCGGCTCTGGGTCTACGGGCGGACCGGTCGGCCATGCCGTCGCTGCGGCCAGCCGATCCGGAGTCGCGTCGCGGGCGACCCAGCCCGTCGGACCTGGTGGTGTCAGACCTGTCAGGCGGGGCCGGGCCGGTAACGAGCGGCTTTGTGGCGCGTCCACGTGCCTGTAGGATGCTGAGCGTGCGAGGGGAGCGGCGATCGTGACCGAGGCGGCCCAGGCGACACCGATGGCGACGGCCGAACCGCGACCAAGCGATAAGCGGGCGCTTTCGAAGCTTGAGCTTCTCCGCATCAGCCTCTACTGGCTGGCCATCAGCGGCCTCTGGGCGGGTCTCACGTTCACCCTCCTGCCCCTGATCTCCCAGCAGCTCATCTGCGGAGCTGGTGTCGATGCCACGACGTGCGCCACGATGCCGATCGATCAGCTGTCGCCGGCCGTCGCCGGCCTCCGATTGCGACCCGAGGTCGCCCTCGGCTTCGTCCTGCTCGTCGGCTCCGCAGTCGCGTTCGTCGTCCAGCCGCTCGCGGCGGCGCTGAGCGATTACACCCGCAGCCGCCTCGGCCGGCGGCGGCCGTGGATCCTCGTCGGGACGTCGCTCGACGTCGTCTTCCTGGCACTCCTCACGCTCCTGGTCCGGGACCCGGGCCCGCAGGCCTTCCTGGCCATGTCAGTCCTCATCATCCTTCTCCAGTTCTCGAGCAACCTCGCCCAGGGCCCCTTCCAGGGCTACGTTCCGGACCTCGTCCCCGAGGAGCAGGTCGGCCTCGCCTCGGGCCTGGTCGGCACGATGACCGTCAGCGGCCAGCTCCTGGGCGCCGGCATCGCGGGCGTCGCCATCGCGCTCGGCGAGCCGTGGCTTGGCATCATCGGCCTGGCCGTGCTCGAGGTCAGCACGATGTTGCCGGCCGTCTTCGGCGTCGCCGATCGACCGGTCGACATGCCCAAGCGCGACGGGGGCATGATCGACGGCGTGAAGGGCGCGGCAGCCGAGGCATGGGGCCATAAGAGCTTCGTGTGGCTGCTCGTGAGCCGCTTCTTCATCCTGATGACGGTCGGCTCGGTGACCGCGCTGGCGTTCTTCTTCCTGACGCGCTCGCTGGTCTACTCGAGCGGAGAAGCCGCTACGGCCATCGTCATCCTGCTGGCCGTGACCGTCCTGACGGCGGCCATCGTCTCGGTCGTCGCTGGTCCGATCTCGGACCGCGTCGGCCGTCGTCAGATGATCTGGCTGAGCTGCGCCATCGGCGCAGTCGGTCTGGCGCTCCTGGCCACGACCTCCGCCCAGCCGGAGCTGGTCATCGGCGGTGCCCGCTTTCCGCTCGGTGGCCTGGCGGCCGTGCCCATCGGCGTCGGCGCAGGCATGTTCATCTCGGTCGACTGGGCCCTGATGGTCGACATCATCCCCAAGGTCACGGCCGGGCGCTATATGGGCATCAGCAACGTCGTCACGGCCACCTCGGGCGCCATCGCCGGCGCCATCGGCGGGATCGTCATCGCCTCCACCACCAGCCTGACCGGCGATGCCGCCCTTGGACCGCGCGTCGCCCTCGGCCTGGCGGTCTCGTTCTACGGGCTTGGCGCGCTCGCCTTGACGCGGGTCGACACACGACCGTTCGAGGTCCAGATGGCGGAGCGCCGGGCAACGAGCGCAGTCGCGGCGGTGACTCCCGGCACCTAGGCGGCCGCCGCCGGCCTGCGCGCTGGTATCCTCACCGGACGCTCAAGCGAGGTGGATAGGTCCGTGGCCGAAGGGCACGTCATGGTCATCGGGGGCGCCGAGGACAAGGTCCGCGAGCGCCTCATCCTGGCCCGCTTCGTCGCGCTGGCCGGCGGGACCGATGCGCGTGTCGCAGTCATCAGCACGGCCTCCTCGCTCGGTGCTGCAGCCGGCGAGCTCTATCGGCGCGTCTTCGGTGAGCTCGGCTGCCACGACGTCCGTCCGGTCCATGCGACGACCCGGCCCCAGGCCAACGACGACTCGGTCGTGGCGTCGGTGCTCGATGCGACCGGCATCTTCCTGACCGGCGGCAACCAGCTGCGCCTGAGCTCGACGATCGGCGGCACCCGTCTCGCCCAGGCCATCCTCGACCGGCACCGCGAGGGCGCGGTCGTGGCTGGCACGAGCGCCGGCGCCAGCGCCATGAGCAGCCACATGATGGCCTTCGGGGCGAGCGGCGGCTCGCCGCGACAGCGGATGGCCCAGATGGCCGCCGGCCTTGGCGTCCTGCCCGGCGTCATCGTCGACCAGCACTTCCAGCAACGGAACCGCCTCGGGCGGTTGCTGGCGATCATCGCCCAGAACCCGTCCCTGCTCGGCATCGGGGTCGACGAGGACACCGCGGGCGTGGTCGGCCCCGACCAGGTGCTCGAGGTCATCGGGCGGCGCAGCGTGACCATCATCGACGGCTCCGGCGCCGATACCGACGCCTGGGAGGTCTCGGCGCATCGGCCGATCATGATCAGCAACGTCGTGCTGCACTCATTCCCGGCCGGCTATCGCTTCGACCTTCGGCGTCGGGTTCGCCTTGCGAGCCCCCGGCTGCATGCCCTCGAGGGCGGGGAGTCCCTCGCCTCGAGCTGACCCACACGGAGGAACGGTGACCCAGTCGAACGCCCAGCCGACGACGCCGTCGATGCCGCGCCCGGAGCTGCGCATCGTCGAGACGCGCGTCATGCGCGGCCCCAACTACTGGGCGCGTGAGCCGGTCATCCGCATGGTCGTCGACCTCGGCGTCCTGGAGGACTTCCCCTCGAACCTCGTGCCCGGCTTCACCGACCGCCTCGTGGCGGCGATGCCCTCGCTCGAAGAGCACGCCTGCTCCCTTGGCCGCCGCGGCGGCTTCATCAGCCGACTCCGCGAAGGGACGTGGATGGGCCACATCTCGGAGCACATCGCGCTCGAGCTGCAGACCCTGGCGGGCACCGAGGCGCGCCACGGCAAGACGCGCTCGACCGGCACCCATGGTCAGTACAACGTCATCTACGAGTATGCCGAGGAGCGCGTCGGCGTCGAAGCCGGCAAGATCGCCGTCGCCTTCGTCAACCACCTCGTGGCTCCCGCCGACCCATCGACGGCCGGCTTCGACTACCAGACGGAGCTCGAGCGGCTCATCCGCCTCGCCGAGCGGCAGGCCTTCGGTCCGTCGACCCAGGCACTCATCGACGAAGCCGTGCAGCGAGACGTGCCCTGGATCCGCCTCGATCGCTACAGCCTCATCCAGCTCGGCCAGGGCGTCCATCAGCAGCGCATCCGGGCGACGATGACCTCGCGCACCGGTGCCATCGCGGTCGACGTCGCCTCGGACAAGAGCCTGACCAACGCCCTCCTCAGCGCGGCCGGGCTGCCGGTGCCGCGCTCCGAGGTCGTCGACGATGTCGACGGCGCGGTGCGAGCGGCCGAGTCGATCGGCTTCCCCTGCGTCGTCAAGCCGCTCGACGGCAACCACGGGCGTGGCGTCAACCTCGACCTGCGCGACGAGGCCGACGTGCGCAAGGCGTACCCGCTGGCGCTGGCGCAATCGCGTGCCGGCGATGTCGTGGTCGAGAGCTACGTGACCGGCAACGACTATCGCTGCCTGGTCATCGGCGGTCGGATGGCGGCCATCGCCGAGCGCGTGCCGGCCAGCGTGACGGCCGACGGCGAGCACACCGTGCGCGAGCTGGTCGAGCAGGAGAACCGGGATCCTCGGCGTGGCATCGGCCACGAGAAGGTGCTGACCAAGATCAGCCTCGACAGTGCCGCCGAGGAGCTCGTTCGTGGCCAGGGCTGGGAGCTTGACGCGGTCCCACCCGACGGCGTCTGGATCAAGCTGGCCCTGACCGGCAACATGTCGACCGGTGGCACCTCGATCGACCGGACCGTCGAGGCTCACCCGGAGAACATCGAGGTCGCCGAGACAGCGGCTCGCGTCGTCGGCCTGGACGTCGCCGGCATCGACTTCATCGTGCCCGACATCGCCATCCCGGTCCGCGAGCAGGGCGGCGCGATCGTCGAGGTCAATGCCGCGCCCGGCTTCCGGATGCACACGCATCCGACCATCGGCGAACCGCAGTACGTGGCCAAGCCGGTCCTCGACCTGCTCTTCCCACCGGGCACCGCCTCTCGCATCCCGATCCTGGCCGTGACCGGCACCAACGGCAAGACGACGACGGTGCGCATGATCGCCCACATCCTCAAGCTCATGGGTCGGCGGGTGGGGATGACCACGACGGACGGCATCGTCATCGACGGCCGGCTCATCAAGCGCGGCGACATGTCGGGACCGAAGTCGGCGCAGATGGTGCTCCAGAACCCGAGCGTCGACACCGCCGTCTTCGAGGTCGCCCGCGGCGGCATCCTGCGCGAAGGGCTGGGTTACGACCGGAACGACGTCGCCGTGGTGACCAACGTGACCGGCGACCACCTGGGCCTCGGCGGCATCAACACGCTGCGCCAGCTGGCCGACGTCAAGGCGGTCGTGGTCGAGGCGGTGCCGCGCTCCGGCACCGCCGTCCTCAACGCCGACGATCCGTCAGTGGCGCGCATGGGGCGCCACTGCCACGGCCGGATCGTCTACTTCTCGATGGCCACCGACCGTGAGGCTCCGGGTTGGCTGCGGGTGGACACCCATTGCGGTCGCGGCGGCGCCGCCATCGTGCTCCAGGAGACCGAGGAGGGCGAGCTGGTCGTCCTGCGCCATGGTCCGCGTGTCATGCCGCTCCTGCACACGCACCTCATCCCGGCGACGTTCGGTGGTCGCGCTCGGATGAACGTCGCCAACGCCCTCGCCGCCGCGGCAGCGGCCTGGGCCGCAGGCGCCCACATGCACGACATCCGGCAGGGCCTGCGGACCTTCTCGACCTCGTTCTTCCAGGCACCGGGCCGACTGAACCTGATCGAGATGAACGGCTACCGCGTGATCATCGACTACTGCCACAACGTGGACGGCATGCGGCGCCTGACCGAGTTCGTCGACCTGCTGATGGCTGGCGACGAGCCGCGGCGGGGACGCGGCCGGAGTCCGGAACGGCGACGGGGCCGGCCCGCGCGAGGTCGAGCCGCCCAAGCGCACCGGCCGCGCCTTCGGCGTCATCGGCATCCCCGGCGACCGTCCGAACGGTGATCAGCGAGAGTACGGCGCCCTGGCTGCCGCCTCGTTCGATCGCATCTACGTCCGGGAGGACCGCAACCTGCGTGGCCGAAAGCCCGGGGAGTCGGCGACCAACGTGCTGGCCGGGGTGGCCTCGGCCAGGAAGGCCGGCAAGGCCCGGACCGACGTCGCCGAGCCGATGCTCGATGAGCTGGATGCCGCCCGCCGGGCGCTGGCCGAGGCGCGCGCCGGCGACCTGATCGTCGTCTGTGCCGACGATGCCGCCGGCGTCTACCAGGAGGCGATGGGGCTCAACCGCGCGCCGCGACGCGCGACGGCGATCGTGGCCCCGGGCGAGATGGCGGTGCCCGAGGGCTAGGCTCGCGGGCCGGGCTCGACGGCTGGCGCGACCGCGCGCGCCGTTTGCCGGACCTCTAGAGCGGGCCCGGGCTCAGGCCTTGGGCATGTTCCCCTGGACGGTCCGTATGACCCACAGGATCTCGAGGGCCGCGATCACGACGAGGATGACGCCGACGATGGCCTCCACGGGTGCCTCCTCTCCGTCGGCGGATGGCCGACCTCGATCCCCATCATGCTCCCGTCACGATGGCGCCCGCAAGTCGATCGGCGAGCCCGAGCGCACCACCGGCTCACGGCCCGGCGGGCCGGCGCGTCCGACTCAGCGCCTGCGATAGGGGCGCGCCTGCAGTCGCGGCATGAGCTCGGGCAGGTCGACGAGGGGGTCGACGGGACGCGCGCCCAGCCCGGCCAGGAGCGCCTCGACGCCCTCGCGATCCTCGTGGCACATGATGGCCACCACCGCGCCGCCGAGCGACGAGCCCGACCAGCCGCCATGGCCGTTGCCGGCGGCCAGGACCGCCGCCAGGGCCGCCCTCTCGCTCTCATAGATCGGCACGTCCCGCGGGTCGATGCCGACCTCGGCCAGGCCGGCCTGGAACTCGCCGACGACAGACTCGGCGGACCGCCCGCGCAGATAGCCGCGCGTCTCCTTGATGACCACCTGGTCCGCGCGCTGCCCGGCGATGCGCGCGATGCCGCGGAGCGTGTCGTCGGGCCGGTCTCCGGCCGTGCCGATGATCAGCGTCACCGGCCGGGCGCGACCGGCGGCCCCACCGGCGATGCCCTGGGCGACGTCGAGCAGGACGCTGACGCCGGCTTCGTTGTGGGCGAAGTCGACGATCACGACCCGGCTCCCGAGGCGATAGAGGTTCAGGCGTCCGGGGGTCTGGATGGCGCCGGGCTGGAAGGCTCGCAGGCCGTCAGCCACGGCACCCGCCTTGGCGCCGAGCGCCATCGCACCGGCGGTCGCCGCCAGGGCGTTGGCGACGTTGTGCGTGGCCAGTCCGAACAGCGTGGCGGGCACCTCCGCGATGGCCACGATCGCCTCGCGCGCAGCGCCGCGACGCGCGACGATCCAGCCGTCCTCGATGACCACAGCTCGACCGCCGCGCGACAGGTGACGGCGTAGGGCTCGGCCTGGCGGGCGGGTGGAGAAGAAGGTGACCGGAGCCCGGACACGGCGCGCGCACGCAGCCACGAGCGGATCGTCGGCGTTGAGCACGACCCGCCCACCCGGCCGCGTGATGCGCGTGATCACGGCCTTGACCTCGACCAGCTCGGGCAGCGTATGGATGCCCTGCAGGTCGAGATGGTCGGCGCTGACGTTGGTCAGCACGCTGGCGTCGTTCGACTCATAGCCGACGCCGCGCAGCAGGATGCCGCCTCGCGCAGTCTCCAGGACGGCCACGTCGACATCCCTCCGATCGAGGATCTGCTTGGCGCCGGCGGGTCCGGTCCAGTCGCCGGGCTCGATCAGGCGAGCATCGACGAGCACGCCATCGGAGGTCGTGTAGCCGACCCGTCGGCCGGCGGCGCGCAGGATGGCCGCGATCATCCGGGTCGTGGTCGTCTTGCCGTTGGTGCCGCTGATGCTGATGATCGGCATGCGCCGGTCGGCATCGCGCAGCCAGGCGGGCGGCGTTTCACCGGCCGCCTGGATGCGGGCGACGGCGCGCGTCACGGTTCGGCTGCGACGGACCGGCGTGGTCGGTGCCAGGTCCCGATCGCAGCAGCGCATGGCGGCCTCGGCGATCTCCAGGGCCCGCTCGTGCTCGCGCCAGGGAAAGGCCACGATCCAGGCGCCCGGCTCGCTGGTGCGGTGGACGGTGATCGGCAGTCTCCGCCGACGACCAGCGGCGCCTTCGTCCGCCAGCCAGGCGTCCGCATCGGTCAGGCGATGGAGCCGACGGACCCATGCCGTCAGGTCAAGGACGGGCGCCGGTACATCGCGAGCGCGTACTGGACGCCCCAGCACGACGACCGCGTGGGCACCCGGCTGGCGCTGTCCGTACCAGGTTCGACGTCGCCCGACGGTGACCTCGATCTTGACGGTCGGCTCGAGGCGATAGAGGTTGGGGCCCTCGAGGAGCCGGATCTCGATGAGGCGCACGGTCGGCCGAGTATAGGTCGCCGGACCTGCCGTAGACTGCCCGCCCATGACC
The DNA here is from genome assembly GCA_963777975.1 of uncultured Chloroflexia bacterium. Taxonomy (GTDB): domain Bacteria; phylum Chloroflexota; class Limnocylindria; order Limnocylindrales; family CSP1-4; genus CSP1-4. The sequence goes on along the minus strand of CAVZSO010000001.1, from coordinate 9,987 downwards.
CAGCCCATCGCCGCCGCGTCTGTCTCCGACACCGAGGTCGAGTCCGTTCGGCTGGCGGTCGACAGCGCCCTGGCCAAGTTCCTCGACGAGCTGGCGACGCTGGTGAGCATCGACTGCGGCTCGTACACCCGGGACGGCGTCGATCAGGTCGCCGCCTGGACCGCGGCCGCCCTGGCCGACCTCGGTGCGCGTGTCGAACGTCGGCCCGACCCGGCCGGGCGCCTGGGCGACACGGTCGTGGCCACCTTCGACGGCCGCCCGGGCGGTCGTCGGGCGCTCCTGATCGGACACATGGACACCGTCTTCGACCCTGGCACGGCCGCCGCCCGTCCGTTTCGCATCGTCGATGGCCGTGCCTACGGCCCCGGCGTGACCGACATGAAGGGCGGTCTGCTGGCCGGCCTCCACGCGCTCGCGGCACTGCGCGTGATCGCCCACGATGCGGACACGTGGCTGCCCTTCAGCCGCCTCATCTTCATCGCCAATCCAGACGAGGAGATCGGCTCGCCGTCCAGCACGCCACACATCCGCGCGGCCGCCCTCGAGTCGGACGTGGCCCTCGTGCTCGAGTGCGCGCGCGCCAACGGCGACATCGTGAGCGCGCGCAAGGGCACGCTCGACCTTCGCCTGACCGTCCACGGTCGGGCGGCCCATGCCGGCGTCGAGCCCGAGAAGGGGCGCAATGCCATCCTCGCTGCTGCCCACCAGGTCGTTGCCCTGCAGGCGCTCAACGGCCGATGGCCCGACATGACCTGCAATGTCGGTGTCATCCATGGTGGCACCCGTCCGAACGTGGTCGCCGAGACCGTGATCCTCGAGGTCGACCTGCGCAGCTCGACACGGGCGGACCTCGAGGCGGCCGAACGCGAGGTTCGCGCCATCGCCACGACCGACCACGTGCCCGACGTGACGACCACCATCGAGGAGATGGGCCGGCATTGGCCGATGGAGAAGCTGGCCGCTTCGGTCCGCCTCGTCGATCAGGCGGTCGAGCTCGCTGGTCGCCTTGGCTTCAGCCTCCGAGATGCGACCACCGGTGGAGCCTCGGACGCCAACACGACCGCCGGCTTGGGCGTGCCCACGCTCGACGGACTGGGTCCCATCGGCGGCGACGACCACGCACCCGGCGAGTACCTGGAGGTGGACTCGATCGCGCCCCGGACGACGTTGCTGGCGCTCCTGCTCTTGGCCGTCGCGCGCGATGGTGCTGGCAGTGCCGGCTAGCGGCGGCCGCCTGCCCATCCACGGCTGACGCCCGCCGGATCAGCCACCCGTCGCCGCACGCACCACGGCAACGACAAGGACCGCGGCAAGGATGCCGAAGAAGACATTGCGTCGCCAGCGCACGACAGCGACCCCGATGACGACGGCCACGAGCTCGATCCCGATCTGGAGCCGGTGCCCTCCCGACGCCTCCGTCACGACGAGGATGCCCACGGCGGCGAGTGCGGCCAGGACGGCCGGGCCGACCAGGTGCAGGTACGCGATGACGAGCGGCGGCAGGCGATCGAATCCGGGTGAGAGGAGCGGGACCGCGCGCCAGGGATAGGTCACGGCGCCCATCAGCAGCGCAAGGAGGACGAGCTCGGTGCTCATGTCCGCGTGACGTCCGTGTCGGGCTGCGTCTCCGAAGCGTCGTGGGGCAGGGGAGCCATCGCGAACCCTTCGAACCCCTCCACGTCGGATCGCGCCGGGCCGTGACGAACCAGCAGCGCCACCAGTGGTGCAAGGAGGCCGCCGGCCACGATGCCTGCTGACGGGCCGACCATGACCCCGAAGCCGACGGCGATGGCGGCGCCAGCGACGGCAGCGACCAGCTCCCGCCGGCCGGTGACGAGCGCAGCCGCGATGCCGGCCATGGCGGCCGGGAAGATGATGTCGATGCCGAATCGGGTGGGGTCCGGGATGCCCTGACCGCCGAGGAAGCCGACCAGGTTGGCGGCGAACCACATCGGCACGATGAACGCGGTCGCGATCCAGTATCCGCCGACATCGGCCCGACCCAGGCGCCGGAAGTGCGGCAGGGCCAGCCCGAAGGTCTCATCGGTCAGGACGTAAGCCATCGCCGCGCGCTCGAGGCGGCGCCGACCGGTCAGCCAGGGCGCCAGGGCTGCCGAGTAGAGGACGTGCCGTGCGTTGAGGAGGGTCGTCAGCAGCAGGATGGCTGCCCATGGGACGCCTCCCGCGACCAGGCCGATGGCGGCGAACTGGGCCGCTCCGGCGAGCACGAACGTGCTCATCGCCAGCATCTCGACCAGCGAGTAGTCCGCGGTCCGAGCGGCCAGCCCATAGACCAGGCCGAAGGCGATGGCTGAGACCGAGAGCCCGGCCGCGTCGAGGATCAGGCGGCGCCGAGCCTGCCCCAGCGGCAGCCCGACGGGCTCAGCGGAGGAAGCTTCGGCCGCAGGTGTCGCAGACGGTGTAGACGGCATGCCGCTCGCGCGCGTATCCGGCCGCGTGGAGTCGGCCCGTGAAGTCGTCCATGGGGCAGACCCAGATCCACCAGCGCCCGCCTTCGTCGGGCTCGCCCAAGGGTGTCGTCTCGGCCGCGATCCGATCGTGCAGGCCCTCGAAGGCACCCTCGGCACGCTCGATGGCCGCCGCTCGCTCGGCCTCCGTCTCGCTGCCATATGGGTAGTTCTGGGCGACGTTCGAGGTCACGAGGCTGGCTCCTGGCCGTGGACGGTGGGGACGATCGGCAGGGTCGGAGATGGCCAGCCGCGGAGGTCGTGAGCGCGGCGCGACCGGCCGTGGCGGAGTATATCGCGCGTCAACCCGCGGACTCCCGGGTCACCAGACGGCCGGCGAGCCCTCGCTTCGGGGATCCGTAGCGGCCGCGAAGGCCGTCGGCACATCGCCATCGCCATCCCGCAGCAGTTCGATGGCATGGGTGTGTCCGAGCCCCGGATCGAAGTCCGCTCGCTGGAGGACGTCGTGGCCCCGCGCCCGCAGCTGTTCGACGACCTGCGGGTGATAGCGCGACTCGATGACGCTCATCGATGGCGGCATATGGTGCTCGGGCATCTCCGCCGCCCACCGAGGAGCGGCCACCGCGGTGGCGACGTCGAGGCCGCCGTCGACGAGGGCCGACACGACCTGGGCGAAGATCTGCGGCTGGATCTCGCCGCCCATCGAGCCGTGGACGACCCACGGGCGGCCGTCGCGGAAGAGCATCCCTGGGGTCAGCGTGTGCATCGTTCGTTTGTGCGGCGCCAGAACGTTGACGCGGGCCGGATCGAGGCTGAACGACGCGCCCCGGTTCTGGTAGCCGATGCCGGTCTCTGGATCGACCAGCCCGGAGCCGAACCCGTACGAATTGGACTCGATGAGGCTGACCACGCCGCCCCATCGGTCGGCGGTGGCGAGGTAGGCGGTGCCGCCACCGGCCCGGTCGGGCAGCGGTGCCTGCGCGCGTGTGTGATCGGGGTCGATGCCGGCCGCGATGCTGGCGGCCCGTTCGCTCGAGAGCAGGGCTTCGAGGGCGCCCGGCGCCATCGAGCCCGGGTCGGTCAGCCAGCGGTCCCGTTCAGCCAGCGTCGCGCGCGCGGCTTCGAGCCCGAGATGGACCCAGGCGGCGTCGGCGACCCCGTGCGCGTCAAAGGCCACCGGCGGCGGCGGGGCGACCGTGCCCAGCACATTGAGCAGCTGGAGCGCGATCGCACCGCAGCTGTTCGGGGGATGGCTGGTCGCCTCGATGCCGCGATAGGACGTCCGGATCGGTGTCGTCCAGTCGGACGTGTGGGCCGCCAGGTCGTCCGCCTCGATGCGCGCGCCGCGGGACGTCAGGTATGCCGCCGCGCGCGCCGCGAGGGACCCGTCATAGACGGTCCCGGGGCCTTCGTCGGCGATCCTGCGGAGTGTCGTGGCCAGGCCGGGTACGACGACGATCTCGCCGTAGCGCCAGGGACGGCCAGCGGGCCGGAACGCGCGCGCCCAGTCGGAGTCGGCACCGAAGATCGGCGCCGACCGTTCGACCGCGGCCTGCCAGCTCCAGGACGCCGGAAAGCCCTCGGCAAGCTCGATGGCCGGCGCCAGCAGGTCAGGCCAGGCCAGCCGACCGAACCGTGCGTGGGCGTCGCCCCACGATCGGATCGCGCCGGGCACGGTCACCGTCCAGGGTCCCCGCAGCGGCAACCGCTCTCCGTTGGCCGCCCGAGCAGCGTCGAGGCTCGCGGCGCTGCCGGAGCGCCCGCTGCCGTTCAGGCCGTGGAGCTCGCGGCCGTCCCAGATCAGCCAGAAAGCGTCGCCCCCGAGCCCGCACGAGTGAGCTGCGACGACCGCCAGGGCTGCGTTGGTGGCGATGGCGGCGTCGACCGCGCTGCCGCCGGCCCGCAGCATGCCCAGCCCGGCCTCGCTGGCCAGCAGGTGTGGGCTGACGACGGCACCGTGGTGCCCGACTCGGGGCCGTACGGCGCGACCACCGGCACGTCGGCTGGTGGTCGAGGGGCGGCGCTCACGACGACCTGGGTTCGGGCATCGATGGCTCCTCCGGGGGCGGCGGCGAGACAGGCAGCACCACGCCGACGCGGGCGCCACCACCGGCCAGATTGTCGGCGAACGCGCGCCCGCCGTGTGCCTCCGCGAGCTGTTCGACGATGGCCAGGCCGAGGCCGGAGCCTGGCCCGGAGCGCGAGGGGTCGGCGCGATAGAAGCGCTCGAACACGTGGACCAGCGCGGCCGGCGGGATGCCCGGTCCGTCGTCGCGCACGGCGAGGAGCAGCTCACCGTCGGGCAGCCCGGCTGCCTCGACCGAGACATGGCCGCCCGGTCGTGGAGCGTGCGCGAGGCCGTTCGCGATGAGGTTGGCAAGGATCCGGTCGACAGCGCCTCGGTCGGCCGCGAAGGGCAGGGATCCGGCGACCGAGAGCGCGTCGAGGATCTGGCCATCGGTCTCGGCCAGACCAGCGAACCGTTCGATGGCGGCGGCACAGACGCTCGTCGCGTCGAGCTGTTCGAGGGCCAGCGGTCGGCCACCCGACTCGAGGTCGGCCAGGTCGCCGAGTTCGTCGATCATGCGCTCGAGGCGTGCCGTCTCCTCGGCGATGGCACTCGCGGCGCGGGTCGCATCCGGACCCTGGGCGGTGCCGTCGAGGAGCGCCTCGGCGAAGCCGCCGATGACGGTCAGTGGCGTGCGCAGGTCGTGACGGAGGCCGGCCAACATGTCGCTCTGCGTTCGCCGTGCGTCGGCGACCTCGGCGCTCATGGTGTTGAAGGCAGCGCTCGCACGCGCGATCTCGAAGGGGCCGTCCTCGGGCAGCGGCGGCGGCATGTCGCCCATGCCGACCGCGCCTGCCGCGGCTGCAAGTCGGTCGAGCGGGCCGGTCACCGAGCGTGTCACCCAGGCTGCCAGAAGCAAGCCGATGATCGCGACCGCGACCAGCGCCACGAGCATGGCGCGCATGAGGTCCGTGAGGGCGCGACGACCGGCGTCGTCGGGACGCGCCAGGACCAACGCTGCGGCTCCCTGGCCTCGGAGGAGATTGAAGGGCGACGCGAGGAAGACGAAGTCGCCCTGCCCCGGAACGCGGAACGAGCCCCGCTGGACGGCGATCGACGTGCCATCGGAGACGAGGTCGACATGCGTCACGGGGACCGGATCGCCGAGCTCGATGACGCTGCCGTCGGCGCGCGTCAGGAGGACGATGACGCCGCGCGCGGCCATCTGGTCCTGGAGCTCCCGGATGACGACGCGTGGCCGCGCGCCTTCGTTGATCCGCAGGCGCGCCTGCGTGACCAGCGGGACGGCCACGTCGGCCAGCGCGGCGCTGCTGGCGTCGGCGTGCAGGTCACGTAGCAGGATGAAGAGGACGCCACCGACGGCCAGCAGGACCGCCACGGTGACCACGGCGAAGGCAACCAGGATGCGAGCTCGAAGGGACATCGTGGGTGGGCCCGGCTCAGGCGGCCGGTCGCTCACGAGGCGGCGGTACCAGGCGGTAGCCGACACCGCGGATAGTCTCGATCGGTGGCGCGTCCTGGCCGAGCTGCCCACGGACCGCGGCGACATGCACGTCGATGGTCCGCGTCTCGCCTGGGAAGTCCGTGCCCCAGACCGATGACAGCAGCGCGTCCCGGCTGAGCACCACGCCAGGGTCGCGGGCCAGCGCCGCAAGGAGGTCGAACTCGCGGGGCCGCAGGTCGAGGCGCCGAGCGCCTACGTACGCCTCCCGCCGCCGCGGGTCGACGCGCAGCTGGCCGACCTCGATGGGCCGGATGCCCCGGGCGGCCCCATCCGTTCGGCGCAGGACCGCCTTGACCCGCGCCACCAGCTCGCGAGGGTTGAATGGCTTGACGATGTAGTCGTCCGCGCCGATCTCGAGGCCGACGATGCGATCGATGTCGTCGCCCCGCGCGGTGAGCATCACGATCGGCGTCTCGCCCATCCGCCGCAGCTCGCGCGTGACGTCCAGACCATCCATGCCGGGCAGCATCAGATCGAGGACGACGAGGTCCGGGTCATGCCGCTCGACCAGCTCGAGCGCGGTCGGCCCGTCGCGGGCGCTGACGACCGCGAAGCCCTCCTTCTCGAGGTAGAGCCGCAGCAGCTCGACGATGTTGCGCTCATCGTCGACGATCAGGATCGTCTTCATGCCGGCGAGGATACGATGCACACGCGTGGTGTCCCGCCCGCTGTGTAAGCGGTGGGTAAGCGGCACGCACGACAACGTTCCCAGGAGGCCCATGTTCGCGACCATCGTCGGTCCCTACCCGCGGCCCGATGACCTCGATGACGAGGCTGCACTGCGGCTGGCTATCGAGGATCAGCTGCTCGCCGACGTGGGCGTGCTGGCCGATGGAGCGGTCACGCCAGATCCCGATGCGGTCGCGGCCTGGCGCCGAGCGGATGCCATGGCCCGATCGCTGGCTGACAGAGCTCGCCGTCGAGCCACGCCCGCTGAAGGCCCGACTGTCTGGCCCGTGGACCTCGAGCCTGCCGCTCGAGACGGAGCGACATCACGACCGCGCGTCGGCCATGGCGGCGGCGCAGGCGGGCAATCTCGCCCTCAAGGCGCTCTTCACCGCCGGCGCTCCCATGGTCCAGGTCGAGGAAGACGGCCTGACGGCCATCGGTGCCGACGACGCGCCGGCGCGGGCTTTGGCGATCGACGTCTTCCAGGCGCTGATGGCCGGGATCGAAGGTCACGTCTCATTGAGCGTCGTTGGCGGCGACCCGTGCGGCGCTGGACCCGAGGTGCTCTATGCCGCGCCGTTCTCGAGCCACCTCTTCGACCTCATCCTTGGCCCGGACGGCTGGCGGGTCGCACGCCAGGCGCCGCGCGAGCGAGGCCTCATCCTCGGCGTGGCCGACGCTCGCGTCGATCACCGCGATGCCGTCCCGGTCTCCGTCTGGGCCGCCCGCTACGGGGCGTCGATGGGTGCCCGTGGCCTCGATCGTATCGGCCTGGCGCCCTCGGCTGGGCTGGAGGATCGCTCGCCGGCGGTGGCCCGGATGAAGCTGCGGAGCCTGGCCGAGGCAGCTGCCGTAGCCAGCCTCGAGGGTGACGCCCTGCGCGAGGCGCTCCCGAAGCGCGCGCGAAGCAGAGGCAGGCGGCCCGGCGCCGCGGCCCCGTCGCCTGCGCCAGGGCCGGACACCGGCACCGTTGGTTGATCGGTGACCCGGGCGTTCTGGCACTGGTTCTTTCCCTTCCTCTATGGCTTCCTGCGCCTCACCGATCCCTTCTGGCGCCGGCTCACGGAACGCCGCGGCTTGGGCAACACGGTCGAGCTGCTCGTCGTCGGCCGGCGGACCGGCCGAGAGCGCCGGGTGCTCGTCGGACTGCTGGGCGTCGGCGAGCGGCGCTACGTCGGCCATGCCAACGCCTCGGCCGCCTGGTTGCACAACCTGGTCGCCACGGGTGAGGGGCGGCTGGTCGTGGACGGTGCCACACCGCTCCGGGTCCATGCCGCGCGCATCGAACCTGGTCCCGAGCAGAACGCCGTCGTCATCGGCGCGTCGCGCCAACACCCCTTCCCGGTCGATCTCGCCTATCGGCTGGCGCGCGCCAGCATCCTCGTCGATGGGGTCTTCGTCCGCCTCGAGACGGCGGATGGCAGCCCGGTGCCGCTGCCAGCGCGCGCGCGCCGGGCCTGACCACGATGGAGATCCTGCATCGCGTCGTCGGCCCCGCGGCCACCAATGTCTGGGTCCTGGGCGACGAGGCCAGCCGCGAGGCGATCGCCATCGACACCGGGACGCCGTGTGTCGTCTGGCTCACCGGCCAGCTGGCCGAGCGGGGCTGGACGCTCAAGCTCATCGTCTCGACCCATCGCCATTGGGACCATATCGGCGACAACGCTGCGGTCAGCGCGGCGACCGGTGCCGACATCGCCGTCCACGCGCTCGACCGTCACGGGCTCGAGCGACCGGCTGCGGCCAACGCCCCGTTCCCGATCCCACCCAGCGTGCCGGCCGTCGAGCTGGCCGAGGGTGGGCGCGTCGTCTTCGGGGCCTTCGACCTCGAGGTCCTCCACACCCCCGGGCACACCGAGGGCTCGGTCTGCCTGCTGGCGCGAGAGTCGGGCGTCCTGCTGAGCGGCGACACGCTCTTCGCCGGCGCCTGGGGCCGGACCGACCTGATGGGCGGCTCTGAGGCTGCGATGGCCGAGTCATTGGCTCGGCTGGCACGCCTTGAACCCAGCCTCAGGGTCCTGCCGGGCCACGGCGCCACGACGACCATCGAGCGGGAGCGGTCGTGGCTCGACCTCGTCGCCCGACAAGGGCGCCTGTTCGCCTGACGATCGACGGGGCCCGTCCGCCATGCAGGCCCCAAGCGCACAGCGCTCCTGATGCTGGCCGCTCCACTGACGCGAACGCGCCCTAAGAGCCGTTGGTCGGTGGTCCGATCGGCTTCTCGTAGACGGAGCCGCTGAGGTCGACGACGAAGCCGCAGGAAGTGTAGAGGTCGAGCGCCTGGTTGGGGTTGTCGACGTCGACGCCGAGGGCGGCGCTCGTCTGGCCGTGGTCGCGGAGGGCGCCGAGCGCTCGGACGATGAGCGCCCGGGCGAGGCCGCGCCTGCGCCAGGGTCGCCGCACGGCCACCGAGTCGAGCACACCGCGCCGCCGCCCGAAACGCTTGTCTTCCTCAGCGTTGATCGTCACGAGGACGTGGCCAGCGACCTGGTCACCATCCCAGGCGACCTGCCAGAGGTCGGGCAGCTGGTGCGGCTCGCCGAGGAAACGCTGGAAGGCGGTCTCGCTCATGTCCGGCGCATCCCAGTCGTCGCTGAAGGCCTCGACGTCGGCGTCCCAGATCGGTCGCCAATGCTCGGGCCGGACCGGTCGGAGCTGGAGGCCGTCGGGCATCGGGGCGTCCGGCAGGTCGTCGAGGGTCAGGCGCACCATCTCGTACCAGCGGTGGACCGCCGCGTACCCCGCCTCGCGATACGCAGACGCCTGGATGCCGTCCGTGTCGTGGATCCAGGCGCGGAAGCGGTCGCCCGGCCGGCTGGTCCGGTCATTGCTATCGGCCAGGAGCCGACGCTCCGCGGGGGCGAGGAGAGCGGCATAGGTCGCGTGGCTGACGATAGAGGGGGCCAGGACGATGGAGGCCTCGGAGACGCGGTCACCCGACGCTGGGTCGTCCAGCCACTCTGTCCGGACGTAGCCGGCGATCTCGCCGTCGACATCCAGGACCAGGCAGTCGCGGTACGGGTCGGAGTTCGTAAGGTGCGCATAGAGGTTGTCGAGCGCCTCGGTCGTGACATGCTCGCTGATCCCGACGGACGCCCGCCAGGCGTTATTTGCCGCCACCATGCCGGGGTGATCCGACGGCCCTGCGTAGGGCCGGACGCCGAGCCGGGGGTGGTCAGGCAGGCCGTCGATCAGGACGCCGACCGACGAGCTCGCAGTCGACCTCGACGCCCTCAGCTCTCCTCCCAACTCCCGACCCAGCCACGCCGGCGCGCCGCCGCGCGTTCCGCGCCGGTCTTGGTGGCCTTCGCCCAGCGCCGCCGCGCCGCGTGTGCCGCGGCCGGCGAGGTACGCCG